>NZ_JBNNWD010000003.1:0-589930 GCF_050280885.1 Pseudomonas sp. NPDC086566
TTGATAGGTTGGGTGTGTAAGCGCTGTGAGGCGTTGAGCTAACCAATACTAATTGCCCGTGAGGCTTGACCATATAACACCCAAGCAATTTGCTAGCGCAGATTGCGGTGGTGAAGATGACACGAACCGAAAGTTCGCAACCACAAATTCACATATCCGAATTAGCCAAGAGTGTTCAACGGACATTCTGGCAACAGAATTTCTTGACGACCATAGAGCATTGGAACCACCTGATCCCATCCCGAACTCAGCAGTGAAACGATGCATCGCCGATGGTAGTGTGGGGTTTCCCCATGTGAGAGTAGGTCATCGTCAAGATTCATTTCGCAAAACCCCTATCTGCGCATGCAGGTAGGGGTTTTGTCTTTCTGGATCATTTCTGGGCCCCTGCCAAGCATTAGCCGTCTCCCACATTTCGAGCCAGGAACACTAGAATAGAGCCGACGTACCTATTCAGAATCTCGATATGCCCGATCCCGTTCAAACCCAAGCCTTGGAGCAGTTGCCATTGGGCCAACTGGTCGCCTGTCACGAGTGCGACCTGCTGATGCGCAAGCCGGTGCTGCAGCATGGCGAAAAAGCCCAATGCCCGCGTTGTGGCTACGAGTTGTATGCCCACAGGCACAATGTGGTCAACCGCAGCCTGGCCTTGGTGTTGACGGCCTTGCTGCTGTTCATACCGGCCAACTTCCTGCCAATCATGCAGTTGCACCTGCTCGGCCAGACTTCGGACGATACTGTCTGGAGTGGTGTGTTGGGCCTGTACAACTCAGAGATGCGCGGCGTTGCCGTGGTGGTGTTCCTTTGCAGCATGGCCATTCCACTGCTCAAGCTGCTGTGCCAACTGGCCGTGTTGTTGAGCATTCGCCTCAATGTGGGGCGTGATTACGGGCTGGTGTTCTACCGCTTTTATCACCACCTGCGTGACTGGGGCATGCTCGAGGTCTATTTCATGGGCGTGTTGGTGGCAATCGTCAAACTCGTGGATCTGGCCGAACTGACCATTGGCCTGGGTCTGTTCTGCTTCATCAGCCTGTTGCTGGTCCAGGTCTGGCTCGAAGTGGTGATGTCGCCACACCAGATCTGGAGTGCGTTGTCAGGGGAGGATCTACATGCGGGCGATTGATGCAGGCATCCTGGTCTGCAATGAATGTCATGAGCTTAACCGTCAGGATGCAGAGAGCGACTCGCAAACCTGTACGCGCTGCGGTGCCGTCGTGCACGCGCGGCGACCCAACAGCATCATCCGCACCTGGGCGCTGTTGATCACCGCCTCGATCCTCTACATCCCGGCCAACCTGTTGCCGATCATGACGGTCAGCACCTTGGGGCAGGGGAGTGGCGACACCATCATGTCCGGCGTCATCACCTTGCTCAAGCACGGCATGTTGCCAATTGCCGCCGTGGTGTTCATTGCCAGCATTCTGGTACCTACCTTCAAGCTGGTGGGTATCGGCCTGTTGCTGTATTCGGTTCAGCGTCGCCAGCCGCTGTCAGCAAGGCAACGGATTCTGATGTACCGCTTCATCGAGTTCATAGGGCGCTGGTCCATGCTGGATATCTTCGTCATCGCCATTCTGGTGGCAGTGGTGAATTTCGGCCGTATCGCCAGTGTCGAAGCCAACCTGGGCGCTGTCGCCTTCGCTACTGTGGTGATCCTCACGATGCTTGCTGCTTTAACTTTCGATCCCCGACTGATCTGGGATAACACGGAGTCGGATGACGACCATGAGTGACATGCCAACGGCCAAAACCCGCCCTGCCTCCAACTGGTCGGCCATCTGGATTCTGCCGCTGATCGCGCTCATGATCGGTGGCTGGTTGGCCTGGCAGGCCTACCGCGACGCTGGCGTGGAGATCGAAGTCCGTTTCGAGACCGGCGAAGGAATCGTCGCCAACAAGACCGAGGTGATCTTCAAGGGCATGCCTGTCGGCAAGGTGACGAAACTTGTGCTCGATGCCAAGGGCGAGAACCAGGGGGTGATCGCTACCATCGAGATGAACAAGGCCGCCGAGCCGCACCTGACCAAGGGCACGCGGTTCTGGCTGGTCAAGCCAAGTGTCAGCCTGGCGGGTATTTCAGGCCTGGAAACACTGGTATCCGGCAATTACATCGCGGTCAGCCCGGGGGAAGGGGAACCGACCAAGCGCTTTACCGCGCTGAAGGTCGCGCCACCGCTGTCAGACAGCGAGCCTGGCCTGCACCTGACCCTCAAGGCCGATCGCCTGGGCTCGCTCAATCGGGACAGCCCGGTGTTCTACAAGCAGATCCAGGTTGGCCGGGTGAAAAGCTATCGGCTGTCCGACGATCAGGGCACTGTCGAGGTCAAGGTGTTCATCGAACCGGCCTACGCCAGCCTGGTGCGCAAGCACACGCGTTTCTGGAATGCCAGCGGCATCAGTATCGATGCTGATCTGTCAGGTGTGAAGGTGCGCAGCGAGTCGCTGTCTAGCATTGTGGCGGGTGGCATTGCCTTCGCTACGCCGGAGTATCGCAAAGACAGCCCGCCGACTGACCCGAGCCTGCCATTCCGCTTGTATGAAGACTTCGACGCGGCCCAGGCGGGTATCCGTGTCAAAGTGAAGCTGAGCGACTATGAAGGCCTTCAGGCCGGCCGTACGCCAGTCATGTACAAGGGTATCCAGGTCGGCTCGTTGAAAACCCTGAAGATGGAAGACAACCTGGCCAGCGCCACTGCCGAGCTGACGCTGGACCCGCTGACTGAGGACTATCTGGTCGAAGGTACGCAGTTCTGGGTGGTCAAGCCGTCTATTTCCCTGGCTGGCATCACCGGCCTGGAAGCGTTGGTAAAAGGTAACTACATCGCCATTCGCCCCGGCGAGAAGGGCGCCAAGCCACAGCGCGAATTCGAAGCCAGGGCCAAGGCGCCGCCGCTGGACCTGAAGGCCCCAGGCCTGCACCTGGTGCTGTTCGCCGACACCCTGGGTTCGCTCGAGATCGGCAGCCCGGTGATGTATCGCCAGGTCAAGGTGGGCAGCGTGCAGAGCTACCAGTTTGCCCGCAACAGCAAGCGTATCCTGATTGGTGTGCACATCGAGAAGGAGTACGAAAACCTGGTCAACGGCTCCTCGCGTTTCTGGAACGTCAGCGGTATTACCCTGACGGGCGGACTGTCCGGCATCAAGATCAAGAGTGAGTCGTTGCAGACGCTCATGGCGGGTGGTATCGCCTTCGATACGCCAACGCCCAACGTTGCGCTTAAGCGACGTATTCCGCGCTTCCGTCTGCTGGAGAGCCAGGAGGCGGTAAACCGCACGGGCACCTTGGTGACTATCCGGGTGGATCGGGCCGATGGCCTCAAGCCAGGTACGCCAATTCGCTTCCGTGGGCTGGATGTCGGCAGCGTCGAAAGCGTGGACCTGACCAAGGACCTGCAAGCTGTTGTACTGCGGGCGCGTATCACCGAAGCGGCGGATCGCATTGCCCGAACAGGCACGCAGTTCTGGGTGGTCAAGCCGCAACTTGGGCTGGTGCGTACCGAGAACCTCGATACCTTGATTGGCGGCCAGTACATCGAAGTGCAGCCAGCGGTGAAGGACAAGGGGCCGCAGCGTGATTTCATAGCGCTGGGCGAGGCGCCTGAGGTTGCAGGGGAGGAAGTCGGCCTGCCGTTGACCTTGAGCGCACCGCGCCGTGGTTCGATCAAGCCGGGCGTGCCGGTCACCTATCGCGAGGTGGCGGTGGGCAAGGTAACTGGTTTCGAGCTCGGCCAGACTGCGGACCGTGTGTTGATCCACATCCTGATCGAGCCGCGTTACGCCGCCCTGGTGCGCGGTGGTAGCCGGTTCTGGAACAGCAGTGGCTTCGGCTTTGACTGGGGCTTGTTCAAGGGCGCCACGGTGCGTACCGAGTCGCTGCAAACACTCATCGACGGCGGCATTGCCTTTGCCACCCCCGAGGGCGAGCAGATGGGCAACCCGGCCCGGCCGCAGCAGACCTTCGCCTTGTTCGACCAGCCAGAGGACGCCTGGCTGCAGTGGGCGCCGAAGATCCAGATCGCGAAGTAACTGTAGGAGCGGCCTTGTGTCGCGATCGGGCTGCGTAGCAGCCCCAGGATGTCAGCTTCGCATCCAATGTAGCTGGGGCCGCTATGCGGCCCTTTCCGACCGGTCCGGCGCCCCGGTAAGGCCGCTCCTGCATGAATGCGATGTATCAGCAAGAAATCGCAGGCATAAAAAAACCGACCCTAGGGCCGGTTTTTTCGACAAGAACGTCGCTTAGGCAGCTGCAGCTTCTTTCAGTGCCTTGATGTGGCCATTCAGACGGCCTTTGTGGCGAGCAGCTTTGTTCTTGTGGATGATGCCTTTATCGGCCATACGGTCGATTACAGGCACAGCCAGAACGTAAGCGGCTTGCGCTTTTTCGGCGTCTTTTGCGTCGATGGCTTTAACTACATTCTTGATGTAGGTGCGGACCATGGAACGCAGGCTGGCGTTGTGGCTGCGACGCTTCTCAGCCTGTTTTGCACGTTTCTTGGCGGAAGGTGTGTTGGCCACCGTCGAGCTCCTCGAAAGACTTTAGGTAAATAGCAAACAAAATAGGCCGCGAATCATGCCGATGAGTCGACCGGATGTCAAGGCCACCTGCAGGGTTCCGCCGAGTGGTGCAGCAACAGGCGGGAAATATTCCTTTCTGCCGTGCTACCTGTAAACTCGGGAATTTTTGGCTCCCCTGCGAAGGCGCGGGAGTATCGCACATTCGGACGCTGTCTGGCAGCGCCCTCTGTCCCTGGCGTGAATCTTTTCGATGAATCTGCTCAAATCCCTCGCTGCAGTCAGCTCCATCACCATGATTTCGCGGGTGCTGGGCTTCGTGCGCGACACCATCCTGGCCCGAGTCTTCGGTGCCGGTATCGCCACCGACGCCTTCTTCATCGCCTTCAAGCTGCCTAACCTGCTCAGGCGGATCTTTGCCGAAGGGGCATTCTCCCAGGCGTTCGTGCCGATTCTGGCCGAATACAAGACCCAACAGGGCGAGGAGGCGACGCGGACCTTCATCGCCTACGTCAGCGGCCTGCTGACCCTGGTGCTGGCACTGGTCACGGCGGTCGGCATCCTCGCTGCACCCTGGGTGGTCTGGGCCACGGCCCCGGGCTTCGTCGACAGCCCTGAGAAGTACGCGCTGACCACGGACCTGTTGCGCGTGACGTTCCCTTATATATTGCTGATCTCACTGTCGTCGCTGGCCGGTGCGATCCTCAACACCTGGAACCGCTTTTCCGTTCCGGCGTTCACCCCGACCTTGCTGAACGTGGCGATGATCATCTTTGCCGTGTTGCTCACGCCTTACTTCAACCCGCCGATCATGGCCCTGGCCTGGGGCGTACTGGTCGGAGGCCTGGCACAGTTGCTGTACCAGCTGCCGGCGCTGAAGAAGATCGGCATGCTCGTGCTGCCGCGCATCAGCCTGCGTGACGCTGGCGTGTGGCGGGTGCTCAGGCAGATGCTGCCGGCGATCCTCGGGGTCTCGGTGAGCCAGATTTCGCTGATCATCAACACGATCTTCGCCTCCTTCCTGGTGGCCGGCTCGGTGTCGTGGATGTATTACGCCGACCGCCTCATGGAACTGCCTTCGGGCGTGCTGGGCGTGGCCCTGGGCACCATCCTGCTGCCGACCCTGGCCAAGACCTACGCCAACAAGGACCGCGAGGAATACTCGCGGATCATGGACTGGGGCCTGCGCCTGTGCTTCCTGCTGGTGCTGCCGTGCACCCTGGCCCTGGCGGTCCTCGCCGAGCCGCTGACCGTGGCGCTATTCCAGTATGGCAAGTTCACTGCCACCGACGCGGCCATGACCCAGCGCGCGCTGATCGCCTATTCGGTCGGCCTGCTGGCGATCATTCTGGTCAAGGTACTGGCACCGGGCTTCTATGCGCAGCAGAATATTCGTACGCCAGTGAAGATCGCCATCTTCACCCTGGTCTGCACCCAGCTGTTCAACCTGGCACTGATCGGCCCGCTGCAGCACGCCGGCCTGGCCCTGGCGATCAGCCTGGGCGCGTGCCTGAATGCGGGCCTCTTGTTCTGGAAGCTGCGCAGCCAGCAGTTGTTCCAGCCGCAACCGGGCTGGGCGCTGTACCTGTTCAAGCTGGTGCTGGCAGTCACGCTGATGGTAGCGGTGTTGCTGCTGGGCATGCATTACCTGCCGGCCTGGGAACAGGGCAACATGCTCGAGCGGTTCCTGCGCCTGGGCGCGCTGATCGCGGCCGGTGTGCTGACCTATTTCGGTTGCCTGTACCTGTGTGGGTTCCGGCCTCGGCATTTCGCCCGCAAGGCCCTGCATTGAAGTAGATGGCGGGTCAGACGTCGGTTTTTCACATTCCACGTCACCCCTGGGCGCTGCTGCCTGTCACCAGCGCCCGGGTGTGGTTATAATCGGCCACTTTATGAGCAAGAAGCGCGTTATGCAGCTGGTTCGAGGTCTTCACAACCTGCGCCCCGAGCACCGGGGCTGTGTCGCCACCATTGGCAACTTCGACGGGGTTCACCGCGGCCACCAGGCGATCCTGGCGCGCCTGCGCGAGCGCGGCCAGGAGCTGGGCCTGCCGACCTGCGTTGTCATCTTCGAGCCACAGCCGCGCGAGTACTTCGCCCCGGACACCGCGCCCGCGCGCCTGGCGCGCCTGCGCGACAAGGTAGAGCTGCTGGCCGACGAAGGCATCGACCGGGTGCTGTGCCTGGCATTCAACCAGCGCCTGAGCAAGCTCAGCGCCGATGCATTCGTCAAGGCAATCCTGGTCGACGGCCTGGGTGTGCGCCACCTTGAGGTAGGCGACGACTTCCGCTTCGGCTGTGACCGTGCCGGTGACTTCGCCTTCCTGGTCGCTGCCGGCAAGCAGTACGGGTTTACCGTCGAAGCCGCCAACACGGTGATCCAGGACGGCCTGCGGGTCAGCAGCACCGAAGTGCGCAAGGCGCTGTCCGCGGGCAACTTCGAGCTGGCCGAGCACCTGCTGGGCCGCCCATACCGTATCAGCGGCCGTGTGCTGCATGGCCAGAAGCTGGCTCGCCAGCTGGGCACGCCAACCGCCAACATCCAGCTCAAACGCCGCCGCGTGCCGCTGTCCGGGGTCTACCTGGCCAGTATCGACATCGACGGCAAGGCCTGGCCGGGTGTGGGCAACATTGGCGTGCGCCCCACGGTGGCCGGTGACGGCCGCCCGCACCTCGAGATACATCTACTGGATTATGCCGGCGATCTGTATGGCCGGCGCCTGACGGTGGAATTCCACCACAAGCTGCGCGAAGAGCAGCGATTCGCCTCCCTGGAGGCGCTGAAGTCGGCGATCGATGCGGATATCGCCGCCGCACGTGCACATTGGCACGCTCAACCGCTAACGAAGAGCCTGAAATGACCGACTACAAAGCCACGCTAAACCTTCCGGACACCGCCTTCCCCATGAAGGCCGGCCTGCCTCAGCGCGAACCGCAGATCCTGCAGCGCTGGGACAGCATTGGCCTGTACCAGAAGCTGCGCGAAATTGGCAAGGATCGTCCAAAGTTCGTCCTGCACGACGGCCCGCCCTATGCCAACGGCAAGATTCACATCGGTCATGCGCTGAACAAGATCCTCAAGGACATGATCGTCCGCTCCAAGACCCTGTCCGGCTTCGACGCGCCGTACGTGCCCGGCTGGGACTGCCATGGCCTGCCAATCGAGCACAAGGTCGAGGTCACCCACGGCAAGCACCTGACTGCCGACCGCACCCGCGAGCTGTGCCGCGAGTACGCCGCCGAGCAGATCGAAGGGCAGAAGGCCGAGTTCATCCGCCTGGGCGTGCTGGGCGACTGGGACAACCCGTACAAGACCATGAACTTCGCCAACGAGGCTGGTGAAATTCGTGCCCTGGCCGAGATGGTCAAGCAAGGTTTCGTGTTCAAGGGCCTCAAGCCTGTGAACTGGTGCTTCGACTGCGGTTCGGCCCTGGCTGAAGCCGAAGTCGAATATGCCGACAAGAAGTCCCAGACCATCGACGTGGCTTTCCCGGTCGCCGACGAGGCCAAGCTGGCTGCCGCCTTCGGCCTGGCGTCGCTGGCCAAGCCTGCCGCCATCGTGATCTGGACCACCACTCCGTGGACCATCCCGGCCAACCAGGCGCTGAACATCCACCCGGAGTTCAAGTACGCCCTGGTCGACACCGGCGAGCGCCTGCTGGTGCTGGCCGAAGAGCTGGTCGAGTCGTGCCTCAAGCGTTACAACCTGGAAGGCACGGTGATCGCCACCGCGCAGGGCTCGGCACTGGAACTGATCAACTTCCGCCACCCGTTCTATGACCGCCTGTCGCCAGTCTACCTGGCTGACTACGTCGAGCTGGGTGCCGGCACCGGCGTTGTTCACTCCTCGCCAGCCTATGGTGAAGACGACTTCGTCACCTGCAAGCGCTACGGCATGGTCAACGACGACATCCTCACCCCGGTGCAGAGCAACGGCGTGTACGTCGAGTCGCTGCCGTTCTTCGGCGGCCAGTTCATCTGGAAGGCCAACCCGGCAATCGTCGACAAGCTGAGCGAAGTCGGCGCGCTGATGCACACCGAAACCATCAGCCACAGCTACATGCATTGCTGGCGCCACAAGACTCCGCTGATCTACCGCGCCACTGCGCAGTGGTTCGTCGGCATGGACAAGCAGCCGAGCACTGGCGAGCCTCTGCGCGAGCGCGCGCTGAAGGCCATCGAAGACACCAAGTTCGTCCCGGCCTGGGGCCAGGCGCGCCTGCATTCGATGATCGCCAACCGCCCGGACTGGTGCATTTCGCGTCAGCGCAACTGGGGCGTACCGATCCCGTTCTTCCTGCACAAGCAGACCGGCGAATTGCACCCACGCACCGTCGAGCTGATGGAAGCGGTAGCCAAGCGCGTCGAGCAAGAGGGCATCGAAGCCTGGTTCAAGCTCGATGCCGCCGAGCTGCTGGGTGACGAAGCCGGCCAGTACGACAAGATCTCCGATACCCTGGACGTCTGGTTCGACTCCGGTACCACCCACTGGCACGTGTTGCGTGGCTCCCACGACATCGGCCATGCCACCGGCCCGCGCGCCGACCTGTACCTGGAAGGTTCCGACCAGCACCGCGGTTGGTTCCACTCGTCGT
The DNA here is from genome assembly GCF_050280885.1 of Pseudomonas sp. NPDC086566. Lineage (NCBI taxonomy): Bacteria > Pseudomonadati > Pseudomonadota > Gammaproteobacteria > Pseudomonadales > Pseudomonadaceae > Pseudomonas > Pseudomonas sp. NPDC086566. Next base: position 9,111 of record NZ_JBNNWD010000003.1, read on the forward strand.
TGCTGACCGGTTGCGCCATCGACGGCCACGCGCCGTATCGCGAACTGCTGACCCACGGCTTCACCGTGGACGAAAGCGGCCGCAAGATGTCCAAGTCACTGGGCAACACCATCGAACCGGAAAAGGTCAACAACACCCTGGGTGCCGACATCCTGCGCCTGTGGGTTTCGGCGACCGACTACTCGGGCGAGATGGCGGTTTCCGAGCAGATCCTGCAACGCAGCGCCGATGCCTACCGCCGTATCCGCAACACCGCGCGCTTCCTGCTCTCCAACCTGTCCGGCTTCGACCCGGCCCGTGACCTGCTGAAGCCGGAAGAAATGATCGCCCTGGACCGCTGGGCGGTGGACCGTACCCTGCTGCTGCAGCGCGAGCTGGAAGAGCACTACGGCGAGTACCGCTTCTGGAACGTCTATTCGAAGATTCACAACTTCTGCGTACAGGAGCTGGGCGGCTTCTACCTCGACATCATCAAGGACCGCCAATACACCACTGGCGCCAACAGTGTCGCCCGCCGTTCCTGCCAGACCGCGCTGTTCCACATCAGCGAGGCACTGGTGCGCTGGATCGCGCCGATCCTGGCGTTCACCGCCGATGAAATCTGGCAGTACCTGCCGGGCGAGCGCAACGAGTCGGTGATGCTCAACGGCTGGTACCAGGGCCTGAGCGAGCTGCCGGAAGGCACCGAGCTGGACCGCGCTTACTGGGATCGCGTGATGGCTGTCAAGGCCGCGGTCAACAAAGAGCTGGAAAACCAGCGTACCGCCAAGGTCATCGGCGGCAACCTGCAGGCCGAAGTCACCCTGTTCGCCGAGGAAAGCCTGAGTGCCGACCTGAGCAAGCTGGGCGACGAACTGCGCTTCGTGCTGATCACTTCGGCCGCCAGCGTAGTGCCGTTCGCCCAGGCGCCTGCCGAAGCCGTGGCCACCGAAGTCGAAGGCCTCAAGCTGCAGGTGGTCAAGTCCGGTCACGTCAAGTGCGGCCGTTGCTGGCACTTCCGCGCCGACGTCGGCAGCCACCCGGAGCACCCGGAAATCTGTGGCCGTTGCGTCGACAACCTGACCGGCTCGGGTGAGGTGCGCCACTATGCCTAACCCTGCAGCAGGGCGCTTCGGGCGCCTTGCATGGCTGTGGCTGAGCTTGCTGGTCCTGGTCCTCGACCAGGCCACCAAGCTGTACTTCAACAACGCCCTGACCATGTACCAGCAGATCGTCGTCATCCCGGACTACTTCAGCTGGACCCTGGCCTACAACACCGGTGCCGCCTTCAGCTTCCTCGCCGATGGCGCTGGCTGGCAGCGCTGGCTGTTCGCCCTGATCGCCGTGGTGGTCAGTGCGGTGCTGGTGGTATGGCTCAAGCGCCTGGGGCGCGGCGAGACCTGGCTGGCGGTGGCGCTGGCATTGGTACTGGGCGGTGCGATCGGCAACCTGTACGACCGCATCGTGCTCGGCCATGTGGTCGACTTCATCCTGGTGCACTGGCAGAACCGCCATTACTTCCCGGCCTTCAACCTGGCCGACAGCGCCATCACCGTTGGTGCGGTGATGCTGGCGCTGGATATGTTCAAGAGCAAGAAGTCCGAGGATCCGGTCCATGACTGACACCCGTATCGGCCAGAACACCGAAGTCACCCTGCACTTCGCGCTGCACCTGGAAAACGGCGACACCGTCGACAGCACGTTCGATAAAGCGCCGGCCACCTTCAAGGTCGGCGACGGCAACTTGCTGCCGGGCTTCGAGAGCGCCCTGTTCGGCTTCAAGGCCGGTGACAAGCGCACGGTGGTGGTGGCCCCGGAGAACGCCTTCGGCCAGCCCAACCCGCAGAACGTGCAAGTCATGCCGCGGTCCCAGTTCGAGGGCATGGAGTTGTCCGAAGGGCTGCTGATCATCTTCAACGATGCCGCCAACACCGAGCTGCCTGGTGTGGTCAAAGCATTCGATGACAATCAGGTGACCATCGACTTCAATCACCCACTGGCTGGCAAGACCTTGACCTTCGAGGTGGAGATCCTCGAGGTCAAGGCCCTGTAAGCCTGGAGCCGAGCATGCAAATCAAACTCGCCAACCCGCGCGGCTTCTGCGCGGGGGTCGACCGGGCGATCGAAATCGTCAACCGTGCGCTGGAAGTGTTCGGCCCGCCGATCTATGTGCGTCACGAAGTGGTGCATAACAAGTTCGTGGTGGAAGACCTGCGCAATCGTGGGGCCATCTTCGTTGAAGAACTGGATCAGGTGCCGGACGATGTCATCGTCATCTTCAGCGCCCACGGCGTATCCCAGGCCGTGCGCCAGGAAGCCGCTGGCCGTGGCCTGAAGGTGTTCGACGCGACCTGCCCGCTGGTCACAAAGGTGCACATCGAAGTGGCCAAGTACAGCCGCGATGGTCGTGAGTGCATTCTCATCGGCCACGAGGGGCACCCGGAAGTCGAAGGCACCATGGGGCAATACGATGCCAGCAACGGCGGCGCCATCTACCTCGTCGAAGACGAAGACGATGTTGCCCAGCTGCAGGTGAATGACCCGGACCATCTGGCCTTCGTCACCCAGACCACGCTGTCGATGGACGACACCAGCCGTGTCATCGATGCCCTGCGCGCACGCTTCCCGAACATCGGCGGCCCGCGCAAGGACGACATCTGCTACGCCACGCAAAACCGCCAGGATGCCGTCAAGCAGCTGGCCAGCGAAAGCGATGTACTGCTGGTGGTTGGCAGCCCCAACAGCTCCAACTCCAACCGCCTGCGCGAGCTGGCCGAGCGTATGGGCACCCCGGCCTACCTGATCGATGGCGCCGAGGACATGCAGCGTGCCTGGTTTGAGAAGGCGGCGCGGGTGGGCATCACTGCCGGTGCTTCAGCCCCCGAAGTGTTGGTGCAAGGTGTGATCGAACAGCTCAAGGCCTGGGGCGCTACTGGCGCCGAAGAGCTGGACGGCCGGCCGGAGAACATCACGTTCTCCATGCCCAAAGAGCTGCGGGTTCGCTCGCTGATCTGAGTCAGCGGCCTGCGCACAGAGAGTCTGCTGTCTCATCTGCGCGCAGGTCCACTCGTCCTGCCCTTGATACCACTACCTGGTATTTGCTGATCGCAGCAGACCCCTCACATACGCCCAGCGTCGCACCAATTCGTCCTACCGGCATGCCTAAGGCACTGAATTTCACCTGTCCCGTGGTGTTTTCGACAATTCTCATTGGACGCGTTAGCCGGTGTTCGCGCAGCACTTGCTGATTGTGTTCGAGCTGAACTGTCCACCCCTTGCCCCAATCATTTTCCAGCGGTCGCACAAGCACAGGCTGGCCTTGCAGCATGGCGTGGCTGCGTGCGCTGCGCAGTGCCTGGGCCAGATCCCGGGCTGCCGCAGCTCTGTGCAGGTCATCGCTCAACCTGGCGTAGGCCGGCATGCCGAGTTGTGTCAGCAAGGCGGCCATGGCCAGTGCAAACATCATTTGAATCAGTGTTACGCCACGTTGCTTCACCGTGCAATCCTCCCTGGACGTGCTTGGCTATAGCTTCACGGTCGTTGGACATGAGGTCCAGACGTCCAAGTTCAAGGTAGTTGCGGGAAAAGTCGCAGGAGGTGCAAGGATGCACAAGAAACAGCGGGGCATGACGCTTTTGGAAGTGCTGTTGGCGGTAGTTGTGGTGGCAGTGGGCATGTTCGCTTCGGCCGCCTTGCAGCTCAAGGCATTGCAAGCCACCGACAGTGCGCGGCGGGAAGGGCAGGCAGCGTTGGCGGAGCACAGCGAGCACGAGCGGGGCAGGCCATGAAGCGCGTGCAAGTCGGCTTCGGGTTGCTGGAGGTGATGCTGGCGCTGGCGATCGGGCTGATGGTGTTGGTGGCTGCCGGTCAGCTGGTCGTTTCCGCCCATCAGGCATGGCGGCTTCAGGGCGCGGCGTTGCGCCTCCAGGATGACGCACGTCTGGCCTTGCTGCGCATGGCCCAGGACATTCGAATGGCTGGCATGTTCGGTTGCCTGCAACTGAGGCCCGGAGACTTTCAGGACCCGCTTGCTCGGCAGGCATTCGCGCAGCCACTGGTGATCCGCACGTCCAGCCTGGAGTTGGTGGTCGCTGAATCCGGGTACGCAGGGAAGCCGGATTGGACATTGCTGACGAACTGTCGTGATGAAGCCGTCGTGTACAAAAATCCTCCTTTGGAAACGGGCGCGGTCATGACCGTGCGGATCAGGCGCCATCGCTACGAGCTGCGCGATTCAATTCTCTATTTCAACGCTCAGCCGCTCGCCAACCATGTGCGTGAGATGCAGGTGACGCAGGTCGAAGCGCCCGAAGGGGGAAGGGTAGACCTGCGACTGACGTTGTTTGAACCGACACTGCAACTTGAGCAGCGGCATGAAATAAGCGTGGCCCTGCGCAATCTGGTTTCCAGCCCATGAACCGTCAACGCGGAATGGTTCTGCTGCTGTCGCTGGTACTCAGCCTGCTGCTGGCTTTGCTTGCTGCATCAGCCTTACGCGACGCACTGAACGAAACGCGAATGACCGGTGCCATGAGTGATGGCCTGCTGGCATTTGAACAAGCAGAGGCCGTGTTGCTGGCCGGCGTCGATGAATTGCAACGCTCACCACCGGAGCAGTGCAGCGACTGCCAAGCACCTTCACGCCCGCACGGTCTGCAAGGCCAATGGAAAAGCATCGAGGGCGGCTACTTCCACCTGCAGAACCTGGGTGAAACCGACCGTGCGGCGCATAGGCCCGAGGGCGAAAAGGTGACCTTGTACCGAATAACAGCCGTCAGCGAGCAACAGGCAGCCCGTCAGGTGCTGGAAGCCGTTTACGCCATCCCGACCGCTCAACCACAAGCCCCCCAGCGCATTCTCTGGCGACAAAGACTGAGGGAGGACTGACATGCAGCAAGGTATGAGCCTGATCGAGTTGTTGATTGTCGTGGCCGTGACCGGCATTCTGGCAGCCATTGCCTACCCCAGTTACAGCGACCAGCTCAGGCGAGCCGCACGCAGCGAAGTGGTTGGCCTGCTGCATGATGCCGCCTTGCGCCTGGAGCGCCACCGCGTGCGCACCGGCCAGTACGCCGAGGGCGACCCGCAATTGCCCGCCGCCAACCGTCATTATCGCCTGCAGGCCCAACGCGACAGCGACACCTTCACGCTGACCGCCCGGCGGCTGCCCGACGGCTTGATGGCCGACGATCGTTGTGGCGACTTCCAGCTCGACCAGGCCGGCGTGCAGAGCAATCCGGGTGCAGCGGGTAGCGGTGAACGCTGCTGGGGAAGCTGAAGGTTGAATGGTGCCCAGGCATCGCGGAATTACTTCAGGTGTTGGATCGACAGATGAGCAAGCAAGTAGTGGTGGTCGGCGGCGGGGTGATCGGCCTGCTGACCGCGTTCAACCTGGCGGCGAAGGTGGGCCAGGTGGTGGTGTGTGATCAGGGTGAAGTTGGCCGCGAGTCGTCCTGGGCCGGTGGTGGTATCGTCTCGCCGTTGTACCCCTGGCGCTACAGCCCGGCAGTGACCGCCCTGGCACACTGGTCGCAGGATTTTTATCCACAGCTGGGCGAACGCCTGTTCGCCAGCACTGGCCTCGATCCCGAGGTGCACACCACAGGCCTGTACTGGCTCGATCTGGATGACGAAGCCGAGGCGCTGGCCTGGGCCGAGCGTGAAGGGCGGCCACTCAGCGCTGTGGATATCTCCGCCGCTTACGATGCGGTGCCCGTGCTTGGCCCAGGCTTCAAGCGTGCGATCTTCATGGCCGGTGTGGCCAACGTACGTAACCCACGGCTGGTGAAGTCGCTCAAGGCGGCGCTGCTGGCACTGCCTAACGTGACCCTGCGCGAGCACTGCCAGGTCAGCGGCTTCGTTCATGAGAACGGGCGCGTGGCTGGCGTACAGACGGCTGACGCTGTGCTCAAGGCGGATGAAGTGGTGCTCAGTGCCGGCGCGTGGAGCGGTGATCTGCTGCGCACCTTGGGGCTCGAGCTGCCGGTCGAACCGGTGAAGGGCCAGATGATCCTGTTCAAGTGCGCCGAAGATTTCCTGCCGAGCATGGTGCTGGCCAAGGGGCGCTATGCGATCCCGCGTCGAGACGGGCACATTCTGGTGGGCAGTACGCTGGAACATGCCGGGTACGACAAGACCCCGACCGAGGACGCGTTGGCCAGCCTCAAGGCTTCGGCCATCGAACTGCTGCCAGAACTCAAGGATGCCACGGTGGTGGGGCACTGGGCCGGGCTGCGGCCGGGTTCGCCTGAAGGCATTCCCTACATCGGGCCGGTGCCTGGGCATGATGGGTTGTGGCTGAACTGCGGGCATTACCGCAACGGGCTGGTGCTGGCGCCAGCATCGTGTCAGCTGTTCACCGACCTTCTGACTGGGGCCGAGCCGATCATTGATCCTGCGCCTTATACGCCAGAGGGGCGTTTGGGCTGAGGGCCTCTTCGCGGGTTCACCCGCGAAAGGGCTTGAACAGGGATAGCCTCAGCCTTACCGGCCAGGCCCCTGCTGCAAGTGCGCCTGGCTGCAATACCAGTCATTACCTTGCTGCAGCGCCCGGTCGTCGGGCAGGTGCACGCCGCAGTGGGCGCAGCGCACCATCTTCAATGGTGCATCGAGCTTGGGCTCGGAGTGCGACTGCTGACTGACTTTGAACTTGCGCCACAGCCAGAACGCGGCGGCAATCAGGGCGATCCAGAAAAGTAGGCGAACCATGGTGTCCAGCTTGTTGGTTGTAGGAGCCAACAGTCTAGGGCGCGACCATAAAAAAAGGGAGGCCTCAGGCCTCCCTTTCTCATAGCGCTTGGGTCAGTCGAACAGACCAAAGGTCATGTAGCTGAACCAAGAGCGGTCTTTTTCAGCTTCCTTCGGGCCTGCCGGCACGATCGGGTCGCCGTTCTCGTCCTTCGGCAGCAGCTCTTGCGGCATCTCGTCGCGGGCGTCCTGGAACTGCTTGACCACGTCCTGGTTGGCGCGGGTTTCGCCCGGCGGCAGCGGGGTGTCGGTCTCGATCAGGCCCAGGGTCGCCTTGGACAGCCAGCCGCGGCCGTCAGACTCGGTCTGCTTGGGCTGGAACTGGCCATCGACCAGGCTCGGGTGGTCGGGGTAGTTGAGCTTGAGGGTTTCCAGGCTGGTGGCAGCCAGGTCGTCCAGGTGCATCTTCTGGTACGACTCGACCATGATAGCCAGGCCGTCGCCGACCGATGGCGTTTCCTGGAAGTTCTCGACCACGTAGCGGCCACGGTTGGCAGCGGCTACGTAGGCCTGGCGGCTCAAGTAGTAGTCGGCCACGTGGATTTCGTAGGAAGCCAGCAGGTTGCGCAGGTAGATCATGCGCTGCTTGGCGTCCGGCGAGTAGCGGCTGTTGGGGAAGCGGCTGGTCAGCTGGGCGAACTCGTTGTACGAGTCGCGGGCGGCACCCGGGTCACGCTTGGTCATGTCCAGTGGCAGGAAGCGCGCCAGCAGGCCACGGTCCTGGTCGAACGAGGTCAGGCCCTTGAGGTAGTAGGCGTAGTCGACGTTCGGGTGCTGCGGGTGCAGGCGGATGAAGCGCTCGGCGGCCGATTTGGCAGCCTCAGGCTCAGAGTTCTTGTAGTTGGCGTAGATCAGCTCGAGCTGCGCCTGGTCGGCGTAGCGGCCGAACGGATAGCGCGACTCCAAAGCCTTGAGCTTGTTCACGGCGCTGGTATAGCTGGAGTTGTCCAGGTCAGCCTGAGCCTGTTGATACAGCTCGGCCTCACTGAGGTTCTCGTCAATGACTTCCTTATTGGAGGAACAGGCCGCGGTGAGCCCGAGGATGGCGATCAGCAGCAGGTGTTTCACTTGCATGGCGGCTTGCGTCCCTTTGACGGCCGCTGTCTTGGGCGGTGCCGTCCTGTTATGATGAGCGCCCCGGCCAACCCCGGGACAAAAGAAGCCGTATTTAACCACAAGCTCGCAGCTGAAACCAAAGGCTGTGCGCCCGCCGAATCGAGCATGTCCGAGATCATTCAACTTAGCGCAGAGGTACCGTCCGAACTGGGCGGCCAACGCCTCGACCAGGTCGCCGCCCAATTGTTCGCCGAGTATTCGCGTTCGCGGCTTACTTCGTGGATCAAAGAGGGCCGTCTGACGGTCGATGGTGCCGTCGTGCGCCCTCGGGACCCGGTCCACGGCGGTTCGCAACTTATTCTGGAGGCCGAGCAAGAGGCCCAGGGTGAGTGGATCGCAGAAGATATCGAACTCGATATCGTCTACGAAGACGACCATATCATGGTGATCAACAAGCCTGCCGGGCTGGTTGTGCACCCGGCTGCCGGGCATGCCAGTGGTACCTTGCTCAACGCGCTGCTGCACCATGTGCCGGACATCGTCAACGTGCCACGTGCCGGTATCGTTCACCGCCTGGACAAAGACACTACGGGTCTGATGGTGGTAGCCAAGACCTTGCAGGCGCAGACCAAGCTGGTCGAACAGATGCAAGCGCGTAAAGTCAGCCGTATCTACGAGTGCATCGTGATTGGTGTAGTGACCGCCGGCGGCAAGATCGATGCGCCGATCGGTCGCCACGGCGGCATGCGCCAGCGCATGGCGGTAACCGACGGCGGCAAGCCGGCGGTCAGTCACTACCGTGTGCTCAAGCGCTTCCGCTCGCACACCCACGTGCGCGTGAAGCTGGAAACCGGCCGTACCCACCAGATTCGCGTGCACATGGCCCATGTCGGTTTCCCGCTGGTCGGTGACCAGACCTACGGCGGGCGCTTCCGCATTCCGCCAGCTGCCAGCCCAACCATGGTCGAGGCGGTGAAGACCTTCCCGCGTCAGGCGCTGCATGCGCGTTTCCTCGCGTTGGCCCACCCGATTACCGGTGAAATCATGAAGTGGGAGTCGCCGCTGCCGGACGACTTCGTCTGGTTGCTGTCGCTGCTCAACCAGGACCGCGAGAGCTTTATCGGATGAGTGGCCTGACGCAGTCGCTATTGTTTCCCGACTGGCCAGCCCCAGCCTCGGTTCGCGCCTGCGTCACTACCCGCGAAGGCGGCATCAGCCTGCCGCCCTATGAATCCTTCAACCTCGGCGATCACGTGGGCGATGACCCGGTCGCGGTTGCTGAGAACCGCCGTCGCCTGAGTGACGCCTTCACCATCCAGCCAGCCTGGCTCAAGCAGGTGCATGGCCTGGTGGTGGCGGATGCCGACCCGGCCGTGGTGGCCGAAGCCGATGCCAGCTGGACTGCCCAGCCTGGCATTGCCTGCACCGTGATGACCGCCGATTGCCTGCCGGCGCTGTTCTGTGATCGCGCCGGCACCCGGGTGGCCGCCGCGCATGCTGGCTGGCGCGGGCTGGCGGGCGGCGTGCTTGAGGCCACAGTGGATCGCCTGGGCGTGGCGCCTGAAGAAGTGCTGGTGTGGCTTGGGCCGGCGATCGGCCCCAAGGCTTTCGAAGTGGGGCTGGAGGTGCGCGATGCTTTTACCGCCGTGCATCCGGAAGCGGCCAGGGCTTTCGTCGACGGGGAACGGCCGGGCAAGTTGATGGCCGACATCTATGAGCTGGCGCGCATTCGGCTGGCGGCGCTTGGGGTGACGGCTGTTTATGGCGGAGGTTACTGCACGGTCAGTGATGCCCGTTTCTTCTCCTATCGCCGTACCCCGCAAGGGGGGCGTTTCGCCTCGCTGGTCTGGCTGGACCCGCGCTAGCCTGTACTGGCCTCTTCGCGGGTTTACCCGCGAATGGGCCACAGCTAATCCATCAGGTTGACCCCGGTCAACCCCGCTAAGCTTGAATCTTCCAGAATCACCCTTATCTATTAAGGCATCTCAGGCAGGTTTCTTCATAAACAGGCGCTGTCCATCGCTCCGACCTGCCCTTTAAAGGAAGGTACCCCATGCGAATAGACCGTTTGACCAGCAAGCTCCAGCTTGCAATATCCGATGCCCAGTCCCTGGCCGTTGGTATGGACCACCCCGCCATCGAGCCCGTGCACCTGTTACAGGCGCTGCTCGAACAGCAGGGCGGTTCGATCAAGCCGCTGCTGATGCAGGTCGGCTTCGATATCAACAGCCTGCGCCAGGCATTGGTGAAAGAACTCGACCAGTTGCCGAAAATCCAGAATCCTACTGGCGACGTGAACATGTCGCAGGACTTGGCGCGCCTGCTCAACCAGGCCGATCGCCTGGCCCAGCAGAAGGGCGACCAGTTCATTTCCAGCGAACTGGTACTGCTCGCCGCCATGGACGAGAACAGCAAGCTCGGCAAGCTGCTGCTCAGCCAAGGTGTGAGCAAGAAGGCTCTGGAAAACGCCATCAACAACCTGCGCGGCGGTGCGGCAGTGAATGATGCCAATGCCGAGGAGTCACGCCAGGCCCTGGACAAGTACACCGTCGACCTGACCAAGCGCGCCGAAGAAGGCAAGCTTGACCCGGTGATTGGCCGTGATGATGAAATCCGCCGCACCGTGCAGGTGCTGCAACGGCGAACCAAGAACAACCCGGTGCTGATCGGTGAGCCTGGCGTGGGCAAGACCGCCATCGCCGAAGGCCTGGCCCAACGCATCATCAATGGTGAAGTGCCCGATGGCCTGAAAGGCAAACGCCTGCTGGCGCTGGACATGGGCGCGCTGATCGCCGGGGCCAAGTACCGCGGTGAGTTCGAAGAGCGCCTCAAAGGCCTGCTCAACGAGCTGTCCAAGCAGGAAGGCCAGATCATCCTGTTTATCGACGAACTGCACACCATGGTCGGCGCCGGTAAAGGCGAGGGCGCCATGGACGCTGGCAACATGCTCAAGCCGGCCCTGGCCCGTGGCGAACTGCACTGCGTTGGTGCCACCACGCTCAACGAATATCGCCAGTTCATCGAGAAGGACGCGGCGCTGGAGCGGCGCTTCCAGAAGGTGCTGGTGGAGGAGCCGAGCGAGGAAGACACCATCGCCATCCTGCGTGGCCTGAAAGAGCGTTATGAAGTGCACCACAAGGTGGCCATCACCGACGGCGCGATCATCGCCGCGGCCAAGCTCAGCCACCGCTACATCACCGACCGTCAGTTGCCCGACAAGGCAATCGACCTGATCGACGAAGCGGCCAGCCGCATCCGCATGGAAATCGACTCCAAGCCGGAAGTGCTCGACCGCCTCGACCGTCGCCTGATCCAGCTGAAGGTGGAGTCCCAGGCGCTGAAGAAGGAAGAAGACGAGGCGGCCAAGAAGCGCCTTGAGAAGCTGACCGAGGAAATCGAGCGGCTGGAGCGTGAGTATTCCGACCTGGAAGAGATCTGGGCGTCGGAGAAAGCCGAAGTGCAGGGCTCGGCGCAGATCCAGCAAAAGATCGAGCAGGCCCGTCAGGAACTGGAAACCGCTCGTCGTAAAGGCGACCTGAGCCGCATGGCCGAGCTGCAGTACGGGGTGATCCCTGACCTGGAGCGCAGCCTGCAGATGGTCGACCAGCACGGCAAGACCGAAAATCAGCTGCTGCGCAACAAGGTCACCGAGGAAGAAATTGCCGAAGTGGTATCCAAGTGGACCGGCATCCCGGTGGCGAAGATGCTCGAAGGCGAGCGTGAGAAGCTGCTGAAGATGGAAGAGCTGCTGCACCAGCGGGTGATCGGTCAGGGCGAGGCAGTGACTGCGGTTGCCAACGCCGTGCGCCGTTCGCGTGCCGGGCTGTCCGACCCGAACCGGCCGAGTGGTTCGTTCATGTTCCTCGGCCCGACCGGCGTGGGCAAGACCGAGCTGTGCAAGGCGCTGGCCGAGTTCCTGTTCGACACCGAAGAGGCCATGGTGCGCATCGACATGTCCGAGTTCATGGAAAAGCATTCCGTAGCTCGCCTGATCGGCGCTCCGCCAGGCTATGTTGGCTATGAAGAGGGCGGTTACCTGACTGAGGCCGTGCGCCGCAAGCCGTACTCGGTGGTGCTGCTGGATGAAGTGGAAAAGGCGCACCCGGATGTGTTCAACGTGCTGCTGCAAGTGCTGGAAGACGGCCGCCTGACTGATAGCCATGGCCGCACCGTGGACTTCCGCAACACGGTGATCGTGATGACCTCCAACCTGGGCTCGGCACAGATCCAGGAGCTGGTGGGGGACCGCGAGGCGCAGCGTGCGGCGGTGATGGACGCGGTGGGTTCGCACTTCCGTCCGGAGTTCATCAACCGGATCGACGAAGTGGTGGTGTTCGAGCCACTGGGCCGCGAGCAGATCGCCGGCATCACCGAGATCCAGCTTGGCCGCCTGCGCAGCCGCCTGCTGGAACGCGAGCTGTCGCTGAGCCTGAGCCCGGAGGCCTTGGACAAGCTGATCGCCGTGGGTTACGACCCGGTGTATGGCGCACGGCCGCTGAAGCGGGCCATCCAGCGCTGGATCGAAAACCCGTTGGCGCAGTTGATCCTGGCTGGCAAGTTCCTCCCGGGGACGGCGATTACCGCGAAGGTGGAAGGCGACGAAATCGTCTTTGCCTGATCAGTGTTGCAAATGAGCCCCGCTTCGGCGGGGCTTTTTTTGCCCATTTACCTGTGCCGGCCCCGCAAATCCGGGGCTTTCCGGGCTTTCAGGCTAACCTGCTGAAATTTTTGAAATTTCTGCTTGCATCAAAAAACGAGTGCCCCTAATATACGCCGCGTTGTCAGGCACTAAGCGAATCACCAGCAACATCGGTGACCGCAAAACAACTTACAAATCAGTAAGTTGAATGAAAAAAAGTGGTTGACAAGCAAAACGAAGAATGTAGAATAGCCGGCCTCAGCAGCGACAACGCGAAAGCGACGAAGCTCAAGAGTCCGAAGCTAACACAGGCTTCGAAGTAGTAAAGATGTACCGAAGTTCAGTTCCGCGATAGCTCAGTCGGTAGAGCAAATGACTGTTAATCATTGGGTCCCTGGTTCGAGTCCAGGTCGCGGAGCCAATCTCGGGGTGTAGCGCAGTCCGGTAGCGCGCCTGCTTTGGGAGCAGGATGTCAGGAGTTCGAATCCCCTCACCCCGACCATTTTCCGGGTCGTTAGCTCAGTTGGTAGAGCAGTTGGCTTTTAACCAATTGGTCGTAGGTTCGAATCCTACACGACCCACCATGTAAAAAGGGGCATCTCGATGAGGTGCCCTTTTTTTTAAGCAAGACCTCGGGGTGTAGCGCAGTCCGGTAGCGCGCCTGCTTTGGGAGCAGGATGTCAGGAGTTCGAATCCCCTCACCCCGACCATTTTTTGGGTCGTTAGCTCAGTTGGTAGAGCAGTTGGCTTTTAACCAATTGGTCGTAGGTTCGAATCCTACACGACCCACCATGCAAAAAGGGCATCTCGAATGAGATGCCCTTTTTCTTTAGCCTCGAAAAAGGTGCAAAAAGAAGGGCCGCCCAAGCGACCCTTCGTTGTCGGTCAGTGCAGCTTCAACCGCGGCTCGGTGCCCCGGCCAATCTTGCTACCCAGCATCATCAGTGCGGTGCGGAAGAACCCGTACAACGCCATCTGGTGCATACGGTACAACGACACGTAGAACATCCGCGCCAGCCAGCCCTCCAGCTTCACGCTGCCCATCAGGTTCCCCATCAGGTTGCCCACCGCCGAGAAGCGCGACAGTGACACCAGCGAACCGTAGTCCTTGTACGCGTAGGTTGGCAGTGCCTTGTTCTCCAGCCGTGCCTTCAGGCTCTGCGCCAGCATCGAAGCCTGCTGGTGCGCGGCCTGGGCCCGTGGTGGCACGTTGCGATCGCTGCCCGGTTGCGGGCACGCGGCACAGTCACCGAAGGCGAAGATGTTGTCATCGCGGGTGGTCTGCAGGGTAGGGCGCACTACCAGCTGGTTGATGCGGTTGGTTTCCAGGCCATCGATGTCCTTGAGGAAGCCCGGCGCACGGATACCTGCCGCCCACACCTTGAGGCTGGCCTGGATCACTTCACCATCCTTGGTCTTCAGGCCATCCTCGGTCACTTCACTGACCGCCGCGTTTGTCATCACTTTCACCCCGAGTTTCTCCAGGGTCTTGTGCACCGGCACGCTGATACGCTCCGGCAATGCAGGCAGCACGCGCGGGCCGGCCTCGATCAGGGTGATGTGCATGTCCTTAGGCTGAATGCGGTCCAGACCATAGGCCGCCAGTTCATGGGCCGCGTGGTGCAGCTCTGCGGCCAGTTCCACACCGGTGGCACCAGCGCCGACGATGGCCACGCTGATCTGCTCGCTGGCCACGTCACCGGCATGGGCACGCAGGTAGTGGTTCAGCAGCTGCTGATGGAAGCGCTCGGCCTGCTTGCGGGTGTCGAGGAACAGGCAGTGCTGCGCCGCGCCCAGGGTGCCAAAGTCGTTGGTGTTGGAACCCACGGCGATGACCAGGGTGTCGTAGCCCAGGGTGCGCGCAGGCAGCAACTCGCGGCCCTCTTCATCGAGAGTGGCGGCCAGCTGAATCTGCTTGCCTTCGCGGTCCAGGCCACTCATGCGCCCCAGCTGGAAGTTGAAGTGGTTCCACTTGGCCTGGGCCACGTAGTTCAGTTCGTCTTCCGAGGAGTTCAGCGAGCCGGCGGCCACTTCGTGCAGCAGGGGTTTCCAGATGTGCGTGAGGTTGGCGTCGACCAGGGTGATCTCGGCCTGCTTGCGCTTGCCCAGGCTTTTACCCAGGCGGGTCGCCAGTTCCAGGCCGCCGGCGCCGCCGCCGACAATCACGATGCGATGAGTCATGGGGATATCTCATAAGGTTTACGGAATTCGTGGCCCCCAGGGCCGGCCGCAAACTGCACGAGGGGAGGGCGAGCGCGAAGCAGCTCATAGCACCAGTCCACTCAGCAGGCGGCTGATGAGACCCAACCCGATGGTCACGGCCAGTACCAGCACAAGGAGCAGCCAGGGCCGGAAAGGCCGGCGCTCGACTTGGTGCTGGGGGGCTCGCAGATACTCATCGACACGACGCTGATCTTCCGGGTTCAGGCGGCTGGTCATGGTGGGCCTCGTCAGATAGACGTTTGTGACTGCAGGAACGCCACAGCGTTCATGCAAGCGCGTCAAACAAATGATAATGCTTTCTATCCCTGGCGCCGAGTCTACGCCATCGCAAAGACTCTCGGCAGTGGATCAAAGACTGATGCCCACGTCGAAGACGATACTGCGCCCCAGGTTGCCACGCAGAAAGTCCGGTGCATCGGGGTGGGCGAACAGCACCCGGGCGAAGGTCGGCCCCACCAGCGACAGCGAGCGCCAGCCCTGGCGCAGGTACTCGGTGGGCGGTGGGAAATGGGTGTTGAGGTCGAGCACTTCGCGCTTGAGGCTGGCGAAGGCAATGATGTCCAACTCACTCAAGTCCAGCCCACGCTCACGGTAGTTGTGCGCTTTCTTGCGCAGGGTCGGCGCCAGGCGCCCGAGCAGTTCAGCGGCGGCGATGCGCCGGGGGCGGGCTTCGCGGCGCACCAGCTGAGCCAGGGAAAAGGCACTGCGCCGGCGTTGCAGCTCCTCACGCCACTCGTCGTTGAGGCGACGGCCTTCGTCGAGCACGAAGAACACTTCGAATGCCGCATCGCGGAACAGCACATCCGGTGGCTCCTGGCCGGCCGGGGTGAAGTCCTCGCTGCGGTAGGGGATGTTCAGCCCTTGCAACAGGCGCTGGCACACCCACCGCTCCCGCTCCCACTTGCGGGCGTTGGAGAGAAAGGCATTGGCTTGTTCGGCCTGGATGGTAAGCAGGCGCAGGTAGTCAGAGTCATCCATGGGAACAAGCTTAGCCGCTAATCGATGACGGTAAGATGCTGTTTGCCCGTAGGAAACGGGGCAGGGTGTAGACTCAGCTTGTCCACATGGCCAAAAGGGATAGGTTCCAGGTGATCAGCGCGCAGGTTTTATCCACAACCAGCCTGGCCGTGGGTTGGCTTGGTTACGTGCCCTTGCTGATCTGGGCTGCCAGTTGCACGCGTTGGGTCGAGCTGGTGACCGACCGGCGGCGTCAGCACCTCCTGTTCGGCACGGTGTTCTGCCTGTTTGCCCTGTGGCTGGTCAGGCGCGATTTCGATACAGGCGTGTCGTATCACTTTATCGGCATGACTGCGGTGACATTATTGCTGGACTGGCCGCTGGCGATTGTAGGTGGTTTTCTCGCGCAACTCGGCTTGCTGGCGCTGGGCAGGCAGGACCTCGCGGCACTTGGGGTCAACGGTTTGCTGCTGGTGGGCTTGCCGGTGCTGATTACCGAGGTATGCGCCATCCTGGTCGAGCGGGCGCAGCCGCGAAACCTGTTCGTTTACATCTTTTGTTCGGGGTTCTTTCCCGCCGCGCTGACGGTGCTGATCTGCGTGCCGGTGGCGTTGGGGGTGTTATGGCTGGATGGTCGCTTTGCGATGCCGGAGTGGCTCAGCGATTTTATCGGCTACCTGTGGTTGATGATGTTCCCGGAGGCGTTCATCAACGGCATGGTGATCAGTGCGCTGGTGGTGTTCTGCCCGGAATGGCTGGAGACGTTCAACCGCACCCGGTATCTGCAGGCGCCGTGGAAGGATGATGAGCGCTGATTTATGTCTTGGCTGTACTGGCCTCTTCGCGGGTAAACCCGCTCCCACAGGGGGATCACCGCTTGCAGATCTGTGACGGACCTGTGGGAGCGGGTTCACGAGCGAAGAGGCCGGCACAGGCAGCCTAGGCTTCAGTTTAATGCCGCGGCTCCAGCTCCCCCGAGAACAGCTCATCCTCGGCATCCGGCGCCACCGGAATCTTGTGCTCCTCGGCCGCCCAGGCGCCCAGGTCGATCAGCTTGCAGCGGTCTGAACAGAATGGCCGGTACGCATTCTTCTCGTTCCATTCCACAGGTGCGCCACAGGTCGGGCAATCGACGGTCAATGGCTGGCTCATGGCTGGCCTCCTCGTAAAGTCAGGTAAAAATGGTGCAGGCGGTCAATCTGCTCGTGCAGTGCGGCGAGGTCGCCGTCATTGACCACCACATCGTCGGCATGGCCCAGGCGCTCCTCACGGGCCAGCTGGGCCCTGAGAATGGCCTGTACCTGCTCAGGGCTGGTGTTGTCACGCGCCAAGGTGCGCGTCACCTGCAGCTCTTGCGGCACATCGATTACCAGCACGCGCTGGACCTTCTGGTACTGGCCCGACTCGATCAGCAACGGCGACACATACACCGCATAGGGCGACTCGGCCTTGGCCAGGTAACTGAAGATCTCCTGCCCGATAAGCGGGTGCAGCAATTGCTCCAGCCACTTGCGCTGAGCCGGGTCGGCGAAGATCAGCTGGCGCAACGCTGCGCGGTCCAGTTGGCCATCGTCCAGCAGCACACCGGTGCCGAAGCGCTCGACGATGCTGGCCAGTGCCGGGCGACCGGGTTCGACCACCCAGCGCGCCGCCTGGTCGGCGTCGACCAGGTGCACGCCAAGTTCGACGAAGCGCTCGGCGGCGGCGCTCTTGCCGCTGCCGATGCCGCCGGTCAGCCCGAGAATCCAGGGGGTGAAGGCCTTGGTGGTCATCACATTCCAAACAGTTGCAGGTAGAAGGCGTACATTTCATCACCCCAGAGCACAGCAATCCACCCCGCAATCGCCAGATAAGGGCCAAAGGGTATGGCCGTGCCGGCGGATTGGCTGCGCACGCGCAGCAGGCACAGGCCCGCCACCACGCCGATTACCGATGACAGCAGCAAGGTCAACGGCAATACCTGCCAGCCGCCCCAGGCGCCGATCAGCGCCAGCAGCTTGAAGTCGCCATAGCCCATGCCCTCCTTGCCGGTGATCAATTTGAACAGCCAATACACCGACCACAGGCTCAGGTACCCGGCCACCGCGCCCCACAGTGCAGCGGGCAACGGCACCACGGTGTCGAAGGCATTGACGATCAAACCCAGCCACAGCGTCGGCAGCACAATGACATCGGGCAGAATCTGCTGGTCATGATCGATCAGGCTCAGTGCCAGCAGGCTCCAGGTGAGCGGCAGCAGGGCCAGCGCCTCGATACTTGCGCCGGAATGCCAGGCCACCACGATCGACAACAGCGCACAGGCCAGTTCGACCAATGGATATCGCGCACTGATCGGCTGCTTGCAGGCCGAGCAGCGCCCGCGCAATGCCAGGTAACTCAGCACCGGGATGTTTTCCCAGGCGCGGATCGCGTGCCCGCAGTGCGGGCAGTGGGAGGCGGGGAGGGACAGATTGAAGCGCTCATATTCGGTGGTCGGCAGGCCCAATGCTTCCTGCGCCTCACGCCGCCATTGGCGCTCCAGCATGATCGGCAAGCGATGCACCACCACGTTGAGGAAGCTGCCCACCAGCAGGCCTAGCACAGCCGCCAGGGTAATGAAGTACGCCGGCTGCTCGGCCAGCAAAGTCCATGAAGTCATGTTCAGATCAAGCTACCCAACTGGAAGATCGGCAGGTACATCGCCACCACCAGGCCACCGACCAGCAAGCCCAGGATCAGCACGATGGCCGGCTCCAGCAGGCTGGTCAACTGGTCCAGCGTCTGGCTGACCTGTTCCTCGTAATGGCTGGCGGACTTATCCAGCATCTGGTCCAGCGTGCCGCTGGATTCACCGATGGCGGTGAGTTGCACCAACAATGGTGGAAACAGCGGTTCAGTGGCCATCGCCTGATTCAGCGCCTGCCCGTTGGCCATTCCCTGGCGCAAGCGCTGCACCGCCTGCTCGTGCAGGTCGTCACCGCAGGCCTTGGCCACGGTGACCAGCGCATCCAGCAACGGCACCCCGGCAGCATATGATGTGGCCAGGGTGCGAGCGAAGCGCGCCAGTGCTGCCTGGCTCAACAGCCTGCCGAACACAGGCAGGCGCAAAGCCTGCGCAGTTATCCACAAGCGTGCTGGCGCATGCTTCTGATACAACCGGGTCACGCCGAAGCCCAGGCCAAGCGCGGTCATCAACAGCAGCGGCGCAAAGCGCCCCAGCCCTGTGGACAAGTCGATCACCCACTGCGTGAACGCCGGTAGCGCCGCATCGAAACCGGCAAACAGGCTCTCGAAACGCGGAATAACCTCCAGCAACAACACCGCCGAAACGCCCAACCCGGTCAGCAACAGCAGGAACGGGTAGAGCATTGCCTTGCGCACGCGTTTACGCAGCACCTGGCGCTGCTCCAGCATCGCCGCCAGTTGCTCCAGCTGCCGATCGAGCGTGCCGGATTGCTCGCCCACACGAATCAGGTTGCAGTACAACCCATCGAACCACGCCGGATGGCGCTGTAGCGCATCCGCCAGCCCCAGGCCCGAGGCCACATCCCGTTTCAATTTATCCAGCAAGGCCGCTTGCTCCGCACTGCAACCGCTACGCCCCATCACCTCGAAGGCCTGCAGCAGTGGCACCCCGGCCTTGAGCAAGGTCGCCAGCTGCCGACTGAAACCCGCCGGGTCGGTCTTTTCCCGAGCCTTCGGCAAACGCCATTCAAACCCGCCAGCCGTCCGCAGGCTGACCACGCGGATGCCCTGGCGCTGCAAGCCGGCCCGCGCATACGCAGGGCTGCGCCCGCTGACCTGGCCGCTGACTGCGGCGCCGTTGGCATCGGTGCCGTACCAGTTATAGAGGTGTGTAGATGAGTTCATGCAAAGGTCCTTTTCTACTCGTGCGACAAGCCTGGAAACAGCTTGCCGCGTCCGTGAGCGGGCGTGCGTCCGTGATGCTCACTAGAGTAGTTCAGCGAAGATGACGCCCTGGCAGGCAGGGGTGACAAAAGGTGTCTGTTCAGGCCTACTGCGCCGCTGCCAGCTGGGGGCGAACCTGACCTCCACGAGTACCCGTATCAAAAAGGAAATCGTTCATGAAAGGGCAACGCGGTATCACCCTGATCGAACTGATGATCGTCGTCGCGATCATCGGCATTCTGGCGACCATCGCCTTACCGATGTACACCAACCACCAGTCCCGCACCAAGGCCGCGGCCGGGTTGCTGGAGATCAGCGCGCTGAAGACGGCGATGGAGCTGCGCTTGAATGAAGGCAAGGATGTTGGGAGTGTGGCCGAGTTGGGCGGCCAGCCGGCTACGGCGAACTGTGCGATTGCGGTGAGCAGCAAGGCGGCTGACGGGATTGGCACGATTGCATGCACCCTGGTTGATGCGCCGACCAATGTGGTTGGCAAGAGCCTTGCCCTGACGCGCACGCCAACTGGCTGGACCTGCACGACCGATATCGAGGAAGACCTCGCGCCGAAGGGCTGCAAAGCGCCCTGAGGGGCGGGGAATAAGGCCGGGGAAACAGGGGTTTACGCGGCGGGTGCGGCAGTGGTACGTTGCGCTACACGCCGGTGTAGCTCAGTCGGTAGAGCAGCGCACTCGTAACGCGAAGGTCGCAGGTTCGATTCCTGTCTCCGGCACCAGAGACCAGTTTCTAGAAGTCTATGACTGTCTACGAAACACCCAGAAAAGCCCGCCTAGAGCGGGCTTTGTTGTTTCTGTCTGTCTCGTTTTGTCTCTGGGCATATACGCGATTTAGGGATATGGTTAGGGATATCTCGGTTCGACAAGGAAACGTATCCCTATGGCGCGCACAGTGGTGCCTCTCACCGATCCCAAATGTGATGCGGCCAAGCCACGGGAGAAGGACTACAAGCTGTTCGATGGCAAGGGCCTCTACCTGCTGGTGAAGCCGTCAGGGGTCAAGACCTGGCGTATGAAGTACACCAAACCTGATGGCCGGGATGGTTTAGCAACGTTTGGCAACTATCCGGCGCTCGGCTTGAAAGCGGCCAGGGAGCGACGCGCTCAGGCGCTTGAGCTCCTTGCTGCTGGGAAAGACCCCATCGAGCAGGCGCGCTTGGACAAACAGGAAGCGGCTAACGCCCGGGCGAATACATTCCGTTTGCTTGCTCAGGAATGGCACGCGGCCTGCGCTCGTAAGTGGACACCTGGTCATGCTGCCACCGTATGGCGACGGATTGAATCACACCTGTTGCCCACCCTCGGTGATCGTCCGGTCGCGGAGCTGAAAACACGGGATCTGCTTGTACCACTGAAAGCGGCAGAGAAGCGGGATACCTTGGATACGGCGGCGCGCCTACGCCAGTACATGACGGGCATCCTCCGCATGGCGGTTCAGCATGGCCACCTGGATTTCAACCCTGCGATCGATCTGCAAGGCGCCACGGCTACCCGCAAAACAGCGCACAGGCCTGCTTTGCCGTTCGAGCGCTTACCTGAGCTTCTCCAGCGGATAGATGCCGACAGCGGGCGCGGCCTGACCAAGCTCGCGGTGCAACTGACCATGTTGGTGTTCATCCGCTCCAGCGAGCTCCGCTTCGCTCGCTGGGGAGAGATAGACATGGGCAGGCTGATGTGGGAAATCCCTGGCGAAAGGTTGGCTATTCAGGGTGTGAAGAACTCTCATCGAGGCTCCAAGATGAGCACGCCACACTTGGTGCCGCTCAGCCGACAGGCTGTAGAGGTGCTGGAGAAAGTTCGTAACCTCACTGGTCGTTTCGATCTGGTGTTTGCGGGCGATCACAATCACTGGAAGCCCATGAGCGAGAACACCGTGAACAAAGCGCTGCGGCGAATGGGATATGACACCAAAGCAGAGGTATGCGGCCATGGTTTTCGGACAATGGCCTGTTCTGCACTGGTTGAGTCAGGACTTTGGAGTAAAGACGCGGTCGAGCGGCAAATGAGCCACCAAGAGAGAAACACGGTGCGTGCCGCCTACATCCACAAGGCTGAGCACTTACAAGAGCGGAGACTTATGGTGCAGTGGTGGGCCGACTATCTGGATGCTAATCGCAGGGATGCGATTACTCCCTATGATTTTGCTCATGGGAGGTCCCTCCATCCATGAAGCAGACTGAGATGATGGTGGAGGGCATGACAATGCTTGTCCCATCAAAAGCCGGTGTACCAGGTGTAACCCGTGTAACGGATCAGGCCAAGACGCTGAATTCATTGGGGATTAGGCGCGTAACACCGACCAAAATATTTTCGTACATCCGGTGTAACCTCGCCGTCCCGTGTAACGCAAAAAGCCCCTCGCCCGCCTGCTGGCCTATGCGCATGCTCTCTCAGGTCAATGCAAATCGCGGGCTCGGCGCAAACTGCCGGGGCGTGGGGGAATGTTGATGCAGCCTGACTCTTTGTCCATTGATGGGCTGGCCATCCATCCGACCCGGACCGAATCCAGCACCATCAGGGAGCATCTAAAGCGCCTTCCAATCTTCAGTGGTTACGCTTCAGAGGTTGATGCCGTACTGAACATCATGGAGCGCTGCCGCCACTGGCTCCCGGAGGAAATCGGCGCAGAGCTGAGCAATGCTGCACTGCAATACAATGACGCGATCTACCAGGTGATTTCTCACTACGGGGCCAGGCAACTTGTAGCCCAGTTCCGGAACTATACCGGGCTCGAAACGGCGACAGATGTGCAAGTTATTGCTGCTTTCGCGCTGGCAAATGCTATCCATGCTTTATGCGGCTTGGCCGAGAACTTGATTACACAAGGTCAAGAGATACCCGCCCTTGAGTACTACCAGATGCATCTTTGCTGCATCGACGACTACGTGCCAGGTGCTAGCGCCTGGCTAGAACCTGATGAAAACGCAGCATGCTGCGAGATAGGCGAGTTGGCCAACGCAGCGTCAAGGCATGCAGACACCAAAATCGACGGAGTGTTGAGTGGCGTTGCTCGGCGCAAGGAACTTGCCAGCCGTGATCGAGCGATAGCGGGAAAGGCCCGAGAACTTGTCCTGGCAGGAACAGCGAGGCACAACCTGAACAGCAAGTTACGTGCTTGGCAGGAGCGCGAAACGGGAACGTCGCTATCGAAGGTACAGATGGGTGAGGTTCTAAAACGCATTCCCTGGTTGCGTAACCCAACCCAGTTCACTAACAAAAAAGTAAAGTGAACCTTAACCGTTAAGTAGCAACTCCATAGTCTGCGCCCTGTAAAACCAATACAGGGATACAGCTATGACACTCCAACCCGCACCGCTGGGCGGCTCTGCAATCGATCAGCCGGCCAGGCTCATTCGCATGAAAGAAGTTGTAGAGCTCGTGGGGCTTGCACGCCCAACGATCTACAAGCTGATGAGTCAACCTGAAAGCACCTTCCCTCAGCCTGTGAAACTCACAGACAGCACCGCCCGCGGCGCTCCCGTGGCTTGGGTTCTTTCTGAAGTTCAGGCCTGGACGCGCGCTCGTATCGCTGCGCGTGACAAGGTGGCCGCATGACGCCCATTTTCCTCCCTCACGCAGCGCTCGATGCAATCGACGAACTGGGTCAAAAGGCTCCAACACATGGGCGGTTGGCGCGGTTGCAAAAACTGCGGGACGAAGCGCTGGCCAAAGGGGCGCACGTTCTGCTGCTGATTTGGCCGACTCTCGATTGGGGGCTACTAGC
The DNA here is from genome assembly GCF_050280885.1 of Pseudomonas sp. NPDC086566. Classification (NCBI taxonomy): domain Bacteria; kingdom Pseudomonadati; phylum Pseudomonadota; class Gammaproteobacteria; order Pseudomonadales; family Pseudomonadaceae; genus Pseudomonas; species Pseudomonas sp. NPDC086566. Next base: position 32,338 of record NZ_JBNNWD010000003.1, read on the forward strand.
TATCGAGACGCCTGGCGACGTGACGATTCGAGATGCGGCGCAGTTGGTTCCCAACGTGCTCGCCAATCCCGATGCACTAGGGCAGATGTATGAGAAGGCGCGGCAAGGCCGCAATCTCACCTGGCTCAAGCTTGAGCGCCGCCCGGTCGCCGCCCACTAAGGAGAACGCCCCCGGCTGCAACCGAGGGCGTCTGAGGATATTCACTTTGCACGCCTACTCTATGCCATGGCCCAGAGCCATGCAACCTGACCGCACCTATCAGCTTGCGCCTCGTCGGTTCACACGTTACTCTTCGCAGGTCGCTGCAAATTCAGCGACCGGGTTTGGCGACCCGACGAAATCAAGGCGCACAAGCGCCCCTATCACGAATGCAGGCGCTTTTTTTGTGCCCGCATTCCCGTGTTATGGCGGCTGTGCGTGGGAGACCTTCGGGTCTGCCGGGTTCCTTGATTCCCGGTTCGCCAACCTGCGCACAGCTGCCACCCTAAATCGTTTGGCGACGATCAGTGGCAGCTCCTCAAATCAAGGAGCTCCGCCCATGCACGCCCTCAATCCGTCTGCCCTCCAGAACCACATTGCTGCCCTGAAGGCCCGTGCCATTGCGGCACTGCACGCCGACTCGTCCCTCTCCGTCCGCTTGGCGCGTTACAACGCTGCTATGGCCCGTGCTCGCGCCCTGGAAGCAAACGGGGGTGCCCAATGACCAATCCAACACAGCACTTTTCTCAGCCAGAAGACCTGCTATGCATCACAGCAAATGCGCCGGTAGGCGTCCCGATTGACGCGCTCACTTGCGCCATTGAGCGAGCCCAAGCAGTGCTGTGCTTGGTAGAGGATCAGTTTGAGAGTGAGCACGGGCAACGCCTGGCTAATAGTGTGATCCTCGGCGCCCTGTGGGATGTGCGCGGAACGCTGGAGCAGATTCGTACCCTGGTCGTGCATGCCGATGACTCGACCTCCCATGTCGCGGAAGGGGGCTGGAAATGAACGGGCACTTTCAGGTCAATACCGTAGGTGGGGTCACCTTCTCTAAGCACAGCTCGTTGAATCAACCGCTTTTCAAGGTGTGCCCGGGTGTTTCCGGTGAGGAAGCATTGGAGCAGGCATCGGTGCTCATGAACTGCGTAAACAAACTGACCCAGCTAGCTGGCGTGAGCGAAGACAACAATGCACTGGTGTGGGCGGCACATTATCTGGGCGAGCAGGCAAAGGCGCTTGTCGATGATGTAACCACTGGGATTCAGATTGCCGAGGGGGCCCAGCATGAGTAGGACCACCCCCAACTCCCGGCATCCGACCTTTGCCCAGGTCAAAGCGGCCTCCCTGGCGGCGATTGATCGCGTGTTAGCCCACTGGCTTCCCAATGGCAAGCGTGTAGACGGCGGCAAGGAGTACACCGCCCCCAACCCAACCCGAGCTGACAAGCATTCAGGATCGCTCAAGGTGAACCTGGCCAAAGCTACCTGGTGCGACTTCGCCACCGGTGACAAAGGTGGGGATTTGATCGACCTGGTGCGCTACCTTGATCGCGGCACCGATGTCGAAGCTTGCAACAAGCTGGCGGCTTTCCTCGGTGTCGAGGCAACGAATAGCACCAACGTCACACCGCCCACTGGCCAGGCCAAAAAGCCAGAGTGGGTGCCCGTGTTGCCCATTCCTGAACAGGCAATGCAGAAGGTGCTGCAAGCGCACCGGCAGCACGGTAAACCTTCCAAGGTTTGGATTTACCGTGACGCCAACGGTCAGCCACTTATGGTGCTGTACCGCTTTGACCTCGGGCCGGATGAGAGCGGCACGGCGCGTAAAGTCTTCGCGCCTCTCACCTGGTGTAAACACTCTGCTAACGGTTCGCTGGCCTGGCGCTGGCAGGGCTTGTCGGAGCCGCGCCCGCTACTGCACCTTGATGACCTGGCTAAACGTCCTTCGGCACCAGTCGTATTGTGCGAGGGTGAAAAGGCCGCCGATGCCGCTGCCGAGCTGTTGCCCGAGCATGTTGCCACCTGCTGGCCTAACGGGACGAACTCCTGGCAGAAGGCTGATTTCGCGGCGCTAGCCGGGCGTGACGTATTGCTGTGGCCAGATAACGACGCTCCAGGCTTGAAGTGCATGGATGCCTTGGCCGATCACCTTCGGAAGCTTGGAGCTGCCTCGGTTCAGACGGTAGCTTTGACTGTATTCAGACAACTCCCTGGTATGGACGGTGAGCGCCCCACTTTCGCGCCAGGCGGTGAGTGGCGCGAAGGTGACGATGCGGCGGATGCCCAATCTAAAGGCTGGACAGCCCAACACTTGTCGGAGCTGCAACGCACCGGGAAGCTGTCTGCCGTCGCACTTGCCACCACGCCCAACCCCACCAAGCAGAGCAAAGCCACTGACCAGGCCAAGCCCCAATCCGAGAAGAAAACCGCCCCGGCCCCGAGCGGCTTTCGTGTCACAAAGGATGGGGTGTTCTATGCCGGTGAAGATGGCGAAGCACGACCGGTTTGTTCACGGTTAGAGATATTGGCTCGCACCCGAGACGAAAAGGGCCACGGTTGGGGCCTGCTGGTGGAGTTCGATGATCCTGACGGGGCCAGCAAGCGCCTTAACATTCCGGCCAGGGCAATGGCGGGCGACTTTGGCAAGGAAGTACTTGCGCCACTGGTTGATATGGGGCTGCGCCTGGCACCCGTGCGCACTGCTCGCAATTCGCGTAACGACCTACAGAGCTACCTGCAAGGCTATGACGGTTCCGAGCGCGCCCGCTTGGTAACCCGCCTGGGCTGGCATGGGGACGCCTATCTGGTGCCGGATCGGCAGATAGGGGCGAGTACTGAATATCTCCATTTCTACGAGGCCGGCGCCCAGCTCCCGCCCGTCACTCAATCGGGCACGCTGGAGCAGTGGCAACAGCACATCGGCGCATTGTGTGTGGGCAATAACCGCCTGGCATTCGTAGTGTGCGTGGCTTTTGCTGGGGCAGTGCTGCATTTGCTCGGGCATGAATCGGGCGGTTTCCATCTGTACGGAGACAGCTCGGGCGGAAAGACCACCCACTTGCAGGTCGCGGCCTCAGTTTGGGGTGGGCCGCGCCTGGTGCGCTCCTGGCGCTCTACTGATAACGCCCTGGAAAGCATCGCGGCAGCGCACTCGGACGGGTTGCTGGTGCTCGATGAGATAGGGATGTGTGACCCGAGAATCATCGGGGAAACGGTCTATATGTTGGGCAACGGCACCGGCAAGGCGCGGGCCAATGATCGCGGGTTGAGCGGGCGCCAAGTACAAGAATGGCGGTTGCTGTTCCTTTCCACGGGTGAAAAGACCCTTGCGCAACACATGGCCGAAGCAAACAAGGACCTGAAAGCAGGGATGGAGGTGCGGCTACTTGCCGTCCCAGCCGATGCTAGCAAAGGGCTTGGGCTGTTCGAGGAGCTGCATGGCTTCGACGATGCCGCTGCCTTGTCGGATGCGCTTAAGGCGCGGGTGGCCAAGTTTTATGGCTCGCCTGCCCTTGCCTTCCTGTCGGCCCTCTGCGACCCGACCAAATTGCGCGCCTACACAGCCATGGTGCGCAGCACAGTGGAGCGCTTCACGACTGAAGCCCTACCTGCCAGCGCTAGCGGCCAGGCCCAGCGTGCCGCAACCCGCTTCGGTTTGGCCGCGGCGGCGGGAGAGCTGGCCACCGCCTTGGGCGTTACGGGATGGCCGGACGGTTTGGCACTCGACTCCGCCCGCGTGTGTCTGAATGCCTGGCTTGCTGAGCGAGGAGGGGCTGGAAACTTGGAAGGTGATGCGATTCTCGCCCGCCTGCGCCAGGTGATTGAGCGTTTTGGGGAGAGCCGCTTTACACGCTGGGAGTCGACCGCTGCCAAGGTAGACGAGCACGGCCCCCGCACTATTGACCGGCTCGGCTTTCGCAAGTCGATGGAGCACGGCATGGGTGACACGTCGCACACGACGACGACCTATTACGTACTTCCCGAAGCTTGGCGCTCTGAAATCTTCCGAGGCATGAATATCAATGCAGTCAACAAAGAGCTGCTGAGACGTCGGGTATTAGAGCCTGGCAAAGATGGCAAGGCCTCCACCTCTGTGCGCCTGCCCGGCCTCGGACTACAGCGCTGCTACGTCGTCGTGACGATCCCTGAACTGGCTGAGAACGAAGCACAGGCTGCTTGAACCACTACCTCTAAACCCACGAGGTAGTGTCGGCAACATATGGCCTTGCCAGCCTCGCACATAACCACTTCCAATCATTAGGTGTTGATCATGAAAGAACTGAAAAAGCAGCGTGACGAATTGATTGCAGAGCGTGACTCTCTTGAAGATAGCATTCCGGGCCTGAGAGCCGCGTGGGAGGCGACACCGAGTAACTGGGACCGTCATGGCAATTGCATAGGTAGCCCTGAAAGGACGGCGGCTATGAATAAGCTTTCCGCCGCAGAGGGTCGCTTGCGCAGTATTCCTGATGCTATTGAGCGAATTGATCGCAAGATCAGTTATCAGGAGCGCTTGGCGGATGCGAAACAGACCAGGGCGAAGGCTCGCCAAGTCATGTCCGATTCCGCAAGTACAGTCGCTGCATTGAGCAGTACTCGCGTGCTCGTACATGAACGCCTCCAGTCGATTCAAAAAGAAACGGAACTAGCCATCGAAAGAGCGCAACAAGCTGAGCTTGACGCAGCGAACCTCTACGCTCGCAGCGTAGCAACCGGCAATAGCGAGGGCGAGAAGGCTGCAAGTAATGATATGCAGAAGGCCAGCGCTATGCTCATCGAGGCTGATGAACACGCAAGGCGCCAAGAACTGATTATCGCTGCCTTGCAGGCAGAAATTGATGTGCTTGATACTCAGATTACCACCACTCAGCAGCAACAAAGCCATGCCCAGGACAATGCTCTGGCCACAGCCGAGTTGACACTCGGTGAGGAATGGAATCGCTTGGCCGAGCAACTGGCTGCCGTCGGCGCGAAGATTTTGGCAGCTGATCGTTATCGGGGTGGTGGCAGTATGCTGTTGTCAGGACTGTCGATACCGGGGTTCGGTCCTTTGTCTAGGGATCTCAGCCGCAATGATGTGTTAGATGGCGCTGAACACATCTCCCTAGCGGACCTGATCGAAGCGTAACCCGAAACAGCCCGCAGATGCGGGCTGTTTGCTGTTGCATGGTTAGGGTTTCCTACGTGTTCATCCAATAGCGGTCGTGCCAAGTTAGAGGAGGACTAGTTTCGGTCGACAGATGCAGTTGATGAATGACCGCTCTCGACCTATAGGTGCCATTCACCAAGGGCAGGAACCGGCCAGAAGCAGTCCTCAGGCAGGACTGCTTTCGACCCATAGCAGACACTAGCTCGGCTAACCCAGCGGCTTGTTCTGCGCTCACCTCAAGCCCACCACGTTGGCGGGGCAAGCAGCTCAACCAAAGTCCGCACGCACTCCCAAGTCACTCCTCGGTGGCATTGCATTCCACCCTCAAGAACGGAAAAAGTTCGTCCGGGTTACGGCATTCGCTGTTTAGCTTCAAGCGTGCAGCCTCCGCGAGCGATCTGGCCGGGTAGCTTGGCTTCAGCCGTAATTTTTCCTGGTTGTCATAGATGTCGAAGCCACCAGACACGGTAGTGGAATAAAACCGAGATCCTGATTGGAAAGATTCTCTTTCTACTGGAACGGCTGGAACGATAATAAATCTTGTTTGCATGATTCGTGCCTCCCCAGGCAGATGTTTCAGTATTAGCCTGAATATGGAAAGGCATCAATATGACTCATCGGGACGAATCAATGGCCTTCTGTGTCACTCGCCCGTCTCGTCCCCTTCGATTTGAAAGCTGCCGGTCACGACTGACCGCTTTCGACCCATTGCGGACGTTCGTCACTGGTGAATACTGGCCGAGAACAGCAGTTCTGTTTTATTTGCGGAAATTTAACAGATCTACAAATCTGCAGGCTCATGCTATGAGTGGTTGCGCCGACATACTATGGGAGAGCTGTAATGGATAATACTAAAACTTAACAGGTGTGCGCTTATGAAGACATTTATTTCCTCGCTTGAGTCAACCACTGAAAGTCTATTGAAGCTAACTGGTGCTGCGCTCAAGCTTAGTGTCGGCTTAGGTAGTGCCTGCGTAATAATTTATGCACTACGGATCGGCCATTTCCCCCAAGGCCTGACCTTAGGGGACGGGCTATTGTTTATGCTGGCAGCGAGTTGTTTTGGTGCTGTATATGCCATGTTCGTCGTTTGCCTGCTGTCACTTGGCATTGCCTTGTCGGTTGTGATAAGGCCAATCTTCAATTTCCTTTTTAAATACATACAGAAAAGAATGAATCCAAAGAAAGAAATGGCATATAAACTGGCCCAGTTTCATTGGGGCAGCATTCCTTTCGCTACATTTGCTATTTTACTGATATGGCTTTTTGGCAAGCGTGACATGGTAGCCTACTGGAATTTACCGTTGCTCTCGATAGCGCTGTACATCTTCTACTCCATAGCGAAGTCAGCAGGGGACCAGTACCGTCAGCATGAGCGTTTGCTTGCCTCTGTGATCGTCACTGCTGAGAAAGGCGAGCTACAGAGCTACGATAAAGCCGGAAAACATAAAAGTGCCTATGTGGTGAGTATCGCCGTCGTCATGCTGACGCCGTTAATTATAGGCGGTGTTTCAGGTCTTCTGATGGATAGTGCGATGCGTATGGCTCAGGTTCGGATTGAGCACGCCGCCGTGTATGTGAAAGCACCATATAGCGCTCTTATTCCTGATGCGCTGATAATAAAAGAGGTCAAGGCACCAGATGGCTACAAGGCCTATGCCGATGTGACCGTGCAATTCAAGGGCTTTGGTAATACGACCGTCATTTCGTTCAAGGATGGCGCGCTTCGACGCCAGTTAGATGTCCCAAATGATCAGATTATCGTGGAGAGCAAGACGGATGAATGAATGTACCTAATTTAGTAAGCAGGTCGGATGGCCGCTCTTGGCCGAATTCTTGTCGCTCATAACAGATAGCTAACGGCCCTTCGCTAAGGGCCGCTATGGATCGATTGCGGTCAGTCGCGACCGGCTGCTTTCGACCCTCAGCGGCCATTCACCTACTTTCAAAATTCTGCCTGCTTAGCCTCGAAGGCAGATTCTAATCTAGTACGCCATTCTTCATTGACGGAATAGAGCATCTAGCTCAACTCGAATGCTATGTTGACTTGGCTTCAGTCTCGGACCCCTCATCCTTAGTATCTTGGGAATTACGAGGTGGTGTCGCCTGCTTTTCAAGCTCCATCAATCTCATTTCAGATCCGATATCCTTCGCTAGGTGCGATTTCAGAAGTTCGATTTTCAGCCTGGTTCGTAGATAAAACTTTTCTTTAGGGTCGATGCCCAGATCTTCTGCTGTAGAGAATACGGTATTTTTCGCCAGCACGAGCAACTTGGCTAAGGTTAGACGTTCTTCTTGGATGCTGAAAATCTTTTTCAAGAAAGCCGAACCGATGAGCCAAGAGTAATAGATCGCTGCCCCTAGTGCGAGTGCAAGTGGAATTCGAAGCATCAATGCTGCAATCATGTCTTCTCGTGCAGCATAATGGGTAAATACTAGGTTGCTTGCGCCGTTATGAATCAGATATGCACACAGACCGATGGTAAGGCAAGGCAGTATCATTAGTGCGAGATAAGTTCTTGCTTGCGCCTTACCTTCCTTGACGTAGTCAGTGAACTCATCCGAAATTACGCTTCTGTCGTTTACTAGGCTTGATAGCTCTTGTTTAAGCGAAGCAATTTCGTCGTTAAGAATTTTGCGCTCCCGATCAAGTTGTTGTGCGTTGCTACGCTTTGCCTCAACTTCCGCGTTGAGCTTGGTCAGATCGGCTTCGGAGTCTTTGAGCGATGCTTTGACCTGACCTAATGTAGCCATTTCTTTATTGACATTTGCTGAAAGTTCAGCCGATTCAGCGGTCAGGGTTTCTATCGACTCAGCTAAAGAGGTGGAGTCGGAGGTCAGTCCATCATGGCTGGCCTGGAGGTTGCTCACCTCCAATCGAGCCTGCTTGATGAATTCTGCAACGTTGTTGTTTGCATTGATATAGTTTTGAATTCCAGTTTTTGTTTTCTGGGCATTAGTGAATTCAAAGCCATAAATCTCAACCTTTCTCAGCGTTGGCTTTGAGAATTTATTGCTGGTCTTGATTGAAAATTTTACGCAGAACTCGTTGATTATAGCTACAGATCCGCCTTTTGTTTCTGGCGGCACTGGGACAGTCCGAGCGGTGCCCTCTGATGTGTAGATAACCAACTCAATCCCTTTTTGATTGGCGCCCGTAAAGTGGATGCGGCGTAAAAAAATGGGATTGGCAGTGGTGAAAAAACGCTCCCGCTTGTCTAGAGAAACGTCGTTCACAACAGTAGTGTCTTCTTTCAATAACTGTTCATAAAGGGTTGTTGTGCTAAAGCGTTTGTTGATATTTGCAACATTGAATGACAGGCTACCAAGGTTACTAGCTAGCTCATCAAAATTCACCAGATTTACCGTCACCGTCATCCTTCCTCACATGAGATGTCAGTCTGATATTATCTGCCGACTCATCGGTTTTCCATAAGTAAATTCGGTTGAGGTAGGGGCGTGGAATTTTTGTCGTTATAGCGGATCGTGGCGTGAATCGACCATCGTTTCGTAGAAGCCTCGAACGTCCGCAATGGGTCGATAGCGGCCAGTCGCGAACGACTGCTATCGACCCATTGCGGACGTCAGCCGAGCATTTCCGAGTAGCGCAGAGGGTCTGTCGGCGATTCAATCGGCGCGCCCAGCTCCATGCGCCAATAACCTACGTCGTGCCACCGGCCCAGCTTGAAACCGACCTGAGGAAAGGTGCCGATGTGCAGGAAGCCCAGCCGCTCATGCAGACCGACGCTGCCAGCGTTGGGCAGCGCAATGCCGGCATAGGCTGCGTTGAATCCCTGCTTGGAGAGTACCGGAAGCAGCTCGGCATAGAGACTGCGACCCACCCCAGAGCGGTGCTCGCCTTCCGCGACATAAACAGTGACATCCACCGCCCATCGGTATGCAGGCCGTGCCCGATGCTGACTGGCGTACGCGTAGCCAACCAGGCGCCCATTGCGCTCCGCGACAAGGTATGGATAAGTCTGCAGCGTCGTGATGATGCGCTGCCGCATCTCCTCGGTTGTCGGCGGTATTTCCTCGAAGGAGATCGCCGTGTCGGTCACGAAAGGGGCGTAGATGGCCTGGATCGCCGCACCGTCCTCGTGGCGGGCTTCTCTGACTTCAATGCGCATGTCTGCCTCAGATTGAGCGCTGATTTACTCGGACGGAAAGCTGCTCGGCGCTTTCTTTGCGTTCCGAATACCGATCTACCAAGAACTCCTGGCGGTCACGCAGCAGCACGGTGAACTTCACCAGTTCCTCCATGACGTCCACCACGCGATCATAGTACGCCGACGGCTTCATGCGGCCCGCGTCGTCGAACTCCTGATAGGCCTTTGGGACCGACGACTGGTTGGGGATAGTGAACATGCGCATCCAGCGACCCAACACCCGCAGCTGGTTGACTACATTGAATGACTGCGAGCCGCCGCAGACCTGCATCACCGCCAGTGTCTTGCCCTGGGTGGGGCGCACGGCCCCAAGCGCAAGGGGAACCCAGTCGATCTGCGCCTTGAACACGGCGGACATTGCGCCGTGACGCTCCGGCGAGCACCAGACCTGGCCTTCCGACCACTGCACCAGATCACGCAGTTCCTGCACCTTGGGATGCTCCACCGGCACGTCGTCAGGTAGCGGCAGACCAGAGGGGTTAAAGATGCGCGTCTCGGCGCCGAAGTGCTCCAGCAGGCGCGCTGCTTCTTCCACCAGCAGGCGGCTGAAGGAGCGCTCGCGGGTCGATCCGTATAGCAAAAGGATGCGCGGCTTGTGCTCGCTGGTAGGGGTTGTCGCTGTCGGTAGGTCGAACAGCGAGAGATCGAGATTAGGCAGTTGATCGGACATGTTTCCTCCTGCTCAGAGAGCGCCAATGCGATCCAGCTCGCGTTTGAGTTCGTCGCGGCCAAGGGTTTCGAAAGGAAGAGCGAAGAACGCCCGGCAGCGTAACTCGATGCGAGCCAGCGTGGCGCGGAATGCTGCGTCGACCGATGCCTGGTCAGCCACGACATCGGACGGATCCTCCAGCCCCCAGTGCGACTTCAGTGCAGGGCCGAAATACACCGGGCAAGCTTCGCCGGCTGCCTTGTCGCACACCGTGATGACGATATCAGGAGGGCAGTCCACGAACGCGTCATTACCCTTGCTGCTCAGCCCATCGGTTGAAATGCCGGCATGCTGCAAGGTGGTCAGGCTGCGAGGCAACACTTGGCCCTTCGGAAAACTGCCGGAACTGACGGCTTCAAATCCGTGAGGTGCCAAGTGATTGAACATGGCCTCGGAAAGGATGCTGCGGCAGCTGTTGGCCGTGCACATGAACAGGACTCGCATGGGGGCTCCTCCGCTTCGTGGCGGATGTCAGAGGCTCAGGCGCAATGCCAGGGCCGAAAGGGTGATCAACAGAACCGGCAGCGTCAGCAGGATGCCGACCTTGAAGTAGTAACCCCAGGTGATGCGCACGCCTTTGCGCTCCAGCACGTGTAGCCAGAGCAGCGTGGCGAGGCTGCCGATGGGGGTGATTTTTGGGCCGAGGTCGCAGCCGATGACGTTGGCGTAGATCATCGCCTCACGCACCAGCCCTTGCGCCTCGCTGGCCTGGATCGACAGGGCGCCAACCAGCACGCTGGGCATGTTGTTCATGACCGAGGACAGCAATGCAGCAATCAACCCGGTGCCAATGGCGGCACTCCACAGCCCTTGCTGCGCGAGGCGATCCAGCAGGTGGGTGAGCATGTCGGTGAGGCCGGCATTTTTCAACCCGTAGACCACCAGGTACATGCCAAGAGAGAAGATCACCACCTGCCAGGGCGCTTCGCGCAGTACCTTGCGGGTCGAGATGCGATGTCCGCGAGCGGCGACGGCAAAGAGGATCGCCGCACAGGCTGCGGCTACCGCACTGATCGGGATACCAAGTGGTTCCAGGGCGAACAGGCCGATCAACAACGCCAGCAGCACCCAGCCACCGAAGTTGAAGGTTGCGCGGTCATGAATCGCCTCGCTTGGCGTCTTCAAGGCCGCGACCGTGTACTGCCTCGGGATATCACGGCGGAAGAACAGGAACAGCACCAGTAGGGTTGCGGCCACGCTAACGAAGTTCACCGGCACCATCACCGAGGCATATTCGCTGAAGCCCAGCCTGAAGTAGTCGGCCGAGACGATGTTCACCAAGTTGGAGACTACCAGCGGCAAGCTCGCCGTGTCGGCGATGAAGCCGGCGGCCATGACGAAGGCCAGCGTCGCGGCGGGAGAAAAACGGAGCGCGAGCAGCATCGACATGACGATAGGGGTGAGGATCAGTGCCGCACCGTCATTGGCGAACAGTGCCGACACGGCAGCACCGAGCAGTACGCTGAAGGCGAATAGGCGGTAACCGCTGCCGTTCGCCCAGCGCGCCACGTGCAGCGCGGCCCACTCGAAGAAACCGGCCTCGTCCAGCAGCAGGCTGATGATGATGACAGCGATGAAGGTTGCGGTGGCGTTCCAGACAATCGCCCACACGGTCGGGATGTCGTGCAGCGAAACGGCACCCGCCGACAGGGCGATCAGGGCACCGAGCGCGGCACTCCAGCCCACACCAAGCCCCTTCGGTTGCCAGATGACCAGGATGAGGGTGAAAACAAAGACGGCAATTGCGACCAGCATGAAGACCTCGCTCGATGTTGGTCAGCAGCAGGCAGCGTCACGGACGGGGCGGCCGTCCATGTTTTGCAGCCGAAGCGAGTTTTCTGCCAACCACTGTGAGTTGGCCTGCAAGGTCACCTGCAGCATTTCATGCACCCAGACGGGAAGTTCCGGGTTTAGGCGGTAGTACACCCACTGACCCTGTCGCCGATCCAACAGCATGCCATTGCTGCGCAGCTGCGCTAGGTGGCGACTTATCTTAGGTTGGCTGTCATTCAAAGCGCACATCAGTTCGCAGACACATAGTTCACCAAGGCTGGCGATCAGCAAGGTGGCGCGAGCACGGGTCTCGTCGGATAGGCTCTTGAACACATGGAGCGGGGTAATCATAGCTGCACCAGTACATATGGAAAGTCGAATATACGAATTTCCGTATGTTAAATGCAAGCACATGGTGGCTGAGCGTCCGCTCCGGATCGATAGCAGCAAACCATGGTTACACCGGGTCTGTTGTTACACTGCTAGAGGAAAGCGAGAGCAAGAGCGTATATCAAGGTTTTGCCCTTTAAAAACAATGGGTTGAGTTCTTTCGTTACACCCATTACACCTGTTACACCGTTTTAGATTCGTTGTTATTTGACCCCATGCCCCCTAATAGATCGTGCCTTCAGCGGCTGAAGCGACTCCCCACTTTCCGATCCTTGGGACCGTCGGGGACCCTGAGAGAGAAGGCCAGATACGGGGCTGGAAACCCGCGGCATCTTGTTAGCGGAAGGTTTGGAAGCTTAGTGAACTGGTGAACTTGGTGAACACCCTCATACGGAGGTTCACCGCCCTGGCGACGACCATTTGTTTCTTGCAGTGCCTCCGGCCATTAGCCATCATCCAGCTTTCACAGCTTTGGGCCGGAGGAGTTATGCAGGATGCTGAGCTGACCGCTTTAGCAACGGTGCTACTAGTCGCCGTAGGTGCTGCTCAAGTCAAAATTCTGTCAGGGCAGCGACAGCAGCAGAGGCTTGATTGGGCTGAGATGTACCGCAGTAGATGGATCGAGCTACGGAGTGATTGGGCGACGATTGTTTTTCTCGGGCGGAGGGTCAACGACTTTTACCAAGTCGCTCATCACGATCAGCTTCAGAAGCTTCGTGAGCAATCTCAAATGCCATCTGACGAAATCGCTTCCTCGTGGGCACAGGCATCCGTTCGCAATGTATGTGGAATGCTATCTGATCTTTGTACCAGGATCTTGCAAGGTCACATCAAAATACAGGACGTTTACCCAATTTTCGGCACGGAACTGCTGAGACAGGGTTCTCCTTTCCGTACATTGTTGGAGAACAGGTCGGAACACCTGAAGTGCTATGGGTCTCTGGGGCCCACAGAAGTAGAATCAAGACATGACAGGCTGCGCAGTGAAATCACAACTTGGCTGGTCTGCCATGATGGTATTCGTAGACGGTGCCTGATCATGATTGATCTGCTATGGGCAGAGGCCGCAAGACTTGAGGACCTACCACCGTATGAACTGGTAGCCGCTGCCAACGCGAAGGCCAGTACGGGTGGGCTGAATCGGGCGAGGTTGCGCATAGAGACCCTGAGGCTGGGCGGCTGGTCTTCTTGGAAAAGATCTCGTCGTCTTGCGGGTTTTCTTCGTCACGCTGAGTGGAGGCGCTTTCCTTGGTGTAGAGGTCTAAGCAAGAAAAGGATGGATAAGCTCGATGGCGAATGGACGCAGAGGTACCTCAGCAGCTAAGTCTGACTGATCCTTCGGCGCTCTAGGATCGTAAGCCTTGGCTCGTTGGTCCTGAAAAAACATCACTACGTAGTGGAGAGCTGCGAGTGATTTTCGCTTTAGGGATACGTTTAGGGATATGTTTTGAGTGGCTGGCATAATTTTTTCAGTATTTACTGGGTTAAATGCCTTTTATTCGATTCCTGTCTCCGCACCAGATATCAAGGCCTGCAGCGATGCAGGCCTTTTTTGTGCTTTTAAGAAAGTCGCGCACTTTTCAGGTCGCTGAAACAAATTGCCGAAAATGGGTGGTTTGACCTTTCAGGGCAAATCTCCGAGATGTTCGGCGAGGACTGCAAACGCGCATTTTTGGGCATGGCTTGCCAGTAATTGGCCCCCCGAATCTGGTAGCAGTGAAACTGGCACTCACTGACGTAGGGACAGTCGATAGGCCCCACCATACGGCGATGATTCGACGGGTTCTGACCTGATGGATCGTAGATCCGGAAACTAAAGAATCGCTGCGACTACAGCCTCATTAACATCCGAAGCCGGCTCCGAAAGGGTCGCCTTTTCTTTTGCCCAGTCGATGGTGATTTCGCCGACTTTGGTTCCACGCGGATTGGGCTGGGGCGTCCAGGTCACCACGGAATAGTGGAATCCGAGCACCCGATCACCTTCGTGGGGCTCCAGCGTGAGCGTGCCGTCTACTGTTCGGAACATAAAGGCGCGGATACTTCCTACAAAGCGTATGGCCTCTGAACAACCCACGCGCCCTTGCGCAAGCGGTTCCATAGGGATAAATTGCCCCAGTCGCCGAAGCATCGGCGATGCGACCTTGGCCGGTCGGAATCGAAAGGCGCAGCAGCGCCCAGTCTTCATCGCAGGCGCTTTTTTTGTGCCCGCGATGTCGTGTTATGGCGGTGGTGCGCGGGACACCTTCGGGTGTGCCGGGCTCCTTTCGTCCCGGTCGGCCAACCCGCGTACTGCTGCCACCCAAACTTGCTTGGCCGCGAGCGGTGGCAGTTCCACAACGAAAGGAACTCATGCATGACCACCAGAAATCTGTTCAGGATCCTCGCATCCGTTCTCCACCGCCGCTCCGCGCCGGCTCCCAAACCTCACCGCTTCTACCCGATCTGTGACCTGGCTCATCCCACCTCCAACCCAAGGCAGGTGTCCCATGACTGACCAGGAGCGCTTATCGACCATCCAAAGCTACGCCTGGACCCTCGAACTGCTCGGCGAAGCCTTGGTCCAGCACGATGAAGTGCTGGAGTGCGAACACAACCCTCACCTGAGCTTTCGTAACACAGCAGGTATCCACCAGGCGATCCGGATCATCAGCCGGCTGGCCAGTGAACAGTGCGGAAGGATGATCGACCCCAGCAACCTGAATGATCCAGCCGACTGATGAAGGCACCGCTGCCGCCAGCCAAGCGCTGGCGCAGCCTCGCCAAGCCCTAAACCCGACAACCACGCCTGCCCCACCAGATCAGGTATGAGATGATCCCCCGGTGTGGCAGGAGGCGGTCGATGGCAGATCACGTTGATTACAAACGCAACAGCGAAATCCCGGGGCTGGTACTGAGCGAGGCCCGCTTCTCAAGCTTTCGCTTCGGCAGTCACTATCATCTGGATTTCCACGTCGGATTGATCACCGATGGCGTGCAACGCCAGGTGTTCAATGGCGAGACGACGCTGCTCTCGCCAGGCACCATCCAGTTGATGCCACCCGGCGAGATCCACGATGGCATCAGTGCAGGCGACGACGCCTACACGCTAAAGACCTTTCGCGTATCTGCGAACCTGTTGCGCAGCGTGACCGAAGAGCTGACGGGCCGTGACCAGTTTTCCGCCCTGGGTGGCGCGCTGTTGCAGGATGCCAGGCTCGCCCTCCAGCTTTCCCGGCTGCACGACGCGCTTGCAGCAGGGCTGCCTACCGACCCGCTGTTCGTCGATGCTCAATGGCTTATGCTGCTCGGTCGGCTGTTCGCCCAAGCGCGGATGGTCAAGCCGCAGTTCGTAAAAGGCACGCTTTCGAACGTGCAGTGGCACCGTGTGCGGGACTACTGCAACGAACACCTCGCCGAGAAGATCACGCTCGAAGCACTGGCTGCGTTGTGCGGCCTGGAGCGTTTTCACTTCCTCAAGCTGTTCAAGCAAACGGTCGGCATGACGCCACATGCCTGGCTGGTGCGTTTGCGCCTGGAGCGCGCCTGTGTGCTGCTGAGCCATACCCAGTGGGAATTGACCAGGGTCGCGCAAGAGGTGGGGTTCTACGATCAGAGCCACTTCAATCGAGCCTTCAGGCAAGCCTTTGGCGTTCCACCGTCTCGTTACTGATCGCTGTTGCCCCATCAATTTTTTACAAGTGCGCGACATCCTCGCCCTTTAGCCTTGAGTCTTGATCGGGCGCTGCCCGGAAAGAACCAAGGATTTTGATCGATGACGCAACGGGCGTACTACACCAGTGATGAGTTGACCTTGAGCACGCACGTGGTGCGTTGCACGCCGATGGAGGATGGGCGGTTCCGGGTCGGGCTGGCCGAAACCCTCTTTCACCCCCAGGGCGGTGGGCAGCTGGCGGACCAGGGAACCATCGCGGGTATCCAGGTAGAGGAAGTGCTCAATATCGAGGGCGATGTGGCGCATGTCGTCGGGCAACCCGTGCCCGTCGGCAGCGTCGAGATTGCCATCTCGCCCGAGGTGCGTGCGCTGCATGCTCGCCTGCATTCCGCCGGTCACCTGATTGCGTGTGTCGGGCAGAACGTGGGCTGGCTCCCCAGCAAAGGCCACCACTGGCCGGGGGAGTGCCGGGTGGTTTTCGAGCGCCAGGCGGGTTGCGAGGCGCTCACGGCCGAAGGCATCGAGGCGGCGGTGAACACGCTGGTCGAGCGTGACCTGCCGCGGCAGTTGAGCGACCAGGACGGTGTCCGCTCAGTGTGCTTCGGCACCTTGCCGATGCACGGTTGCGGCGGTACGCATGTCGCCTCGACGGGTTTGGTCGGGCCGATCAAGGTGCTCAAGCTCAAAGAGAAGAAAGGCCAGCTGTCGGTGCATTACGACGTAGCGCGATAGACAACGAAGTAACTGGAGACATCACGTGGACTACGTTCCCCAGCTTTTGACCATTGGCGCCGTCATGTTCCTGGCCTGCGTAAGCCCAGGCCCCGATTTCATCGCCGTCACTTCCAACGCCTTGGTCAGCCGCAGCCGAGGAATTGGTGTTGCAGTGGGCACCAGCGCAGGCATCGCCATCTGGGCGGTGCTGGCGATTGTCGGATTGGGGGTCTTGCTGAGCACAGTGGCGTGGTTGTATGACGCGATTCGGGTGGTGGGCGCGGCGTATCTGATCTACATGGGCATCAAAATGCTGCTTGGCGCGCGGCGGCCTTATGCAGCCCTTGAAATCAGCACGACGCAAAACACCACCACAGCAGCACCCCGCGTCGGGTTGCTGGTGTCTGCCACTAATCCTAAGGCCGCGGCGTTCTTCGGCAGCTTTTTCATCACCGTGCTGCCGGCACATGCTCCAGGCTGGGTGATGGCTGCTGCCGTGGTGGTGGTCACGCTTGTTGCGTTTGCCTGGTTTTCCGCGCTGGCATTGATGTTTTCCACGGCTCGGGTGCGGGCGTTTTACGCGAAGGTGCGTCGGCCAATCGATGCCGCAATGGGCGCTGTACTGGTGGGGCTTGGCTTGCGGCTGGCGCTGGTTCGATAACGCCAGGCCGAGTTACCTGTTTCAGCTCCACAGCTTCGCACTTTGCGGCACCCCGCCATAGCCATAAGCCGTGGCGCGCACGTCGATGATGTGGACGTTTGAATGGGGGTGCACATTGCCGATCCGTCCCGAAAGCAGATCATAGGCTTCACGCTGGTACTGCCGTTTCTGCTCCACTGTCGTCGTTTCGTCGGTGATCGTGACTTCCAGGCGAAAGCTGTTTCGCCCTAAGCGCTCAAGCGATTCGCTGTCGATAAACCACAAGCCAGGATCGACGAACCGCACGATCACCATCGTTTGTGATGGCTGCTTGTCCAGAACGCGTGCGGTCAGTTCAGTCAGCTCGTGGCTGAGTCGGGACGCCAAGGCAGTATCTGGCGCGCCGGATAAGGTCAGGGTTATGCCAGGCATTTCGGTAATCCTCGTAAGTGATGTGCCTGTAACTTAGCCTTTGAACATCATCCACAAAAGCGGGAAAATCGGTGCTCATCTTCCTATTTATCCGGAACCTGCATGTACCACTTCGACATTGCTCAGCTGTACGTCTACTTGGCGGTTTGTGACGCAGGCAGTATCTCGGCAGCCGCCCCAGCCTTGTTTCGCTCGACCTCCGCCATCAGTGAACAGCTGCGAAAGCTGGAAGATGCCATCGGTGTCGAGTTGCTCATTCGCGGCAAGCAAGGCGTTCGCCCGACACCTGCTGGTGAACGGCTTTTGCGCCATGCCAGGCAAATCATCGCCCTTGGCGAGCGGGCGCTGTCCGACGTTCGAGGCGAACAATTCGAAGGCGAGATTCGCCTGGCGATCACGGATTACTTTCGCCCCGACGACATTGCCGGGCTACTGAAAAAACTACGTGAATGGCATCCACGGCTTCGGCTTCATGTGGTGATGAAAAAGAGCCTGGAAATTGATCAGGCAAATGACCACCTGGACATTGGCCTGGCCATGCGTTTTAACGAGCGCGTGTCTTCATCCAACCTATTTGAAGTAAGGCAGGAACCACTGCAATGGGTTGCCGCTGCCGGTTGGGTGCCAGAGCCTGGGCAGCCGCTGCCATTGCTCGCGATCAGCGGGTGCGGATTGTCGGAGTACAGCTGCCAGGTGCTGGAGCGCGCCCATGTCGATTACGAGATCGTCTACTCGACTTCAGGCGTGGCGGGGTTGCAATCAGCATTGAAGGCAGGGCTTGGAATTGCGTGCCTTAACGCGAGTGCTGTCCCGCATGGTGTGGAGCCTTACAGGGCTGGCTTGCCAGTATTGGCGCAAGCCAGGTTCTCGCTGCTTCCACCGCGTAAGGGGGAGTCTGCGCTAGTGGAAAATGTGCGGCGATTGTTGCAGGGTTATCTCGCATAGGGTTCGGGACGGGGCATTCATCGTTTCACTTGGCCTTGCCCCGTAAATAACCGGATTGGCTTGTCAGAGTAGAGAAACGCTATGACTGATGAAAAAGACGATGATCGCCCTGTTTATCAAGCAGCCTGCCATTGCGGAACAGTGAGATTTTCACTGCGCTTGACCGACGGGCTGCGTACAGCGCGAAGGTGCAACTGCTCGCTCTGCCGCATGCGTGGCGCCGTGGCGGTATCAGCCAACCTGAACGACATCACCGTCACCAAAGGTGAAGAAGCGCTGACCCTCTATCAATTCAACACACACGAAGCCAAGCACTACTTCTGCTCGAAGTGTGGGATCTACACCTTCCACCAGCGTCGCTCTGTGCCGGACCAGTACGGGGTCAACGTGGCTTGTATTGAGGGGATGAGCCCATTCGACTTCCCAGAGGTGCCTGTGTATGAAGGCCGGACTCATCCCAAAGACCGCGTAGGCGGGGGAGTAGATGTTGCAGGATGGCTGCGGTATGAAAGCAACCTTGAGTGACTGATGGCAATCGCTGGTATCAAGGATTTTTCATCATCCCCAGTTCGGCATCATCGAGCAGTGCCTTGGCCAGGGCGCTGAGGTAGTGCGAGGCCCAGAGCAGCTGGGGTTTGTCTTCCATCAGGCCGTCGATGGTCAGGTCGCGCACGTAGCCCATCAGCTCTGAGGCCTGTTCGCGGGCGCTCTGGCAAGGAATGCCGGGTTCGATGCGGAAGAGGGGGTGGGTCTGGTTATCACCTTGGTAGAAGGTGGTTTTACCGACAGTGAAGTGGGTTTCTTCGGTGGCCACTGTTTGATCTCCCTGAAGTTCTGCAAAAGCGTCAGGCCAGGCAAGTCATGATGCGGATTAATGCAGCGTCTGCGGATCCGCTGGCTTCTGGATTTGAGCCAGTGCGGATTCGAGCAATTTGCGCAGGGAATCCAGCTCGTGCATTGACGTCATGATCAACAACGACACGGGTGACTTGGGCTGCATCAACATCGCCTGCTGGGCAACGACCTCCGCACAGAGTGCGTAGTCAGCGGCCATCATCAGCGTGTCTTCGAGGGCGTGAAGATAAGGTGGATCGGGGACTATTTTCAGCATGGCTATTTACCCAATGGGTGCGTCCACCAGCCTGCTGTCAAACAGGATGGTGGCAGCTGTACGTGGATTGACAGACCGGTGGAAATAGCAAAAGTCCCGGCGCACGCGAACGTGCTCCACATACAGCCGCCATAAGGGCTAGCCGCAGACTATTTACCATTCCAGCCTGTCAAAGCTGCATCGTTGATGTGCAACGACACCCCGAGACTAGAGCCCTAGTTAGCCAGGCTGCAACGGAAAATAGATCGCGCCAGTATCTTTGGGAAATGCCCTACAAGAAAGGGGTTAAATCTGATTTATTTTGCCGTTAGAAGTAACGGCATGTAACTCCATTCGGCGTCCGACACAACTGCTAACGGCATGTGAAAGGGAGGCTTCGTCTAGGCAGGATTCGCCTGAGTCCATTCTCGGAAGTTGTCGCAGTCCGATTGAAGTTCGATAGCCGGCTCTCCAGGCGCTATGCGAAGCATGCTGGCATCATCATTGACGCAGTGCAGATCGACGCCCGTATGCAAGTGTTCATGCCAGTAGCCGTCACTGCAAATCAATAGCCGCGCATCCGGTGATAGTTGTGTCGTCAGGCAGTCAGGAGCGCAAAAGCGCTTCGCATTCAGCGAGCGGGTCAGCAAATGCCGCGATTCTGCGGTACGTGGGGATTTTGACCAGATTGGCTGATCTTGAAGATTATGCGGGCGGTTCAGCCAGTTGATGGGTGCTCCGGGAGGTTGGATTCCCGCAAGGCAATCACCTACATGCGCGACATGGAGCAGCTGTTGTTGCTGGTCGACGAGTACGCAGCAGTAGCTGGCGATCGCGTGGAGGTGTTGTTGGCGTAAATACTGCTGTTCGGCGCGCATGATGCCAACCAGCCCTTCGAGGCTCAGCTGTTGCGACGCTCCCAGCGCGGCGTCGATAACCACCCGGCACCAGTGCCTGGCAAAGTCTTGCCCATCGCCCTTCTCGGCTGCATCCACGAGCATGGCCAGCACGAAGTGGTCCTTGCGGCCGTACGCTGCAGCATCGCTGTTACGAAGACTGGCCTTGCCCTTGCGGCTGATCCAGCCAATCTGCATTAGTGGTTCGCCCCTGCCAGGGCTTCCAGTCGCTCGAACAGCAACTGTTCGCGATCACTGTCGCCCTTGGCTTGAGCACTGACGGCATATTCAAAGTTCCTGTCGTCCAGCAATTGCGCTACTTCCTGTCGGATGTAATCGCGCACATCGGGTCCGACTGCTTCGATTTCGTCCTGTAGCTCCTCGCGCCCGTCAACCAGGTTGAGGATGTCTTCGATGTCACGACTCGAGAGTGCGTCCCCTCGTCCACGGCCTTTCCAGGCTTCGAGCTTGGTGGCCACGAAGTACACGGGGCTGACCAGATTGATCATGGTTTGCTCGTCGAGCTGATAGGCCGTGGCGGTACTCATGGCGCCGCGGTACCAGCGGTTGCTGAAGCCGAGGGAATCGTCGTCTGGCATGAAATCGACGCGAAGGTCACCCAGTTTCATGGCGCAGATCGGGAAGTCATCGTCATCTTGCGGGCTGACTCGGAAGCCGCGATCGCTGAGTGTTTGTTGCAAGTGGGCAAAGCCAACCGGACCCATGACGTGTACGATCAGATCGACATCGTCGGTACTGCGCACTTGTTCCCGGGTGAAGGTGTCGGTCAACAGGAGCCCTGTTGTACAGCCACCGACAAATGTCATCTGCTGGCAAAGGTCAGGCCCCAAAGCCCTAGCAACCTCAAGCAGCATGGCGTGAAGGGTACTGAAAACACTCATGGCAGCTCCAATCTATCCTGCAGCATGTCTGCAGCAAGGTTGCGCTCACGGGGTTGCCCCAACCGTATGGCATCCACCAGCGCCAGCAAGGCATACATCTCCGGATCTCTTCGAGCCGCATCGGCTGCGCTCTTGAACAGCGGCTCGACTTTCGTTCCCATGGTATTGCCACGGGCATAGGGCCAGACGGGAACGTGTTCACCGGAGCTGATAAGGCTTTTGTCCAGCACAGGTGCTCCAAAGCCGGTGGCGATACCGCGTGTCAGCTCACCCGCGCGGGCTGGGAACACGTACTTCAGGCCGTAAACGATGAACTCAAGCAGGGCTTTGGTGTTGGCTCTTGGGGCGCCTGTTTTGCGGTCGGTCTTGGCTAGGCCAATATCGATGCAGTGCTTCAGGGACAGATTGATCTGCGTTTTGCTGATGCCAGTTTGTAGCTCCAGAGCACGAGCAGTGTAGGCGTAGGGGGGTGTTGTGCCTGGCTCGGGGCCTGCCTTCTCTTGCAATAACGTAAAATGGTCGTCATCCGACTCTTGCCAGTCTTTCCAGTCGTGTGGCCAGGCCGATACTGCTTTGTCCCGCGACTCATGTCGCTGGAGGCAAACCAGCTTGAGCAGTAAGCCGATGTCTTGACCTTTCATGAGAATCTCTATCTAGCCGTCCCGTGTCCCGGGACACGGGACAACTTGATCACGAAACCATGATGTGCGCAAGCTTCGGTAGGCTTTTCGTAGGCCAGCCATTTTCGAAGGGCCTTTAACCGAGCGCAGCTGCTAACGTCAAAAGCCTCAACAACCAGAGATGAGGTTTACGGGAAAAACGCTGAGGCAGTTGATGAACTGGGTCGGTTTTCCCAGCTCAGCCCACCGTAATCGCCGCATTCAGCATCAACACCACGATCAAGCCAACCACTGCCACGATGGACTGCACCACCGAGATGGTCTTGGTAGCCTCACCCATGGTCATGCCAAACGACTCCTTCACCATCCAGAACCCCGCATGGTTGGCATAGTTGAAGAACAACGAACCGCAGCCGATGGAGAGGGCCAGCAACGGCAGGTTCAGGCTCGGGTCAGCCCCCGCAAGCGGCGCCAGCAGGCCGGCAGCGCCCACGATCCCGACCGTGGCAGAGCCGGTAGAAACCGACAGCAGCATCGCGATCAGCCACCCCAGGATCAACGGCGGGAAGGCCGATTGCTGGGTCAGGTGCACGATGGCATCGCCGACCTTGGCGCTGGTCAGCATCTCCTGGAAGGCACCGCCGCCGGCAATGATCATGATGATCGAGGCGATCGGCTTGAGGCTTTTGCCCAGTGCATCGCGCAGCTGTTCGGCGTCGCCACCGCGCGCCAGCACCAGGCTCGCGCCGGCGAACAGCACGCCCAGCAGCATGGCGATCAACGGGTTGCCGAGGAAGCTGGCCAGTTCCAGCATCGCATTGCCCTTGGGCAGCAGCATTTCGGCGACGGCATGCACCAGCATCAGGATCGCCGGCAGCAACGCGGCCAGCATGCCGACAAATACGCCGGGGCGGGTTTGGCCGTGGGCTTTTTCAGTCAGTGTGAATTGGTCCAGCAATGCCTGATCGGGCCGGGTGTTCATGCGCGGCGCAATGAACAGGCCATACAGCGGGCCGCCCAGGATCATGGCCGGGATAGCGGCCAGGAAGCCATAGAGCATGGTCGGCCCGACCGAGGTCTTGAGCACGGCGATGGCGGTCAAGGGGCCTGGGTGCGGCGGGACCATGCCGTGCATGGCGGCCAGCGCGGCAATCACCGGCACACCGACATACACATACGCCGAGCCCTTGAAGCGGGCCTGGCCTTCCAGCTTGCGCGCCACGCTGAAGATCAACGGCAGCATGATCACCAGGCCCACTTCGAAGAACATCGGGATGCCGATGACAAAGGCCACCAGCATCATCGCCCAAGGGATCATCCGGTCCGAAGTCCGCTTGAGGATCACATCCGCGACCTGCTCAGTGACGCCAGCGTCAGCCAGGATCTTGCCGAGCATCGCGCCCAGCGCGATCACCACCCCGACCGCACCCAGCGTCTTGCCGGCGCCAGTGAGCAGGTGGGAAACGATGCTGCCTGGCTCCATGCGGGTCGCGAAGCCCACGCCAATGGACACCACCAGCAAGGCCAGCAGCGGGTGCATCTTAAGGCGGGACACGATCAGGGCTACCAGCACCAGGACACTGACCAAGGCGGTCAGCAACAGCTGTATATCTAAGGGAGTCATTCAGGGAATCTCGGTTGGGCTGGCGCGCTAGCGGCGCTCAGGCATTGCAGGCATGACAGAGGGTTCTGCGGGCAGTAGCGAGCCGTTATCGGTCGCGCAATGGCCGACTGGATGCGCAAACTTCGAACTTCGGAGGAATGGGGCTGGCGGACGGCGGTGTTGCGCCGGGCAATAGCTTGTGGCTGGGCAGTGCGGTCATGGAGCGATTCACCTTGTTATTTGGTCATCTATATGAATCGTTACAAAGTATTTCCGGGGCGGTGGGAGGCTGTCAATAGCATGCGGTCGCGTCCCATGGTCTTTTCGCCTTGGCAGGCAATACTTCTCTGTATACGCAGGCGTGCTCCTGGTGGCGCGCGCCGCTGGGAGGTGTCAGGTGAACAAGCTATCAATCGTAGGTGCGGGGATAGTGGGTGAGGCGGCGGCGCAGATCATCGCCCGGGAAGAGTATTGCCGTGAACTGATGTTGCTCGACGTGCAGGGTGAGCTGGCCCAGGGCAAGGCGCTGGACATCTGGCAGGCAGCCGTTGAGTCCGGTTCCGATACCAAGGTGCTGGGTGGCGCCAAGGCCGAAATGCTGCAGGACTCGGAGCTGGTGGTGATTACCGCAGGCGTGCCGCGCAAGCCTGGTCAGTCGCGGCAGGACGTGCTGAGCACCAACCTGCCGATCCTTGACGGCATCATGCACGACATCAATCGCTATGCGCCGGCAGCGACGGTGCTGGTGGTTTCGAACCCGGTCGATGTGCTGACCTATCGCGCCTGGTCGCTCAGCAAGCTCGGGCGCGGCAGGGTGTTCGGGCAGGCGGGGGTGCTGGATACCGCGCGCATGAAGTGCTTCATTGCCGAGGAGACGGGGTTTTCAGCCCGGGACATCACGGCGCTGGTGCTGGGCGGGCATGGCGACAGCATGGTGCCGCTGATGCGCTACTGCCAGGTCGGCTCGGTGCCGCTGTCGCACTTCCTGTCGGATGAGCAGATCGAGCGGATCGTCGAACGCACCCGCAAGGGCGGTGGCGAGATCCTGGGCTTGAAGAAGGTCGGCAGCGCCTGCGATGCGCCAGGTGTGGCCATTGCGCAGATGGTGGATGCGATCGTCAATGGGCGTAACCGCATTCTGCCGGCGGTCGCGATTCTTGAAGGGGAATACGGGCGCACCGACATCGCCATGGGCGTGCCCTGTGTGCTGGCGGAGGAGGGGATTGCCCGGGTGATCGAGTTGCCGCTGGATGTGCAGGAGCAGGCGATGTTCGATCATTCTGCGGATCAGGTGGCGCGGGATATTGCGGAGATGAAGGCGTTGTAGGCAGGAGGAATACCAAGTGCCTGCGCATTCCATGCTGTAGAGCCCTTTCATGCGGATGCGGCAGGCACTTTCGCTCTCCGGATTTCGCTTTTTCTTACCTACAGTTTCAGCGGTAGAACGAATGAAATATCGCGTGTCAACCTCAATTTGACCGCTACCCTTGACTTGTGCAAAATCGCCCCTCATTTTTGATCAACAACCCCCAACCTTTTTCAGGAGGCCGAATGGAGTACCGTACTGCAAACGACGTCCTGCAAGCGCATTGGGACGGGCGACTGCCGGTCAACCCTCAGGCAATAGCTGAGGCGATGGGCATCGAGGTCAAGTCGCTGACCCCGTTAGATCAGGAGAACTGGCGCCCTAACGAGAGCGGCCATTATTCCTATCGTGATGGTAAGCCGCTGATCACCTACAACTTCACGGATGCGCCTGTTCGTCAGCGGTTCACGATCGCTCATGAAATAGGCCATCACGTGCATGGTGATCTAGACGCCCCACGTGATACCACGGAACAATTCAGTGCAAGAACGAGGGACCCTAAAGAGGTTGCCGCCAATCGGTTCGCTGCTGCGTTGCTGATGCCTGCAGCCTTGGTCAAACACCTGGTACTTGAGCAGAGGGTTACTGACCTTGCTCGGCTGGCCAGGGCCTTTGGTGTCTCGACCGCTGCGATGGAGTTCCGGCTGAAGGCAATCGGGTTCCTATGACAGGCACGAGTGATGACCTGTCTCAGGGAGAGGCGGATAACGTAGGTCTGGTCAATGACTACCTTAAAAGAGAGTCTTGGCGTTTTCGGTGGGAGAAGCGCCTGACCAATGTCACCGTAGCGTTGGTCATCACTTTCTACATTGCGCTGCTTGGCTTCGTGTTTCTTGGCAATATTCGATTGACCGTAGGCACCTGGTATTTCTTCACCTCCGTCAAGCCTCACTCCACGGGTGATATCCCGATCATCGTGGCACTTTCCACCGTGCCGACCTTGTTGCTGATTGCCTTGCTGCGCTATTTCCATCATCGGCCTAAGCCTGAGCAAGATGATGCACAGGCACCTCTACCGATTAGCGTTGAAGCGGCCAAAGAGATCATCAAGGCGACTACCGACGCTATGAAGGCACCGTAGATGATCATTGAAACAGCGTTTGTCGAGGGCTGCTTTGCAGCCCTTCGCGAGCAAGCTCGCTCCCACACGGTGGAGAGGTGTCAGCGCCGTACAAGCAGCGGAATTAGCCTGATGTAAACCAGCTCGCCCACCAATTCCATCAGCGTCTGGGTAATTACCGCCGCCGCCGCCAACCCGCGCAGGTCCTCTGGCAACGCCAGCGCCAACGGCAACACCACCAGCGAATTCCGCGTTGCGGCGCTGAAGGTAACCGAGCGTGCCTCGGTCACCGGCAGGCGCAGCAACCGTGCCGAAAGGTACCCAAGCAGCGGCGCCAGCAGCATGAAGCCGACGTACACCGGAATCACCGGCAGCAACCGATCGAAGTCCCGAAGCACCACGGCAATCTGCGACCCGATCACCGCCACCAATACCAACGCCATCGCTGGCACTGGCATCCACGCCCAGGCGTCGTTCCATGCCGAGAGCGTGCAGGAGCGGCGGGCGCCGGCGCTGGTGAGCACGGCGAGGATCATCGGCAGCATGATCAGCAGCAAGAAGGCTTCCACGAACGGGGCGATGCTGATGGTCACGCCGCTGCTGTCGCCGAGCATCAGCGCCAGGTACAGCGGCAGCAGCACCAGCTGCACCAGCAACAGCACGGGCGTGGCGGCTAGGGTCAGGCGCGAATCGCCTTTGCCGATGTGGGTGAACACCACCACGTAGTCGATGCACGGCGTGAGCAGCACTAGCAGGGCGCCGATCAGAATTGCCGGGTGCTCGGCCAAGCCGCGGGTGAGGGCCCACACCAACAATGGCACGAATATGAAGTTGGTGAGCAGCAGGGCGGCCATGAAGCGGCGGTTACCCAGGCCCTGTCGCACGCCGAGGAAGGGGATTTGCAGGAACATCGCATACATCAGGATGGCGATGGCGGGGGTGACCAGGGTTTGCAGATGCTGCGCGGCGTCGCTGGCCAGCAGACCGACGGCAATGGCAGCCAGTACTGCGACGAAGTAGATCGGGATCTGCTGGGTTTCGAGTTGCTCTCTGGTCAAGGTGGGGCCTGTGCGTGGTCGTTTAAAAGGGCACAGGGTAATACGCTGGGGTGGCTGGGTGCTCGATTTGTGCCTCATTCCATAAATAAGAAGCCCGGCACAAGGCCGGGCTTCTTCACATCAGGCTTGCGCCAATCAGTTGCCGTAAACCGGCAGCTTCTTGCAGATGGCCTTGACCTTCTCGCGCACGGCGTCGATCACCGCTTCGTTGTTCAGGTCAGCCAGGATGTCGCAGATCCAGCCGGCCAGTTCGCGGCACTCGGTTTCCTTGAAACCACGGGTGGTGACGGCTGGGGTGCCGAAACGCAGGCCCGAAGTGACGAACGGGGAACGTGGGTCGTTCGGTACCGAGTTCTTGTTGACGGTGATGAAGGCTTTGCCCAGGGCAGCGTCAGCATCTTTACCGGAGATTTCCTGCTTGATCAGCGACAGCAGGAACAGGTGGTTCTGGGTGCCGCCGGAAACGACGTCGAAACCACGCTCGATGAACACTTCGGCCATGGCCTGGGCGTTCTTCACGACCTGCTGCTGGTAAGCCTTGAACTCAGGCTGCAGCGCTTCCTTAAAGCAGATGGCCTTGGCCGCGATCACGTGCTCCAGCGGGCCGCCCTGGGCGCCTGGGAAGACGGCGGAGTTCAGCTTCTTCTCGATGTCGGCGTTGGCGCGGGCCAGGATCAGGCCGCCACGAGGACCGCGCAGGGTCTTGTGGGTGGTGGTGGTGACCACGTCGGCGAACGGCACAGGGTTCGGGTACACGCCAGCGGCAACCAGGCCGGCAACGTGGGCCATGTCGACGAAGAGGTAGGCACCGACCTTGTCGGCAATGGCGCGGAAGCGGGCAAAGTCCAGGACCTGCGAGTAGGCCGAGAAGCCGGCAACGATCATCTTCGGCTTGTGCTCGACAGCCAGGCGCTCGACTTCGTCGTAATCGATCAGGCCGTTGCTGTCGATGCCGTACTGGATGGCGTTGTACAGCTTGCCCGACGAGCTTACCGAAGCGCCGTGGGTCAGGTGGCCACCGTGGGCCAGGCTCATGCCCAGGATGGTGTCACCGGCCGACAGCAGGGCCAGGTAGACCGCGGCGTTGGCTTGCGAGCCTGCGTGTGGCTGGACGTTGGCGTAGTCGGCGCCGAACAGCTCCTTGGCACGGTCGATGGCCAGTTGCTCGACCACGTCGACGTATTCGCAGCCGCCGTAGTAGCGTTTGCCTGGGTAGCCTTCGGCGTACTTGTTGGTCAGGACCGAGCCCTGAGCTTCCATGACTGCCGGGCTGGTGTAGTTTTCCGAAGCGATCAGCTCGATATGCTCTTCCTGGCGCAGGGCTTCTTGCTGCATGGCTTCGAAGAGCTCGGCGTCGTACTTGGCAATGGTCAAATCACGGCTGAACATGGCGGTCCTCAAGGATCGGGGTAATTTGGGGGGGCATTCTAACCGATTGATCCGCGCCTGGCATATGAAGTGGCATCAAGTCGCGGACCAATGGGCTTTATGTTGCATCCCGCGCCGTGTCTGGGCTGGAGTTGACTCGAAGGTCCGTTTTTCCGACCCTGATTCAGGCTGTGGCGGACCCTCCGTGGGAGCGGGCGTCATCACTGGAACATGAACAGGGCGGCGTTGGCGAACTGCGCTTCGAACTGGTTGGCCGGCATCGGCCGCCCGAACAGGTAGCCCTGCACCTCGTCGCAGCCATGCTCACGCAGGAATTCCAGCTGCTCGTGGGTCTCCACGCCCTCGGCGATCACCGCCAGGTTGAGGCTGTGGGCCATGGCGATGATCGCCCGGGCGATCTGCGCGTCCTGCTCGCCCTCGGGCAGGCCGTCGACGAAGGTGCGGTCGATCTTCAGCACGTCGATGGGGAACTGCTTGAGGTAGTTAAGCGACGAGTAACCGGTGCCGAAGTCGTCGACGGCGATGCTCAGGCCGAGGTTTTTCAGGCTGGCGAGAATCTGTAGCGCTTCATTGACCTCGCGCATCAGGATGCTCTCGGTCAGCTCCAGCTCCAGGCACGCCGGCGGCAGGCCGGTTTCTTCGAGGATGGTGGCGATCCGCGTGCCCAGCTGGCCGTCGGAGAACTGCCGCGCCGAGATGTTCACCGACACCTTCGGCACGCGCACCTTGTTCTTGTGCCAGGCCTTGAGCTGGCGGCTGGCCTCGCGCAGCACCCAGTCGCCGACATCCACCACCAGGCCCAGCTCTTCGATCACCGGTATGAAGTCGCCCGGCGGCACCAGCCCTCGGGTCGGATGGCGCCAGCGCAGCAGGGCTTCGGCACCGGTCAGGCGCTTGCCGTCGCCGCTGAACTGCGGCTGGTAGTAAAGGATGAATTCGTTCTGCTCCAGCGCGTGGCGCAGGTCGCTTTCCAGCTCCAGGCGCTCAAGGGCGCTGGCGTTCATCTCGGTCTGGTAGAACTGGAAGTTGTTCTTGCCGCGCTCCTTGGCGTGGTACATGGCGGTGTCGGCGTTCTTCATCAACTGGCTCAGCTCGTTACCGTCCTGCGGGCTGAGGGCGATGCCGATACTGGCGGTGACGAAGAACTCGCGACCTTCCAGCACGAATGGCCGCACCAGGCTGCCAAGTATGTTCTCGGCCACGTGGATGGCACGGTTCAGGGCCATCTCGCGGGTGGCCCGTGGCTGCAGCAGCAAGGTGAATTCGTCGCCACCCATGCGCGCCACGGTATCGTCATCGTCGACGCAGGCCAGCAGGCGCAGGGCCATGTCCTTGAGCATACGGTCGCCCGCAGCGTGGCCGAGGGAGTCGTTGATCGGCTTGAAGCGGTCGAGGTCGAGGAACATCAGCACCACCCATGACTTCTGCCGCTCGGCCTGCTGCAGCGCGGTATGCAGGCGGTCCTGGAACAGCGTGCGGTTGGGCAGGTGGGTGAGGGCGTCGTAGTAGGCCAGGCGGTGGATGCGCTGTTCGCTGGCCTTGCGCTCGCTGATGTCGGTGAAGAAGCACACATAGCTGGCCAGGTCGCCTTCGTCGTCGAGCACGGCGGTAATGCCGACCCAGGCCGGGTAATGGTCGCCGTCGCGGCGCTTGAGCCACACTTCGCCTTCCCAGCTGCCGCGCTGGTGCAGTTGCTTGAGCACGTAGCGCAGGTGGCTTTCCTGTTGGTCCTCGACGACCAGCATGCTCGGCAGCTGGTCGAGCACGTCGCCGACCGCGTAGCCGCTGACCCGGCTGAAGGCCTCGTTGGCCTGAACGATATAGCCGGCCGGGTCGGTGATGAGGATGGCCGAGGTGGAGTGCTCGAATACCGTCGCGGCCATGCGCAGGTCTTTTTCCGCACGGCGCTGCTGGCTGATGTCGCGGCCTACGCCGAGCACGCCTTCGAAGCGCTGCTGGTCGTCCCACACCAGCACCAGGCGCAGTTCGATAGGGATCTTGCGGCCATCGGCGCGCAGGCAGTCGAACAGGAACAGTTGCGTCGGCAGCTGGCTGCGCAGTTGGGCCAGTTGCTCGTTGTCACCCATGGCCCTGCTGACCCGCTCCATCAGGCTGTAGATGCCGGTGAGCTGGGACGGGTTGGCGATGATCGACTGCCAGCCATTGTCGAAGATCCACTCGGCCTGGTAGCCCAGCACCGCCTGCACCGAGGGGCTGAGGTAGTTCAGTTGCAGGCGGCTGTCGGTGGAGAAGATCACGTCGCTGATGCTTTCGGCGAGCATGCGGTAGCGCTGCTCGCTGTCGCGCAGCGACTGGCTGGCCTCGATCTGCACGGTGACATCCTTGCCCACGCCGATGATGCGTGTGACCAGGCCATCGTCATCGCGGGTCAGTACCTGCTCGCGGATGTCATAGCAGCGCCAGGCGCCATCGCGGTGGCGGAAGCGCAACTGAGTGTGCAGTGACTGGCTATGGGCACTGTCGCGCTGTTGCTGGCGCAGAGCCTGGTAGTGCGCGGCATCTTCAGGGTGCAGCAGCAGTTCCCAGAAGCGGTCGCCCATCTGTGCCAGCTCGGTGCGGTCGTAGCCGAGGGTCTGGCCGAGGTGGCGGTTGCTGAAGATCATTCGCTGGCTGAGCACGTCCTGCACGTACAGCTGGTCGGGCACTGTACGCACGACGTCGGACCAGAAGCTTTCACGTTCCAGCAGCGACAGCTCCACCTGCTTGCGGCTGGTAATGTCGCTGATGCTGAGGATCACTGCCTGGTAATCGCGACGCTGCTGCGGAAGGCGCGCCATCAGCCACAGGTGCAACTCGCCACCCAGCGGTGCGGGCAGGCGCACTTCCAGCTCCAGCGACGGACGTTGTTCGATCAGCGCGTCGATCAGCTGCATGCCGACGCTGTCGCGGCCGTCGCCGCTGCCATCGATCAGCCGTTGCCAGGCGCCTTGGTGGCACTCGACATTGAGGAGCTGGCGCGCCACCTGGTTGATTTCGGTGATCTTCAGCTCCAGCAACAGCGAGCGGCGCAGGGTCGGGTCCAGCGCCAGGCTCTGCTTGAGCCCGGCCAGGTTGCGCAGGTGATAGCGGTCGAGCTGGCCGGGCAGGCTCGACAGGTCGAGCACGCACAAGGCCACGCCGGTGCCTTCGAAGATTTCCTGGTAGCGCCGGCGGTCTTCCTGCAGCGCGCGTTGGCGGCGGCGCATGTTGAACAGCGCCAGTACCGGCAGCAGGGCACAGAACAGCGCCAGCAGGCACTTGCCGATCAGTGCCGGCAGCAGCTTCTGCTGGGCCAGGCCTGCGTCGAACAGGCCACGCAATTGCCAGGTGCTGTTGTCGATGAAGGCGAGCATCACGCTTTGCAGCGGCTCGCCGCTGGTCTGCACCGGAGCGTGGCGTTCCAGTACCTCGCCGCTGCGGCTGTTTTCCAGCAGCCAGAGCGGGTGGCCCGGGCCGTCGAGGTGCACGGTGAGCGCCTGGTAATAGTCCGCTGACAGGCGCAGCAGCCAGTAGCCCCGATCCTGTTCCGCCGTCTGGCGCAACAGCAGGTAGACAGTGCGGTTGTCTGCCGAGTTGGCGAAAAAGTAGCGGCGGCCTTGGTTCAGCCCGACCAACTCGTCAAGCAACTGGCGGTCTGGGCTGCCGGCCAGGCTGTCGCCTAGCAGTTGCCCGGCTTGGTCCAGCCAGGCCAAGTCGCGCAGGGCGGGCAGGCGTTCGCGCAGGGTTGCCAGCAGGCTCGGCAGGGCGGCGGGCGCCGGTGCATTGACGTAGGGCTGGAGCACGTTAAGGGCCTGCTGGGCCTTGAGCGCCAGGTTCAGGTTCAGGTGGTCGGCGAGATGGGCACTGGCGTCCAGGGTCTGCTGACGCTGGTCAGCCTGGGTGTGGCGAAACTGGGAAAACAGTTGCCATAGCAGCAAGCCCAGCAGAATCAGGGCCAGCAGGGCCAGCGCACCCTTGACCGAACCCCGTAGCGAAGCGACTGGGGCCGGCGAAGCGGGGCGCAGCAGAGTCGGATGATTGAGATTGGTCAAGCGTTGGTCCTGCGATTGGGCTGGCGATGGCAGGGATGAACATGCACGGTGTATGCCGGTATCTGCACAGGCCTGGACCGCGGCCGCGCACTATAAAGCCGGACATGCGAACGGGCTAGCATGCCTGTGATTGTGGCAATGTGCCAGCCCGATTGTCCGAAGCCAGTGGCCGTGGTGATGCCGACCCGTTCGGCAAGACCCTGCGTCCTGTGCGAGAATGCCGCCCGCTTCAATGACAACGCATCGGAGATGTTCGGTTTTGGTTACTCACTTTTCCACCAATGGCCTCGATTCCGCCTGTGGGCGCAGCAGTCAGACCCTTGTCAGCACTGCCGTGACCGCGGACGTATCCTGCAAATCATGCCAGCGCTCGCTGGTCAAACCAGATGCGGCTGCGGCCTCG
The DNA here is from genome assembly GCF_050280885.1 of Pseudomonas sp. NPDC086566. NCBI lineage: Bacteria > Pseudomonadati > Pseudomonadota > Gammaproteobacteria > Pseudomonadales > Pseudomonadaceae > Pseudomonas > Pseudomonas sp. NPDC086566. Next base: position 65,308 of record NZ_JBNNWD010000003.1, read on the forward strand.
AAAAACAAGACGCCATCGCTGGCTGAGCTGCGCAAGACCGCCAAGGCGGCAGCACCCGCTGAAGAGGTACCGGTGGCTGCCGTAGCCAAGCCGGCTGGCAAGGTTGTCAGTACGCCTGTTGCAGCCCAGCCTGTCCGCAGTGGCGGCTTCAGCGTCAAGGCCGCATATGCGGCGCGCCTGGCCGAGCAGAGCGACCGTTGCCGGTTGCCGCGGGGCAAGGCCAAACAGCGTCACGTCTGAGCCCTCTCGGCGGCTGTGCCGGCCCTTTCGCGGGCAAGCCCGCGAAGAGGCCGGAACAGGCAACAAAAGCCTCCCAGGATCACAACGATCCCTTGCCACCATCCGACCACCCTGTGCAACGCCGCGCGTTGGCGTAGAATGGTCGACTTTGTTCAATGAACCCCGTAAACACATCCCCCTGGCCACAGTGCCGGGGCGATCGTCGATGTCTTTACCTATTTAGAGGGCTTGGTTTTGGCTCAATACGTCTACACCATGCATCGGCTGAGCAAGGTCGTGCCGCCGAAGCGGGAAATTCTCAAAAACATTTCCCTGTCGTTCTTCCCAGGCGCCAAGATCGGCGTGCTCGGCCTGAACGGCGCCGGTAAATCGACCCTGCTGCGGATCATGGCGGGCGTCGACAAGGAATTCGACGGCGAAGCCCGTCCGATGCCCGACATCAATGTGGGTTACCTGCCGCAGGAGCCGCAACTGGACCCGAACAAGTCCGTGCGCGAAGTGGTCGAGGAAGCGGTCAGCGTGATCAAGGACGCCCAGGCCCGCCTGGACGAGGTCTACGCCGCCTACGCCGAACCCGATGCCGACTTCGACAAGCTGGCTGCCGAACAGGCCAAGCTCGAAGCCATCCTGCAGGCTGCCGACGGCCATAACCTCGAGCGCCAGCTGGACGTCGCCGCCGACGCCCTGCGCCTGCCGGCCTGGGATGCTCGCATCGAGCACCTGTCCGGTGGTGAGAAGCGCCGCGTGGCCCTGTGCCGCCTGCTGCTGTCGGCCCCCGACATGCTGCTGCTCGACGAACCGACCAACCACCTGGACGCCGACTCGGTAGCCTGGCTGGAGCGCTTCCTCCACGACTTCCCGGGCACCGTGGTAGCGATTACCCACGACCGTTACTTCCTCGACAACGTCGCCGGATGGATCCTCGAGCTGGACCGCGGCGCCGGTATTCCGTACGAAGGCAACTACTCGGGCTGGCTGGAAGCCAAGTCGGAGCGCCTGGCGCAGGAATCCAAGCAGCAGAGCGCCCACGAGAAGGCCATGAAAGAGGAACTGGAGTGGGTGCGCAAAGGCGCCAAGGCCCGCCAGTCCAAATCCAAGGCCCGTCTGCAGCGCTTCGAGGAAATGCAGTCGCAGGAATTCCAGAAGCGCAGTGAAACCAACGAGATCTACATCCCGGCCGGTCCGCGCCTGGGCGACAAAGTCATCGAGTTCAAGAACGTCACCAAAGGCTATGGCGACCGCGTGCTGATCGACAACCTGTCGTTCTCGATGCCCAAAGGTGCCATCGTCGGCGTGATCGGTGGTAACGGTGCCGGTAAGTCGACCCTGTTCCGCATGCTGATGGGCAAGGAGCAACCGGACTCGGGCACCATCGAGATCGGCGAAACCGTGCAGCTGGCCTGCGTGGACCAGAGCCGTGAAGACCTCGACGGTTCCAAGACCGTGTTCCAGCAGATCTCCGACGGTTCCGACCAGATCCGCATCGGCAACTATGAGATCCCGTCGCGTACCTACGTTGGCCGCTTCAACTTCAAGGGTGGCGACCAGCAGAAGTTCGTCAAGGACCTGTCCGGTGGTGAGCGTGGCCGCCTGCACCTGGCCCTGACCCTGAAGGAGGGCGGTAACGTCCTGCTGCTCGACGAACCGTCCAACGACCTCGACGTTGAAACCCTGCGTTCCCTGGAAGAAGCCTTGCTGGACTTCCCGGGCGCCGCCATCGTGATTTCCCACGACCGTTGGTTCCTGGACCGTGTGGCTACCCACATCCTGGCGTACGAAGACGACTCGAACGTGGTGTTCTTCGAGGGCAACTACACCGAGTACGAAGCCGACCGCAAGAAGCGCCTGGGCGACGCTGCAGCCCAGCCGCACCGTGTACGGCACAAGAAGCTGGCCCAGTAAGCCAGTGTTCTGATGCACAAGAATGGGGCCTATCGCGGCCCCATTTTTGTGCCTGCTCACAGCGGCAGAACGGCTGTTTTACCCTCTATTCAAAGGTGATTTTGTATACATTTATATAAAACGCACCAAATAATTTCAAAAAAACGACATTTCGCCCTATTCCGGTGCAATTGCTTCTTGGTACATTCCGAAAAAAACCAATAAGTCCAATCCCCTTGGTGAGATGTCTACTATGATCGAATCTGTCGACCATTTCCTTGCACGCCTGCAGCAACGCGACCCGGGCCAACCGGAATTCCACCAGGCCGTGGAAGAAGTGCTGCGTACCCTGTGGCCGTTCCTCGAAGCCAACCCTCACTACCTGCAGTCCGGCATCCTCGAGCGCATGGTCGAGCCGGAGCGTGCCGTGCTGTTCCGCGTGTCGTGGGTCGATGACCAGGGCAAGGTGCAGGTCAACCGCGGCTACCGCATCCAGATGAGCAGCGCCATCGGCCCCTACAAGGGCGGCCTGCGCTTCCACCCGTCGGTGAACCTGAGCGTGCTCAAGTTCCTGGCCTTCGAACAGGTGTTCAAGAACTCCCTCACCTCGCTGCCCATGGGCGGCGGCAAAGGCGGCTCGGACTTCGACCCGAAAGGCAAGAGCGATGCTGAAGTCATGCGCTTCTGCCAGGCCTTCATGAGCGAGCTGTACCGCCACATCGGTGCTGACTGCGACGTGCCGGCCGGTGACATTGGCGTGGGCGCCCGCGAGATCGGCTTCATGTTCGGCCAGTACAAGCGCCTGGCCAACCAGTTCACGTCGGTGCTGACCGGCAAGGGCATGACCTACGGCGGCAGCCTGATCCGCCCCGAAGCCACTGGCTACGGCTGCGTGTACTTCGCGGAAGAAATGCTCAAGCGCCAGCACCTGCGCATCGATGGCCGTCGCGTGGCCATTTCCGGTTCCGGCAACGTCGCCCAGTACGCTGCCCGCAAGGTCATGGACCTTGGCGGCAAGGTGATTTCGCTGTCCGACTCCGAAGGCACCCTGTACGCCGAAGGCGGCCTGACCGATGCCCAGTGGGACGCGCTGATGACGCTGAAGAACGTCAAGCGCGGCCGCATCAGCGAACTGGCCGAGCAGTTTGGCCTGGAGTTCCGCAAGGGCCAGACTCCGTGGAGCCTGCCATGCGACATCGCCTTGCCATGCGCCACGCAGAACGAACTGGACATCGAAGACGCCCGCACCCTGCTGCGCAACGGCTGCATCTGCGTGGCCGAAGGCGCCAACATGCCGACCACCCTGGCGGCGGTCGACCTGTTCATCGAGGCCGGGATCCTGTACGCACCGGGCAAGGCATCCAACGCCGGTGGCGTGGCCGTATCGGGCCTCGAGATGTCGCAGAACGCCATGCGCCTGCTGTGGACGGCGGGTGAGGTGGACAGCAAGCTGCACAACATCATGCAGTCGATTCACCATGCCTGCGTGCATTACGGTGAAGAGGCGGATGGCAAGGTCAACTATGTGAAGGGCGCTAACATCGCTGGCTTCGTGAAGGTTGCCGATGCCATGCTGGCGCAAGGCGTGGTCTGATCTGACTGCTGGGGCCGCTTTGCGGCCCAATCGCGACCTGCGGTCGCTCCTACAGAGGCACGCGCGCTCCCGTAGGAGCGACCGCAGGTCGCGATTGGGCTGCACAGCAGCCCCAAGGCCTCAACCGATCTCGATCACTTCAATCAGCTGATCCCCCGCCGGCCGCCGCCACAGCACTTCATCCCCAGGCCCGGCCCCGAGCAATGCCCGCCCCAGCGGTGATCCCCAGTTGATCATCCCGCGGGCGGCATCCGCCTCATCCTCGCCCACCAGTTGCACTACCTGCTCCTGGCCCTGCTCGTCGACGAACCTTACCCGGCTACCAATCTGCACCTTGCTGCGTGATGTCGCCGCCGGCACCACCTGGGCGCTCTGCACCCGCGCGCTGAAATAGCGCAGATCCCGCTCGGTATCGGCCAGGCGCTGCTTGTCGCCGCGCTCGCCCTGCGCCTGCAACGCGCTGCGCAAGGCATTCAGTTCGCTCACGCGCTGTTGCAGCTGGCGCAGGCCATTGGCAGTGACGTAATTGGGTTGGTCGCTGACGCGCCGCTCCACCGGCTGATCGGCCTGGGCAGCGGCCTGGTCTTCGTTGACGAATGCTCGGCTCATGCAATGGCCTCCTTGTGCTGGAGACCAGCATGGCAGGCCGACGGTTTCAATGGATGTCCATTTGCGACTTAGTCATGACGGTAGGCACGGCCGGCGCCCTGGTCTTTCTCCTGCTGCCACTGGCGATCACGTTCGTCCCAGAAGCGCTCGTGGTACTGGCGCTGTTCCTCGCTGTTCTGCATCGCGTGGCACTGGCGGAAACCATCGTCCCAGCCGGTCTCGTAGTGGCGATCGTGCAGGTAGCGTGGTACGTCCTTCTTGAAGTCGCCCACCATCAGCCCGGCTGCCTGACGGCCGCTGCTGCAACCGTCCTGGTAGCCGTCGGCGTAGGCGGGGGGATAACCGTGGTTGACCATCTGATCATGGGTGGTTTCGCAACCCGCCAGCAACAATGCAACGCACAAACCGAACCAGTACCGCGACATGACCACCTGGACCCTTGGGGAGATACCGAAAGTCTAGGTGGCGATTTGTCGGGGAGGTGTCAAAACAGTGTCAAAGAGTCGGTTGGTTCACGTTCAGTAGTGGTACCACTTCAGCTCCAGCATCACTTCGTTCTGCGCTGTCGCCAGGTGGCTGAACTCCCGCGAAGCACTCAACCTCAGGCCCAGGTTCTGGCTGATCTCCCATTGCTGGTTCAGGCTCACACTGCGCCGTACCTCGCCATTGGTGAAGTAATCACCCTTGGCCTCCAGCGTCATGTTGCCCAGCCCGTTGCGCCACAGCAGCCCGCCATTGAACCCCGTCGCCGGGGCGATGAACTGGGCGAAGTCGTTGTGGTGCTCGATTCGCAACGTACCCAGGGCAAAGCCCAGCAAGCCATCGGCCAGCTGCCAGGTACCCCCGGCACCGCCGTTCACATGGCTCACCAGCACCTCGTCGTCATGCTTGCCCGGCACCCGTTCCAGGCCGCCAGCGACTTGCCAGGACCAAGGCTTGAGCAGCTCGTTGCGCGGCGTCAACGAGCGGATGGTGGCCAGGTCCAGGCGCTGTACCTGCCAGTCGTTGCCTTCGTACTGGCGCACCTTAAGCTGCAGAATCTCGATCTGCGCCCCCAGCGGGAAGCCGTAGGCGTTGTCGTTGAGGTCGTGGTAGGCCATGCGCAGGCCGTATTCGGCGTAGGCGCGGTCCTCTCGGGTACCGACGCCCAGTTGCCAGGTCCGCGAGTCATGGCCGTCCTCTGGCAGGCCGGGGCGCTCGATCTGCAGCGGCGGCGGCGGGTTGCCGTTGATTGCCCGCAGCAGTTCGAAGCTGCGCCTAGCCTGCCCAGGGTCTCGCGCCTGGCCGTTGGCCCGGTAGCGCTCCAGGCGGTAGGCCGCATCCTGTACCAGTGCCTGGCGCTCGCGGGGCAAGGCTTTGAATTCGGGGTTCTGCAACTGTGCGGTATCGGCGCTGACGGCCAGTACCTGGCGCTTCTCGTCATGGTCCAGCGGCTCGGCCCGGGCCAGCAGTTCGCGTTCGCGTGACGGGCGGTAGGTTTCGCTGGCGACCAGGCCCGATTGCTTCACCGCTTTCACCGTGTCCGTCGGGATGGCGGTGAGCGGGAATTGTGAGGTCAGGTCCAGGCTTGGCCGGGCTACCTGCAACAGCTCCAGCAGGCGGTAGGAGCAGTTTTCGTCGAAGAAGAAGTAGTCGAACTGGATCTGCTTCAGCTCCCAGACGTGCTCGACCATGCGCCCGGTTTCTTCGGGCGTCAGATCCAGCTGGTATTCCCACAGGTCGCGGTTCTCCAGGCTGCGGTATTCCGAGAGCTTTTCCTGGTAGGGCATCAGCGCGAACAGGCCTGGGTAGCCGCCCATCAGGCCCTTCCAGGCATACAGGATGCTGTTGTCGCTGCCTTCGATGTAGGCGCCGAAGTTGATGGCGTAGCTCAGCAACGTGGTGTCGTCGCTGCGGGTACTGGACTGGTCGATGCGCAGCAGGGTGTGGCCGAACATCGACGATGGACTGTTGAGGTAGGCCGCCGGGAAAATCAGCGCCGCGCTGTGCGGGTCGATCGACTGGTACCAGGTCTTGAATTCCTGGCAGTCCGGTTGCGGCAGGCCTTTGAGGTCCAGCTGTTCACGCAGCCAGCGGGTGCGTGCGGGGAATACGCATTGGGCGTGCTTGTCGCCCAGGCTGGCGGGGGCGTACAGCGCTTCGACCGTGGCCTTGAGCTCCTGGTCCGGATGGTGCGCGCCGTCCTCGGCGAGGAAGAAGGCATCATCGTCTACATAGCTGCGCCAGCCGCCGAGCTTGGCGGTTTCATAGTGGCCCAGGGCAATCCAGTAAGGGGTGTTGGCCAGTTGCTGGATACGGCCTGGGTCCAGCACGGGCATGGCATGTACGGGGGCGCAGGCACACAGCGCCAAGGGTGCGAGGCGTTTGAGCATGTCGGGCAACTACTTCTTAACGATGCCGAAGAAAGGCGAAACCCGCCCCGGAGGCCGGGGCGGGGGTAGCTGCACTCAGGCCTCGGTGGCGTATTTGGCCAGGCGAGGGTCGTTCTTCAGAACGGCCAGGGTATTGCTGTGGACAGTTTCGGCAGTCACGTCGGCGCTGCTGAAGATCTGATTGAAGTGCTGGTGGGTGACCGAGGCGAAGTAGCCACGATCTTCCGGAGCGACGCCCAGGACCACGGCGTAGGTGGTCAGGGCTTCGCCCTGGCCCATGGCCATGTCTTCGGACAGCTCGTTCATCATGCCGTTCATGGCGAACCAGGACTTGCCGCCATAGGTCAGCGAAGCCTTGGTCGAGCAGCCGTTGGTGCCGGAGGTCATGCCGAAGGTGGCGTTGCCCGAGGTACCGTTGGTGGTGGAAGCCAGGAAGTGAGCCGGCGTGCCGCGCTGGCCTTCGAACAGCATGTTGCCCCAGCCGCAGTTCGGGCCACCCGGCGCTTCGGCAAGCGCGTTGAGCGAAACCACGGTGAACAGAGTACCCAGAAGAATCCGTTTCATAGCATTGTTCTCTATTTGTCTTAACCAAGGGTCAGGGTTTCTGGCAACTCGGTTGCCAGGTCGGGAAAGCATTTCACCCACCCGCGCAGCTTGGAGTTTAGGCATGATCTAAAGGTTGCGTCGTTGATTGCGAAAAATTTGCTCGCAGATGACAGCATCACCGCTGTGACATAAAGTCCCGAGGAGCCTTGCAAGGCGCGCGCGGGCAGCGCCAGAATGCTGCGTATCTGCCCCGCCGAAGTAAGGAAACCCAATGCCCGATCCTGTCGCTGCGCGCCTGCGTCTCGCGCCTGAAGCCCTGACCCGGCGTTTCTCCCCCGAGCAGTTTGCCTTTACCAATACCGACGATCTGGAGCCGTTTCGCGGAGTCCTGGGCCAAGAGCGTGCTGTCGAGGCCCTGCAGTTTGGCGTGGCCATGCCGCGCCCGGGTTACAACGTCTATGTGATGGGCGAGCCGGGCACCGGCCGCTTCTCGTTCGTCAAACGCTACCTCAAGGCCGAGGGCAAGCGCCAGCAGACCCCGTCCGACTGGCTCTACGTCAACCATTTCGATGACACCCGCGAACCACGCGCCCTGGAGCTGCCTTCCGGCAGCGCGGCCGAGTTCATCAACGACATGAGCGGCTTGATCGACAACTTGCTGGCGACCTTCCCGGCGGTGTTCGAGCACCCGTCGTACCAGCAAAAGAAAGGTGCCATCGACCGCGCCTTCAACCAGCGTTATGACCGTGCACTGGATGTGATCGAGCGCGCCTCGCTGGAAAAGGACGTGGCCCTGTACCGCGATGCCAGCAACGTCGCCTTCACCCCGATGGCCGATGGCAAGGCGCTGGACGAAGCCGAATTCGCCCAGCTGCCCGAAGAGGTTCGCGAGCAATTCCACGAGGACATCGCCCTGCTCGAGGAGCGCCTCAACGAGGAGCTGGCCAGCCTGCCGCAATGGAAACGCGAGTCGAACAACCAGCTGCGTCAGCTCAACGAAGAAACCATCACCTTGGCCCTGCAGCCGTTGCTGGCGCCGCTGTCGGAAAAGTACGCCGAGAACGCGGCGGTTTGCGCTTACCTGCAGTCCGTGCAGCTGAACCTCCTGCGTACCGTGGTCGAGCAGCTGGTTGAAGACAGCAAGACCGACGCTGCTGCGCGCAAGCTGCTTGAAGAGCAGTACGCGCCAAGCCTGGTGGTCGGCCACCACGCTGACGGTGGTGCGCCGGTGGTGTTCGAGCCGCACCCGACCTACGACAACCTGTTCGGGCGCATCGAATACAGCACCGATCAAGGGGCGCTGTACACCTCTTACCGGCAGCTGCGCCCTGGCGCGCTGCACCGCGCCAACGGCGGCTTCCTGATTCTCGAAGCCGAGAAGATGCTGGGCGAGCCGTTCGTCTGGGACGCCCTCAAGCGCGCCCTGCAGTCGCGCAAGCTGAAGATGGAGTCGCCGCTGGGCGAGCTGGGCCGCGTTGCCACGGTCAGCCTGACGCCGCAGATGATTCCGCTGAACATCAAGCTGGTGATCATCGGTTCACGCCAGCTGTACTACGCGCTGCAGGACCACGACCCGGACTTCCAGGAGATGTTCCGCGTGCTGGTCGACTTCGACGAAGACATGCCGATGGTCGACGAGAATCTCGAGCAGTTCGCCCAGCTGCTGCGCACCCGCACAAACGAAGAAGGCATGGCACCGCTGACCAGTGATGCGGTGGCGCGCCTGGCCACCTACAGCGCTCGCCTGGCGGAAAACCAGTCGCGCCTGTCGGCACGCATTGGCGACCTATTCCAGCTGGTCAGCGAGGCGGATTTCATCCGTCAGTTGGCCAGTGACGAAATGACCGACGCCGGGCACATCGAGCGGGCGCTCAAGGCCAAGGCCACCCGCACCGGGCGTGTCTCGCAGCGGGTGCTCGACGACATGCTCGCCGGCATCATCCTGATCGACACGCAAGGCGCGGCGATTGGCAAGTGCAACGGCCTGACCGTGCTCGAAGTCGGCGATTCGGCGTTCGGCATGCCGGCGCGCATTTCCGCCACCGTCTACCCGGGCGGCAGCGGCATCGTCGACATCGAGCGTGAGGTCAACCTCGGCCAGCCGATCCACTCCAAGGGCGTAATGATCCTTACCGGCTACCTGGGCAGCCGCTATGCCCAGGAATTCCCCCTGGCGATTTCCGCCAGCATCGCCCTGGAGCAGTCCTACGGCTATGTAGATGGCGACAGCGCCTCGCTGGGTGAGGCTTGCACGCTGATCTCAGCGTTGTCGCGCACGCCGCTCAAGCAGTGCTTCGCCATCACCGGCTCGATCAACCAGTTCGGTGAGGTGCAGGCGGTGGGTGGGGTCAACGAGAAGATCGAAGGCTTCTTCCGCCTCTGCGAGGCACGTGGCCTGACGGGCGAGCAGGGGGTGATCATTCCGCGCGCCAACGTCGCCACACTGATGCTCGACGAGCGCGTGTTGCAGGCGGTGGAAAACGGCCTGTTCCACGTCTATGCGGTCAGCCAGGCCGATGAAGCGTTGAGCTTGCTGGTGGGCGAAGAGGCTGGCGAACTCAACGAACAAGGCGTCTTTACCGAAGGCAGCGTCAACGCCCGGGTGGTCGAACGCTTGCGCGAGATCGCCGAAATGATCAGCGAGGAAGAAATCGAGAAGGCTGAAAAGGAACGGCTTGAAGAGGTGATTGCCCAAGCCAAGCCGGCCTGAGTCAATAAATCGGCGCTGGCGGCCAAGTGCTACCGTTCAGCGCCGGTTTTCCATCTTTTTGCGCTGTTCTTCTATGCTGGAACTTAAGGACGGTATCAGGGTTCAGGATGGAAACAGCCTGGTTTTCAGGCTGAACAGGGCTCATTGGAGGGGACGCGGCCATGCGCAACCTCAGCCTTACTCGCCAGTGCCTGGGCCTGGTGACCCGCATTGAATGCAGCATTCGCCCACTGGCCGGTGACAACGGCATGTGGACACTGCTGTTCGCCGCCGGCATGGCCGGTGAACAACCCTCGGCGATCAAGGCCCAGGGGCCGTTCCATGGGCCGGTAGTGGCCGAGTCCGTGCTCAGCGCCATCGTTGACAGCTTGACGCTGCATGGCTATCAGGTGGCCGACGATCCACAGATCTGGTGCCTGCACCTGCAGGCTCAGTTGCGCCGGATCAACGGCGAACGCTGCCGTAATCTGGGCGATTACCAGTTCCATCCTGAAACCTGAGCATTCATTACCAGCGGTGCGGCATCAGGCCGCAGGCTTTTGCTGTCACAGGTGGCTGGCTATACTCGCGGCCGAATTTCCAGTCACCTGACGAGTCCCAAATTCTCCATGGAACGTATTCTCGAAAACGCGATGTATGCCTCGCGCTGGCTGCTCGCTCCCATCTACTTCGGCCTGTCCCTCGGCCTGCTGGCCTTGGCGCTGAAGTTCTTCCAGGAAGTTGTCCACGTCCTGCCCAACGTCTTTGCCCTCAGTGAAGCCGACCTGATCCTGGTCATCCTGTCGCTGATCGACATGTCGCTGGTTGGCGGCCTGTTGGTGATGGTGATGATTTCCGGCTACGAGAACTTCGTGTCGCAGCTGGACATCGACGAGAGCAAGGAAAAGCTCAACTGGTTGGGCAAGATGGACTCTTCGTCGCTGAAGATGAAAGTAGCCGCCTCGATCGTGGCGATTTCTTCGATCCACCTGCTGCGGGTCTTCATGGATGCGCAGAACATCTCCACCGACTACCTGATGTGGTACGTGATCATCCACATGACCTTCGTGGTCTCGGCGTTCTGCATGGGCTACCTGGACAAGCTGACCAAGCACTGAGCCCCGCCAGGGCCCTGTGGGAGCGGGCAAGCCCTCTCCCACAGGGATCTAGGCCAACTGACGAGCGGCGTCAGTAATGCCTTGTGCAATCATTAGATTCGTACAAAAAATGAGCACTCATGCGTGGTTCCCATAGCGAGGTGCTCTCATGAACCTGCATCAGCTCAACACCGAGGCCAGGGCCGGCCATGTCGACGAACTGAACCTCATTGCCATCGAGGGCGGCGACTACCTGATCGAAGCCCGGATCAAAGGCCACCCCCATCCCCTGTCCGATACCCGCGGTGAGCGCTTGCGCGTACATTCGGTAGAGGATGCGCGCAAGTTGCTACAGACCATTCCGATGGTGTCGATGAACCTGGTGCACTGGTCGGTGCAGGACGAGATGTGCGGCATGGGCACGCACCCCGAAGAAGACTTGAAGGTGCCGATTTCCCAGCGTTCGGCCTGGTAGCTGCTCGCGGCTGCCCAGTGTGCTAGGCTGCTCGCCCTTTTCATCAAGGGCGCGGCTGCACTGCGCCCTGCAGTGGAGCATGACCATGTCCGAACTCAACCTGTCCACCGACGAAACGCGCGTCAGCTACGGCATCGGCCGTCAACTGGGCGGCCAGCTGCGCGACAACCCGCCGCCAGGCGTGAGCCTGGAAGCCATCCTGGCCGGCCTGACCGACGCGTTCAACGGCGCCGAAAGCCGTGTCAACGAAGCCGACCTGTCGGCCAGCTTCAAGGTCATCCGTGAGCTGATGCAAGCCGAAGCTGCCGCCAAGGCTGAAGCCGCCGCCGCCGCTGGCAAGGCTTTCCTTGCCGAAAACGCCAAGCGTGACGGCATCACCACCCTGGCTTCGGGCCTGCAATTCGAAGTGCTGACCGCAGGTGAAGGCGCCAAGCCGACCCGCGAAAGCAACGTCCGCACCCACTACCACGGCACCCTGATCGACGGCACTGTGTTCGACAGCTCCTATGATCGTGGTCAGCCGGCTGAATTCCCGGTTGGCGGCGTGATCGCTGGCTGGACCGAAGCCCTGCAGCTGATGAACGCTGGCAGCAAATGGCGCCTGTACGTGCCGAGCGAGCTGGCTTACGGCGCGCAAGGCGTTGGCAGCATCCCGCCGCACAGCACCCTGGTGTTCGACGTCGAGCTGCTCGACGTTCTGTAAGACCGTTGGGGCCGCTTTGCGGCCCATTCGCGGGCAAGCCCGCTCCCACAGGTATCGCACAAGGCCCGAATCCCGTGTGATCCCTGTGGGAGCGGGCTTGCCCGCGAAGAGGCCGGTGAAGCCAGCCTCAATTCCAGTCTGTTCCCCCTGGGCGCAAGGCCCGCGCATAGCAGAACAGAAACAGGTTGCGCACCAGCTCCTTGAGCACCACCGGTTCACTCGAATTCAGCCCGCACAGATCCAGGTCGCCCTGGTCGCGCAGCTCGTCCAGTGCTTCTTCTTCGAGCACTGCGCACACCTCACCGGTTTCCCGATGAAGAATGCGCAGATAGGGGTGGGGGCGGTCCAGCCAGGCGTCGATCAGATAAGTCATGGCGATTCTCCTTGGAAAGCGGCTCCAATGAGAATAATTCTTATTATCAGAATAGCAAGCGCCAATTGGCAGATTTTGTAATCAGACCTTACGCACGAATTCCGACTTGAGCTTCATGGCACCGATGCCATCGATCTTGCAGTCGATGTCGTGGTCGCCATCGCACAGGCGGATGTTCTTGACCTTGGTGCCGACCTTGACCACCAGGGACGAGCCCTTGACCTTGAGGTCCTTGATCACGGTAACGGTATCGCCGTCCTGCAGGACGTTGCCCACCGAGTCCTTCTTCACCACGTCATCGCTGGCCGCTTCGGCTTCGCCGCTGGCCGACCACTCGTGGGCGCACTCAGGGCAGATCAGCTGGCTGCCATCCTCGTAGGTGTATTCGGAGTTGCATTTGGGGCAGGGTGGCAGAGTGCTCACTTCGGTTCCTTAAACAGACAGGCGGTTAAAGGCCCATATTGTATAAGGTCTAGCGCGAGAAGTATTTTTGTCCGGACAAATGCAAAGCGGGTAAAACCGCCCCCACAGAGTTTGCACAATCTGTGGGAGCGGGTTTACCCGCGAATGAAGGCGACTCGATCTGTCAGTGAGTACGTGCGACAGCAAACTCGCTCAGTTCTACCAGCGCATCCCGGTATTCACTGGCTGGCAGCACTTCCAGGCATTCGATGGCGCGCTTGACGTAGTCACGCGCCAGCTCGGCGGTGTACTTCAGTGCGCCCGAGGCGTTGACGGCCTCGCGAATCTGCTCCAGGTCTTCCAGGCCACCCTTCTGGATCGCCTTGCGCACCAGTGCCGCCTGCTCCGGCGTCCCTTCGCGCATGGTGTAGATCAGGGGCAGGGTCGGCTTGCCTTCGGCCAGGTCGTCGCCGACGTTCTTGCCCAGGGCTTCGGCATCGCCTTCGTAGTCGAGCAGGTCGTCGACCAACTGGAAGGCCACACCAAGGTGGTCGCCAAAGGTGCGCAGGGCTTCGCGCTGCGCTTCGCTGGCTTCGGCCAGTGCCGCGGCGCTGTGGGTCGAGGCTTCGAACAGCATGGCGGTCTTGCCGCGGATGACGTCCATGTAAACTTCTTCGGTGGTGCTGGCATCGCGTACCCGCGACAGCTGCAGCACTTCGCCCTCGGCGATTACCCGGGTGGCCTTGGAGAGGATCTGCATGACCGGCATCGAGCCCAGTTCGACCATCATCTCGAACGAACGCGAATAGAGGAAATCGCCCACCAGGACGCTCGGCGCGTTGCCCCACAGGGCGTTGGCGGTGGAGCGGCCACGGCGCATGCCGGACATGTCGACCACGTCGTCGTGCAGCAAGGTGGCGGTGTGCAGGAACTCGATGGTCGCGGCCAGCAGGCGCAGGTCGGCGCCTTCACGGCCCAGGGCCTTGCCACACAGCAGGACCAGCAGTGGACGCAGGCGCTTGCCACCGGCCGACGTGATATAGTCGCCGATCTTCGATACCAGCGGCACGCGCGAGGTCAGCTGCTTCTTGATGATCTCGTCGACGGCGCTGAAATCTTCAGCTACCGCGCGGTAGAAGGTTTGGGGTTGCATCGGCTGCTCCAGTGAGGTTGCGCGGCATGCTAGGTCGCGGGTCCCGGTGTGTCAAGGCGCGGTGCCCGCTGGCAGGGGGCGGGACTTGCAAGCAAAACCGGGGTTGCGTACAATCGCGCACCCTAACTTCCTGGGCAGCACCTGCCTTACGCAATTGCACAGGGCCGTTCCAGCCCCATGCAGCCATGCCAGCCAATACTCATCATATAAAGCGCTGGGTGAGCAGGATTATCGGAGAAATACCATGTCTTACGCAGTAATCGTTACCGGCGGCAAGCAGTACAAAGTCGCTGAAGGTGAATTCCTCAAGATCGAAAAGCTGGAAGTCGCCACTGGCGAATCCGTGACTTTCGACCGCGTCCTGCTGGTTGCCAACGGTGAAGAAGTCACCATCGGCGCACCAGTCGTCGCCGGCGCTAAAGTGGTTGCCGAAGTCGTTTCGCAAGGCCGTCACGACAAGGTTCGCATCATCAAGTTCCGTCGTCGTAAGCACCACATGAAGCGTATGGGCCACCGCCAGTGGTTCACCGAGATCAAAATCACCGGTATCCAGGCTTAATCGCCTCGGTCCCCTGAATTTATTTGGAGAATTGAACCATGGCTCACAAGAAGGCTGGTGGTAGTACTCGTAACGGTCGCGACTCAGAATCGAAACGCCTTGGCGTGAAGATGTATGGCGGCCAGGTCATCAAGCCAGGCAACATCATCGTCCGTCAGCGCGGCACCGAATTCCACGCTGGCTACGGCGTTGGCATGGGCAAGGACCACACCTTGTTCGCCAAGATCGAAGGCGTGATCAAGTTCGAGAAGAAAGGCGAGTTCATGCGCCGTTACGTGAGCATCGTCGCCGCTTAATCGCGACGTCGCTCCAGAAGCCCCGTCACGCGACGGGGCTTTTTCGTTTGTGGTGAGCCTCTTGCAAAGCTGTTTGTATGGGCTGCCGGCGTGGGTTTCTACGGTCGTACGGGGCCGCCGCGCTCATTTTTGCAAGAGCCTCAGGTTTTTCAGTATTCAGCTCGCCCGCAGGCGAGAGGCGGTTTTGAATGAAGTTTGTTGACGAAGTATCCATCCGGGTCAAGGCCGGTGACGGCGGTAACGGTTGCATGAGCTTCCGCCGCGAGAAGTTCATCGAGAACGGCGGCCCCAACGGCGGCGACGGTGGTGACGGTGGCTCGGTGTACATGGTTGCCGACGAAAACCTCAACACCCTGGTCGACTACCGCTACACCCGTCACCACGAAGCCCAGCGCGGCTCCAATGGCGGCAGCACCGATTGCACCGGCAAGAAGGGCGAGGACCTGTTCCTGCGCGTGCCTGTCGGCACCACCGTGATCGATGCCTCGACCCAGGAAGTGATCGGTGACCTGGTGACTCCAGGTCAGAAGCTGATGGTCGCCCAGGGCGGCTGGCACGGCCTGGGTAACACCCGCTTCAAGTCCAGCACCAACCGCGCGCCGCGCCAGACCACACCGGGCAAGCCAGGTGAACAGCGCGACCTGAAGATGGAGCTGAAGGTCCTGGCCGACGTCGGCCTGCTCGGCCTGCCGAATGCGGGCAAGAGCACCTTCATCCGCTCGGTTTCGGCCGCCAAGCCGAAGGTCGCCGACTACCCGTTCACGACCCTGGTACCTAACCTGGGCGTAGTCAGCGTCGACCGCTGGAAGAGCTTCGTCATCGCCGACATTCCCGGCCTGATCGAAGGCGCCTCCGACGGTGCCGGCCTGGGTATCCGCTTCCTCAAGCACCTGGCGCGTACCCGCGTGCTGCTGCACCTGGTCGACCTGGCGCCGCTGGACGGCAGCAGCCCGGCCGATGCCGCTGAAGTCATCATCAACGAGCTGACCCGCTTCAGCCCGTCGCTGACCGACCGCGAGCGCTGGCTGGTACTGAACAAGTCCGACATGCTGATGGAAGACGAACGCGAAGAGCGGGTCAAGGAAGTCATCGAGCGCCTGCAGTGGGAAGGCCCGGTCTACGTGATCTCGGCGATCTCCAAGCAGGGTACCGAGCAGCTCAGCCACGACCTGATGCGCTACATCGAAGACCGCGCCGACCGCCTGGCCAATGACCCGGCCTACGCCGAGGAACTGGCTGAACTGGACCAGCGTATCGAAGACGAAGCCCGCGCCCAGCTGCAGGCCCTGGACGACGCCCGTACCCTGCGTCGTACCGGCGTCAAGAGCGTGCACGACATCGGCGATGACGACGATGCCTGGGACGATGATTTCGAGGACGACGAAGACGGCCCGGAAATCATTTACGTGCGCGACTGACCGGTTGCAGTACACTAAACGCCGCTCTCGGGAGCGGCGTTTTTGTATCCACGGTATCTACAGATTCGACATAGGTTGGAAGAAGATGCGAAGCAAGGTGACGGGCGCCAAGCGCTGGGTCGTGAAGATTGGCAGTGCCCTGCTGACCGCTGATGGCAAGGGCCTCGACCGCGGCGCCATGGCCGTATGGGTCGAGCAGATGGTCGCGCTGCGTGAAGCAGGCGTGGAGTTGGTACTGGTCTCCTCCGGGGCCGTGGCTGCCGGCATGAGCCAGCTGGGCTGGACTTCGCGACCGAGTGCAATGAACGAGTTGCAGGCCGCTGCCTCGATCGGCCAGATGCGCCTGGTGCAGGCCTGGGAAACGAGCTTCGGCGAGCACGGCAAACACACCGCGCAGATTCTCCTGACCCACGACGACCTGTCTGACCGCAAGCGTTACCTGAACGCCCGCAGCACCCTGCGTACCCTGGTTGACCTGGGCGTGGTACCGGTGATCAACGAAAACGACACCGTGGTCACCGACGAGATTCGCTTCGGCGACAACGACACCTTGGCCGCGCTGGTGGCCAACCTGGTGGAAGCCGACCTGCTGGTCATCCTCACCGACCGCGACGGCATGTTCGACGCCGACCCGCGCAACAACCCCGAAGCCCAGCTGATCTACGAAGCCCGTGCCGACGACCCGTCGCTCGACGCCGTGGCCGGAGGTACCGGTGGGGCGCTGGGCCGGGGCGGCATGCAGACCAAGCTGCGCGCCGCGCGCCTGGCCGCCCGTTCCGGCGCGCACACGATCATCATCGGTGGCCGCATCGAGCGCGTGCTGGATCGCCTGAAGGCTGGTGAGCGCCTGGGTACGCTGTTGTCGCCAGAACGCGGCATGCTGGCGGCACGCAAGCAGTGGCTGGCTGGCCACCTGCAGACCCGCGGCACCCTGGTGCTCGACGCAGGTGCCGTCCAGGCGCTGCGCGAGGCGAACAAGAGCCTGCTGCCGGTCGGCGTGAAGACCGTGCAGGGCAGTTTCCGCCGTGGCGAGATGGTGGTCTGCGTCGGCCCGGATGGTGTCGAAGTGGCCCGTGGCCTGGCCAACTACAGCGCACTGGAAGCGCAGAAGATTATCGGCCAGCCGTCCGATCAGATCGAGGCGTTGCTGGGCTACATCGCCGAGCCGGAGCTGGTGCACCGCGACAACCTGGTGCTGGTATGAAGCGGCTCAAGCGGGTCATTGCGATGGCGGTCCTTGCCCTGCCGGTGCTGGCCGGGGCCGAGGAGATCGGCCAGGTGTCCACTGTGTTCAAGTTCCTCGGGCCGAATGATCGCATCGTGGTCGAGGCGTTCGATGATCCCAAGGTCGAGGGTGTGACTTGCTACCTGTCGCGGGCCAAGACAGGCGGCGTGAAGGGTGGGCTGGGGTTGGCGGAAGATCGGGCGGAGGCCTCGATTGCCTGCCGTCAGGTCGGGCCGATCAACTTCAAGGGTGAACTGAAGGACGGTGAGGAGGTGTTCAAGGAGCGCACCTCGCTGGTATTCAAGACCATGCAGGTGGTGCGCTTCCTCGACAAGAAGCGCAATACGCTGGTTTATCTGGTGTACAGCGACCGCATGATTGAAGGCAGCCCGCAGAATGCGGTGACGGCGATCCCGATCCTGCCTTGGAGCCATTGAAACCGCGAAGGGCCGCAAAGCGGCCCCAATTACCTCAGGCCAGCTCTTCGGCCTGATCCTCACGCACAACCGCCTTCACCTCATCCAGCCGGCTGATGTACTTCCAGTCGGCCTCGTCGATGTAGATGCCATTCGGCCCGCTGCCACCTTCCAGGTCGATCGCCACGCGCGCCGACACCTGCGGCTTCACGCTCGCCAGAATCGGCACGAAGCCCAGTTGCAGGCTGGTTTCCAGCAGTGCGGCCTGGTTGCGTTCGTCGATGTCCGCCGCCTCGTCGAGGTAGTACGGCAGGCGAATGCGCCCGGCCAGGTCACGGTCCATCAGGTGCAACAACAGGTACATGTTGGTCAGCGCCTTGATGGTCATGGTGGTGCCGTTGGACGCCGCGCCGTCGATGTCGGCGTGGATGATCGGTTGGCCGTTGACCTTGGTGATCTCGAACGCCAGCTCGAACAGGTCCTTCAGGCCCAGCTGGTTGTGGTTTGCAGCCACCAGCCGCGCCAGGTACTCCTTGGCCTCTTCGTTCTTGTTGTCCTGCTCGGCGCTCTGGGTCAGATCGAACACCGACAGGGTCTCGCCTTCCTCGTACTGGCCGGCGCTGTGGATGATCTGGTCGATGTGCTTGAGCGCTTCCTTGTTCGGTGCCAGTACTACGCGGAAGCTTTCCAGGTTGGACACCTGGCGCTTGTTGATCTCGCGGTTGAACAGGGCCAGCTGGTGCTCGAGGCTGTCGTAGTCGCTGCGGATGTTGCGCAGGGTCCGGGCGATGTCGGTGACCGCGGCGCGGCGCGCCTTGGCCAGGGTCAGGGCTTCGTCGGTGCGGTGCGCGTAGGCGTTCACCAGCAGCTGCAGGCGGCGCTCCATGTCGTCCTCGCTGTCGAACTTGGCCACGCCCTTGAGGCGCACCTGGGCGTACAGCGCCTCGATCTGGTTGTCGACGCGTTGCAGGGCCTGCCAGCTGTCCTGATAGTCGTTGAGCATCGGCAGCAGGTTGTCCATGGAATCATCGACTTCTTCCATGAAAGGCGTGCCGTAAGGCAGGTCGGCAGGCAGCAGCTGACGGCGGCGCAAGGCGTCTTCCAGGGTGCGCTGCTTGGATTCCAGGTCGCCGATCTGGCGGCCGACCAGTTGCAGCTTGGCCGACAGCTGCTGGACGCGCTCGGTGAAGGCGTCGCTGGAGCGCTTGAGCTCGTCCTGGGCGGCTTCCAGCTGCGCCAGTTGCTCCAGCTTCTCGGGCTCTTCGGCACTCAGGGTTTCGCTGCGGCGGTAGTCTTCCAGGGCCTTCTGGGCGTCCAGCACTTCCTGGTACAGGGCTTCTGTCTGCGCCTTGGAGGCGGTACGGTCGGCGGCGACCTGCTGCTGGGTCTTGAGCTGCTTGAGCTCTTTTTCCAGGCGCTCCTTCTGGTCGCGCAGGGCGGCGCGGTCGGCCAGGGCCTGCAGGGCTGGCGGGTCGATGTTGGAGAGGTCGATGGACAGGCCAGGGGCCTCGAAACGCTCGCCTTTGAAGCCGTCGAGCACGGCTTCCAGGGACTTCACCCACAGGTCGCTGTCGTCCAGCTCGATGCCGCGCTCGCCCAGCGGCAAGCTGAACAGTGCGCCGTTGAACAGGCGCATCAGGCGGTCGACGTCCTGCTGCGAGAATTCTTCGCGCAGGCGGGCGTAGCTGTTGTTGTCGGCGTGGTCGAGCTGCTGCTTGACCTGCTTCAGGCGTTTTTCCAGGTCGCGTACGCGCTCGTCGAGGTCTTCGGCGCTGAATTGGCGCGACTGCGCCAGGGCGCCGGCCAGTTCGTCGTGGGCGTCCTTGGCGGCCAGCAGGCCCTGTTCCAGCACCTTGACGTCGTCGACCAGGGCGAAGCGGTGCTTGAGTACCGACAGCTCGCCGAGCCAGCGCTGGATGCCGGTGATTTCACGCTCCAGGCGCATCAGCTCCTGGGTACCGCCACGCTGGTCGTTTTGCAGGCGGTCCTGTTCGCCACGGTAGTGCTCGGCCTGGATCACCAGTTCTTCCTTGCGTGCCATGGCGTATTCCTGCCAGGTGCCCAGCAGGTTGTCGAGCAGTGGCGAAAGGCGGTGCAACTTGCCGCGCAGGATGTCGCGCTGGGCTACGCCGCCGGCCAGGGCCTCGACCAGCGGGCCTGCGGCGACCAGGGCGTTGTAGTCCTGCTCCATGCGGCGCACGTCGCGGAAGGCTTCTTCACAGGCGGCGATGTAGTCGACGCTGCCCGAGCGCAGGCTGTGCTCGAAGGCGTCGAGGAACAGCTGCTTGAGCTTGGCCGCTGTGATCTCGCGCATGTGCAGCAGGTTGATGAACAGTGCGCGGAAGGTTTTCAGGCTCTGCTCGCTGGTGGAGCGCAGCGGGATCAGGGTCAGGTCCAGCGGGCACGAAGTGTGGCCGCCGACCAGCAGCCGGCGCAGTTCGTCGGGCTTGAGCTCGTAGGCCTTCAGGCCCAGGCGCTCGAGGTTGGTGAACAGCTCTTTCTGGCGCAGGCAGGTGTCGTTCTTCTGGTAGTGGGCCAGGTCCAGCTCGCCCTTGTAGGCGAAGAACTGGTGGCCGAAACCGCCGCCCGGGCCGCGGCCGACCACGCCGATCACGTGCGGGCCGTGGGGCAGGTTCAGTTCGCAGAGGATGTACGAGGTGTCGCTGGCGAAATAGAACCGGCGCGACTGCTCCAGGCTGTACTTGCCGAAGCTCATGTCGGACATGCGCGCCAGGATCGGGAACTGCAGGGCGTTGATCGACGCCGATTTACCCAGGTTGTTGGCGCCGTACACCGACAGCGGGTGTTCAAGCGGGAACAGGCCAAGGCTGTAACCGGCAGTGTTGAGCAGTGCGAAGCGGCGGATGCCGTAGCGTTCCTGGCTCATGCGTCAATCTCCTGTTGCTCTTCGCGGATGGCCCGGGCCAGGGCGTCCTCTTCGCTTTCTTCGCCGTCGAACGGGGTGAGGTCGAGCGGGTCGTCGGTGCGGTTGAGTTGTTCCGGGCTTTCTTCCTCGACCAGCACCGGCACCGGCAAGGGCAGGTCGCTGTGCAGGCTGGCGGCCAGGTCGCGGTCCTGCTGCACCGACAGGCAGACGTCGAGGAAGCGGTGCATCGGCGGCAGGAAGCGGTAGATGCCGCCTTCTTCATGGGCGAAGCCGAGCTGGGTCATGCGGCGCATGATCTTTTCTTCCAGCTCGTCGACGGTCTGCACTTCGGCCTGGAGGAACAGGTCGCGGTACTTGTCCAGCAGCGAGGGCAGCTCGTCGCGGCCGATGCTGCCGCCGTCGAGTACGGCCATCGGGTCGCGGCCCTGGTCGGCCAGGTGTTCGACGATGATGAAGGTGAACAGCGACAGGCGCTGGGCAGTCTTGTTGACCTGCGCGGCGGCCTGCTCGGGGACGAAGTAGTAGAAGCCGCGGGTGTCGCACACCAGCTCGAAGCCCAGGGCCTTGAACAGGGTGCGGTACTGGTCCTGGAAGTTCGACAGCTGGGCGTACATTTCAGGGTCGCGGCGGCTGACGTGGAAGCCCTTGAACAGCTCGCGGAAGATCGGCGCGAGCTGGGACAGTTCGGAAAGATCAAGATGCATTGGCTGGGCTCGCGTGGGTTTCAGGTTGCGCTTCGCGGCTGGACGTCAGGGCGAACGAGCGCAGGCTGACCAGGTGTTCGTGGGTGGTGTACTCGCGCCGTTCCAGGCGTTCGCGCTTGAAGCGCTTCTCTCGCGACAGGCGCGAGAACCAGTACAGCAGTTCGTCGGTGGCGCCTTCGGGTTCCTGATCCAGCAACCAGACCATCAGGTCTGGCAGCGGCAGGGCGTCTTCGCAGCGCTCGAGCATTTCTTTGACCGTGCGTGGTGCACGCGGCAGCGGGCCTTTCTGGGTCTTGTGCGCCTTGGGAAACTTGGCCGGTTTCGGCTCGAAGCGGGCCAGGGCATAGACGTAGGCCTCGACCTGGCTGGCGCTGCCGAGGAAGGTGCTCTGCGGGCGGGTGAACAGCGGCATGGCGGCTTGCGGCACGGCATCGATGCCCTTGCGCCGGATCAACGACAGCGCCAGCGCGGCACCGCGGGTCACGGCGTTGTGCCGGCGCGCTTCTTCACGCAGCGGCAGCAACAGTTCGCGGGCGTGGCGCAGGGTCAGCTGGGCGCTGGTCTGCATTTCCAGGATGCGCGCGTGGGTGCGCAGCAGCATGTCATCGTCGACCAGGTGGCCCAGGCGCGCCTGTTCGCCGAGCAGCTTCAGCAACACGGTTTCGACCTTGCGCACGCCTTGCTCGAACGCGCCGTCGGCGTTCACCAGCTGGATCATCGGCTCAACGTATTCGTCCCAGGTCGCCAGTACTTCGGCGTAGCGCTGGCGCAGCGGAATCTGGCGATTGCTGGTCTTGGCCCGCTCGGCCACGGCGACCAGCGCCTGCTCGTCGTTGTCGAGCTTCTTCAGCACGTCGCGCACGCGCATGTCGAGCAGGCGCAGCTGACGCGCCAGGTCGTCGCTGTCGCGGTTGTCGAATGCATCCTGGATATGCCCGGCCAGGCGCTCCAGGTGGCGCAGGTAGGCCTCGATCTCCAGGCACAGGCCCAGCCGGTGCTCGCGGCGCAGGTAGGCGAGGAAGTCGTGGATCTGGGCGTTGAGCTCGAAGCGGTTCGGGCTTTTGGCCACCGGCACCAGGATGTCCAGGCGGATCCACACGTCGAGCAGCTGGGTGATGTCCTGCGGCGTGCTTTCCACCTGCTGGCGGCTCAGTTGCTGGCGCAGCTCCACCAGGCTCAGGGTGCCTTGGTCGAAACGCTCGCACAGCGGCTCGATCAGGGCCCAGTGTTCGGCTAGGGCGCGCAGGACGCGCTTGGGTTCGATCATTGGCGTCTACTCGTTGCCAAGTAAAAAGGGGGCGATTGTACTTCATCCGGGGGGGAGGATTTCACCCCTTGGTCTGTAATGCGCGATAACCTTGTCCCTTGTAGGGGATTTGCAGGCCTCTTCGCGGGTGTGGGCAACAAATTTCCGCCGACCAGTTGCAGCGCAGCCCGGCCAACAACGTTAGAATGTGCGACGTTTCGAACCCCGGATCCCCGAGCCTTGCTGACCGAGCCCCGCCGCCGCGCCTACCTTTCCGCCATGCAAGTGGTGCATTGGCTGCCGCGTGCCGAATTGCCGTTCGCCGCGCCGTCGCGCCCCGAGCTGCTGTTGCCGCAGGCGCCGGTAGAGGAAATCGATTTGGAGGTTCGGCCCTCTGCGCCGGCCTCCAGCGAAGCCCCGGCCGCGCCCCAGGCCCGCTCCGGCGAACGGCCGAAAATCGAGATTCCGCGCCCGGGCAGCACGCCCAAGGTCGCTGCCAAGCCAGTCGAAGCCGAGCAAGAGGCCCCGGCGTCACGTCCGGCCCCGGTGCCACCACCGCGCTTCTCGCTGCAGTTGCTGCGTGCCGGCAGCTGCCTGCTGCTGGTCGAACTGGCTACCGGTCAGCCTTTCCAGAGTCGCGACCCATCCTATCTGTTGCTCAAGGACATGCTGCGTGCCGCCGGCCTGCCCGATGCGCCGCAGATCATCGGCGAGCCGGTGCGCTGGCCGCTGCTGGTGCGCGGCAACATGGACCAGGGCCCGGATGCCGCACGGGATTTCGTCCGCGGCTTCATCCAGGCGCGCCTGGAGCAGACCCCCTGCAGCGTGCTGTGGCTGATCGGCTTGCCGGCCATGCGTTACGCGGCCAGCGCCGACGAGGCGGCTTATTACCAAGTACTGAAGGTCGATGGCCTGGGTGACGCCTGGGCGTTGCCAGGCCTTGAACTGTTGATGGACGAGCCGCAGCGCAAGGCGGACGTCTGGCAAGCGATGCGCCAGCTGATGGCGCGCTGGAAGAGCGTTGAATGAGTGACTCGATCAGTTTCCGCCTGATGACCGAGGCGGATCTGGATGCCGTGCTTAAGATCGAATATGCCGCGTTCAGTCATCCCTGGACCCGCGGGATTTTCCAGGATGCGCTCAAGTCCTACGAAGTGTGGCTGATGTTCGACGGGCAGCAGCAGGTGGGGCATGGGGTGATCAATGTGATCATTGATGAGGCGCATCTGCTCAACATTACCGTCAAACCCGAGAACCAGGGGCGCGGGCTGGGGCTGAAGCTGCTTGAACACCTGATGGCGCGGGCCTACCAGCTCAATGGTCGTGAGTGCTTCCTTGAGGTGCGGGCGAGTAATCAGTCGGCCTATCGCTTGTACGAGCGCTATGGCTTCAATGAGATCGGCCGGCGTCGCGATTACTACCCGGTCGCGGGTGGGCGTGAAGATGCGCTGGTGATGGCTTGTACCCTGCTTGAGGACTGAGTAGGTAAGCTGGCACCGTCGAAGGCTCGTCTTGAGCTTCTCGGGGCCTGTGAGATCGAGCGCCGCCCGCGCGGCGCATCGCGAGCTTTGCTCGCTCCTACGTTTGTTTCGGGCCAATTATTCCTGTGGGATTTGCGCGCGAGCGCCTTGGCGCTTGACTCAATATCGTGTCGTACCAACAAGGCGGTCGCGCGCGCCTGTCACAGGCGTTACTGGCCAAAAACAAACGTAGGAGCGAGCAAAGCTCGCGATGCGCCGCGCGGGCGGCGCTCGGTCTCAATGCCAACGCAATCCGGTTGCCTTCCACGCCTGTGCTCGGCTGCTATTCCAACGTATGTGCTCCGCAAACGAAAAAAACGGCGCAAGGCCGGTTTCTTCACCCCAACAGCCGCTGAACTGAATCATCGCGTACGGGGCTGAGTAGTGGTCAGGATTATGCACCTTACAGTTCATTTGTGGGGGCGTGCATGTCACTGAGTGTTTAGCGGCTTGCGCAGGTCCCGCAGGCTTCTGCTCATTTCCCCGGTATTGCACTTCGCCGCCGCCTGCTCTGGGGTGTACTTGCGCACGGTGCGGAAGAACAGCTCGCAGGTCTGCTTTTTCTGCGTCACCTGCCACTTGTTCGAGCAGGCGTCCAAGGTCATCTTCGCTTCGGCCCCCGGGTTACGCCCCATACCCGCCTGCCAGCAGGCCGCCGTCAAATCCTGCCCCATCATTTTCAAACCCGCAGCATCGGCCGCGTCCTGGTCGCCGCCATGGCTGTCCTTGTCCGCTGCATACCAGATTGCGCTAGGGTGGTTGGCGCCTAGCACCGGCACTTGTGCACCCGGTTGCGGGCTGATGCTGACCAGGCCTAGCACACCCACCTGCGGGCCGTACTGCTGCTGGATCCAGTTACGTACCGGGGCGCCGAACGCGACCATTGGTAGCGGTTTGGCAGCGCTTTGCAAGGTCATTTCCTTGACCATGCGCAGCTGATAGTCCTTGAAGTAGCCATAGGTGTCTGTCAGGGCTGCTCCCGCGCTGGCCGGGGCGGCGATCGGGGCGATGTCGATGATGGTCTGGTAGGCCGGGGTCTGGCTGGCGTCGACGCCGTTGAAGGTCAGCAGTTCGGCCCAGCGGTCGGTCGTGTTGGAACGCAGGTAGTCCTGTGCCTGGGTCAGTGAATAGTCTGGCGGGAAGTGCAGCAGCTCGATGCTGCGGCGATTCTGCAGGGCCATGCCCAGCGGCAGGAACAGGTACCAGTCGTAGGACCATTTGCCCTCCTTGTTCAGCTGGGTGGCGCCCGTGTAGGCCAGCTCGCCACTGTCGAGCAGCTTGCGCAGGGGTTCGGCATAGTTGGCGGGCACGTCGCTGATGGTGGCGTGCAGCCGGTCGTGGTCACGGCTGACGTGCACCTGGGCGTTGGCGTGGCCGTCACGGCGTACGCTCTGGGTCAGGTAGTGCTCGACAGTCTGTTCCAGCGTCCAGTCGCGGTAGCAGATCACGTGGCAATTGTTGGGGAAGGCGAACAGGCGGGTAACGCGCTGGGCGTCGCCCAGGTCGATGCGCGCATCCGCCATGGCCAGGCCGCTGAAGGCGAGGGCGGCGAGGCTCGTTGCGGCAGTCTTGTGCATGCTTAACTCCTTGTGAGTGGCCGTCCGATGTGACGGCCGCGCTCATACTGGGGCAGGGAGCATGTGGATGAGAAGAGCGAGCAGGCTGCTATTGGTAGCGGGTGTGCTGTCGAGCACAGGGGTGATGGCAGACGAGCGCGACGTGTGGATGTTCGCGCAGTGGGCCGGTGATCATCAAACCCGGCCGTTTCGCGAGATGCTGGTGGATGCGCGCCTCTATGGTGTGGTCCCGATCCATCAGCTGCTACGAACGGCGTCGGACTGGAAGCAGTGCCATGCCTCGCCGTTTGCGGTGCCGCCGGCCAGCAACTGGCCGGCAGTGCGTTCCACGTTGGCGTTGGTCAATACCCTCGGCGGGCAAGGTATCTTGCGCCAGTTCGAAGTGGTGTCGGGCTATCGCAATCCGGATCTCAATCGCTGCGCGGGAGGTGCCGTGGGCAGTGCCCATACCCGCGCTTTCGCGGTCGATATCCTGCTGCCGGCCTGGGCCGACCCCAATCCGCTTTGCCGCTTCTGGCAGCAGCATGGCCAGGCCTGGAACATGGGGCTCGGGCGCTATCCCAGCGGGCGCATCCACATCGATACTGCGGGTTATCGCACCTGGGGTGCGGATGGCGGATCAGGCTCGTCGTTTTGCAGCAAGCCCAGGTGACTGAGGCAAGCCTGGCATTCACTCATGACCCATTTGGCGAAACGCCGGCGCTTCCCGCCATCCGTTAGTGGATGTGAGCTGAGCAGGTGATAGGCCGAGCCATCACGCAGAAAGCCGAACGGGGCCTGCAACTGGCCGCTGTCGAGTTCGTCGCTCACCATCAATGCCGAGGCGATGGCCAGGCCCAGGCCGGCACTGGCGGCCTGTAGCGACAGGTAGAAGTGTTCGAAGTCGCTGCGTTCACTGTGGGTTGCCTGCTGCCCGCTCAGGAGTAGCCAGGTGGGCCAGGCATTGGGGCGGGTGTTGCTGTGCAGGAGGCGTCGGCCGTCCAGGTTGTCGGTTGGGGTGCGACTGACCGGGCCGATCCACTCATCGCAGATCTTCAGGCTATGCAAGGTCGGTGGCCAATGGAAGTCATCGCGGCGTAGTGCCAGGTCGGCCCCGCTGCGGGCGAAGTCCACCGGGCCTCCGGCAGCCACCAGGTGCAATTGCAGGTCTGGATGCGCGGCGTGGAAGCGCGGCAGGCGCGGGATCAGCCAGCGCATTGCGATAGTCGGCTCGCACGACAGCACCAGCACGTTGTCGCGTTCCTGCTGTTGCAGGCGCTGCACGGCGCCTTCGAGCTGTTCGAAGATCGCCTGGGTGGTGCCGTGCAGTGCCCGGCCGGCAGGGGTGAGGAAGATCGCCCGGTTGCGCCGTTCGAACAGTTCGACGCCCAGGCTTTCCTCGAGCAGGCGCACTTGGCGGCTGACAGCACCGTGAGTGACATGCAGGCGCTCGGCGGCGCGGACGAAGCTTTCGGTTTCGGCGGCGATGTCGAAGTAGCGGAAGGCGGTGAGCGCTGGCAGTTTCATGGGGTCCCTGTTTGGCTGGCCGGCCTCTTCGCGGGCACGCCCGCTCCCACAGGTACGCCTCGAGCTTGAGGCCGCTGATGATCCTTGTGGGAGCGAGCGTGCCCGCGAAGAGGCTGGATCAAGCAGTGCATATATGTGAGGAAAGCTATCAGATTTGCCTCACTTTAAATCGATTTTTTATGTTCATCGTCCACTCGATAATCGCCGCATGTGTGCAATTTCATCGCCTATCGAGACTCACCCAATGACCGAACTCATCGCCGTCGCCCTGTTCACGCTCCTGGCCGTCATCAGTCCCGGTGCCGACTTCGCCCTGGTCACTCGCAGCAGTTATGCTCTGGGCCGCAAGGCCGGACTGGCTGCTGCGGTGGGGATTGCCCTGGGCGTGCAGGTGCATGTGCTGTACACGGTATTGGGGATCGCCGTGGTCATCAGCCAGAGCCCGGCGCTGTTCCTGGCCATGAAAGTGCTCGGTGCGGGCTACTTGATCTACCTGGGTTATCAGTCGCTGACCAATACCGCGCGAATCAGCCTGGAAGGGGAGGTGGCGCAATCCGGTGTGCCAGCTGCGTTGCGCACAGGGTTCGTGACCAATGCCCTCAACCCAAAGACCATGCTGTTTGTCGTGAGCGCCTACACCCAAGTGGTGCGGCCGGGCAGCTCGTTGGCAATGGACTTCGCCTATGGGGCATTCATGTCGTTCGCTCACTGGGCCTGGTTCAGCCTGGTGGCGTTACTGTTTTCCCGTGCGGGGTTGCGTGCATTGATCATTGCAAGGCAGCGGCTGGTCGACCGCGTGATCGGTGTGGCGCTGATCGGCTTGGGTCTGGCTGTGGCGGTCGCCGGGGTGCGCTGAGGGGCTGGGCTTTTCTACAGGCAAAAGAAAAGGGCTTACCTTGCGGTAAGCCCTTTTCAGATTTGGTGGCTACACAGGGACTTGAACCCCGGACCCCAGCATTATGAATGCTATGCTCTAACCAACTGAGCTATGTAGCCGATGGGGCGCATTATTCCCTTGTGATGGACCTGTGTCAACACTCATTTCAAAAAAAAATTGCACGCTTTCAAAAACTTAGCGACCGCCCCCGGTTTCAGCGGACGATCAACCACTGCCCAAGCACGCCGTACAGCTGCAAATCCTGCTCGGCAGCCAGTCCCGCGAGGGTTTCGCCTGGGCGGTCGAGATTGAAGTTACCCGTCACGCGTCGATGGGCGGCATGTTCATCCATCAGCCAGACCCGCCGGCCCTGATAGCTGGCCAGGCGCTCGATAACTTGCCCCAGAGGCATGTCGTTGGCCTCGATACGGCCAGAGCGCCACGCATCCACGGTCTTCTCATCGACTTTCTGCACTGGGTGGATCCGCGCATCGGTGAAGGTTACCCGCTCGCCCGCTGACACCATGCGCTGGTCACCGCCCTGAGTAACCAGCGCTCTGCCATTGAGCACCACCAGCTCATCTTGATCGGCATGCCGCGCCACCATCAGGCGCGTGCCGTACACCTGGATACGGGCATCGTCGACCTGAACGTCCATGGCGCGGCCATCGAGCGCCACCTCCAGATACACCTGGCCTTGTACCAGGTGCAGTTGGCGCGTGCGCCCGCGCAGGTCCACATTGACCGCGCTGGCGCTGTCCAGGTGCAACGTCGAACCGTCGGCCAGGCGCACGCTGCGGCGCTCGCCCACATCAGTGGCCAGCTCGCTGGCCAAGCGTTGCATCAGTGGCCAGTAAAGATAGGCGAAAGCGCCGAGCAACAGCAGGAACAGCGCGGCCAGTATCTTGCCCAGGTAGCTACGGCGGACTTTGAGCAAACGCGGCCGTGGCCGGGCGGGCGGAACCTGACTCTGCGTGGCGGGCAGCGGGCTCATTGGGCGGTGTGCTCGTGTGAGGGCGATTTCGCCCAGCGATTATGGGAAGAATTAGGTTGGGGATGCTAAATATATTGAGAACCATTTACAAGTACGCCTCACCGCCAAATAAAAAAGGTAGCTATGTATCTATTTGTTTCCTGATAATCGGATCCCAAACCTGCGGACGGAACTCAAGCTCATGACCATCAGCAGCACTCCCACCGCCAGCACCGGTTCGGCGACCCAAGCCAATCCGCTGGTGATGCGCATCATCGCTTTCTGCGCACTGGCGCACCTGATCAACGACCTGATCCAGTCGGTATTGCCGGCGATCTACCCGATGCTCAAGGCCAACTACGACCTGAGCTTCGCCCAGATCGGCATGATCACCCTGACCTTTCAGATAACCGCCTCGTTGCTGCAACCGTGGGTGGGCTTTTTCACTGATCGCAGACCCACGCCCAACCTGTTGCCGCTGGGTACCCTGTGCACCCTGGTGGGGATCGTCATGCTGGCCTTCGTTGGCAGCTTCCCGATGATCTTGCTGGCTTCGGCGCTGGTCGGCATCGGTTCGTCGACCTTCCACCCCGAGACCTCGCGGATCGCGCGGCTGGCCTCGGGTGGCCGTTTTGGCCTGGCGCAGTCGACATTCCAGGTTGGCGGCAACACCGGTTCTGCCTTCGGCCCGTTGCTGGCGGCGGCCATCGTGATTCCGTTCGGCCAGACTCACGTAGCCTGGTTTGGTGTGGCGGCGCTGTTTTTCTTTGCCGTGACCCTGATGCTGCGCCGCTGGTACAAGGAACACCTTAACCAGGCCAAGGCACGCAAGGCGGTGCAGGCCAGCCACGGTATTTCGCGCGGGCGGGTGATCGCGGCGCTGATCGTGCTCGGGCTGCTGGTGTTCTCCAAGTACTTCTACATGGCCAGCTTCACCAGCTACTTCACCTTCTACCTGATCGAGAAGTTCGACCTGTCGGTAGCCAGCTCGCAGCTGCACTTGTTCCTTTTCCTTGGCGCGGTGGC
This sequence comes from Pseudomonas sp. NPDC086566, assembly GCF_050280885.1. NCBI lineage: Bacteria > Pseudomonadati > Pseudomonadota > Gammaproteobacteria > Pseudomonadales > Pseudomonadaceae > Pseudomonas > Pseudomonas sp. NPDC086566. The sequence goes on from NZ_JBNNWD010000003.1 coordinate 95,672, forward strand.
GGCGGGTACCTTCTTTGGAGGGCCGATCGGTGACCGTATTGGGCGTAAGGCGGTGATCTGGTTCTCGATCCTGGGGGTGGCGCCGTTCACCCTGGCTTTACCGTATGCCGACCTGTTCTGGACGACCGTGCTCAGCGTGGTGATCGGTTTCATTCTGGCCTCTGCGTTTTCCGCGATCGTGGTGTATGCCCAGGAGCTGGTGCCGGGCAGTGTGGGCATGATTGCCGGTATCTTCTTCGGCCTGATGTTCGGCTTCGGCGGGATTGGTGCGGCGCTGCTGGGGTACCTGGCTGACCTGCGTGGCATCGAGTATGTGTATGGGCTGTGCTCGTTCCTGCCTTTGTTCGGCCTGTTGGCGGTGTTTCTGCCAAACACCGGTAAGCGCTGATATCGCCGGGGGCTGCAAAGCAGCCCCGGGCAATTGACGACTTGGTCAGGCTTGGCCTAGAGTGCCGCCTCTCTTTTTCACACCTGCGTAGTAGCCACAGCAATGCGCCGTAGCCAATCCCTCCCACACACCCGCCAGCCTGCTCTGCAGGCCATGCGTCGTGCGTGGCCGAGCGATACGGTGCTCAAGCGTCGCCGCAGTGTGCTGTTCGCCTTCACCTTCTCGCCACACCCAGCCCTGAACTGACACCCAGCGCCTCTGCGTCGTCCGCCTTCCCGGCGAGCGTATGGGCGCCTGTATCTGCACGTCTTTTCAGTTTTGCCTGGAGTGGTACATGAACATGCGTTTGCTGGCGGGCCTTCTGTTCGCCGTATCGGTAGTGGGCTTCAGCCTGGGGGCCAGCCTGCCGCTGGTATCGTTGCGCCTGCACGAGGCCGGGGCCGGAACCCTGGAAATCGGCATCATCTCGGCCATCCCGGCTGCGGGCATGATGCTTTCGGCGTTCATGGTCGATGCCTGCTGCCGGCACCTGACCCGGCGCACCCTCTACCTGCTGTGCTTCAGCCTCTGCACCGTGAGCATCGCCCTGCTTGATTCGGCGTTCGATACGTTGTGGCTGCTGGCCGTGCTGCGCCTGGGCCTGGGCATTGGCATGGGCATCGCGATCATCCTCGGCGAGTCCTGGGTCAACGAGCTGTGCCCGGACCACAACCGCGGCAAGATCATGGCCCTGTACGCCACCAGTTTCACCGGCTTTCAGGTGCTTGGCCCGGCCCTGATCGCGTTGATTGGCGCCGACAGCCCCTGGATCATTGGCGTAGTCACCCTTGGCTATGGCCTGGCCTTGCTGTGCATTGTGCTGACGGTGCCCAACGACCATGTCGAACATGGCGATGAGGGTGAGAAGAGCTTCGGCCTGGCGGGCTTTTTCCGTGTGGCGCCAGCGCTGTGCGTGGCGGTGCTGTTCTTTTCGTTCTTCGATGCCGTGGTGCTGTCGCTGCTGCCGGTGTACGCCAGCAGCCATGGTTTTGCCGTGGCCGTGGCGGCGCTGATGGTGACCGTGGTGTTTGCCGGCGACATGGTGTTCCAACTGCCGTTGGGCTGGCTGGCCGACCGTGTCGAGCGCACCGGGTTGCACCTGGTGTGCGGGCTGGTGGCGATGGCCATCGGCATCGCCCTGCCATGGCTGCTGCAGGTGCCTTGGCTGCTGTGGCCGATGCTGGTACTGCTGGGCGCGGTGGCGGGCGGTATCTACACCCTGGCGCTGGTGCTGATCGGGCAGCGCTTCAAAGGGCAGGATTTGGTCACGGCAAATGCCAGCGTGGGCCTGTTGTGGGGCGTCGGCAGCTTGGTCGGGCCGCTGGTGAGCGGGGTGGCGATGGATGTGGCGCCGCATGGGCTGCCGATGGCGCTGGCGCTGATGGCAGGGCTGTTCGTGTGCTTTGCCCGGCAATCGTACCGCCGGGCGGGGAAGTTGCGAGCCGTTGCTGACTGAAGAATTGGCGGCGCAAGATCCGGCGTTTGCCCGATCAGCGGCTGGGCTAAGCTGGACCTGCCTTGAAGCCACAGGAGCTACGGATGATCCTCGCCGACCTTTCTCCCGCCGCCTACCGTGAAGCCACCGACTACCTGGCAGCGCTGGACCCTGACTGGGCGCGGCATATCGAGGTGACCGGGCCGTGCCTGCACCAGGCAACGCCAGGGCGCGAACCTTATGAAGCGTTGGTGCGGGCGATTGCCTATCAGCAGTTGCATGCGCGGGCGGCCGAGGCAATCCTCGGGCGGTTGCTGGCGCTGTTCCCTGGGCAGGCGTTTCCGACGCCAGAACAACTGCTGGCGGTCAGCCCCGAGGTGATGCGCGGTTGCGGCTTTTCGGCGAGCAAGCTGGCGACCATCCAGGGTATCGCCCAGGCCAGCCTGGAGGGTGTGGTGCCCGGTCGTGAGGAGGCCTTGGGGTTATCGGACGATGCATTGATCCAGCGGCTTATCGCTTTGCGTGGCGTCGGGCGCTGGACCGTCGAGATGCTGCTGATCTACAGCCTGGAGCGTTCGGATATCCTGCCGGTGGACGATTTTGGCGTACGCGAGGGGTATCGTCGACTCAAGGGGCTGGAAAAGGCACCGACCCCGGCTCAGATGCGCTCACTGGGTGGTGGCTGGAGCCCATACAGGACTGTGGCGGCTTGGTACTTGTGGCGGGCCTGATGTTTTTGCAGTGGCTTTGCCGGCCCTTTCGCGGGCAAGCCCGCGAAGAGGCCGGAACAGACGAAACAGATAGCCGAGGTTGACCGGATGAATGCCTTCACTACCGACACCCAGCGCTGGCAAGCCGTCAAGTCCCGTGACACGTCTGCTGCCGGCCACTTCGTCTACGCCGTGCGCACCACTGGCGTGTACTGCCACCCCGGCTGCAAGTCGCGCATGGCCAAGCGCGACAACGTCGAGTTCTTCAATGACGCCGCCAGCGCCGAAGCCGCCGGCTACCGTGCCTGTCGCCGCTGCATGGCCAAGCCGGGTGAAAGCCGTCGCGCTGACCTGATTGCCCGCGCCTGCCGCCTGTTGGAAAGTAGCGACACCCCGCCCGGCCTCGACCAGCTCGGCGCGCAATTGGCCGTAAGCCCCTTTCATCTGCACCGCCTGTTCAAGGCCGAAACCGGCCTCACCCCCAAGGCCTACGCCAGCGCCTTCCGCGCCAGGCGCCTGCGCGAGCGGCTGGGCGACGGGCAGAGTACGGTGACCGATGCGATCTACGACGCCGGCTACAACTCCAACAGCCGTTTCTACGAAAGCGCTGACCAGCGCCTGGGCATGCGCCCCCGCGAGTACCGGGCAGGCGGCGCCGGAGCGACCATCCACTTCGCCATCGGTCAGTGCTCCCTCGGGGCGATTCTGGTGGCCCAGAGCGAGAAGGGCATTTGCGCGATCCTGTTGGGTGATGACCCCGAGGTGTTGCTCGAGCAGTTGGAAAACCAGTTTCCCAAAGCCCGCCTCATCGGTGGCGATGCCGGCTACGAGCGGCTGGTCGCCGAAGTGGTCGGCTTTGTCGAAGCGCCGGCACTGGGGCTGAGCCTGCCACTGGATGTGCAAGGTACCGCCTTTCAGGAGCGGGTCTGGCAGGCCTTGCGCGAGGTGCCGGTGGGTGGCCGGGTCAGTTATACCGAGATTGCCGAACGCATCGGCGCACCTAAGGCGGTGCGGGCCGTGGCCATGGCCTGCGCGGCCAATCACATCGCCGTGGCCATTCCTTGCCACCGTGTGGTGCGCCGTGACGGCGACATCAGCGGCTATCGTTGGGGGGTCGAGCGCAAACGGCAACTGCTGGCGCGAGAAACGGCACTCTCCTGATTGACGGAAGCCGCGTAGAATCCCCCGCCAGTTAGATGTGTAAAGAGGAACATTCGATGAGGCGTGTCAGCCTTGCCCGATTCTACCTGGGTGTCATGGCCCTGCTGCTGTCGCTGACCACCCCAGCATGGTCGGCACCGGCCACGCCGGTTTCCAGCCTGGCAGCGGCGGAAGTACCGGTGCTGGACGAAAATGCCAGCTACGAGCAACTGAGCGATCGGCTCGACCAGATCCGCCAGGGCGTTACCAGCAATGCCAATGACGACCTGCTGTCGCAGTTGCGCCTGTCCGCGGTGCAGGTGCAGCGCCAGGCCGAAGCATTGAGTGCCTTGCGCACCGCAGATGTGGAAAAGCTCGACGACAAACTCAAGGTGCTCGGCCCGGTGCAGCCGGAAGAAGCCGAAGTGCTGACCCGCCAGCGTCAGCAGCTGGCTGACGAGAAGAAGGCGTTGGTTGCCGAGCAGGAACAGGCGGCCAAGTTGACTCAATCGGCCCGCGACCTGTCCACGCAGATCGTCAACCTGCGCCGTAGCCAGTTCAACTCGCAAATTCTCAGCCGAGCCACGACGCCGCTTAGCCCGGCGTTCTGGCAGAGCCTGATCCGCCCCACCTCGGACGACGTAGCGCGCTTGCGCGATCTTCGCGAGGAGGCCACCGATGCGGTCGGCAGTGCCTTGAATGCTGAACATCGCTGGTTCTTCATCACCAGCCTGGTGGCGGCGATCCTGGTATGGACTGTGGTGCGCGGGCTATTGGAGCGTATGCTGGCCAGCATCATGGTGCACCGCCTGCCAGAAGGCCGCTTGCGACGCAGCGCCCTGGCCCTGAGCGTGAGCCTGGCCACTCTGGGCACCATCTCCGGTTCCGTTTCGCTGCTGCGCTGGGGCCTGGAAAGCAGCTCGGAGCTTGGCTCCGACATCGCCAGCCTGACCAATCACTTCCTCACCCTGGTGGTGTTCAGCGCCTTCATCACCGGCCTGGGCCGCGCCATGCTGATGCTGCAGCGCCCGTCCTGGCGCCTGCCGCCGATCCACGACGAAGTGGCCAACGCGCTGGGCTGGTTCCCCAAGCTGCTGGCGCTGGCGCTGATGGTCATGCTGACCATGGAGCGCATCAACAGCGTGATCGGCACCAGCCTGGCGCTGACCGTGGCCACCAATGGCCTGACCGCACTGGTGGTGGCAGTGATCTTCACGGTGGCGCTGCTGCGCTACCGCCGCACCCTGAGAAAGCACAACCTGGACCGCCCGACGGGCTGGGCCGGGCTGATCCCGTTCGTGACCGTGGTGTGGGTCGGGCTGATCGTGCTGGCACTGCTCGCTGGCTACCTGACCCTGGCCTATTTCCTCACGGCCAAGCTGCTGTGGATCAGCGTGGTGGCGGTGTGTGCCTACCTGCTCACCACGTTCCTCAGTGACCTCTGCGAAGCCCTGCTGTCGCCTCGCCAACCGGGCGGTCTGGCACTCGCCTCGACCTTGGGCCTGGCGCCACGGCACCAGGCCCAGGCCAGCACCATCCTGGTCGGTATCAGCCGCACGGTGCTGCTGTTCCTGGCCATCTTGCTGGCGCTGATGCCGTCGGGCACCAGCCCCGGCGAGCTGTTGCTGAGCCTGGGTGACTGGGACGGCACCGGTGGCAAGTTGCTCGGCAACCTCAACATCGTGCCGCAGGACATCCTGCTGGCGGTGCTGATCTTCTTCGGCGGCCTGTTCGCCATCCGCGTAGTGAAGCGCTGGCTGAGCGAGCGACTGCTGCCGGAAACCGACATGGACGCCGGCATGCGCGCCTCGCTGGTGACCTTGGTCGGTTACCTCGGCTTCATATTCCTGGCCATGCTGGTGATGTCGACCCTGCACATCAACCTGACCAGCCTGACCTGGGTGGTCAGTGCGCTGTCGGTCGGTATCGGCTTCGGCTTGCAGCAGATCGTGCAGAACTTCATCTCCGGCCTGATCCTGCTCACCGAACGCCCGGTCAAGGTGGGCGACTGGGTGAGCCTGGCCGGGGTCGAAGGAGATATCCGCCGGATCAACGTGCGCGCCACCGAGATCCAGATGTCCGACCGTTCCACGGTGATCGTGCCCAACTCGCAGTTCATCTCGCAGAACGTGCGCAACGTGACCATGGGCAATGCCCTGGGCGTAGTGGGCATCACCCTGACCTTGCCGCTGGAGACCGATGCCAACCTTGTACGTGATCTGCTGCTGGCAGCCTATCGCGAGCATGAGGCAATCCTCGATGCGCCGGCCTGCTCGGTGACCTTCAAGGACCTGACCTCTGCGGGCATGGTCATTGGCGTGAGTGGTTATGTGGCAGGGCCGCGGCAGGTGTCGGGCACCCGTAGCGACTTGCTGTTCACCATTCTTGGCCGGTTGCGCGATGAAGGTATTGCGCTGTCTTCGCCGCAGAGCATGGTGCTGCTGCAGGAAGGCTCGCGCCCGGCCGACGAGTCGGTGTAAGGGCCTTCGAGGGGCAAGTTGGATCGCCGCTCTCACAGAACTGCACATGACTCTTCGAGTCAGCAGGGCCCTCTGTGGGAGCGGGCGAGCCCGCGAAGGGCTGCAAAGCAGCCCCGTTTCATCCTCCCCACTTTTCAATGCCATGTGATTTCTGCTGCATCCCGGCACAGGACCAATTCATTCAGCGCCCTGGCCATCTGCACGTTGTGCACGGTGTTGACCAACATCCCGATGCCAGGCTCGCCGGCATTGCCGCAGATGTATTCGTCCAGTGTGTCTTCGATGCCGCGCAGCAATTGGGAAACGTACAACAGGGCCTCGGGCGAGGGCATGTCGTTGTTGATGGTGTAGAACGCGCGGGGAGAGGTTTTGGTGGGTGGATCGGGGACTACTTTTTTCATTGTTTACTCCTAGATCAGTCAGGAGCTGATGCCCATTCCCTCTCACAGGTTTGGGTGGCAGCTGTACGCGGGGTGAGAGACCGGTGATCTAGGAAACCGGCCAGGACGAGTCCTGCCCGCGCACAGCTACCGCTGAGGTCGCAGCTAGATCAACACGGGCTCTCACACCCGGTCGCCGAATTTGGCGACACAGGGAAATTAGCCCTGATGCTGATCACCAACAACAGAGAAACGGCAGCGCAGTGCGTAGGATAATTCCCAAGTAGGTTGCTCTTGAAGCATTTGGTTTCAGGTTGGGAATTTTCTTACGGGGAGATGCTTGGGGATGCATGGCTGGGGATTGGGGGAGGGCCACCATGTGTTCGGCATGAGAAGTTCAGCGCCTATGAGATCGAGCGCCGCCCGCGCGGCGCATCGCGGATAAATCCGCTCCTACATTTGTTGCAACGTGCCGAACCTGTTACGCCATGGTCACCTGCCTTGGTGCATGTCTTGAGTCTTGCAAACCGGCTGACAACCATGGCCTTACAGGCATGGCCACGTTGCAACAAATGTAGGAGCGGATTTATCCGCGATGCGCCGCGCGGGCGGCGCTCGATCTCACTGGCGCTGAAACTCTTGTGCCAGGCACCTTGCGGCCATCACCCCAAACACCGAGTCACATGCTTCACCGACTGGTACCCCGACAACCCCCAAGGCCCCAGTTCCCGCCCAATCCCGCTGCCCTTGGTGCCGCCCCACGACGTCTCGACGAACACCGCCTGCACCGAGTTGATCCACACATGCCCGACATCCAGCGCATCGGCCACGCGCTCGGCGCGTTCCAGGTCGGTGGAGCAGACCGTCGCGACCAGCCCGAAGCGGCTGTCGTTGGCCTCGGCAATCGCTTGCTCTTCAGTGGCGAAGCGACGCGCGCACAGCACCGGGCCAAAGATCTCCTCGCTCCACAGGCGGCTGTCCTTCGGCACATCGGTATACAGCGTCGGGCTCACGAACCAGCCCTCACGGTCCAGTGCCTGCCCGCCGGCCAGGCACTGCAGGCCTTCTTCGCGCGCCGTCGCGAAGTAGCTGGCAACCTTCAGCCACTGTGCCTGGCTGGTCAGCGGCCCCATGTCCACCTCCTCGGTCAGCGGGTTGCCGACCCGCAGCTTTTGCAGTGCTGCCTGCAGGCGCGGCAGCAGTGTGTCGGCAATGCCGTCCTGCACCAGCAGGCGCGAGGTGGCCGAGCACATCTGCCCGGCGTTCCAGGTGATACCGGCAACAATCCATTCCACCGCCTGGTCCGGGTCGCAATCGTCGAACACCACGATTGCCGACTTGCCACCAAGCTCCAGGGTGACCGGACGGCACTGTGCCGAAGCGCTGCGCATCACCTGGCTGCCGACACTGTTGCTGCCGGTGAACGACAGCTTGTCGAGGCCGTTGTGGCTGCTCAGGGCGGCGCCGGTCTCGGCCTTGCCGTTGACGATGTTCAGCACTCCGGCCGGCAGGCCCAGGGCGTCAGCGATCTGGCCGTAGGTCTGCTCGATCAGCGGGGTGACTTCCGACGGCTTGAGCACCACGGTGCAGCCGGCCGCCAGGGCCGGGGCGAGCTTCCAGGCGCTGGTCACCAGCGGAAAGTTCCACGGTACGATCAGGCCGACCACGCCCACCGGCTCCAGGCGGGTGCGGGCGGTGAAGCCCGCTGCCGCCAATGGCACGTCACGGTTCTTCGACGGCAGTTGTTCGGCCAGCTCGGCGTAGTAGGCGAAGGTGGCGACCGCATCATCCAGGTCGATCTCGGCCTCGTGCCGCGGCTTGCCGTTGTTGCGCATCTGCAAGGTGATCAGTGCTTCGCGGCGCTGGCCGAGCTGTTCGGCAAAGCCGCGCAGGAAGGCCGCGCGCGTGCTGGCGCTGACCTTTTTCCAGGCAGGCAGGGCGTCACGGGCGGCGGCCACGGCCTGGTCGACCTGGGCCACGCTGGCGGCCATCAGCTCGGCGAAGGGCAAGCCCAGCGCAGGCTCGCTGACGCTGATGCAGTCGTTGCCCTGGCCTTCGACCCAGCGGCCGGCAATGTAGTGGGAAGTGGTCATGGTCGGTATCCAGTCAGGCCATTTCGGCGGTGGTCACCGGCGTGTGCGGGGCGCTTTTGCAGCGCACCCAGCGCGGGCCGTTGGGGCCATACACGCCAGCAGGTTCAGGGAACAGGTTGAGCAGCAGCAGGTACAGCACGCCGGCCAGGCCCAGGGTTACCGGCAGGCTCAGGTCGATGCCACCGGCCAGGTCGCCGAGCGGGCCGACGAACTGCCCTGGCAGGTTGACGAAGCACAGGCCGACCACCGCGCTGGGGATCCACGCGCCCATGCCGCGCCAGTTCCAGCCATGCAGGAACCAGTAGTGGCCGCCACGCTGGCCGCGGGTAAACACCTGCAGGTCGTCTGCGTGGTAGAAGCCTCGGCGGGTGATCAGGCCGAGGATCATGATCACCATCCATGGGCTGGTGCAGGTGATGATCAGCACGGCAAAGGTCGACACGCTCTGCACCAGGTTGAACGTGAAGCGGCCGATGAAGATGAAACCGATGGCCAGTACACCGATCAACAGGGTGGCGCCGGCGCGGCTGAGCAGGCGCGGGAACACGCTGGACATGTCCAGGCCGGTGCCATACAGCGCGGTGGTGCCGGTGGACATGCCGCCGATCACCGCAATCAGGCACACCGGCAGGAAGAACCAGCTCGGCGCCACGGCCAGCAGGCCGCCGACGTAATTGTTGGCGGCGATGTAATCAGGCGCCTGGGTGGCCACCAGGGTGGCAGTGCACAGGCCGAACAGGAAGGGGATCAGCGTTGCCACCTGGGCGGCGATCACGGCCAGCATAATGCGTGACTTTGGCGTCTGCCGCGGGATGTAGCGCGACCAGTCCCCGAGGAAGGCACCGAACGACACCGGGTTGCTCATGGCCAGGATCGCCGCGCCGACGAATGCCGCCCAAAAGCCCGGCTGGCTGAGGTTGACGCTACCGGCGAAGCCCGCATCGAACGGCCCGGCGAAGGCGAAGATGCCGAGCAGGAACAGCAGGCTCGAAGCCCACACGGCAATCTTGTTGACCCACAGCATGAAGCGGAAACCGAAGATGCACACCACCAGCACCAGCACCGCGAACAGGCCATAGGCCAGGCCCAGGGTCAGGTCAGTCTCCGGCAGCCCGGCCAGGCGCTTGGCGCCCCCAACCAAGGCATCACCCGAGCTCCACACCGACAGCGAAAAGAACGCCACGGCAGTGAGCAGGGACAGGAACGAGCCGACGATACGCCCGTGCACGCCAAAGTGCGCGCCCGACGACACCGCGTTGTTGGTACCGTTGAGGGCACCGAACAGGCCCATCGGCGCGAGGATCAGCGCGCCCACGCCGACGCCGAGCAGGATCGCCCAGACGCCGGCCTGGAACGATAGCCCGAACAGCACCGGGAAGCTGCCCAGTACGGCAGTCGCGAAGGTATTGGCACCGCCGAAGATCAGGCGGAACAGGTCCAGCGGGGAGGCGTCGCGTTGATCGTCGGGGATCTGCTCGACGCCATTGGTCTCGATACTCGTCGAGTGGCTCATGGTGATGCTCCAGCGCGGTTGTTGTAGGCCCAGCGCGGTGCACGGGCCCTCTTGTGGGTGCGATGGCAGTGCGGCAAGGCCGCGTAAGTGTGGATCAGGCGGCGGTGACGACCGACAGGTGTTCGTGGCACGCCAGCCATTGCTCGCCGTGAAGGCGGAAAACGATGGTCTCGCGCTCGGCCAACTGGTGCTCCTCACCGGCAATGCGGATGTGCGTGGCCACGTCATGCATGAAGATCGCCACGTCGCCCTGCAGGCTCACCTGCACGTTGCTCGACGCACAGCCGAGCACGGCAAAACCCTCGGCCTGCCACTGGGCCCAGAGGGCTTCATAGGCACGGCGTGACAGCAGCGGTTGCGGCAAGGTGTGGAAGAGGAAGGTGGCGTCTTCGCTGAAACACGCGAAGTAGCGGGCGGTGTCGTTGCTGGCGAAGGCGGCGACGAGGTCGGCGGCAGCCTGCCGTACCTGGAGTGTCTGGTCCACGGGAGTGGCCTCACGGTTATTGTGATTGTGGTGAAGCGATTCTGGTGGGGGCGGGCGAGGGGAAAAATCGCGGCGGAGAAATAATTAGTTTAGGAATTTGTGAAGTGATGTCTACCGATCAAGTAACCGATCAAGTAGCCCCCCAGCGAACCGACTGACGGTCCCTCCCGCCCCCCATCCTTGCCTACGCTGAAATTCCCAACCTACGTTGCAAGGAGTTGCGTCATGGCCTTCCAATACAAGCGTCTGGACAAGAACAACGCCGCCGTCCTGCTGGTCGATCACCAGGCCGGCCTGCTTTCACTGGTGCGCGACATCGACCCCGACCGCTTCAAGAACAACGTGCTGGCGCTTTCTGACCTGGCCAAGTACTTCAAGCTGCCGACCATTCTCACCACCAGCTTCGAAACCGGCCCCAACGGCCCGCTGGTGCCCGAACTCAAAGAGCAATTCCCCGACGCCCCTTACATCGCTCGCCCCGGCAACATCAACGCCTGGGACAACGAAGACTTCGTCAAGGCCGTGAAAGCCACGGGCAAGAAGCAGCTGCTGATCGCTGGGGTGGTCACCGAGGTCTGCGTAGCTTTCCCGGCATTGTCGGCGCTGGAGGAGGGCTTCGAGGTATTCGTGGTCACCGATGCCTCCGGTACCTTCAACGAGCTGACCCGTGATTCGGCCTGGCGGCGCATGGAGGCCGCCGGTGCCCAGCTGATGACCTGGTTCGGCGTTGCCTGCGAGCTGCACCGTGACTGGCGCAACGATATCGAAGGCCTGGGCACGTTGTTCTCCAACCACATCCCGGACTATCGCAACCTGATGACCAGCTACAACAAGTTGGCGAAATAAGGGCTGCTTGGGCGCGGCATGTTGCCTAACAAGCGAAACGGCAAAAACTCATGAATCGACCATACTGACTCTTCATTCGCCCTCGGGAGAGCGCCATGGCCAAACCGTCCAGGAAGAAGGATTCGAACGAGCAGCCAGAAAAACTGGGCGGCAAAGCGTATGAGCAAGCGCTCAAGAAGCTTCACGTGGAGCTCGTGAAACTGCAGGAATGGGTGGTGGCCAAGGGCTTGAAGGTATGCATCGTGTTCGAGGGCCGTGATGGTGCCGGCAAAGGCGGCACCATCAAGGCCATTACCGAACGGGTCAGCCCGCGGGTGTTCCGCGTGGTGGCGTTGCCGGCGCCGACCGAGCGGGAAAAGACCCAGATGTACGTGCAACGCTACCTGCGCCACCTGCCGGCCGCCGGCGAGGTGGTGATTTTCGACCGCAGCTGGTACAACCGCGCCGGCGTCGAACGGGTGATGGGCTTCTGCAGCGAAGAGCAGAGCACCAAGTTCCTCACGGTGGTGCCGCTGTTCGAGAAGATGATGGTCGAATCGGGGATCATCCTCATCAAGTACTGGCTCGAAGTCAGCGCCGAGGAGCAGACCCGGCGCCTGCAGGACCGTATCAATGACGGGCGCAAATTGTGGAAGCTGTCGCCCATGGACCTCAAGTCGTACACCCGCTGGGACGACTACACCCGCGCCCGCGACGACATGTTCGCGGCTTCCGATTCATCCTGGGCGCCGTGGTTCATGGCGCACTCCAACGACAAGCGGCGCGCCCGGCTGAACATCATCAGCCATATGCTCTCGCGCATCCCCTACAAGGACATCACCCGCGACCAGGTGGTGAAGCTGCCCAAGCGCGGCAAGATCGGCAAATACAAGGCCGTGCCCTATCCCTTCAAAGTGGTGGAAGAACGTTTCTGATCCGTCCCGCCGGAGTTAGAAGGGTGCGCAACCATGCCACATGACGGCAGCCTGCTGCAGGCAACGGTAGTGTTTCTTCTGGCCGTGGTGCTTCTGGTACCACTGGCGCAGCGTTTGAAGATGGGGGCGGTGCCCGGCTATCTGCTGGCTGGCATATTGATCGGGCCGTCGGTGCTGGGCCTGCTTGGCAACCCCGACAACGTCGCCCGCCTGTCGGAGATGGGCGTGGTGATGCTGCTGTTCGTGATTGGTCTGGAGCTGTCGCCACGCCGTCTGTGGACCATGCGCAAGGCGTTGTTCGGTGTCGGCTCATTGCAAGTCGGGCTGACGGCAGTGGCCCTTGGCCTGTTGGCGTACTTCCTGTTTGCGCAATCGAAAGAGGCCGCGATCGTGCTCGGTCTGGGCCTGGCGCTGTCATCGACGGCGTTTGGCCTGCAGGTGCTGGCCGAGCGCAAGGACCTGGGCAAGCCGCACGGTCGCCTGGCCGTCGCTATCCTGCTGTTCCAGGACATTGCCGCCATTCCGCTGATTGCCGTGGTGCCTTTGCTTGGTGGTGATGTCAGCACTGCCGACGAAGGTTCCTGGCCGCTGCTGGCCTTGGCGGCAGGCATTGGCGTGCTGATTGTCTTCGGCCGCTATCTGTTGACCCCGGTCTTCAGATGGACGGTTGGTTCGGGCTTGCCCGAACTCTCTACCGCCACTGCATTGCTGGTGGTGCTGGGCACGGCCTGGCTGATGGAGCACGTAGGGGTCTCCATGGCCCTGGGGGCTTTTCTGGCCGGCGTGATCATGGCCGAGTCGCCCTTTCGCCACGAACTGGAAACCCAGATCGAGCCGCTCAAGGGCCTGCTGCTGGGGCTGTTCTTCGTCGGCGTCGGCATGAGTGCCGACTTGCGCCTGCTGTTCGCCATGCCGCTGATCGTCCTGGGGCTGACGTTACTGCTGGTGGTGATCAAGTTGCCTGTGCTGCTCGCCCTCGGGCAAACGGCAGGCGGCCTCAGCCGCGCCGAGGCGTTGTGCCTGGCGATCGTGCTGGCGTCTGGCGGTGAGTTTGCCTTCGTGGTGTTCAAGCTGGCGCTGGAGCATCAAGTACTGACGCAACAGGTTCACGACTTGCTGGTGCTTGCCATCACGCTGTCGATGGCGGTGGTACCACTGGTGATGATGGCCCTGGTGCGGCGGTTGCCTGATGGGGACAGCCCGGTCGGCGAGACGGGCCACTGAATCGCGCCTCGCGGGCGCACCTACTGTTCGGAGCTGAAACATGCAGCCGAGTCTGAAGCTGGACAGCGCCCTGTCGCGGGGCCTGCTCGACGTGCTGATCAAGGCGGGCCTGGTGGCCGCCCTGGTGATGTTCTCCTTCCAGGTTTTCCAGCCGTTCCTGGAGCTGATGCTGTGGTCAGTGATTCTCGCGGTCACCTTGTATCCGCTGCATTACCGTATTCACCGGGGTACCGGCCTCAAGCGAGGCTTTGCGGCAACCTTGGTGGTGCTGCTGGTGTTGGTGGTCCTGATCGTGCCGATCTATCTCGTGGTAATGTCCATCGGCGAATCGGTGGACAGCCTGGTGACGCTTCTCAAGAGCGGCAGCTGGAGTGTGCCGGCACCGCCTGAGTCGGTGGCAACGTGGCCGCTGATCGGGCCGAAAGTCCATGCGCTGTGGTTGTCGGCTTCGGAGAACATGGCCAACGTGCTCAACCAGTGGATGCCACAGCTCAAGGACGCCGGGCGCACGGTGCTGGGCGCGGCGGCCAGTGCCGGTGGTGCGTTCCTGATGTTCGTGGCGGCGATCATCGTCTCAGGCATCATCATGGCCTTTGGTGAGCGTGGCGAGATTGCCGCGCAGCGTATCGCCATGCGCGTGTCCGGCGAGGACCGCGGCAAGCCGCTGGCCAGGCTGTGCACCGCCACCATCCGCGCGGTGGCCCAGGGTGTGATCGGTATTGCTTTCATCCAGATGCTGCTGATTGGCGTTGGTTTCGTCGTCAAAGGGGTGCCTGGCGCCGGCATGCTGGCCATCGTCATCCTCATGCTGGGGATTGCCCAGGCACCGGCGACTTTGGTCACCGTGCCGGTGATCCTCTACGTGTTCAATGCCGAGGGCTTCACCGTGGCGACCCTCATCTTCGCCATCTACACCTTCGTCGCCGGGCTTGCCGATAACGTGCTCAAACCGTTGCTGCTCGGGCGCGGGGTGGACGTGCCGATGCCGGTGGTGCTGATCGGTGCGCTGGGCGGCATGGTGGTCAAGGGCATCATCGGCCTGTTCATCGGCCCGGTGATCCTCGGCGTGACCTATGTACTGTTCTGGCAATGGGTGGCGTTGCAGGTGCCCGAGCAACCGACCCCGCCTGCGGACTGAGCCATGCCCAACCGCTGCTACGGCCTGGGGTTGCTCATGCTGCTGGTCGGCTGTACCCAGGTCGGGCCTGACTTCGAAACGCCCAAGGACTCATGGCTGGATAGCTGGAACACGCCTCTGCTGGCGCAGGCCGCGCGCTCTGCGCCAGCACCTGACCTGCGCCAGTGGTGGCTGGTATTCGCCGACCCGACGCTCGAAGGCCTGGTCGCCGAAGCCGACGCCAACAACACCAACCTGCGGGTGGCCGGCCTGCGCATTGCCGAGGCGCGTGCGCAGCTGGCCATCGTACAGACCGGGCGTTATCCACAGCTGCAGCAGCTGCGTGCGCAGAGCCTGTACCTGAAGCAGGAGCAGTCCGGTACGTCCACCGCGCGCGACTCGGTGTTCTGGCAGTCCAGCGCTGGTTTCGACATTGGCTGGGAGATCGACTTCTGGGGCCGTTTCAGCCGCGCCATCGAGAGCGCCGATGCGGTCTACTTCGCCTCCCAGGCCAATTACGCCGACGCCATGGTGCTGCTACGCGCGCAGCTGGCCGACACCTACTTCGCCCTGCGCACCGCCGAGGCTCGGCTGGATATCGCCCAAGACAACGCAAAGCGCCAGGAGCGCAGCCTGCAGATTACCGAGCGGTTGTTCCGTCATGGCGAGAACGACGAACTCGACTGGCAGCAGGCGCGAACCCAGTACCTGGCGACCCTGGCCACCATTCCCGAGTTCGAGAACCAGCTCAATGCCTTGCGCAACGTGCTCTGCTCACTGCTCGGCAGGCCACCGGGGCCGCTGCCCGAGCTTGAGGCGCGACACGGGCAGTTGCCGCTGCCAGACCGCGCGGTGCTGCAGGACGTGCCGGCCAGCCTGCTGCAACGGCGCCCGGACATCCGCGCCGCCGAACAGGCGGTGGCGGCGCAATCGGCGTTGGTGGGCGTGGCCGAGGCAGACCTTTATCCACAGCTGAGCCTGCTGGGCAGCATTGGCTGGACCTTCCTGTCGGCCAACCACCTGCCCAACACCTTCGACCTGGCGGCGGGACCGAGCCTGATCTGGAACCCGTTCGACTACGGCCGGCGCAAGAACGCCATGCGGGTCGAGGACGCCCGCCTGCAGCAATTGATCGAGCTTTATCACCAGAGCGTGCGCGAAGCCGCGCACGAGGCCGACGATGCCGCCAGCGGGCTGGTGCGTTCGCTGCAGAGCGCCACGATTCGCCGGGATGCCTCGCTGGCTGCCCAGCGTTCGCTGACCCTGGCCAGTTCGCAGTACCAGGAAGGCTTTGCCGACTTTCAGCGCGTGCTTGACGCCCAGCAGCTGCTGTTGCAGCAGCAGGACGGCTACCTGGTCAGCCGTGGCAATGCGGTGAGCAGCCTGGTGAGCTTGTACAAGGCGCTGGGCGGCGGCTGGGACAACAATCGCAAACCGATCGACCCCACCACCCGCCAGAAGATGCAAAACCGTACCGATTGGGGCGACCTGCTCGACGAGCCGGCGCCCGCCGACCCCGCACAAGGTGAGCCGAAATGAGTGATGCTGCGCAGAAGCCGCCAGCCCCCGATCGCGGCATGCGCTGGGTGCTGATACTGATCGTCGTCAGCCTGGTCTGGTACCTGCTGGCCGACCGGTTCACGCCCTACACCCAACAAGCCCGGCTGCAGGCCTACGTGGTACCGGTGGCCGCTGAAGTGGCCGGGCAGATCAAGCGCGTGGCGGTGGGCAACAACCAGGAAGTGCGCCAGGGCGATGTACTGTTCGAGCTCGACCAGGAGCAGTACCGCATCGCCCTGGCTCGCGCCGAAGCCGACCTGGACACCGTGCGCCGGCAGATCGGGGCCAGTACCGCCGGCATCGACTCCGCCCAGGCCGCGCTCGTGGCGGCCCAGGCCAACGAACGCAAGGCGCGCCAGGATGCCGATCGGCTCAAGCGTTTGATCGACGAAGACCCGGGCACGGTATCAGTGCGCCGTCTGGAAGGGGCGCAGGCCACTCGTGACCAGGCCATCAGCCAGGTGGCGGCCGCCCGCGCCGAGGTCGAACGGGCCCGTGAGCAGCAGGGCGGGGCCGACGCCGATAACGCCCAACTGCGCAGCGCCGCGGCCAACGTGGAAAAGGCTCGCCTGGACCTGGCCCGCACCGTGGTGCGCGCCGACGCCAACGGATTGATCACTGACCTGCGCACCGATGTGGGCCATTATGTGGGCGCCGGCAGCCCGATGATGACCTTGATCGCCATCCACGACGTGTGGATAAGTGCCGACATGACCGAGAACAACCTCGGCCGCCTGCGCCCCGGCGCGCCGGTGCTGGTGGTGCTCGATGCCTTGCCCGGCACGGTGCTGAAGGGGCAGATCCGCAGCATCGGCTATGGCGTGAGCGTCGGCCAGCCTGCGCCCCCGGGGACCTTGCCAACCGTGCAGAACAGCCGCGACTGGCTGCGTTCGGCACAGCGCTTCCCGGTGATCGTCGAACTCGACCGGGATCAACTGGCAGACAAGTCCGGATTGCGTGTGGGCGGCCAGGCCGAAGTCATGGTGCTGCCCAGTGAAGGCAACCCTTTGAACCTGTTGGGCCGCATGTTCATGTGGCTGATGAGCTGGTTGTCGTATGCCTATTGAGCTGCGTCGCTTGCGCGCCCTGCGCCTGGCCTGGGGCGTGGCGCTGTGCCTGGCGGGCAGTTTCGGCCTGGGCCTGCCGGTGCCGATCCTGGCGCCGGTGTTCGCGGTGCTGTTGCTGGCCATGCGCAGCGAGCCGCTGCCGATCAAGGCGGCGCCGGCACTGGCGATCCTGGTATTGCTCAGTTGCGGCAGCGGCCTTTTGCTGATTCCGCTGCTGCGCCATGCCCCGGTGAGCGGAGTGCTGCTGGTCGGCGTGGGCGTGTTCCTGGTCTTGCGCTATGCGCTCAAGGGCGGCAATGGCCTGTTGGCCAACCTGCTGGTGATCGGCCTGACCATGATCGCGGCGGCCGGCACCAGCGATTTCACCCTGGCGCTGTCGGTGGTCGAGGCCTTGTCCAAGGGCATGCTGGTGGCGGTGCTGGGGAGCGCGTTGGCCCATGTGCTGTTTCCCGAGCCGGCCGGTGCGCCGGTGCAGCCTTCGCCGCCCTTGCTCGACAGCGCGGATGTCAGCTGGGTGGCCCTGCGTGCCACGCTCATCGTGATGCCGGCATTCCTGCTGACGCTGATCGCCCCGGACCAGTTCATGCCGCTGATCATGAAGGCGGTGAGCCTGGGGCAGCAGGCAGGGGAGACGCGGGCGCGGCATGCCAGCCGCGAGTTGATTGGTTCGACCTTGCTCGCGGGTGTGCTGGCGATGCTGGTGTGGGGGGCGTTGAGCCTGTTCGTGCACCTGTGGATGTTCTCCCTGTGGGTGCTGCTGTTTGTGCTCTGGCAGGCGCGCAGGCTCTACCGCGCTGTGGATACGCAGCAGAGCCCGGCGTATTGGGTGAGTTGCCTGACCACGATGCTGATCCTGCTCGGGCAGTCGGTGCAGGACAGTGCCGGCGGGCAGGATGTGTACAAGGCCTTTGCCGTGCGCATGGCGCTGTTCGTGGCGGTGTCGTTGTATGCCAGCGCCATGCTGATCTGGATCGACCGGCGTCGGGTTCGGGCTGCCTGATCTTCCTGTACTGGCCTCTTCGCGGGCCCCGGCAACTCAAGGCTTCCAGTCAATCCCGGTATCGGCCAGATAGGCATCCACCGCCGCCCCGACCGTCGGGTGAAACGCCTTCTCGCCCATATGCTCGAACAACTCGAAGCGCTTCATCTTGTCCTTCACCGGGTCTTTCATCTCGGCAAACTGCAGTTCCACTCCCCGAGCCTCCAGCGCCCGATCCAGCTCGGCGAGCATGTCCGCCGAGGTGATATCGATACTGGTCACCGGCTCCGCCGCAATCACCAGCCGCTGCACCGGGGTCGGTGATTCATCCACCGCCGCCAGCACTGTGCCCTGGAACTGCTCGGCATTGGCGAAGAACAGCGGCGCATCCCAGCGCAGCAGTACCAGCCCCGGTATTCGCCGCGCCTGTGGATAACGCGTCACGTCATGGTAGCCGCGAGTGCCATCGACCCGCCCGAGCACCGCGTAATGCGGCCGCCAGCCGTCCCACAGGAATTCGATCACCGATATTGCCACGGCGATGCAGATACCTGGGATGGCGCCGAACACCGCGACGCCGACGAAGCAGGTGAACGACAGCCAGAACTCCCATTGCTGCATGTGGAAGATGCGCTTGAGGTCGGCGAACTCGAACAGCCCCAAGGCTGCCGCGATCACCACCGCAGCCAAGGCGCTGTTGGGCAGGTGCTGCATCAGGTTGGGGGCAACCAGCAGCAGCAAGGTCACCGCCAGCGCGCCGATGATGCCGGTCAGTTGGGTTTTCGAGCCGGCCGCCTCGGCCACTGGTGTGCGCGAAGAGCTGCTGCTGATCGGGATGCCCTGGAACAGCCCGGAGGCCAGGTTGGCCACGCCCAGGCCGAACATTTCCTGGTTCGGGTTGACCGGGGTCTTCAGCCGTGCGGCATAGGAGCGCGACAGCACGCTGGTGTCGGCGAACGACACCAGGGCCACGGCAATCCCGCCCAGCACCACTTCGACCAAGTCAATGTCGCTCACCCACGGGAACACGAAGCTGGGCAGGCCCTGGGGTAACTGGCCGAGCACCTTGACGCCCATCTGATCAAGGCTGAACAGGCTCACCGCCAGGGTTGCCAGCACCACGGCGATCAGGATGCCCGGGATGCGCTTGAAGGGCTTGAGCAGCAGGATCAGCACCAAGCTGCCGGCCCCGACGATGAAGCTTGGCCAGTGCCCATGGCCAGCCAGGAGCGCCTGGATCAGATTCCAGACGTCACGCAGCGGCCCCTGGCTGTCGACTTTGATGCCGAACAGCTTGGGCAACTGGCTGATCAGCACGGTGAGGGCGATACCGTTCATGTAGCCATAGCGGATCGGCTTGGACAGCAGCTCGGTGATGAAGCCCAGGCGCAGCAGCCCGGCGATCACGCAGAAGGCGCCGGCCACCAAAGCCATCATGCTGGCGATGGCGATGGCGCGCTGCGGGTCGCTGGCGGCGTACTGCACGACCACTGCCAGGATCGGCGCGGCCAGTGCCGAGTCCGGGCCAAGCACCAGAATGCGGCTGGGGCCGAACAGGGCGTAAGCCAGCAGGGGGATGATGGTGGCGTACAGGCCGTAGATGCCGGGTACTCCGGAGGCTTCGGCATAGGCGATGCCGACCGGCACCAGCATGGTGGTGAGCACCAGGCCGGCCGCGATGTCCTTGGGCAGCCAGGCGGGCTGATAGTGCAGCAGGGTGGAAAGGCCGGGTAGCCAGCGTTGCCAGTCGAAGCGGCGATAGGGTGGGGTTTCATGCATGGTAGAGGCTCCTGGAGGAGGGCGCATGAACCGCTTGGGTGCCCTTCTGAAACTCAGGTTAGATGCAGAAATCTGGGGCCGCTGTGCGGCCCCGGCAATCCCTCAGAAGTAAGACAATTCCGAACTTGAAACCAAATGCTTCAGTTCAAGATAGATTGGGAATTATCCTACGCACGCCGCTGCCGTTTCTCTGTTGTGGATGTAGAGCATCAGGGCTAATTTCCCCGGGTCGTCGCGGTTTGACGACCGGGTGTGAGAGCCCGCTTACAACCAAGAGATTGCCGTCATGGTAGCTGTGCGCGGGCAGGCCCCGTGCCTGGCCGGTTTTCGCTCTTGTTTGGCCGGTCTCTCACCCCGCGTACAGCTGCCGCCTAATCCTGTGAGAGGGAATGGGAAGTTAGCCAATGCAAACAAACGAGAGAGAAATCATGAAGAAACTTGTTCCTGATCCACCCGCCAAAGTGCTTTCCCAGCCGTTCTACACCATCAACAAAGACATGCCCTCACCCGAGGCATTGCTCTATGTCATTCAGTTACTACGCGGAATTGAAGACACCCTCGACGAATACATCTGCGGCAATGCCGGCGAGCCGGGTATCGGCATGCTGGTCAACAGCGTGCACAACGTGCAGATGGGGAGGGCGTTGGCTGAGTTGGTACTGACCCGGGAGGCAGGGGACATCACCTGGCCTTGAGGCTTGGCACTGCGAGGGCTTGTAAACGGCTCTCGCGGTTCTTGAAGGGTCATGGTTGGCTCAAGCCAGCCATGATAGTTAAGGTTCAAAATTGATAACGCGTGTATAGGTACAGAAGCCGATCTCGGAGGATGCATGACACCGGCCCCTTCTTTTGATGCAGACTCTTCGCTGCAACCGTTGCTCGGACACATCGCCGAACTGATTCGTCTCGCACGGCGCAATGCTCTGCGGGCGGTCGACGTCATACAGGTTCAGACCTGCTGGGAAATCGGCCGGCATATCGTCGAGTTTGAACAAGGTGGCGCTGCGCGAGCCGAGTATGGGAAGAAGCTGCTTCCTACCTTGGCCAAGGTGCTGGCGAAGGAATTCGGGAAGGGTTTTGATGCCTCTAACCTGCGATACATGCGGTTGTTTTATAAGGCGTTCCCAATTTGTGACGCACTGCGTCACGAATTGAGCTGGACCCACTACCGTACCCTGCTCAAAGTAGATTGTGACAGCGCGCGGCAGTGGTACATGAACGAGGCGGCTACCCAGAACTGGAGCAGCCGCGCATTGGATCGGCAGATCGGTACACTGTATTACGAGCGACTCCTGGCTAGTCAGGACCGTGTGGCAGTTGAGCAGGAAGCTTCAAGCAATCTGCAGGCTTTTTCCAACGATCCACGCGAATTCGTTCGTGACCCCATCATGCTCGAGTTTCTTGGACTGCCGAAGGCAGGTGCACTGCTGGAAAGCGATCTTGAGCAGGCGCTGATAGAGCAATTGCAGGGCTTTCTGCTAGAGCTTGGGAAAGGCTTTGCCTTTGTAGCGCGGCAGCAGCGGATCAGTACTGAGAGCAAAGACTTTTATGTGGACCTGGTTTTTTACAACTACCTGCTCAAATGCTTTGTCATTTTTGACCTGAAACGAGGTGAGTTGACGCATCAGGATATCGGTCAGATGGATATGTACGTGCGTTTGTACGATGACCTTAAACGTAGCCCAGACGATAACCCGACCGTGGGGATCATCCTTTGCTCTCAAAAGGACGCATCGATTGTGCGCTATTCGGTGCTCAATGGTAGCGAGCAATTGTTCGCGAGTAAGTACAAGCTTGTGCTTCCGACCGAAGAAGAATTAAGGGCTGAGCTGGATCGCGAGCGCGATTTTTTGCTTGAGCAGCGCAAACATGGACAAAGTAGCTCCTGAAACGCAAAACCCCTTGAAACCTAAGCTTCAAGGGGTCCGTCGGTACTGCAGAAAGCCGCTTAGACGTTGAAGCGGAAGTGCATCACGTCACCGTCCTTGACGATGTAGTCCTTGCCTTCCAGGCGCCATTTACCGGCTTCCTTGGCACCGCTTTCACCCTTGAACTGGATGAAGTCGTCATAGGCCACCACTTCGGCGCGGATGAAGCCTTTTTCGAAGTCGGTGTGGATCACGCCAGCGGCCTGCGGGGCGGTGGCGCCGACGCGTACGGTCCAGGCGCGCACTTCCTGCACGCCGGCAGTGAAGTAGGTCTGCAGGTTGAGCAGCTCGTAACCGGCGCGGATCACGCGGTTCAGGCCAGGCTCTTCCAGGCCCAGGGCCTCGAGGAACATGTCTTTCTCTTCACCGTCTTCAAGCTCGGCGATTTCCGCTTCGATCTTGTTGCACACCGGCACCACGACCGCGCCTTCTTCTTCGGCAATGGCCTTGACCACGTCCAGGTGCGGGTTGTTCTCGAAGCCGTCTTCGGCGACGTTGGCGATGTACATCACCGGCTTGCTGGTCAGCAGGTGGAAGCCACGGATCATGGCCTTCTCGTCGTCAGCCATGTTCTTCATCAGGCTGCGCGCTGGCTTGCCTTCGGTGAAGTGCGGGATCAGCTTCTCCAGGATCGCCTTTTGCGCCAGCGCGTCCTTGTCGCCACCCTTGGCGTTGCGGGCGACCTTCTGCAGTTGCTTCTCGCAGCTGTCGAGGTCGGCGAAGATCAGTTCGAGGTCAATGATCTCGATGTCGCGCTTGGGGTCGACGCTGTTGGAAACGTGGATCACGTTCTCGTCTTCGAAGCAGCGCACCACGTGGGCGATGGCGTCGGTCTCGCGGATGTTGGCGAGGAACTTGTTGCCCAGGCCTTCACCTTTCGACGCACCGGCCACGAGGCCTGCGATGTCGACGAACTCCATGGTGGTCGGCAGGATGCGGTTAGGCTTGACGATTTCCGCCAGCGCCGCCAGGCGCGCATCGGGCATCGGCACGATGCCGCTGTTCGGCTCGATGGTGCAGAAAGGGAAGTTCTCCGCCGCGATGCCAGACTTGGTCAGGGCGTTGAACAGGGTGGACTTGCCGACGTTGGGCAGGCCGACGATGCCGCAATTGAAACCCATGGGTATTCCCCTCTCTAGGAAATCAGGCCTTCTGGCTGTGCAGCTCGCGCATGGCCTTGGCGAAGTCGCCAGCCAGCACGTCCGGCAGCACGCCGAGGGCAAAATCGATGCTGGCGTCGAGCTTCTCCTGCTCGGCGCGCGGCGCGCGGCCCAGGACGAAGTTGGAGACCAGTTTGGCGTCGCCCGGGTGGCCAATGCCAAGCCGCAGGCGGTGGAAGTCGTTCTGGTTGCCGAGCTGCGCGATGATGTCGCGCAGGCCGTTGTGCCCCCCATGGCCGCCGCCGCGCTTGAGCTTGGCAACGCCCGGAGGCAGGTCGAGTTCGTCGTGTGCCACCAGGATCGCTTCCGGCTTGATGCGGAAGAAATTGGCCAATGCCGCCACGGCCTGGCCGCTGCGGTTCATGTAGGTGGTGGGGATCAACAAACGAACGTCGTTGCCTTGATGGCTGAATTTAGCCGTCAGGCCGAAATACTTTTTGTCAGCGGTCAGCGATACACGCTGGGCGCTGGCAATGCGTTCAACGAAAAGAGCCCCTGCGTTATGCCGGGTCTGTTCGTATTCGGGGCCGGGGTTACCCAGGCCAACGATCAACTGGATGGCGTTCACGTCAGGGGCTCTTCCTTGGAGTTGGTGGGTTACAGGGCGCGGGGCGCACTGTAACCCGATCAACACCGGCGCGCGAGTGGATTACTCGGCAGCGCCTTCTTCAGCAGCTTCGGCGGAAACGCGCGGAGCGTGAACGTTGGCAACAGCTTTGTCATCACCGTGGGCCAGAGCGACGAACTCTACGCCTTTCGGAGCTTTCAGGTCCGACAGGTGGATGATGGTGCCGATTTCGGCGTTAGCCAGGTCGACTTCGATGAACTCTGGCAGGTCTTTGGCTTCGCAGGAAACTTCGATCTGCGATTCAACGTGCGAGATCTCGCCGCCTTTCTTGACCGGTGCTTCTTCGTTGATGAAGTGCACTGGAACAACAGCGGTCAGCTTCTGGCCAGCAACGACGCGAACGAAGTCGGCGTGCATGATGAAGCCTTTGGCTGGGTGGCGCTGCATGGCCTTGACGATGACGTTCTGCTTGGCGCCGTCGACGTTCAGTTCGATAACGTGGCTGAAGGCAGCTTCGTTTTCGAACAGCTTGGCGATTTCCTTGGCCACGATGGTCAGGGATTGAGCTTCTTTATCGCCACCGTATACAACGGCAGGGATGCTGGCGGAGTGACGCAGGCGGCGGCTCGCACCTTTCCCCAGGTCAGTACGCGCTTGGGCGTTCAGGATGAAATCAGTCATTTTGCTTCTCCAAAATAGCCTCCCGAAAGGCGTTTGCGACCAGCGCCAGACGGGATGGCAAAAAAGCCCCGCCCCAACAAATGCTGGGGCGGGGCGCTTCATATCAACACGTGTTCCGCTTAGCGGAACATCGCGCTGATCGATTCTTCGTTGCTGATGCGGCGGACCGCTTCAGCGACAACCGGTGCGATATCCAGCTGACGGATACGGTCACAGGCTTGAGCAGCGGCAGACAGCGGAACGGTGTTGGTCACCACCAGCTCGTCCAGTACCGACTTCTCGATGTTCTCGATCGCGCGGCCCGACAGGACAGGGTGCGTGCAGTAGGCGTAAACCTTGGCAGCGCCGTGTTCTTTCAGGGCTTTGGCCGCGTGGCACAGGGTGCCGGCGGTGTCGACCATGTCGTCTACCAGGATGCAGGTGCGCCCTTCGACGTCGCCGATGATGTGCATGACCTCGGAGTGGTTAGCCTTTTCGCGGCGTTTGTCGATGATACCGAGGTCGACGCCCAGGGACTTGGCAACGGCGCGTGCGCGCACAACGCCACCGATGTCCGGGGAAACGATCATCAGGTTCTCGAAACGCTGGTCTTCGATGTCGTCGACCAGTACGGGCGAGCCGTAGATGTTGTCGACCGGGATATCGAAGAAGCCTTGGATCTGGTCAGCGTGCAGGTCGACGGTGAGAACACGGTCGATACCCACGACAGTGAGCATGTCAGCAACGACTTTGGCGCTGATGGCTACACGTGCCGAACGCGGACGGCGGTCCTGGCGGGCATATCCGAAGTAGGGAATCACGGCGGTGATTCGGGATGCTGAGGAGCGGCGGAAGGCGTCGGCCATCACTACCAGTTCCATCAGGTTATCGTTGGTCGGGGCGCAGGTCGGCTGAATAATGAAGACATCTTTACCGCGGACATTTTCATTGATCTCAGTACTGATCTCACCGTCGGAGAATTTACCGACAGAGACGTCACCGAGAGGGATATGCAGCTGACGTACGACACGCCGAGCCAGATCGGGGTTAGCGTTCCCCGTAAAGACCATCATCTTGGACACGCGCAGTACCTGAAGGCTGAGGGTATACCTGGATGAGTATAAGGAAAATGGCAGGGGCGGCTGGATTCGAACCAACGCATGGCAGGATCAAAACCTGCTGCCTTACCGCTTGGCGACGCCCCTGTATCTGTTGCTGCGAACGCTTATGCGCTCGACTTCTTGACCAGACTTTGCAGCTTGCGATGCAACATCGAAATATTGCTTCCTTTCGCCACAAACCCTGTTTGGGTCGCTGAAAGAAGGGCCAGAACTTTATCAGCTTCGGCTTTGCTTGGGAAGGCCCCAAACACGCAACTTCCAGTGCCGGTTAGTCGAGCCTCTGTGAATTTACCCAGTGAATTCAGCGCGTTGCGAACTTCCGGATAATTCTGCTCTACCACCGGTTGGCAGTCATTTCGACTGTTTCCCTTGGGAACGGGGCGCATCTTAAGGGGGAGGGAATCACGTGTCAACTGTGGATGTGAAAAAATTTCTACTGTGCTGACAGACACTTGCGGCACCAGGACGACATACCACGGCTCTTCCGGGTCGACCGGGGTCAGTTGCTCACCCACGCCCTGGGCAAAGGCGGCATGGCCACGGACGAACACCGGCACGTCGGCGCCCAGGCTCAAGCCCAGCGTGGCCAGGCGGTCTTCGTCCCAGTCCAGCTGCCACAGATGGGCCAGCGCCAGCAGCGTGGTTGCCGCATCCGAGCTGCCGCCGCCGATGCCGCCGCCCATGGGCAGTACCTTGGTCAGCCAGATATCGGCACCCAGCCGGGTGCCGGACTGTTCTTGCAATTTACGCGCGGCGCGCACGATCAGGTTGCTGTCGTGGGGCACTGCGTCGATTTCAGTGTGCAGGCGGATCACGCCATCTTCGCGCACGGCGAAGCTCAGCTCGTCGCCATGGTCGAGAAACTGGAACACGGTTTCCAGCTCGTGGTAGCCGTCGGGGCGGCGACCGATGATGTGCAGCCACAGGTTGAGCTTGGCCGGGGCGGGCAGGGTGAGCGTGTGCATGAATCAGTGCCCGAGCTGGCGCGGTTGCCAGTCCTTGACCACCAGGGTCACGTCGAGGTCTTTGCCATGCAGCTTCATGCGTTCCGGCAACCAGTAGCCGTTCTGCTCGGTATAGCTCAGGTACTGAACCTGCCAGCCATCCTGGTCGAGGCTGGCCAGGCGGCTGTCGCCATCCAGGGTCAGCTTGCTCTTGCTGTCGGGGGCGGGCAGGCCGCGTACCCACCAGACCAAGTGCGAGACAGGCAGTTGCCAGCCGAGCTGTTCTTCCAGCAGGGCTTCGGGGCTGGCGGCTTCATAGCGGCCCTGGTTGGCCACTTCCAGCACCACGCCACCCGGGCGGCCAGTCAGACGAGCCGCGCCGCGGCCGAGCGGGCCGGCCAGGCGGATGTCGTAATAATCCTGGCGTTGCAGCCAGAACAGCGTGCCGCTGCCGGAGTCGCGCGGGGCGCGGATGCCGACCTTGCCGTTGATCTGCCAGCCGTCGAGGCTGCTCAGCTGCTCTTTATGGGCGCGCCACTGCTGTGGGTCGCCGTGGCCCTGCAAGGCCTCGCGGCTGGCGAAGCCGGCACAGCCGGCCAGGAGGGCGATCAGGGTGAAGGTGATGCAATGGCGCAGAAACATGGCGTTAAAGGGTCTCGGATCCGGTCAGGCGCAGGAGGGTCTTGCGCAGGATGGGGCTGTCGGCCTGGGCTTCGAAGCCCTTGGCCCAGACCTGGCGGGCTTCGCGGCGCTTGCCGTTGGCCCACAGGACTTCGCCCAGGTGAGCGGCCACTTCGTGGTCGGGGAAGCGGGCAAAGGCTTGGCGCAGGTAGTTTTCAGCCTCTTCGAGGTGGCCCAGGCGGTAGTTGATCCAGCCCATGCTGTCGAGCACGGCCGGGTCGTCCGGGGTCAGCTGGTGGGCTTTGTCGATCAGTGCCTTCGCTTCGTCGTAGCGGGTGGTGCGGTCGGCCAGGGTGTAGCCGAGGGCGTTCAGGGCCATCGCGTTATCCGGCTCGCGGGCGATGATGGCGCGCAGGTCCTTTTCCATCAGCGGCAGGTCATTGCGCTTTTCGGCGAGCATGGCGCGGGTATAAAGGAGGTTGAGGTCGTCCGGGTAGCGCTTGAGGGCCTGCTGCAGCACCTGGTCGGCCTGGGCATCCTTGTTGTTGTTGCTGTAGCTTTCCGATTCGATCAGGTACAGCTGCACGGCGTAATCCGGCTGCGCCTCGCGGGCCTCGGCGAGCAGGCGCGAAGCCTCGGTGCCGCGGCCGTTGGCGATCAGGATGTCGGCCTGGCGCAGTTGCGCCGGCAGGTAGTCCGGGCCATTGCCGACCAGGGCATATTCGCGCAGGGCGCCGGCCGGGTCATGGCGCTCTTCGGCGATGCGGCCGAGGTTGAGGCGGGCGGCATCGACGTTGCTGTCGCGCTCGATCAGCTCGCGCAGGTAGACCTCGGCTTCGTCCCAGTCCTTCATCTCCAGGCATACCAAGGCCAGGGAGTAACGCGATTCGTCATCATCCGGGTACTGCTGGACCAGGCTGAGGAATTCGGCCTTGGCGTCGGCCATGCGGTCCTGTTCGACCAGCGTACGCGCGTAAGTCAGGCGCAGGCGCTTGTCATCCGGGTTGTCACGGATTGCCCCGCGCAGCAACGGCAGCGCTTCCGGCCCACGGTCCAGAGCCTGGAGCAGGCGGGCGCGCAACAGGATCGGGGCGATTTCGCCATTCTGCGCCGGGTGCGCTTCGAGCAGGTCGAGGGCTTGCTGGGCCTTGCCGTCCTGGTTCAGCAGCAGCGCCTTGCCGAACACCAACTGGCTGTTGTCGGGGTATTTGACCAGCAGGCGGTCGAAGCTCTGCATCAGGCCGTCACGGGTGCTCTGGTCGGTTTCGGCGGCGGACAGGGCAAGGAAGTCGAAGTGGGTATCACCCTGGCCTTGCAGCACCTTCTCCATGTACGTCATGGAGTCGTCGTAGCGGCCGGCGCGGGCCAGCTGAATGGCGGCGGCGCGCTGGGCGTCGAGGTTCTCCGGGTCGTTCTTGGCCCAGATCAGGGCGCTGTCCAGGGCCGGCTCGTCGGCACCGAGATATTCGGCAATCCGGTAGGCGCGTTCGGAGACGCCCGGGTCCTGGGTCTTCTCGGCCTGGTCGGTGTAATTGGCCAGGGCGATGTCGAAGCGGTTGCGCTGGCCGGCCAGCTCGGCCACCAACAGGCTATAAAGAGTGTCCTGCGTGAACGACCCATACACCACGGGCTTCTTCGCCTCCGCCTCGGCGGCGGGAGGCTCGGCCTTTTGCGGGGCCAGGCTCTGGCAGCCCTGGAGCAGGGCGAAGGCAAGCAGCAGTGCGTAGGGTCTGTTCATAGAGAGGCTTAAAAAGACTAACCGGCGGTCGGAGCATGATGACACAAGCGCGAGGGCAAACCCACCTGCGCCGTGCCTGGATACGTGCGACCTTCGCACAAGCGCGCCGGTTCCCTGAGCAGCGGGGGCAGGGCTATCAGCACAATAGCGAACGGTGGTTGTTCTAAAACCTGCGAAAGAGGACAATTATCGGCTTCTCGTCACAACCAGCGACCTTGCATGGCCTTTCTTGCACTTGGTATCAACCATAAGACTGCCTCGGTAGACGTACGCGAGCGCGTGGCGTTTACCCCGGAGCAGCTGGTAGACGCCCTGCAGCAGCTCTGCCGACTGACCGCCAGCCGTGAGGCGGCGATCCTGTCGACCTGCAACCGTAGCGAGCTTTATATAGAGCAGGACCACCTGTCCGCCGACGCCGTTCTGCAATGGCTGGCCGAGTACCACCGGCTGAGCCTGGACGAACTGCGTGCCAGCGCCTACGTCCATGAAGAACACGATGCGGTGAAGCACATGATGCGGGTCGCCTCCGGGCTCGATTCGCTGGTGCTCGGCGAACCGCAGATCCTCGGCCAGATGAAGTCCGCCTATGCGGTGGCGCGTGAGGCCGGCACCATCGGCCCGTTGCTCGGGCGCCTGTTCCAGGCCACCTTCAGCGCCGCCAAGCAGGTGCGCACCGACACCGCGATCGGCGAAAACCCGGTTTCCGTGGCATTCGCTGCGGTCAGCCTGGCCAAGCAGATCTTCAGCGACCTGGGCCGCAGCCAGGCCCTGCTGATCGGTGCCGGCGAAACCATCACCCTGGTCGCTCGCCACCTGCATGAACAAGGTGTGCGCCGCATCGTCGTGGCCAACCGCACCCTGGAGCGGGCGAGCATCCTCGCCGAGCAGTTCGGTGCCCATGCCGTGCTGCTGGCCGACATTCCGCAGGAGCTGGCCAACAGCGATATCGTCATCAGCTCCACTGCCAGCCAGTTGCCGATCCTCGGCAAGGGCGCGGTGGAAAGCGCGCTGAAGCAGCGCCGGCACAAACCGATCTTCATGGTCGATATCGCCGTCCCGCGTGACATCGAGCCGCAAGTGGGCGAACTCGACGACGTCTACCTGTACACCGTCGATGACCTGCACGAAGTGGTCGCGGAAAACCTCAAGAGCCGCCAGGGTGCGGCCCAGGCCGCCGAAGAGCTGGTTTCGGTGGGCGCCGAAGATTTCATGCTGCGCCTGCGCGAACTGGCCGCGGTCGATGTGCTGCGTGCCTACCGCCAGCAAAGCGAGCGCCTGCGCGACGAAGAACTGCAAAAGGCCCAGCGCCTGCTGGCCAATGGCGGCAACCCCGAAGAAGTATTGGCGCAACTGGCCCGGGGCCTGACCAACAAACTCCTGCATGCCCCCAGCGTGCAGTTGAAAAAGCTCTCGGCCGAGGGCCGCCTCGATGCGCTGGCCATGGCCCAGGAACTCTTTGCCCTCAACGAGGGCTCGACGGACAAATCCCCGCAATGAAAGCGTCGCTGCTGAACAAACTGGAGATTCTCCAGGACCGCTTCGAGGAACTCACCGCGCTGCTCGGTGATGCCGAAGTCATTTCCGACCAGACCCGCTTCCGCGCCTATTCCCGTGAATATGCCGAAGTCGAGCCGGTTCATGCCGCCTACAAGGAATGGCGCAAGGTGCAGGACGACCTTGAAGGCGCCCAGGCGCTGCTCAAGGACGCTGACCCCGACCTGCGCGAAATGGCCGTCGAAGAAGTGCGCGAAGCCAAGGAGCAACTGGTCGAACTGGAGTCCAACCTGCAGCGCATGCTGCTGCCCAAGGACCCCAACGATGGCCGCAACGTATTCCTCGAGATCCGTGCCGGCACTGGCGGTGACGAAGCGGCGATCTTCTCCGGCGACCTGTTCCGCATGTACTCGCGCTACGCCGAGAAGCGCGGCTGGCGCCTGGAGATCCTCTCCGAGAACGAAGGCGAGCACGGCGGTTACAAAGAGATCATTGCCCGTGTCGAAGGCGAAAACGTGTACGGCAAGCTCAAGTTCGAGTCTGGCGCGCACCGTGTTCAGCGGGTGCCGGAAACCGAATCCCAGGGCCGTATCCACACCTCGGCCTGCACCGTGGCCGTGCTGCCCGAGCCCGACGAGCAAGCGGCAATCGAGATCAACCCGGCCGACCTGCGTGTCGACACCTACCGTGCCTCGGGTGCCGGTGGTCAGCACGTGAACAAGACCGACTCGGCGATCCGCATCACCCACTTGCCTACCGGCATCGTGGTCGAGTGCCAGGAAGAGCGTTCGCAACACAAGAACCGCGCCCGCGCCATGTCCTGGCTGTCGGCCAAGCTCAATGACATGCAGACCAGTGCCGCGCAGAACGCCATCGCCAGCGAGCGCAAGCTGCTGGTTGGCTCCGGTGACCGCTCCGAACGCATCCGTACCTACAATTACCCACAGGGGCGGGTAACCGATCACCGCATCAACCTGACCCTGTACTCCCTCGACGACATCCTTGCCGGTGGCGTGGAGGCCGTCATCGAACCGCTGTTGGCTGAATACCAGGCCGACCAACTGGCTGCCCTGGGGGACTGATGACCATCATTGCCAGCCTCCTGCGCAACGCGCAGCTGCCGGACTCGCCCAGCGAGCGCCTGGACGCCGAACTGCTGCTCGCCGCTGCCATCGGCAAGTCGCGCAGCTTCCTGCACACCTGGCCCGAGCGCATCGTCAGCAGCGAAGATGCCGAGACCTACGCCAGCTACCTGCAACGCCGCCGGGCCGGTGAGCCGGTGGCCTACATCCTCGGGCAGCAGGGCTTCTGGAAGCTCGACCTGGAAGTAGCGCCGCATACGCTGATTCCACGCCCGGATACCGAGCTGCTGGTCGAAACCGCGCTGGAGCTGCAGCCCGCATCGCCTGCCACGGTCCTCGACCTGGGCACCGGGACCGGCGCCATCGCCCTGGCCCTGGCCAGCGACCGCCCGGCCTGGCAGGTTACGGCGGTGGACCGCGTCGAAGAGGCCGTGGCCTTGGCCGAGCGTAATCGCCAACGCCTGGGCCTGGATAACGTCCGGGTGCTGGCCAGCCACTGGTTTGGCAGCCTCGCCGGGCAACGTTTCGACCTGATCCTCAGCAATCCGCCATACATCCGCGCTGAAGACCCGCACCTGGTCGAGGGCGACGTGCGTTTCGAGCCCAGCAGTGCGCTGGTGGCCGGTACCGATGGCCTGGATGACCTGCGGGTGATCATCGCCCAGGCGCCTGAGCACCTGGTGCCGGGTGGCTGGCTGCTGCTCGAGCACGGTTACGACCAGGCGGCGGACGTGCGCGCCCTGTTGAGCGCGCAAGGCTTCACCGAAGTGGTCAGCCGCAAGGACCTGGGCGGCCATGAGCGTATTTCACTGGGGCGCCTGCCATGCTGAGCGATCAGGAACTGTTGCGTTACAGCCGGCAGATTTTGCTGGCCCAGGTGGACATCGACGGCCAACTGCGGCTCAAGCGCAGCAAGGCATTGATCGTCGGCCTCGGTGGCCTCGGCTCGCCAGTGGCGCTGTACCTGGCGGCGGCGGGCGTGGGTGAGCTGCACCTGGCCGACTTCGACACCGTCGACCTGACCAACCTGCAACGCCAGGTCATCCATGACAGCGACAGCGTTGGCATGAGCAAAGTGGATTCGGCGCTGCAGCGGCTGCAGGCGATCAACCCGGAGATCGCGCTGGTTGCCCACCGCCAGGCACTGGACGAAGACTCCTTGGCCGCTGCGGTGGCTGCGGTCGACCTGGTGCTTGATTGCTCCGACAACTTCGGCACCCGCGAGGCGGTCAATGCGGCCTGCTTCGCAGCGGGGAAGCCCCTGGTGAGTGGCGCGGCGATCCGGCTGGAAGGCCAGTTGTCGGTGTTCGACCCGCGTCGTGACTACAGCCCTTGCTACCACTGCCTGTACGGCCATGGCAGCGAAGATGAGCTGACCTGCAGCGAAGCCGGTGTGATCGGCCCGCTGGTGGGGCTGGTCGGTAGCCTGCAGGCGCTGGAAGCGATGAAACTGCTGGCCGGCTTCGGTGAGCCGCTGATAGGCCGCCTGCTGTTGATCGACGCCCTCGGCACGCGCCTGCGTGAATTGCGCGTCAAGCGTGACCCGGCGTGTGCCGTGTGTGGCAAGCGCGATGGCTGAGCGCTCGGCGCCGGTCGGCGTGATGGACTCGGGGGTCGGCGGTTTGTCGGTGCTTGCCGAAATCCAGCGCCTGTTGCCCAACGAGTCGCTGCTCTATGTGGGCGATTGCGGACATATTCCTTATGGCGAAAAGTCTGCGGACTACATCCGCCAGCGCTGCCGGCGCATCGCCGAGTTCTTCCAGGCGCAAGGTGCCAAGGCAATGGTCCTGGCCTGCAACACCGCGACCGTGGCTGCGGTCGGCGACCTGCGCGAGTTGTATCCCGACTGGCCTTTGGTCGGCATGGAGCCGGCGGTCAAGCCTGCCGCCGCCGCCACCCGCTCGGGTGTGGTCGGCGTGCTGGCCACCACCGGCACCTTGCAGAGCGCCAAGTTTGCCGCCTTGCTCGACCGTTTCGCCAATGACGTGCAGGTGATCACCCAGCCCTGCCCAGGGCTGGTCGAGCTCATCGAAACCGGTGATCTCGGCAGCCCGCAGTTGTGCCAGTTGCTGCTGGGGTATGTGCAGCCACTGCTGGCTGCTGGCTGCGATACGTTGATCCTCGGTTGCACCCACTACCCGTTCCTGCGTTCGCTGCTGGCGCAGATGGTGCCCGCCGATGTGGCCATCATCGATACCGGTGCCGCCGTGGCGCGCCAATTGCAGCGCCTGCTGGCCGCACGCGATCTGCTGGCGGCGGGGCCGGCGCGTGATGCGGCATTCTGGACCAGCGGCGAACCGCAGGCGCTGAGAAATATCCTGCCAGTGCTGTGGCATAAGTCGGACGTAGTGCAACGCTTTCAGTTGTAAAAAAAATGTGAAAACCGCTGAACTAACGTTGCCTTGCCGATTTCTACCGATTTGCCTGACACAAGGCGAACACTAATAACAGCATCAGGAAAGGATGTTTTTCATGAGGAAGCTGATCGGTTTGGCGGCCGCTGCCGCGTTTACCCTGGGGCATGTGGTGGCAGCGCAAGCAGCCGATGTATCGTTTTCGGTAGGACAGACCGGTGATTCCACCATGGTTTATCGACTGGGTCTGCAGTCCAACTGGGATGCAAGCTGGTGGCAGACCAGCGTTGGCCGGCTGACTGGCTATTGGGATGGCGCCTACACCTACTGGGACGGTGACGAGACCTCCAGCAACCACAGCCTTTCGTTTGCGCCCGTGTTCGTTTACGAGTTCGCCGGTAATTCGGTGAAGCCGTATATCGAAGCGGGGATTGGCGTGGCGGCTTTCGCCCATACCGAACTCGAGAGCAACAAGTTAGGTTCGTCTTTCCAGTTCGAAGACAGAATTGGCTTCGGCTTGCGTTTTGCCGGTGGGCATGAAATCGGGGTGAGAGCGATCCACTATTCCAATGCGGGGATCCAGACCCCTAACGACGGTGTCGAGAGTTACAGCCTGCACTATCGCATGGCCCTCTGAGTTTTCCTGTGCCGGCCTCTTCGCGCCGAACCGCCGCGAAGAGGCCGGGCTTGAAAACTCAGAACTCAACGGGATAGCGGCCACAGGCTGCTGATATCCAGCACCTCCAGCACCAGTTCCGGTTCACGCAATGCCAGGCGAGCGATCAGTTCATCCGCCGCACTCTGCGGCGTCCAGGCATCCGGAACGGCCTGCACGGAAGTCACCGGCGTCTTCAGCGACTGCGGTGCCACCACGGTCAGGTCAATCCCATGATCCTTCAATAACTGGCGCTGTTCACGCGACCACTGCGGCAGATTGTTCCAGCCCGCCGAAACCTGGGTCGGCGAGTACAGCTGCAAGGCCGAATAACGATTGAAAATCGCCATGACCTGCGGCTGATGCCCCTTCGCCAGCAAGGGGAGCGCACTGGCCAGGCAATGCTCGCCAGCCAGCTGGTTGTCATTGACGATGGCCTCGAACACATCGCTGTCCGCCACGTCATCGGCCAGGTAATCACTGGCCCCACCGTTGATGAGCAAGACGTCCAGCGAGCACCAGGCGTGGCATATCTGTTCTGCCGCCCTGGCGGCCGTGCCTTCTTCATGCAATTGCCACGGCAGGCGCAACAGCCGGCTACCATGGCGCATGGCCAGAGCGTCCAGTGCTTCGCTTGCTTTGCCACTTGCGGCAACCCGGTGCCCTTGCTCGAGCAACCGCTCCACCAAGGCCAGACCCAGTCCGTTGCTGGCCCCCGTAACCCAGAAACTACGCGAGTTATTCAAGATGCTGCCCTCTGATCCTGCCGGCGTGGTAGGCCCTTGAAAGCCTCCAGTGCACGCTGGCGACTGCTGCCGAGATCGACAATCGGACTGTGATAGGAATTATTAGCAAAAAGATCGGCTGACTTCACTGGCTGATGGATGGTTTTTTCGTCCAGTCCACGCAATTCCGGTAGCCAGTGGCGAATGAAGCGGCCTTCGGGGTCGAACCGCTGCGACTGGGAAACCGGGTTGAAGATGCGGAAATAGGGCACTGCGTCGGTGCCGGTGGAGGCACTCCACTGCCAGCCACCATTATTCGCGGCCAGATCACCGTCTATCAGATGGCGCATGAAGTGCCGTTCGCCCAGGCGCCAGTCGATCAGCAGGTTCTTGCTCAGAAACATCGCGACGATCATGCGCAGGCGGTTGTGCATCCAGCCGGTGTGCAGCAACTGGCGCATGGCCGCGTCGATGATCGGGAAACCGGTACGCCCCTCCTGCCAGGCCTTGAAATCGTCTGGCGCATCGCGCCAGGGCAGGGCTTCGGTCTGAGTGCGGAAGGCACGATGCCTGGAGACCTGCGGGTAACCCGTCAGGATGTGCTTGTAGAACTCGCGCCAGAGTAATTCGTTGATCCACGTCTGCACGCCGCTGTTGCCACTGTCGAACTCGCCGCGGTTGCTGGCCAGGGCAGCATGCAGGCATTGGCGGGGCGAGATCACGCCAGCCGCCAGGTAGGCAGAAAGTTGGCTGGTGCCAGGTTTGGCCGGGAGGTCGCGCAGGTGCGCATAGTCTTCGACCGTTTCATCGACAAAGCGGGCAAGCCGCGCCTGCGCTTCGGCTTCACCGGCTGGCCAGTAATCGCTCAGCGCAACGGCGGGTTTGTCGAAGCCATCGATGTGCTGCGGGATCGGGTCGCTGGCGATACCCAGTGGCTGCTGGCGATTTACTCGGCGGGCCAGTGTCGGCAGGCTGCGGTGCAGGTGTTCCAGGCAGACTTTCTTGAACTGGGAGAAGACCTGGAAGTAGTCACCGCTGCGAGTCACGATGGTGCCCGGGCGGAAGAACAGCTGGTCCAGGTAGCTGTGGGCGCGCACGCCAGAATCCTCCAGCAGCTTGCGCGTGGCTGCATCGCGCCGCTCCTCGTTGATGCCGTATTCGTCGTTCCAGTGCACCGCTTCGATGTTGTGCCGCCGGCACACGTCGAGCAGGGTCGCCGGGGCCTGGTCCCAAGTGTCGATCGTGCGCACCAGCAGCGGGATGTTCAGTTCTTGCAGTGCCTGGCGCAGCTGGCGCAGGTTGCGCAGCCAGAAGTCGACCTTGCAGGCAGCGTCATCGTGGGCCTGCCATTGACCGGGGCTGGCCAGCCACAAGGCCACGGTCGGGCCGCGCTCGCAGGCAACGCTGAGGGCGGAGTTGTCGTCGATGCGCAGGTCGCTGCGCAGCCAGATCAGTTGCATGGGGCACTCGTCTCTACAGGCAGGCGCACATTGCCTTGCAGCACACGCAATGCCGCCTGCGGGGTATCGAACAGGAAAAGGTCGGGCAGATCGAAAGCGTGCAGCTCGGCTTGGTGCAGGGCGAGGGTGGCGCCGCCCAGCAGCTTGGTCACGTCGATACCTTGCAAGGTCCGCTGCAAGGTGCTGGCATCGATTCGCGGGCCAAGGTGCAGCAGCACGGCCCGAGGCTGCAGGGTGGTCACGGCACGTTGTAGCTGCGCGCCGCCCACCGGTTGTTCA
This sequence comes from Pseudomonas sp. NPDC086566, assembly GCF_050280885.1. Taxonomy (NCBI): domain Bacteria; kingdom Pseudomonadati; phylum Pseudomonadota; class Gammaproteobacteria; order Pseudomonadales; family Pseudomonadaceae; genus Pseudomonas; species Pseudomonas sp. NPDC086566. Next base: position 132,609 of record NZ_JBNNWD010000003.1, read on the forward strand.
AACACCTCTACGGGGATGCCGTTGCTACTTAGCAGCCAGGCGCACAGCCACAGGCTTGGGTCGAACGGGCGCTCGCTGTCTTCGCATAGCAGCACGGCCGGCCCCTGCAACGATTGATTGTCGTGATACACCCGAGCCCCTAGCTTGCTGCGTAGCCAGGTATGGAAAAACACCTGTTCAAGCCGCGCGTTGAAGTGGCTGCGCCAGCGCACCGCGAGGGATGCCAGCAGCGGCAGCAGCAACTGTTCGCACAGCGTCACGGCTGGGTACAACGCCATCACCTGGTTCAGTTGCTGGTCGAGACTGCGTTGGGAGAGGTGGGCAATGGCTTCGACCAGCTGCAGCTGGCGCGGCTGCCAGTCGCCCATCGGTGTACGCTCTACCGGTTGGTCGAGCAGCTCGCGAACCTGACCGACCGAAGCACCCCGTTCAAGCCAGCCGAGTATCGCCTGAACCCGTTCGAGCTGGTCTTGCCCGTACAAACGATGCCCTTTGGCGGTGCGTTGCGGCTTCAGCAAGCCATAGCGACGCTCCCAGGCGCGCAAGGTGACCGGGTTGACGCCGGTGCGCCGGGCCAGCTCGCCAATCGGCACGAGGGTTTCAGACAGCATTGCGCAGTCCCAGGCTGTCAGGGTGCGGCTGCAGGTACGTCTGTTGTTGCAGGTAAGGATCGGGGTGTTTGCGCAAGTGATGCTTGAGCAGTGTCAGTGGCACCACCAGCGGTACTACACCTTGCTGGTACTGGCCGATGAGGTGCTGCAGCTCAGCTTTGTCCTGCTGCGTCAGCGAATCCTTGAAGTAGCCGCTCAGGTGCTGCAGGACATTGCCGTGGGTACCCCGGCTGGCGCAACGCCGCAGCGCTTGCATCAGCTGGCTGAAGTAGCGAGGCCCGATCTGTTCGGGGTCATCCTCCCGACTCATGCTGCCCAGCAGGCGGCCGAGCTGACGATAGGCCTGGGGGTTGTTGGCCATCAGCAGGTACTTGTAGCGTGAATGGAAACGCACCAGGGCGCCACGGCTCAACCCTTGCGCCAGCAATTGCTGCCAGTCGGCGTAGGCGTAGACGCGGCTGATGAAATTTTCCCGCAGCACCGGATCGTGCAGGCGTCCTTCCTCCTCGACCGGCAGGTCCGGGCGACGGGCGCAGAAGGCAGCGGCATAGGCCCCCATGCCGCCTTGCGGCGCAGGATAACCGTTTTCCTGGTAGACCTTGACCCGCTCCAGGCCGCAGGAGGGGGATTTCTGCATGAAGATGTAGCCACAGATGTCATCGAGCTCATCGGCCATCTGTTCGCCATAGTTGCGCAAGGGGACAGTCAGGTCGGTGTCCGGGTTGCGCGTTCCGACCACGGCGGGTCGCGAGGGGTCGCCGACCAGGCGGATCGGGTCGCGGGGCACGCCCAGGCCGATGGCGACTTCAGGGCACACCGGCAGCCAATCGAAGTGCGCTTGCAGTTGTTCACGGCACAGGTCGGAAGCCTTGTGCCCGCCGTTGTAGCGCACGCTATGGCCGGTCAGGCAGGCGCTGATGGCGATACGGGGCTTATGTGCGGGTGCAGGTTCTGGCATGGCTGTCTCCGAAAACTTGTACAAGGAATCTATCACGTACAAGTTAATTCCAGCACAGCCAGAAAGTTATGCAAACTAGTATTTTTGTATAGCGCTGCCGCGTGACGTTAATCCAGGTGCTCCAACAGCCGCCGCGCAGCTTCCTGGCCACTGAGCCAGGCGCCTTCGACACGGCCAGACAGGCACCAGTCGCCACAGGCATAGAGGCCCTGGTCGGCATCGGCCAGCGCACCCCATTCGTGGTTGCTGCTTGGCCGCGCATAAAGCCAGCGGTGGGCCAGGGCGAAGCTCGGCGCCGGGACCACGCAGCCGATCAGCTCGGCGAATTCCCCCCACAGGTGCTCGATCACTTCTTCCTTGGCCAGGTCGATGTGCTGCCTGCTCCAGTCGGATGTGGCGTGCAGCACCCAGGTATCGAGGTGTTCATCGCGGCCGGGTTTGCTGCGGTTGCGGGCCAGCCAGTCGAGCGCGCTGCCTTGCACGAAGCAGCCTTGCATCGGCGTATCCAGCGGTGCCTGAAACGCCAGGGCGACGGCCCAGGTCGGTTCCATCTGCACCCCGGCAGCCACGGCCGCGAGCTTTGGCGTGGCGGCCAGCAATTGAGTGGCCTGGGGCGCGGGTACGGCAATCACCACGCGGCTGAACGGGCCATGGCTGCAACCTTCGGTGTCCTGCAGGTGCCAGAATTGCTTGCCGCGGAACACTTCGGCGATACGGCAGCCGAAGTTCACCGTGACGTCCTTGAGCAGGCCACGGGTGATGGCACTCATGCGCGGCACGCCTACCCAGCGGGTCTGTTCGTCGGGAGAGGGGGTCAGTTCACCGTCCCGGTAGTTGTACAGCTGCGGCTTCCACTGCGCGGCCCAGCCGGCAGCCACCCACTGCTGCACCTGCTCGACGAAGCGCCGGTCACGGGCAGTGAAATACTGCGCACCCAGGTCCAGTGCGCCGGCTTCGCTGCGCTTGCTGGCCATGCGCCCGCCGCTGCCATGGCCTTTATCGAACAAGTGAACGGACTGCCCGGCCTTCTGCAGGGCCTGGGCGGCGGACAGGCCGGCGATACCGGCACCGATGATGGCAATAGGTACTGTCATGATGGCCTCTTCGAACCTTGCTGTAGGCAGACTACGCTGTCAGGCAAACCTGTACAATGCACAATCTTTGTATAAGGTTATTCCGCTTCATAGGCAACATGGCCTATGGTTATCCGAGAGCGATAGGTCTGGAAAAGTGCCTTGTTCTTAAAAATAGACCATGGCCGCACGCTGCGAGGACACAGCCATGCATATATTGCTGACAGGTGGTACCGGGTTGATCGGCCAGCACCTTTGCCAATACTGGCTGGGCAAGGGGCATCGCCTGACCGTGTGGAGTCGACGCCCTGAAAACGTGTCGCGATTGTGTGGCAGCGGGGTGCGCGGGATTGGCCGGCTGGAAGATCTGGGGCCTGATGAGCAGCTGGATGCGGTGGTCAATCTGGCCGGTGCGCCGATCGCCGATCGGCCCTGGTCGGCCGCTCGCCGCAACCTGCTGTGGGCCAGCCGCATCACCCTCACCGAGCAGCTGCTGGCCTGGCTGGGCAACCGTGAACAGCGCCCGGAGGTGCTGGTTTCCGGTTCCGCCGTGGGCTGGTACGGCGATGGCGGCGAACGCGAACTGACCGAGGCCTCGCCGCCGGTTCGCGAAGATTTCGCCAGCCAGCTGTGCATCGCCTGGGAAGAAACCGCACAACGCGCGCAGCACCTTGGCATTCGCGTGGTGCTGGTGCGCACCGGGCTGGTACTGGCCAGCGACGGTGGTTTCCTGTCGCGCCTGCGCCTGCCGTTCAAGCTCGGGCTGGGTGGGCCGTTGGGGGATGGCCGGCAGTGGATGCCATGGGTGCATATCGACGACCAGATCGCCCTGATAGATTTTCTCTTGCAGCACAAGGACGCCAGCGGTCCCTATAATGCCTGCGCGCCAGAGCCGGTCCGCAACCGCGATTTCGCCAAGGCGCTGGGGCGTGCGCTGCATCGGCCTGCATTCTTGCCGATGCCCGGCTTGCTGCTCAAGGCCGGTCTCGGCGAGCTGTCGACCTTGCTGCTCGGCGGCCAGCGAGCGCGCCCGGTGCGCCTGCTGGCGGCAGGCTTCACATTCCGCTTCAACGATCTGCAATCGGCCCTGGGCAACTTGTCCAGCCGCCTCTGACAAAGGACGCTGCATGACCGATCACGCTCTACTGCTGGTTAACCTGGGTTCGCCGGCCTCCACCTCGGTGGCCGATGTGCGCCGCTACCTCAACCAGTTCCTCATGGACCCCTACGTGATCGACTTGCCCTGGCCGGTGCGACGCCTGCTGGTGTCACTGATCCTGATCAAGCGACCGGAGCAGTCGGCGCACGCCTACGCCTCGATCTGGTGGGATGAAGGCTCACCACTGGTAGTCCTGACCCGTCGCCTGCAAGCGGCGATGGTTGAGCACTGGCCACACGGGCCGGTGGAAATCGCCATGCGCTACGGTGAGCCAGCGTTGCCTGAGGTGCTGGCGCGTCTGGCCGCACAAGGTGTGCGCAAGGTGACCCTGGCGCCGCTTTATCCGCAGTTCGCCGACAGCACGGTCACCACGGTGGTGGAACAGGCAAGGCAGACGTTGGCCGAGCGCCAGTTGCCGTTGCAGTTGCGCGTGCTGAAGCCGTTCTATGACCATCCTGAGTACATCGACGCGTTGGTCGCCAGTGCCCGGCCTTACCTCGAGCAGGACTTCGACCATCTGTTGCTGAGTTTCCATGGCTTGCCGGAGCGGCACCTGAAGAAGCTGTACCCGACCGGCAAGCACGATCTGCGTTCAGCCGACTGCTGCCGCGATGCCAGCGCCGAAGTGCGTGCCGTGTGTTACCGCGGGCAGTGCCTGGCTACGGCCAAGGCCTTTGCGGCGCAGATGGGCATCCCGGAAGGCAAGTGGTCGGTGTCGTTCCAGTCGCGGTTGGGGCGTGACAAGTGGATCGAGCCCTACACCGAGACGCGCCTGGACGAGCTGGCCAAAGCCGGGGTGAAGAAGCTGCTGGTGATGTGCCCGGCATTCGTTGCCGATTGCATCGAGACGCTGGAAGAGATCGGCATGCGCGGCAGCGAGCAGTTTGTCGAAGCGGGCGGCGAAGAGTTGATGCTGGTGCCGTGCCTGAATGATCACCCGGAGTGGGTGAGGGTGTTGGCCCGGATGTGTGAAAAAGCCTGATTGTTGGTAAGCCTGTTCCGGCCTCTTCGCGGGCTTGTCCCGCGAAGAGGCCAGGTCAGGTTAACGCCGGATCAAGGCAGTTGATCATCCAGCTTCTTGTGCTTCCAGCCGTCATTGCCCGGCAAGATCAGGTTCAGGGCGATTGCCACGAGGGCGCACAGGGCAATACCTTTCAGGCCCCAGTCATCCGGGCCGTCGCCGCTGCCGATCAGCACGCCGCCGATACCGAACACCAAGGTCACTGAAACGATCACCAGGTTGCGTGCTTCGGCCAGGTCGATCTTGTGACGGATCATGGTGTTCATGCCCACCGCCGCGATCGAGCCGAACAGCAGGCACAGAATACCGCCCATGACCGGCACCGGGATGCTCTGCAGCAGCGCGCCGAACTTGCCGATGAAAGCCAGGGTGATGGCAAAGACTGCCGCCCAGGTCATGATCTTCGGGTTGTAGTTCTTGGTCAGCATCACCGCACCGGTCACTTCGGCGTAGGTGGTGTTGGGCGGGCCGCCGAACAGGCCGGCTGCGGTGGTGGCCAGGCCGTCACCCAACAGGGTGCGGTGCAGGCCGGGCTTCTTCAGGTAGTCGCGGCCGGTCACACTGCCGACTGCAATCACCCCGCCAATGTGCTCGATCGCCGGCGCCAGGGCGACTGGCACGATGAACAGAATGGCCTGCCAGTTGAAGGCCGGCGCGGTGAAGTTGGGGATTTCCAGCCACGGCGCGGCGGCGATCCTGGCGGTGTCGACCACGCCGAAGGCGAACGACAGGGCAAAACCCACCAGCACGCCGGCAATGATTGGTACCAGGCGGAAGATGCCCTTGCCGAATACGGCGACGATCAGGGTCGTCAGCAGCGCAGGCATGGAGATCAGCATCGCGGTCTTGTACGGCAGCAGCACGCTGCCGTCACCGGCCTTGCCCATCGCCATGTTGGCGGCGATCGGCGCCATGGCCAGGCCGATGGAAATGATCACCGGGCCGATGACGACCGGTGGCAGCATGCGGTCGATGAAACCGGTGCCCTTGATCTTCACCATCAAGCCCATGAAGGTGTACACGAAGCCTGCGGCCATCACGCCGCCCATGGTCTCGGCCAGGCCGAACTGGCCCTTGGCGAGGATGATCGGGGTGATGAAGGCAAAGCTCGACGCCAGGAATACCGGCACCTGACGGCCGGTGACCAGTTGGAACAGCAGGGTGCCGATGCCGGCGGTGAACAATGCCACGTTCGGGTCGAGGCCGGTGATCAGCGGCATCAGCACCAGCGCGCCGAATGCCACGAAGAGCATCTGCGCGCCCGAGACGACCTGGCGCCAGAGCGGGTCGTTGAAGCCGTCCTGCATGGTCAGGCGTCCTTCTGCTTGGTGCCGAAGATCTTGTCACCGGCATCGCCCAGGCCTGGGACGATGTAACCATGCTCGTTCAGGCGCTGGTCGATCGAAGCGGTGTAGATCTGGACGTCCGGGTGGGCTTTCTCCACCACTTCGATGCCTTCTGGCGCGGCGACCAGCACCATGGCGCGGATCTCCTTGCAACCGGCCTTTTTCAGCAGGTCGATGGTGGCCACCATCGAACCACCGGTCGCGAGCATCGGGTCGATGATCAGGGCCAGGCGCTGGTTGATGTCTGGTGCGAGCTTTTCCAGGTAGGTGTGCGCTTCGAGGGTTTCTTCGTTGCGGGCAACACCCACGGCGCTGACTTTGGCGCCCGGGATCAGGCTGAGCACGCCGTCGAGCATGCCGATGCCGGCACGCAGGATCGGTACCACGGTGATCTTCTTGCCGGCGATTTTTTCAACTTGTACCTTGCCGCACCAGCCCTCGATCTCGTAGCTTTCGAGGGGCAGGTCCTGGGTGGCTTCGTAGGTCAGGAGGGCGCCGACTTCCTGGGCGAGTTCGCGAAAATTCTTGGTGCTGATGTCGGCACGGCGCATCAGGCCGAGCTTGTGGCGGATCAGCGGATGGCGGATCTCACGAGTAGGCATAGGGGGCTCCGAAAGGCGGGCAAAAAAACCGCGCTAGATTAATCTATTCAGCCTTTGCTGTCGTGTAGTCCTTTTGCACGTTAGTCCATAAATGCTTGATCTGTGACGAGCGGATGCGTACCTTTGCCCGCTTTTCCAAAATGCCCCTCCTGGAGAGCGCCATGTCCGCCGATCTCGAGCACATCCGTCAAGTCATGCGCGAGGCAGACTGCCTTTACAACGAAGCCGAAGTCGAAGCGGCCATCGCCAAGGTCGGCGAGCAGATCTGCAAGGACCTGCGCGACACCAACCCAGTGGTGTTCTGCGTGATGAACGGCGGCCTGATCTTTGCTGGCAAACTGTTGACCCACCTGCAGTTCCCGCTGGAGGTTTCGTACATCCATGCCACCCGTTACCGTAACCAGACCAGCGGTGGCGAGTTGTTCTGGAAGGCCAAGCCGGAAGTGTCGTTCATCGACCGTGACGTGCTGATCGTCGACGACATCCTCGATGAAGGCCACACCCTCAGCGCCATCATTGAATTCTGCAAGCATGCCGGCGCGCGCGCGGTGCACACCGCTGTGCTGATCGACAAGGACCACGACCGCAAGGCCAGCCCTGGCTTGAAGGCGAGTTATGCCGGCCTGCCGTGCATTGATCGCTATATCTTTGGTTACGGGATGGACTATAAAGGCTACTGGCGTAACGCAAACGGCATTTTCGCGGTCAAGGGACTTTAACCATGAGCCAGCCTGCATTCATCGACCAAACGTTGTTTACCGGGCTGGCGCAAAAAGCCGCCGATGCGCCGCGCCTGCGGCACCATCACAACTTCCATGAGATGGCGGACCCTTGCCATCGCCTGGCGGTCGGCTTGCAGCCCTCGACCTACATCGCGCCGCACCGGCACCTGAGCGACGACAAGGCTGAAACCCTGCTGGTGCTCAAAGGCCGCCTCGGTCTGTTGCTGTTCGATGAACAGGGCGCGCTGACCGGCACCCGCATCCTCGAAGCGGGCGGCGAGTGCATGGGGGTAGACCTGCCGCCAGGCGTCTACCATGGTCTGGTGGCGCTCGACCCAAACACCATCATGTTTGAATGCAAGGCCGGCCCTTACCGCCAGTTGGTCGAGGGTGAGCATGCCGCCTGGGCGCCACGTGAAGGTGAACCCGGCGCGGCTGAATACCAAGCCTGGATGCTCGCGCAGTTCGATTGAGTCGTGCTGTTGCCTGCGTGATAGAGTGCGCCTTCATGCCAAGGAGCCTCACATGCGTGCGATTCTTCCCCTGCTGCTGGCGGTGAGCTTGCCTCTCGCCGCAGCGCCGCTGCACAGCCAGTTCCTCCCGCCCGATGACCAGTCCCTGCGCCAGGAAGCGCCGACCGGCCAGCAGTTGCTACAAGTAACCGATTACTCGGTGGTGGTGGGGGCACAGCGCCAGTCCGACCAGCAGCCGATTCCGATCACGGCTTCGCTGCAGATACGCCTGAAGGGCAAACCGCTGAGCAAGGGCGCGACCATCAGCCAGGTGTTGCTCAACTTCGATGGCGAGGCAGGCAAAAGCCTGAAGAAGCCAGTGTTCGACGAAAAGTCGCGAACCTTGAGCCTGAATTACCCGGTCAGCGATTACCGGGTGGTCATGGACCTGCTGCGCAACGAGACCGTCTATGTGCAGTTCCTGACCTATGCCAATGGCCACATCTGGGCGGACCTGCACACCGGTACCGTACGTTCGCGTTGAGGCGTGCTGGCTGTGGGGGGTAAACTGCCGGCCTTCGAAATTCCTTGATGGTCAGTTGGAGCCGGCAATGCGCAAAGACAAGAAGCAGGTGATTGGTGACGAAATCAGCGACGACTACATCAAGTCGTTCCTACAGTTTGAGCCGGCCGATGGCGTAACCTCGCCTTCGCACCACAAGCTGATCAAAGGCTACCGCGGCCTGCGTGTCGATGACTTCGAGCGCTTCGTGGGCTTCTTCGTCGAGGCTGGCCTGGACCTGAATGGCAAGGACGAGCACGGCAAGACCTTCGTCGAAGTGATCGCCGACCAGCGCAATGCGCCGGAGTACGTGGAGATCATCGCCAAGGCCCGCGGCTGATAGCGATCCCAGGCACAAAAAAACGCCCCGAGGGGCGTTTTTTCGTTTCAGGCCGGCTCAGGCGTAGTGCTTGGCCGGGCTGTCTTCCACCAGTTCCAATGCCACATCGTTGTCGGCGCTGATCTTGCGGTACACCGCGGCATCGGTGGCCAGTGCCTTCTCGCGAGCCGGGAAGATCTCCTTGAGCTTGGCAGCCCAGGCACCTTTGGCCTGCTCGGGGAAGCAGCGCTCGATCAGCTCGAGCATGATCGACACGGTTACCGAAGCACCTGGCGAGGCGCCGAGCAGGGCAGCCAGGCTGCCGTCCTGTGCCGAGACCAGCTCGGTACCGAACTGCAGGATGCCGCCTTTCTTCGGGTCCTTCTTGATGATCTGCACGCGCTGGCCAGCCACTTCCAGGCGCCAGTCTTCGGCTTTGGCCTCCGGGTAGAAGCGGCGCAGGGATTCCAGGCGCTGTTCCATCGACTGCATCACTTCGCTGACCAGGTACTTGGTCAGGTCCATGTTGTCACGGGCTACGGCCAGCATCGGGCCGATGTTGCCCATGCGCACCGACAGAGGCAGGTCCATGAGCGAGCCGTGTTTGAGGAACTTGGTGGTGAAGCCGGCGTAAGGGCCGAACAGCAGCGAAGTCTTGCCGTCCACCACGCGGGTGTCCAGGTGTGGCACCGACATCGGTGGTGCGCCGACCGCAGCCTGGCTGTACACCTTGGCCTGGTGCTGCTTGACGATTTCCGGGTTGTCGCAGCGCAGCCACTGGCCGCTGACCGGGAAGCCGCCGAAACCTTTGCTTTCCGGGATGCCGGACATCTGCAGCAGCGGCAGGGCCGCGCCGCCAGCGCCGAGGAACACGAAGCGGGCGTCGACTTCGCGGGCGCCGCCGCTGTTAACGTCCTTGATGCTTACAGTCCAGCCGCTGCCGTTACGGCGCAGGCCGACGACTTTCTTGCTGTACTTGACCTGCGCGTCGGCGCTGTCACCCAGAATCTTGAGCAGCTTGTTGGTCAGTGCCCCGAAGTTGACGTCGGTGCCTTTGGCAACGCGGGTTGCGGCGATGTGCTGGTCGGCCGGGCGGCCTGGCATCATCAGCGGCATCCATTCCTTCATCACAGCCTTGTCTTCGGTGTATTGCATCTCGGCGAAGGCGTGGTGCTGCTTGAGCAGCTCGAAGCGCTTCTTGAGGAAGGCCACACCCTTGTCACCTTCGACGTAGCTCAGGTGCGGGACCGGGTTGATGAATGCACGTGCCGAGCCGAAGGTGCCCTTCTTGCTCAGGTAAGCCCAGAACTGGCGTGAGACCTCGAACTGGGCGTTGATGTGCACGGCCTTCTTGATGTCGATGCTGCCATCGGCAGCCTGAGGCGTGTAGTTCAGCTCGCACAGGCCGGCGTGGCCGGTACCTGCGTTGTTCCAGGGGTTGGAGCTTTCCGCGGCTCCGGAGTCCATTGCCTCGACGACCTCAAGCTTCAGGGTCGGGTCAAGCTCCTTGAGCAGTACGGCCAGGGTGGCACTCATGATGCCCGCGCCTACCAATACCACATCAACCGATTCGTTCTGCGCCATTTAACGCGTCTCCACAATCTACAGCTACCTAATTGACAGCATAGGACCACTGGGGTTGCCAGGATCGCCATGTCCGACTCTTCGCAGTTCTTGCAACTTCCGCGGACACCGCCAACCAGTCTTCGGGTTCAGCCATTGAACGCCGTCTGCCACGGGTGCGGCAATTCGACTTATGGTCAAGGTGTCGTGCGTGCGCTAGGGAACGACTTCAGACACTCATCCGGGATGAGCACTTTTGCCGCCTGTTCAGGGCTGTTCGGGACACATCTGCCGCTTTTGCACATGCCAGACTGTTCATTTGCTCGCCACACTCTCGTGAAGTTGTGAAAAACCGTTTTTTCACGCTCTTTTGGAGACGTGAACCTCAAAAGGGGACTGCGCGATGGCAACCCACAGGTTCATGCAGTGCGAAGGGCCGGAAAAGCAGGCACGACAGCCGATGCAAGACCTGAGTGGAAGGCTCTCTGTGGGCGAAGCGGGTGTAGGTGCCGAGGTCAATCGACAAATGCGGGGCCCGATCAGGAGACGTCCTTATAATCGGGGGGAGATTATAACGATGTCGCGGGCAGAAAGGTCGTAATTCGTGGTTTTTATTGCAGCGTTTGTCAGGCTGCGAGGATGCGCTGGTGCCAACGGCGCCTTGCGCGGGCGCAAGCCCGGGCTTCGGCGGGCAATTCACGGCCCAGCCAGGCGAGCTGGATTTCGCTGATCTGCACCCATCCGCTACCGCTCGGTGCCTGGCTGCATTGCTTGAAGGCCAGGCATTTGCCTTCGCCGTCCAGGCGAGCATAGGCGTTGTGACGCGGGCGTTGACAGAGCAGAGTCCAGAGCGAGGCCATGGCGGTACGTCCTGTTCGTTTGGGCTTGGCGCAAGGATAAGGGCGCGGCCATGAAACGATTGTGACAAGCGGGCCGGACCGATGACTGGCCTGTGCCTGGCTGGGTATACTGTGGGCCTTCGCCGCATTTTCTGGAGAAACACGCATGTTGCAACGTCTGTTGTTCGGTTTGATTGCCGTAGCCAGCCTCAGCCTGGTCGGTTGTGCCCACAGCCCGCAACAACTCAGCCCGCAACCCACGCTCAAGGCTCAGCTCGCACCGGTCGGCCACGGCCAGCCGGTGGTGGTCAAGGTGGTCGATGGGCGTGCTTCGCAGTCCCTGGGCACTCGCGGTGGCATGTACCCCGAAACCAGCACCATCAGCGTCAGTGGCAATGATGTCGTGCCCAAGCTGCAGGCCCAGGCCGAAGCCGCCGTGCGCTTGCTCGGCTTCACCCCGACGCCGAATGCCTACAACGCACCTCAGCTGACCGTGACCCTGGCCGAACTGAAGTATCAGTCCCCTAAAGACAACCTGTACGTGACCGAAGCCACCATCGGCGCCACCTTCCGTGCTGACGTCCAGAATGCCAGTCGCCGCTACAGCGGCCGTTACGGTGCTTCGCTGGACCAGCGTTTCGGCATGGCGCCGAACCAGGACACCAACACCCAGCTGGTGGGCGATGTGCTGAGCGATGCGCTGACCCGCCTGTTCAAGGACCCGACCATCGGTCAGGTGCTGGGCGAATAAGCCTTACGCTGCAAACCTGAAAACCCGCTACCTGAGTGCCAGGTAGCGGGTTTTTTGTTGCCTGTGCCCGCGAAAAGGCCAGAACAGGTTCAAGCGGCTGCTATGTGGAAATCCAGCAAGCTGATGCCGGTGCTCGCATCCACCTCGGGCAGGTCCTCGTGCACATGCCCACCCAGCGCGCAGTAGATCAGCCACTGGCGGTCCTGGACATTGATGGCGAAACCATCGATCAACGCCTGCTGCTCATCGCTCTGTGTCACCTGATAGAGACGATCCTGGTTTTCAGCGTGCAGCATCAACAAGCTCCGGTACGGGAAAAGGCCGATAGCGTGGCCTGTGCTGATGACGAGCATGTGACAGGATGAAATCAAGTGACACTTTGTCGCCAAGAACGGGCGGCCGGGTCGGACTTCGGTAGAATGCCGGGCTTCGCTGTGGCTATGACCGAGGTAGCGTGATGTCGTTGCAAGTGCTCTGGGGCTTTCTTTCCGCCCACCCTACCAAGCTGATCAATCTGCTGGCGCTGTTGTTGACCTGCCCAGGCGGGTTGCTGCTGCAGAGTGCACGGCGGCGGGAGGCGATCACCCGCGACCGTCTGGCGGTGGAGGAGGGGCCGGCGGATATGTTCGCCCAGCGCGTGCCACGCTATTACTACATCCTGGGTTTTTCCTGCCTCGCCATGGCGCTGCTGCTGTCCTGGTTCAGCACCTGGCTGTGAACGTACCGGGGCCGCCAAGCGGCCCCGCTCGGGTCAGGCCACAGGCGCCTGCTGCTTGACCTGATACTGGTTGCGCACTGGCGTCGCATACTGCAATACCAGGTAAGGCCGCTGTTCCTCGGGGCAGGCATCCAGCCGGCGTTGCCATTCTTCCCTGGCCTTGGCCAGCTCGTCGGCCGGGAACACCTTCTCGGCGCTCGGCACCTGCAGTGCCTCGTCCTTCTCGCTCCACATCGCATAGGCCAGGTAGTGCACCGGGAACAGGCGGTAGCCGCCGAGGATCTGCCGGTCGGTTTCCTGTGCCAGCTGCTTGGTGTCCTCGTAGTACTCGGTCACTGGCGGGGCGAAGTTGATGTGCACCCGGCCTTTGTAACCGGTGATGCCCTTGGCGATGCTGTTGTCGTCTTCGCCGGGTGCCTTCTTGTACGTGCCGGTGGTGGCGCGAATGTACAGCTCGCGGGCCTTGGCCTGGTCGCAGGGGTCGTATTCGTAGCTGATCGACACCGGAATCAGGTTCAGGCTCTGGATCACCGCACCGAACGGCTCGTCCTTGCGGCTCATGTGGAACATCTTGAGAATTGCCGAATCGGTCCGGTCGTCACCGTCCTTGGCGCGGCCTTCGGCCTGGGCGATCCAGATCGACGTGCCGTCATTGCGAATCGAATGGTTGATGTAGGCCGAAAGCAACTGGTAGGCCGCGAGCTTTTCGCGGCGGCCACTGATCGAGCGGTGCACGATGAAGCTCTTGTTCAGGCGCATCATGTCGCTGACGAACGGCTTTTGCAGCAGGTTGTCACCGATGGCGATGCGCGGCGTCGGCAGGCCGGCGTGGTACACCGCGTAGTTGACGAAGGCCGGGTCCATGACGATGTCGCGGTGGTTGGCCAGGAACAGATAGGCCGTGCCCGACTTGAGCTGTTCGACGCCGGAGTAGGTGACGCCGTCGGTGGCGCGTTCGATGGTCTGGTCGACGTAGTACTCGACTTTGTCCTGCAAGGTCGATACGCAGGTGACGCCGGCGAACTCCTTGCGCAAGCGGCGGGCGATCAGCGGCTTGAGCAGCCAGCCGAGGGCGCCGGCTGCGCGCGGGAATTTGAAGTGGGTGAGGATATCGAGGAATGCCGGGTCGCTGAGCAGGCGTGCCAGAACGGCAGGGACCTCAGCATCGTCGTACGGTCGGATGGCATCGAATTCGCCCATCATGCTCTCTTGTTGGAAACGGCTAGGGTAATAAGGTAAGGGGTGGGGCCCGAAAAAACGGCTCGGGCACACGCAAGCCCTGTAAACAGACCGACAATTATACGCACAAGTCACCCCGGAGGCCGCGATGCTCGAACAAGCGTTCTACGATTGTCCTTATTGTGGTGAAGAAGTCGAAACGACAGTGGACCTGTCCGGGGGCGACCAGGAGTACATCGAGGACTGCCAGGTGTGCTGCAAGCCTATACGCTTCGTGCTGCAGGTTCATGGCGAGGAATGGATGCTGGACGTCTACGGTGAGAACGACTGATGCGGCGGATCTACGAACCGGAAAACCTGATGGAAGCTGAAATGCTGGTGTGCATGCTCGCCAGCGAGGGCATCGACGCGCACCTTGCCGGTCGCGACCTGATGGGCGGCGCTGGCGAGTTGCCGTTGCAGGGGCTGCTCGGGCTTGCGGTGCCCGACGAACAGGCCGAATACGCACGGCAACTGATCGATGCGTACAATGGTGCCGAGCCGCTTGCCGGCGACGAGCCGGAGAGTCATCCCGGTACCTTGATCTGCTAGGTTCTGAAATCGCCCATGTGTGGACGTTACGCCCTGTTTCGCTGGCCCCAGGCGCTGGCCAGCCTGCCGGGTTTCCCGGCCGGCCAGCCGGCCCAATGGAATATCGCGCCTGGCGCTTCGGTGTTGATCCAGCGCCTGCTCGACGGCCAACAGCAGTTGGCCAAGGCTCGCTGGGGGCTGACCCCTGCCTGGCTCACCGACCTCTCGCGTACCCCCGCTCATGCCAGGGCCGAGACCTTGGCCGAGCAGCCTATGTTCCGCGAAGCCTTTCGCCAGCGCCGTTGCCTGATGCCCGCCAACGGTTTCTATGAGTGGCGCGGTACGGTGCGCAAACGGCCTTACTGGCTGACGCCAGGGGAGGGCGCATCGCTGTATTTCGCTGCCGTCTGGGAGGCCTACCCGGTACAGGATCAGGTGTGGTTGAGTTGCGCGGTGGTGACCCAGGCCGCCATGAACCAGCGCCGGCCGCTGATTCTCGACCAGGCTGGCCAGGCTGCCTGGCTGGACCCGGACACACCGTTGCCCCGCTTGCACGAACTGCTCGCCAGCCCACCGGCGATGCTGCGCGAGCGGGCCCTGGCGAACTTCGTCAACGACCCGAAACTGGACGCGCCTGAGTGCCTGACACCCGCTTAGGTAAAATCTTCCCTGCGGCTATGGCAGGTACAAGCGACTCAGCCTAGGATACGGCGCATGTAAAAAGGGAGTGTTTTCATGCGTAAGTCTTTTGTCGTCAGCCTATTGAGTGCTGGCATCCTGCTGGCCGGCTGCCAGGCGGTGAACACCACCAGTGGCGGTGCTGTCGGCGTCGACCGCCAGCAGTACATGTTCAGCATGCTTTCGACCGATGAGGTCAACCAGATGTACGCCCAGTCGTACCAGCAGACCCTCGGCGAGGCGTCGAGCAAGGGTGTGCTGGACAAGTCCAGCACCGATGCCAAGCGCGTGCAGGCCATCGCCAGCCGTCTGATTGCCCAGGCGCCCAAGTTCCGCCCGGATGCGGCTCAGTGGAACTGGGAAGTCAACGTGATCAAGAGTGACGAGCTCAATGCCAACTGCGGGCCGGGCGGCAAGATCATCGTCTACACCGGGCTGATCGATCAGCTCAAGCTCACCGATGCGGAAATCGCCGCCGTGGTCGGCCACGAAATCGCCCATGCCTTGCGCGAGCATAGTCGCGAAGCGATGTCCAAGGCCTACGGCGTGCAGATGGCGCGTCAGGGGGCGGGCGCATTGCTTGGCCTTGGCCAGGACAGCATGGCGTTGGCCGACGCCGTGGTGAACTACTCCATGACCCTGCCGAACAGCCGTGCCAACGAGAACGAGGCCGACCTGATCGGCCTGGAGTTGTCGGCGCGTGCCGGTTACGACCCGAATGCCGCGATCACCTTGTGGAACAAGATGAGCAAGGCTTCGGAAGGGGCGCCGCCAGAGTTCATGAGCACTCACCCGGCCTCGAGCAGTCGCATCGCCTCGTTGCAAGCGGCGATCCCGAAAGTGATGCCGTTGTACGAAGCCGCCAAGAAGTAAAACCGCAAGGGGCCGCAAAGCGGCCCTTGCTTTTCAGATCAGCCCACCCAGCCACTGGTCTTCATCGCCGAGTACACGGCAACGATGGCCAGCACGAAGAACGCGGTAGCCGCCAGGCGACGAATCAGTGTCAGGGGCAGTTTCTCCGCAGCGAAATTACCCGCCAGCACCACCGGCACGTTGGCGATCAGCATGCCCAAGGTCGTCCCGACGATGACCATGATCAGGTGCGGATACTGCGCAGCCAGCATCACCGTGGCCACTTGGGTCTTGTCACCGATTTCGGCCAGGAAGAACGCGATCAGTGTGGTCAGGAACGGGCCGAAGCGGCGGGCCGGGTTCTCGTCATCGTCCATCTTGTCCGGCACCAGGGTCCACAGCGCGGTGGCAGTGAAGCTCGCGGCAAGAATCCAGTGCAGCACCGACTCGCTGAAGAAGCTGCCGACCCAGGCCCCTACGGCGCCAGCCGCGGCATGGTTGGCCAGGGTAGCCGCGATGATGCCGGCAATGATCGGCCAAGGCTTGCGGAAGCGTGCGGCAAGGATGAGCGCGAGCAATTGGGTCTTGTCGCCGATTTCGGCCAAGGCAACGATTGCGGTGGGGACCAGCAGAGATTCCAGCATCAGGATTCCTACGGGGGCGGGTCGACACGGCTATGACACGTACAGCCTCCCCGCCCCGGGTAAGGTGTGCGTGTCATAGGTCTTGTCAAACCGAGGACCTGTCTGTGCAGGCCGCTGGGTCGCACGCGCCATGGCCTGTGGGCCAAGTATGTTGACGCGTACCGGGCGAGCAGGGCGCTCGCGGGAGACTACTCCCCTAGGACGGTGCGGATTCTGCCTAGCCGAAACCGTTTCGGCAAGCCCTGTTTTTAACTGCGTGTTGCCCGATAGATGCGGAAGCCATCGGCCTCGGCGCAGGTCTGGCAGTTGCCCAATGCCCCTTCGATGAGCGACTGATAGCGCAGGAAGCTGTTCGCCACAAGGCGCATTTCGCCACCTTTTCGCAGATGTTGGCCGGATTTTTTCAGCAGGTTTTCCGAGGCTTGGTAATTCGTATGCACCCCGGTGTGGAACGGCGGGTTGCTCAGGATCAGGCTCAGGTCGCCAGGCGCGGCATCGATGCCATCGCCGCTGATGACATCACCTTCAAGGTTGTTGGCCGCCAGGGTCAGGCGGCTTGCAGCGACGGCGAAGGCATCGACATCCAGCAGGGTGACGCGGCTCTGTGGATAACGCCGTTTGACCGTGGCGCCGAGCACGCCAGCGCCGCAGCCAAAGTCGAGCACATGACCGACGGGAAGATTGTCCAGATACTTCAGTAGCAGGGCAGTGCCGCGGTCGAGACGGCCGTGGCTGAATACCCCCGGCAGGCTCACCACCTGCAGTGGGCCGTCTTCGAGATCGAGGGTGAAGCGCTCGGCCAGGCTTTGCAGCGGTTTGGCTTGCGGCGCGTTCTCCACGGTCACCTGCCACAGCTGGCAGTGCCGCGCGCTGTCCAGCTTGCGCGGCTTGCCGAACGCCTGCAGTTGTTTGGCCGCGCCTTCGATGCCTCCGCGTTTTTCACCCACCAGGTACAGCTCACCGCCTGCCAGGCGCGCGGCCAGGGCATTGAGCAGGTAGGCCGCCAGCTCGCGGGACTTGGGCAGGAACAGCACCGCCGTCTCGAAGGCTACCGACGGCACATCGACGCCGTAGTGGCTGCGCCCCGCGAAGCGGCTGTCGAGCATGGCCTGGTCGCCGGCATGCCAGGTCCAGCCATGGGCCTGGGGCAGCTGCCCGAGCAAGCCGTCGGCAGGGGCGCCGGCGAGCAGCAGCGGGCCTTGGAACAGCTCTGCCTGGCGGAGCAATACTTCACTGCGCGGGTCCATGGACGACGCCTCCTGAAAAAATGGCGCAGTGTAACAGAGCCGGGTGCTGGACTGAGCTGGTGCTCAGCTGACCACGCGGCGCGGCTGGCCTTCGAAATAGGCCTTGGCGTTTTCGCTGAGCTGGCCGACGATGCGCTGGCGTGACTCCACCGCGCCCCAGGCGCTGTGCGGGGTGATCAGCAGGCGCGGGATGCCCTTTTCCAGCAGTGGGTTGCCATTGACCGGCGGCTCGACGCTCAGCACATCGGTGGCCGCGCCGCCGAGGTGGCCGCTGCGCAAGGCGTCGGCCAGGGCCTGTTCGTCGATCAGGCCACCGCGGGCGGTGTTGACCACCAAGGCGCCTTTTTTCAGCAGCGCCAGTTCACGGGCACCGATCATGTGCCGGGTGTGCTCGTTCAGCGGGCAGTGCAGGGTCAGCGCGTCGACCTGCGGCAGCAGTTCGTCCAGCGCCAGGCGATCGTCACGGGCCGGGCGGCCAGGGATCTGCCCGCTCAGCACGCGCATGCCGAAGGCTTCGGCCAGTCGTGCCACCGCGCCACCCAGTTCGCCATGGCCAAGCAGGCCAAGGGTCTTGCCTTGCAGTTCGATGATCGGGAAATCCAGCAGGCAAAACTGACTGGCCTTGGCCCACTCGCCGTCGGCCACCGCCTGGTTGTAGTCGCACAGGCGCGTGGCCAGGGCCAGCAGCAGGGCGATGGTGTGCTGGGCCACGGAGGGGGTGCCATAGCCTTGGCAGTTGCAGACGGTGATGCCCTGGGCGCGGGCAGCTGCGAGGTCGACATTGTTGGTCCCGGTCGCGGCCACCAGGATCAGCTTCAACTGCGGGTTGGCGGCCAGCGTGGCGGCATCGAGCATGACCTTGTTGCTGACCACCGCGACAGCGCCCCGCAGGCGTTCGACGACCTGCTCCGGGCGGGTGGCGGCGAACAGTTCGAACTCGTCGAACTGTTGCTGCAACGGCGACAGGTCGAGGTCGCCAAGGTCCAGGGATTGGTGATCGAGAAACACGGCGCGGCGCAAGCTGGGCATCACAGGAGCTCCGGTGGCAGGGCAGGGGTTGATCCATCACTGCGCACAATGCCACTCATACCTGGCGCCGCCAAATCATTCCTTCGGCTGATTTGACCGTCACATTGAGCAACTACAGTAGATCCAGACTTGTTCGGCATGCTTTTCAGAAAAAGGGATCACCATGTTGCAGACCCGCATCATCAAGCCCGCCGAGGGCGCCTATAGCTTCCCTCTGTTGATCAAGCGCCTGCTGATGTCCGGCAGCCGCTACGAGAAGACCCGCGAGATCGTCTATCGCGACCAGATGCGCCTGACTTATCCGCAGCTCAACGACCGCATCGCCCGCCTCGCCAATGTGCTGACCGAGGCCGGGGTCAAGGCCGGTGACACCGTGGCGGTGATGGACTGGGACAGCCACCGATACCTGGAATGCATGTTCGCCATCCCGATGATCGGTGCAGTGGTACACACCATCAACGTGCGCCTCTCGCCTGAGCAGATCCTCTACACCATGAACCACGCCGAAGACCGTTTCGTGCTGGTCAACAGCGATTTCGTCGGCCTCTATCAGACCATCGCCGGGCAACTGACCACGGTCGACAAGACCGTGCTGATCACCGATGGCCCGGACAAGACCGCCGACTTGCCGAACCTGGTCGGCGAATACGAGCAGCTGCTCGCGGCCGCCAGCCCGCGCTACGACTTCCCGGACTTCGACGAGAACTCGGTGGCCACCACCTTCTACACCACCGGCACCACGGGCAACCCCAAGGGCGTGTACTTCACGCACCGCCAGCTGGTGTTGCATACCCTGGCCGAAGCGGCGGTGACCGGCAGTATCGACAGTGTGCGCCTGCTCGGCAGCAACGACGTGTACATGCCCATCACGCCGATGTTCCATGTGCACGCCTGGGGCATCCCCTACGCGGCTACCATGCTCGGCATGAAGCAGGTCTATCCGGGCCGTTACGAGCCGGACATGCTGGTCAAGCTGTGGCGCGAAGAGAAGGTCACCTTCTCGCACTGTGTGCCGACCATCCTGCAGATGCTGCTCAACTGCCCGAACGCCCAGGGCCAGGATTTCGGCGGCTGGAAGATCATCATCGGCGGCAGCGCCCTGAACAGTTCGCTGTACAAGGCCGCGCTGGCCCGCGGCATCCAGTTGACTGCCGCCTACGGCATGTCCGAAACCTGCCCGCTGATTTCTGCCGCGCACCTGAATGACGAGTTGCAGGCCGGCAGCGAGGATGAACGCGTCACCTACCGCATCAAGGCCGGTGTACCGGTGCCGTTGGTGGAAGCGGCGATTGTCGATGGCGAGGGCAATTTCCTGCCGGCCGATGGCGAGACCCAGGGCGAACTGGTGCTGCGTGCGCCGTGGCTGACCATGGGCTATTTCAAGGAGCCGGAAAAGAGCGAGGAACTGTGGCAGGGCGGCTGGCTGCACACCGGTGACGTCGCCACCCTCGACGGCATGGGTTACATCGATATCCGCGACCGCATCAAGGATGTGATCAAGACCGGCGGCGAATGGATCTCTTCACTCGACCTGGAGGACTTGATCAGCCGCCATCCGGCCGTGCGCGAAGTGGCGGTGGTAGGGGTAGCCGACCCGCAATGGGGCGAGCGCCCGTTTGCCCTGCTGGTGGTGCGTGAGGACAAGGCGATCGACGCCAAAACGCTGAAGGAACATCTGAAGCCTTTCGTCGAGGAAGGGCACATCAACAAGTGGGCGATTCCCAGCCAGATCGCTGTTGTTACTGAAATTCCCAAGACCAGTGTCGGCAAGCTCGACAAGAAGCGTATCCGCCAGGACATCGTCCAGTGGCAGGCCAGTAACAGCGCCTTCCTGTCTACCTTGTAAGCGTGCCCCGGGTCGCGCATCCCGGTGCGCGACCCGCATGCTAGAGAGGCTCAGCCCTTGCCAAACGTAAAATTTCGGCCATGCTTCGGCATGGCCGATGCGCTGCCCGGGAAACGCCGGGGCGATTTGGCAGCAGGTGCGCAAATCACACTTTAGAGGGATCAAGCACCTGAGCCTGCTGGCTATAGTCGGGGCCAGGGGATTTTCAGGAATGGGGGAGGGCGGCACGCGCAAGACGTGCCGCTGCAGGGGAACCTGCTCACCGGTCGCTCGGGCCGTTTCTGAAAGGACTCACTGCCATAACAATAAAGTACATGGAGTAGCGTCGATGAAATCTGCAAATCCGTTCTGGCGCCGGGCCAAGCTGCCCTTGGCCGTCAGCCTTGCTTCCACGCTCGCAAGTCCTGCTTTCGCTGTCAGTTTCAACATTGGTGAAATCGAAGGCCAGTTCGACTCCTCGCTCTCCGTCGGCGCCAGCTGGTCCACCGCCAACCCCAACAAGAACCTGATCGGGGTCAACAACGGTGGCAAGGGCCTGTCGCAGACCTCCGACGACGGCCATTTGAACTTCAAGAAGGGCGAGACCTTCTCGAAGATCTTCAAAGGCATCCATGACCTCGAACTCAAGTACGGCGACACCGGCGTGTTCGTGCGTGGCAAGTACTGGTACGACTTCGAGCTGAAGGACGAAAGCCGCGAGTTCAAGGACATCAGCGACTCGGGCCGCAAGGAAGGCGCCAAGTCGTCGGGTACGCAGCTGCTCGATGCCTTCGTCTACCACAACTACTCGATCGGCGATCAGCCGGGCTCGGTACGTTTAGGCAAGCAGGTGGTGAGCTGGGGTGAGAGCACCTTCATCGGTGGCGGTATCAACTCGATCAACCCGATCGACGTGGCGGCCTTCCGTCGTCCAGGTGCCGAAATCAAGGAAGGCCTGATTCCGGTCAACATGTTCTACATCTCGCAGAGCCTGACCGACAATCTGTCGGCCGAAGCCTTCTACCAGATCGAGTGGGACCAGACCGTCGTCGACAACTGCGGCACCTTCTTCTCCCAACCTGACATCATCGCCGACGGCTGTACCGACAACCTGCGTGTGCTCAACAGCAGCCGCACGGTACCGGCGGCCGCCCAGCAGTTCCTGGCCACCCGTGGCGTGAACATCAACCAGGAGGGCGTGATGGTGGCCCGTGGCGCCGACCGCGATGCCCGTGACAGCGGCCAGTTCGGGGTGGCCATGCGCTACATGTTCGAGCCTCTGGACACCGAGTTCGGTGCCTACTTCATGAACTACCACAGCCGTGCGCCGATATTCAGCGCCACCGGCGCTTCGCCGTCGGTGTTCCAGGGCATTGCCGGGCTGCCGGCGCAGCTGCGCGCACTGGCGCCGCTGATCGTTGCGGGCAACTCGAAATACTTCGTCGAGTACCCCGAGGACATCCGCCTGTACGGCCTGAGCTTCTCCACCACCCTGCCTACCGGTACCGCGTGGAGCGGTGAAGTCAGCTACCGGCCCAACGCGCCGGTGCAGCTGAACACCACAGACATCCTGTTTGCCGGTGTACGGCCACTGGGGGGCGCGCTGAGCAACGCTTCGCTGCTCACCGGCACCCCGGGCCAGGACCTGCACGGCTACCGCCGCAAGGAAGTCACCCAGTTCCAGACCACCCTGACCCACTTCTTCGACCAAGTGATGGGCGCCAGCCGCATGACCGTGGTCGGTGAGCTTGGTGTAACCCATGTGGGTGGCCTGGAGAGTGCCCACGATACTCGCTACGGCCGTGACCCCGTGTTCGGCCCTGGCCCGCTGCCCGCTACCGGCGGTGCCGACACCTGCCAGGCGCTCAATGCCAGCACCATAGCCGGCGCCGGCGCCGGTGCCTCGACGGCCAACCTCAACCGCAAGTGCGAGAACGACGGCTACACCACCAGCACTTCCTGGGGTTACCGCGCCCGGGTCATCTGGGACTACAACGACGTGTTTGCCGGGGTCAACCTCAAGCCTAACGTGGCCTGGTCCCATGACGTTTCCGGTTATTCGCCTGGCCCTGGTGCCAACTTCGAGGAAGGACGCAAGGCGGTCAGCCTGGGCCTGGATGCCGAGTACCAGAATACCTACACCGCCAGCCTGTCATACACCAACTTCTTCGACGGCAAGTACAGCACTGTGGATGATCGCGACTTCGTCGCCCTCAGCTTCGGCGTGAACTTCTAAGAATACTGATCCAGGACGACACGAGATGAACAAGACCAGAAGTCTGTTGCAAGCCGGTGTACTGGGCCTGTCCCTGCTGGCGACCAGCGTAATGGCTGCGGTATCCGCCGACGAAGCGGCAAAGCTGGGTAGCACCCTGACCCCGATGGGCGCGGAAAAAGCCGGTAATGCCGACGGTTCGATCGGCCCATGGGAGCCGCTGTCGAAGTCCGCAGGCAGCGTCGATGGCAAGGGTTTCCTGTCTGACCCGTACGGCAGTGACAAGCCGCTGTTCACCATCACCGCGCAGAATGCCGAGCAGTACAAGGACAAGCTTTCGCCGGGCCAGCTGGCGATGCTCAAGCGCTACCCGGATACCTTCAAGATCCCGGTGTTCAAGACCCACCGTGGTGCCACGGTGCCTGAGGATGTCTTCGCCGCCATCAAGAAGAACGCCACCGCGACCACGCTGGTCGAAGGCGGCAACGGCCTGAACAACTTCCAGACCGCCGTGCCTTTCCCGATCCCGAAAAGCGGCCTGGAAGTGATCTGGAACCATATCACCCGCTACCGCGGCGGCAGCGTCAGCCGCCTGGTGACCCAGGCAACCCCGCAGCAGAACGGCTCCTACAGCCTGGTGTATTTCGCCGACCAGTTCGTCTTCCGCGACAAGATGAAGGACTACGACCCGAACAACCCAGGCAACATCCTGTTTTACTTCAAGCAGGAGGTGACGGCTCCGGCGCGCCTGGCCGGCACCGTGCTGCTGGTGCACGAGACCCTCGACCAGGTCAAGGAACCGCGCAAGGCCTGGATCTACAACGCCGGCCAGCGCCGGGTGCGCCAGGCGCCGCAGGTGTCATACGACGGCCCGGGTACCGCCGCTGACGGCCTGCGTACCTCGGACAACCTGGACATGTACAACGGCGCGCCAGACCGCTACGACTGGAAGCTCGAAGGCAAGAAGGAGATGTACATTGCCTCCAACGCCTTCAAGCTGGATGACCCTAAGCTCAAGTACGCCGATATCCTCAAGGCCGGGCACATCAACCAGGACCTGACCCGCTACGAGCTGCGCCGGGTCTGGCATGTGGTCGCGACGCTCAAGCCTGGCCAGCGGCACATCTACGCCAAGCGTGACTTCTATATCGACGAGGATACCTGGCAAGCAGCGGTGATCGACCAATACGACGGTCGCGGTCAGTTGTGGCGCATCTCCGAGGCGCATGCCCAGCCGTACTACAACAACCAGGTACCTTGGTACACCCTGGAAGCCATCTACGACCTGCAATCGGGCCGCTATCTGGCGCTGGGCATGAAAAACGAAGAGAAGAAAGCGTACGACTTCGGCTTCACTGCCAGCAAAGCCGATTTCCAGCCAGCGGCCTTGCGTCAGTCGGGTATTCGTTGAGCTGAAAACCGCAACGCCGTGTGATCCCCCAGAACGCCCCGGCTTGCCGGGGCGTTTCTGTGTGGCCGATAAAACCAGTGAATACCTCGCCAAAGCCCCGTCCCAGCCACTGTCTGTCAGCCATGTTGCTTTTTGTCGCAGTCTTTTCAGGTAAATGGCGCCCATCATCTTCAAATGCGTTGTATTACCGGCTAGTCTCGCAAACATCCGTACCGCCGTAGTTTTCCCACCAGAACGAGCCGGCCATGACAGATCTGTCCCGTACGCATGGATTCGCCAGTCAGGCCTTGGGCCTGCTGGACGGGCGTTTCTTCCGGCCGCCGCAGCCGGACGGCCATGTGCCGCGTGCACGTCTGTGCCAGCGCTTGCAGGGTGGCCTTGGCGGGCGCCTGTTACTGGTTAACGCCCCCGCAGGCTTTGGCAAAAGCTCCCTGGCCATCGAGTTCTGCGAGTCGCTGCCCAGCCATTGGCGCAGCCTCTGGCTCGGCCTGAGCCAACGGGACGCCGACCCTGGCCGTTTCCTCGAGCGCCTGCTCGAAGGCTTGCAGCAGTACTGCCCGGCACTGGGCGGGCAGGCCATGGGCCTGCTGAAGATGCGTCAGCGCCATCAACCCTTTGCCTTCGAAGAGTGGATCGACAGCTTGCTGGACGAGTTGGCGCTCTACCTACAGGCCGATACGCCTTTGCTGCTGGTACTGGACGACTACCACCTGGCCCAGGGGCCGGTCCTCGATCGCTGCCTGCAGTTCTTCCTCAATCACTTGCCTGCCGGCCTGGTACTGCTGGTGACCAGCCGCCAGCGCCCGGATTGGCACCTGGCGCGGCTGCGCCTGTCACGGCAGCTGGTCGAGCTTGGCGAACAGGATCTGCGCCTGACGCCGGATGAATCACTGGCAGTGATTGGCCGCCAACCCACCGGGCTGCGCGGTCAGGCACTGGATAACCTGATTCAACGCAGCGATGGCTGGGTGGCGGGGCTGCGCTTCTGGCAGTTGGCCGCCAGCGAGGCCGGTGACGAGCATGCCTTGCCCCAGGCCCTGCATGGTGGTGAAGGCTTGATTCGTGACTACCTGCTGGAAGAGGTCATCGAGATGCTGCCGGCGGACGTGCAGGCGTTCCTGTTCGACACGGCCTGCCAGGAGCGCTTCTGCGCAGCGCTGTGCGATGCGCTGCGCGAGCGCCACGACAGCGACGCGATACTGCGTTATCTGCAAGCGCACCAGGTCTTCCTGGTGCCGCTGGACGAGCATGGCCATTGGTATCGGTACCATCACCTGTTCTCTGACTTGCTGCGCAGTCGCCAGTCCAGCGAACCGCAGGCGCGTCTGCACCTGCGCGCCTGCCGCTGGTTCCAGGCCCAGGGGTTGCTCGACGAGGCGGTGGAACAGGCCTTACGCGCCGGCCACCTCGACGTTGCGGCTGACCTGGTGCAGAGCCTGTCCGAAGAGCAACTGCTGGCCGAGCAGAACGTGGGCATGCTGTTGCGCTGGAAGATGGACCTCCCCGACAGCCTGCTGATCAGCACGCCGCGGTTGATCGTGCTGTACAGCTGGGCGCTTGGCCTGGCCTGCCAGCTCGATGCAGCGCAAGAGCTGGCAAGTTACCTCAGCCGCTTCCTGCCCGCGCCTTCTGCCACTGCACAGAAGTCCATGCTTGCGCAGTGGCTGGCCCTGAGCGGAATCATCGCCCGTGGTCGGGGTGACCGCGAGCGGACCTTGGCCTATTGCGGCGAGGCGCTGCAGAGCCTGCCGTGCAAGCGCTATGGGCAACGCCTGGTATGCCTGTCGACGCTGTCCAACCTGGCCATTGCCGACGGCGACTTCTGGCGTGCGCGCGGCTGGAACCGCGAAGCGCTGGAGTTGGCGCAGCGGGTGGGCAACCCGTTGTTCGAGGCGCTGGCGCATTACGATCGAGCCCGGGTGCTGCATGCCCGCGGCGAGGTGTTGCGGGCGCTCGATGAAGTGCGCCAGGGTTTGCAGCGCCTGCAGGGGCTGTCGGCACAACGGTTGTATGCAGTGCGGGCGCGGCTGACCCTCTACGAGGGCTACCTGCTGGTGGCGCGCCTGCATCCTGCGCAAGGGCGCGCGCGCTTGCGTGCAGGGCTTGGCGAGGCGCGCGCTTGCCGTGACATCAGCGTGCTGATCGGCCATTGCGTGATCGCCTCGCTGGATGGCCGTGAGGGCCAGTATGCCGAGGCCTTCGCCGAACTGGCCGAGGCAGAGCGGCTGATGCACATCTGGGATGTGCCGCCGATTTTCTACCTGGCGATGATCACCCTGGTGAAGTGTGAACTGTGGCTCGCGCAGGGGCGTATCGATTTGGCCGAGTCGTGGTTGCTGCGCCTGGGGCAGACCTATGGCGGCGAGCACCCTGCGGCTGCGCCCGAATTCCACCCCTTGCTGCCGCTGCATATCGAACTGCAGCAGGCTTTGCTCGAGCGGGTGCAGCAGCGCAGCGAAGATGCCGTGGCGCGGCTGTGCGCCCTGGTCGAACGCGGGCAGTCCAGCGGCGGGATGATGCTCACCCTGCATGCCCTTTGCCAGTGGATCGACCTGTTGCTGAGCGAGGGGCGTGAAGCACAGGCAGTGCGGCTGCTGCCCATGGCGTTGGGCGCCGCTCGGGGAGGAGTGGTACAGCCCTTCCAGCGACTGCTCGAATTGCACCCCGGCTGGTTGCGTGAGCAACTCCTTGCACAGCCAGCCTGCCAGGTCCAGGCCGAATTGCTGGGGCGCCTGCCCGAACCTGCGGTGCCCACAGGCAGCGCCGCTGAGGCCTTGAGTGGGCGCGAGCTGGCGGTGCTCGAACTGATCGCCCAAGGTTGTTCCAACCAGCAGATCAGTGAGCGGCTGTTCATTTCCCTGCATACCGTCAAGACCCACGCCAGTCATATCAATAGCAAGCTGGGTGTAGAGCGTCGTACCCAAGCCGTGGCCCGGGCCAAAGCGTTGGGCTTGCTGGCCTGAAGCTGGCCACAAGGCGGCGCGGTGCAGTAAAATAATGGCGCTAGGCCATTATCTCGTGATGGCGTGCGTCCGCTGCGTTCTCCACCCTCATCTTTCCTGGCTGGCTGCCGATACAGGTTTCGGCGGTATGCATCGCTTCGCGCCATCCACCCATCTTCCCAATACAGGTCGTGTTGATGCTGCAGTACGGGCAAAAGAGCTTTCTGATCGTCGACGACTTCACTGACTTTCGCACGTCGACCCGTTCCATGCTGCGCGAACTGGGCGTGCGCGATGTGGATACCGCTGACAGCGGTGAGCAGGCCCTGCGCATGTGCGGGCAGAAGCGCTACGACTATATCCTTCAGGACTTCCACCTCGGTGACGGCAAGAAGAACGGCCAGCAGGTCCTCGAGGACCTGATACTCGACAAGCTGATCAGCC
Source organism: Pseudomonas sp. NPDC086566 (assembly GCF_050280885.1). Lineage (NCBI taxonomy): Bacteria > Pseudomonadati > Pseudomonadota > Gammaproteobacteria > Pseudomonadales > Pseudomonadaceae > Pseudomonas > Pseudomonas sp. NPDC086566. Next base: position 160,341 of record NZ_JBNNWD010000003.1, read on the forward strand.
ATGAATGCGTCTTCATCATGGTCACGGCCGAGAGCAGCCAGGCCATCGTGCTCAGTGCCCTGGAGCACGAGCCTGATGCCTACCTGACCAAGCCGTTCAACCGCGTGGGCCTGGCCCAGCGCCTGGACAAGCTGACCCAACGCAAGACGCTGCTCAAGCCGATTCTGCAAGCCCTCGACCGTGGTCGCCCGGGCGAAGTGCTGGCGGCGTGTGCCGAGCTGTGCAAGAAGGACCCGCGTTTTGCCCCGTTGTGCCTGCGTTATCGGGCCGACGCGTTGCGCGACCTCAACCGCTTCGATGAACTGGAGAAGTTTCTCAAGAGCATCCTCGCCAGCCGCCCGCAACCTTGGGTGTATGCGGCACTCGGCAGCCTGATGCACAAGCGAGGGCAGAATGCCCAGGCCCAGGGCGTCTACGAACAGGCGCTCAAGGCATTCCCGATCATGCCCGGGCTGTACGATGGCATGGCCGAAGTGCTGGTCGCCCAGGGCGAAACCAAGCGCGCCCAGAGCATGCTCGAAGAAGCGGTCCGCCTCTCGCCCCTGGCGGTGCGCCGGCAGGCTGCGCTGGGCAAGTTGGCGCTGGACAACGAAGATTTCGAAAGCGCCTCGAAGGCGTTCCGTCATGCGGTGAATCAGGGCCAGAGTTCGCGCTACAAGGATGCCGAAAGCAACCTTGGGCTGGTCCAGGCGTTGATGAGCAAGAACGCCGGCTTCGGCCTGGATGCGCGTGCCCGGGTCGAGATCAACACTGTGCTCAGTGAAGTGGCCAAGGACAACCTCGAAGACCAGGGCTTGCAGGTGCGTGCCCGGCTGATGAAGGCCGCCAGCCTGCAGCAGGCGGGCGACCCTGAGACAGCGGCCAAGCTCACCGAACAAGCCATGCAGCGGCTGGAGAAGATGGACCAGTTCTTCTCGGTCGAGGCGGCCTTGACCGTGGCCCGGCAACTGCAGGCACTCGGCCAGGAAGCCGCCGGCGGGAGCATCCTCAAAGGTTGCGTGGAAACCTACGGCGACGACCCCAAGGTCATGCAAAGCGTGGCCAAGCTGACCGACGACCCGGCCGTACTGGGCGCGGTCACCGAAGCGGTCGACCTCAACCGCCAGGGCGTGCGCAGCTACCAGGCCGGGCAACTCAACGAAGCCTTGCAGATGTTCCGCAAGGCGCTTTCGCTGCAGCCGAAGAACATCAGCATCGCGCTCAACACTGCGCAGGCCCTGCTGCGCATCGGTGGCGAGGTGACACCGCCGGCGATCCAGCAGGAATGCCGCGACTGCCTGACCCGGGTGGCCGGCATCCCGACCAGCGACAGTCGCTACGACCGCTACCGCAAACTGCACATCAAGGTCTTCGGTGCATGAGCCAGGATAACCAGGGGCTGGATTTCTCCACGGTGATCGCCTCCACCGTGCATGACCTGAAAAACTCGCTGTCGGCGCTGATACAGTCCCATGACCAGTGGATGGCACGGCTGCCTGAAGAATGGCGCAGCGGTACCGAGCAGGGCGTGATCGAGCATGAGTTCCGGCACCTTAACGGCATGCTCGTGCAGTTGCTGGGGCTTTACAAACTGGGGGTGAACCAGCTGCCGGTATGCCCGGACTACCATGAGCTGGATGATTTCATCGAGGCCCAGCTGGCCGCCCACCAGGAAGTGCTGCAGCACAACGACATCCTCGCCACCTGGCGTGTCGAAACCGACAACCCGCTGGGTTTCTTCGACCGCGAGCTGGTGGCTTCGGTGATCGCCAACGTGGTCACCAACGCCACCCGCTATGCCGGCCATGCACTGTTGATCAGCATCGGCGAGGAAAGCGAGCAACTGGTCATCAGCGTCAACGACGACGGCCCGGGCTACCCGGCGCGAATGCTCGAGCGACAGCAGGATTATGTGCAGGGTATCGACTCGCAGAGCGGCAGCACCGGGCTTGGGCTGTATTTCGCGGCGCGGATCGCGGCGTTGCATGAGCGTAACGGTGTGCGCGGGCGGATCGAAATTGCCAATGGCGGGGCGCTTGGGGGTGGGTTGTTCAGGTTGTACTTACCGTGAACGCCTTTGTTCGAGTGTTCAGTACAGTTCCAGTTTGAGGGTTGTTTCTCAAGGTCTTGTAAGAGAATTCCTAGTCGTGCCATCAGCTCTATTTTCGATGGCCGTTGAGTGGCAGTGTAGATACGACGTCTCTACATTTCACTTGCAATCGTCAGGAGGGTTTCTACTATGTATCTACCTTGGGAGATACTCATGCAGATCAAGATTCAACAATGGGGCAACAGTGCGGCTATCCGTTTGCCAGCGGCTGTGCTTAAGCAGATGCACCTTGGCGTTGGCTCTACACTCAGCCTGGATGCGGCAGGAGAGACTCTGGTCCTCAAGCCCGTAAGGTCCAAGCCGAAGTACACCCTTGAAGAATTGATGGCGCAATGTGATTTGAACGCGCCAGAACCTGAGGATATGGCTGAGTGGAACGCAATGCGCCCAGTGGGGCGTGAGGTGTGAAGCGGGTCAAGTTCGCCAGGGGCGATATTGTTCGAGTCAACCTTGACCCTACAGTTGGACGAGAACAGCAAGGTGCCGGGCGTCCAGCCCTTGTGCTCACACCCGCTGCCTTCAATGCGTCAGGTCTGGCAGTGATCGTTCCAATTTCCCAAGGCGGTGACTTTGCCAGGCATGCGGGTTTTGCAGTAACCCTCAGTGGGGCAGGGACGCTGACGCAAGGTGTAATGCTCTGCAACCAGATACGCACGGTGGACCTCGAAGCCAGAGGTGCCAAGCGTGTCGAGTCGGTTCCTGACGTTGTAATTCTCGATGCATTGGCACGAGTTCAAACCCTGTTCGAATAACTGGTTGCTGTATTCACTCATGGAAAAAACATCAATCGCGCTGATTCGCCAAACCTTCCCCGTTGGCCCCCTGCAGTGCAACTGCACCCTCAAGCTAGTCGTCATGTAGCTTCGTACGGACACACTGATAAGATCGCTGCAGCAAGGGTTTAGCCCCTCTGCAGGGTTGTCCATATGGACGTGTGTAAATGTGGACAGATCTCTGATTTCTGTCCATACGTCAAATGGTACCAATCCTCGATCAGGTAGTACCATCTTTTGGGACTTAGAGTCAGATCTCGGTGGCGGCTCTACAGCGCTGCACTGAGTGCGCCTACCCTTTCCTTTCTGTGGGGTTTGTCTACGACGGCTAAGTGAGCGACTACCAAGCTTTGGCTGAGCAGTCGCTATACCAGCAAGCTAAACCCAATTAAATATCATGGTCTTCTGCGTTGAAAAGTGCTTTCAAGGCAGAGAGTGCGTACCCTTGTTGGGTTATACAAGAATTTCTGGTTCGACCGAAGCTGCAATCAAATTTGAAATTTCCGTATAGAGCCTAACATCCTCACCCTCAGATGAAATGGATACTATAAGGCTATATCGAGCTTGGCTATTGTATTTTCCCAAATGGGGGCGATATCGCCACCATCCGGAAACCGGTGATATTGCAATTTTATCTCTTGCTGCCAAGTCGATTGCTGGACCTACCCAGACATCACTATGTATTGAGCCGGCGGAAATGTGCTTTGAGCCAAACGTCCAGTTATTGTCGCTCTCTGTTTTTGGCGGTTTTTGCTCAAGTGATTCTAGCTTATTTATCCGGTGGCGGAATGCTGGTTCAGTTTCTGATTTTCGCTTTAAGTCGAATCGAAGTCCAAATGACTGATATCTTGCGGGAATAACCTGTGCTAACTCGCTAGGGCTCGGCTCTATGAAGTACGATAAAGTTATTTTAAGCTGAACAATACGGTTCTCAAGCCGCTCTAGCTCCGCTTTTGGCCAGGGAAGATCATAGTAGTGGACTTCATTAAAGTGAGGCTCACCGCTCTCTCTTCCTCGGGGGTCGAGATCTTTCTTAAACGGCTGAATGTGAGTTTCAGCTATCAAAGCTAAGTCGTGCTCAGCGGACGCGAGGGCGCGAGCTAACTGTGGCACTCCATATCCAAAGTGCCGAGCGAGCAGGATGCGTTCCTTCTTGTTCTTTCTTCGTAATTTTTCGAGCATGGCAGGTGTCCACTGCGCACTATGGATCATAAGCGCTCGAACTGTTTCTGGCCAGAAATCTGGGTGCTCAGCCATGATTGCGGCAGCCATACCCGCAGCTTGGGCCGTTGCGGAGCTAGTAGCCCAAAACTCTTCAATTGGGTTCCGTGTAAAGTTTCTACCAGTTGTCAAAATCGATAGCGCAGGAACTCCTGAATAGAATTGCTGGCCATCAGGGCTTAAGGCCTTGTTACCTGCTTCGAAGACAACCTCAGGCTTGATCGGGCATCGACTATGCTCCCAATCAACCGATGACCTACTATAGGGACTGTGGTCTCCTGCCTCGGCGAATGTCCCCCAGCCTTCATAGCCAGGCTGCCCATCCAAATCAGTTTTATTGGTAAAGCCGCCTACGGCTATTGCATTCCAGGATTGAGCAGGATCCTCGATCGGATACTCGTAAAGATCGGCTACATCTTCTGGATTTGTTGAGTCCGGAATATTACCTGCCGAAAGTATAAATAGACGTCGTGGACCAGAATTACCTTCATCGTCAAAGTCACCAATCATGGTGCCGGAACACAACTGATCGATCGAAGAGCTCCATGTTGTTGGCCGCTCTCCGGAGACATGCTCATTCGACACGGCCATGCAGAATACTCGGCTCCTTGTTGGAGCCCTCGTCTCCGCTAAGCTAACGGCTGTCTGAGTAATAATTCCATAACTTTCCGGAGCGTTACGTGCCCAACCAGAGGGTGGTAAGAATTTTACCGACTCTAGCTTGTAGGTCAGCTCCAAATCTCTCTGGTCTGCCAACGCATAGGTCATATCACCAAACAATGCGGCTCCCGCCATGTTGGTGCCATGCCCATTATGGTCATCGCTTCCCCAGTCGCTATTTATTGCTTGGCAATCTTCTGGATCTAAAGCTGGGTGTAATAATGGGTGTGCCGAGCTCACGCCGTTGTCCAAGATACAAACTGCGGGTCCGTCATTGCCGGTAACCCGGATTCGTCCTAGTAAATTATTACCCCAGTCTTGTTGCTCACGAGGCGCTAACCTAGTAAAGAAGTACGGGCTGTCGGATGCTTTTCGCAGCTCCTGGATACCACAGGAGTTATCCACCAGTATCGATATTTCGACCGCATTCGCATAAACTAGAAGAACCTCGGTGTCGGGAAAAATTAGCGAGTTCTCATTAATTCTGAGATTGAGCTTTTCCGCTATTCGCCTGATGAGGTTGACTTGAGATGATCCGCACCAGCACTCCCACCAAAGATTATTCGTGCTCGTTGGGAAGGGGCGAGAATCTGTCCAGAGGCTCTGGATGGATCCAAGTGAGAAATGGTTTAGGGAAGAGAACTTCGAATCATTCTTCGGTTTGCCTCCTGGAGTTCTCTGCTCGGCATACTCAGCTAGTTTTTGATCAAAAAAAGATATTGAGCTTTCAGGTAAGTACAGTGCACCGATAGTTACTCCGTCCTCTTGCACCCTCAGAGCCGATAACCGAATATTTTGTGTTTTCCAATTAAGATCGGGTGGGGGAGCGCCTGCTTCAATCTCTACATCAAGGTAAAGGGCGGGTGGAGTTTCGCTAATCTCATTGCTGAAGTAACCATTTTGCCCCGCATGAGCTGTTATGGAAAGATCAAATCTCTCACGGAGTCGACTCCCATGACCCGCCTCTCGCTCGTTTGAGGCAGAACTCATATCCATCTGCCGTTTTTTATAAGGCTGACCGGATTTAAATTTTTCAAATCTGCAGTGCGGGAGCTCGTACGACGCCATGTTGGAATTTTTCCATAAATCCAAAGCCCAAGACGCTTAAGCTATTAGTTAGGGCTTAATCCTGAAAGAGTATCTTTGAGTGCGTGCCTTTGCTGAAGCGCGGTTACAATCTGCTCTGCAGATGCCTGCTTAGCATCGTGGAGAATCAAGTCTTTTATGACTTCAGACGCTGCGCGGCTGATCTCAGCTTGACTGAGGCCTGAAGCTACAGTGCCGATCTTGGCCCATGACATTCTTTTGGGAAGATAAGCGCTCATACACATTTCGATAACCGCTTTTACGCCCTTAGCATCCGGTAGAGCGTACTCGATTACTTCATCAAATCGTCGGAAAAGAGCTTTATCAAGCAGCTCGGGATGATTCGTGGTCGCCACCACTAGGCTGTCAGTGCTATTAGGCTCTTCCAAAAACTGAAGGAAGGAGTTTAAGACTCGGCGCATTTCGCCTACATCGTTATCAGCGTTACGCCGTCCGCCAATCGCATCAAACTCATCGAAGAGGTATACCGCACGAACTGTATTGAGGTGGTCAAAAATCAAACGTAACTTGGATGCAGTTTCGCCCATGTAACGGGTTATCAGTGTTTCGAGGCGAATGGTGAATAAAGGCAGCTGGAGCTCCCCGGCTAAAACGGAGGCAGTCAACGTCTTGCCGGCGCCAGGAGGACCCACCAGAAGTAGCCGCGAACTAGGGGGCATGCCATGAGCTCTAAGCTTATCTCGCTGGCGCTGTTGGTGGATTAGTCTTCTCAGTCGGCTACTCTTTGAGTCATCCAGGATCAAATCTTGGAGCTGAGATTTGGGGTAGGCTACAGAGAGAAGGTTTTCCAGCTCGCCACGAGGTTTAGAGATTGGAATGGCAACCTGCTCATGGCTAGGCACCTGACGCGATTTGCTCTGCCCACGTTTACGAGCAGTATCAACCAGCGTTTTCAGCTCGGCCGCAACATCACTCCGACCGCGTCTCGCTTCAGCGGCTGCAACCTGCAAGGCGATTGAGAGGAATTGCTCCTCATCTCCCTGATTATGGCTGCTCAGCAGAGCAATGATTTGTTGGGCCGTAGCCATTTGAGCGATTTCCCTGTCCTATCAGCGGGCCACTGCGTTTGATGGCATTCTAGTCTATTCGCCTAGTCAGGCCTACCTACGGCCATCTGATTCCACCCTGAAATGGAGGCACCACCTTTCAGTGGTCCACCCCATGGCCAAACTGGCCAAGCATCTTCAGATGCCTCCGTCGCTATGTCTCAAGCCGCTGATGGCCGCGCAATTTTAGGCACACTGGCCCGCGGCTACAAATCTGTAGCACCCATCGATAGCAGAGCTCACCGACCATGAGCATGCCGTGCGGCTATTCGCCTTCATGGAGTACCCATGAGGTCGATCTCTTCGCGGACTCTCTGTAGCAAAGCCTCTGCAGACACACCGTCTCGCTCCGCGTACGTGCACACCAGTAAGGTGATGGGATGGATATTCAAAATGGGCGCTAGGGTTTCTAGTCTCTCGATGGTTGGTGAATGAATCCCGCGTTCCAAGGTGCTGATATAGGTGCGGCCGCTCACGTCAGAAAAATCCTCCTGGCTAAGGCCCTGCTTGGTCCGGCACCAGCGGAACACCTTCCCAAATGCCTTTTTCAGTTCCATTTGCTCAATCCGCAAAAGGAACGATGAAGCCGTTTTGAATAGTATATCGCTACACAGTATACTGTTCATTTCGAGGCATTCTTATGTTCGTGTCTGACAGCAGGGCTGAAGTCAAAGGCCTGGCTGCGCTTCTTGAACCTGGCCAGCGTGGGTGGCACGTCATCCTGAAGCCCCAGGTATCACCCTGGTTTCATGCCTCGCTGATTGTCATCGAGAACGGGTTTGAAACTCGTACTATGGTGTTCATCGACTCCGTGCATTCCCTCATCAGCTGGATGGAGATAGAGCAGGGCGAAAATCGGATGGAGTCCCTCCAACTGGTATCCCCTGCTTGGTTGAATGGGAGCCAAACCTGGCAGATGGACGACCTTTCAGAGATAGCACAATGCCTGAAAGGGGGGGCCATACGCTTCACCCTCAGGGATGGCGCATTTCTCTATTACCCGGACCCCGCTCCTCAGCTTGAGGGGGACTATGCGAAGCTGATTTACCGGTTGGCATCGCGTCAATAAACGGAGCTGTTAGCAGGAGACAGCGACATCGTTCTTTGCTGATGCTCTTCAATCCAGATTTCTCGATTTAATTCTGGTGACCATCCATCTAACCGGCATTCTTGTTTCTGTCTTCCCCCGGGATTCCGTGAAGAACCAAAAAAAAGGCCGGCAACCTGCGTTGCCAGCCACACCGCCAATAATCGGCGGTTACTCCTCATACATGACTTGGGGATCAGAACAGAGGCAGCGTGTAGCTGATGATCATCCTGTTCTCGTCGATGTCGCGTTGGTAGTTCGAGCGCAGCGCGGCGTTGCGCCACAGCACGTTGACGTTCTTCAGAGGGCCTGACTGGATGGTGTATCCCAGATCAGTGTCTCGCTCCCATTCACGCCCCTCGCCAGCGAAGGTAGCCGGACTGGCGTGATCGGCATGGTTGTATCGTGCCGAGAAGCTCAGGCCGGGTACGCCCAAGGCGGCAAAGTCATAGGCATAGCGCAGTTGCCAGGTCCGCTCACCCGTTTCCATGAAGTCGGCGGCCATCATGTAGTTGGTGAGGTAGGCGTCGGTGCCGATCAAGTAGGGCATGGCCGTTGAGCCTGAGAGCCCTTGGTAGGCAACGCCAATCGTGTGGCCAGTTTGACTGTAGGTGAACAGCACATTCAGCGTACGGTTATCTACCCGGCCCGCCAGCGCATCACCCTTGTCGTCGCTGATGAAGTACCGCGCGTCCAAGGCCAGTTTACCTGGCCCCACTGCCGTGCTTCCGAGCAGGCCGAAGTAGTGCTGACCGTATATGTCGTCCAGCTCTCCGTACTGGTAGCTCAGGCTCAGGTTGGGGTTAACCACGTAATCCACCCCACCCATGCGAAATTCATCGGCCTCGGGCGTGCCGCTGAAGCGCCGGTTCTTATTGACCAGGCTCATGGCTTCGCTATGCGAGTAGTCACGCCGGGTGGTGCGGTCGATCTGTGCGTACGTGATGGTCAGTGCATCCAATTCCTTCCAGGTCAGCACGCCGCCCTGGAAGGTTTGCGGCAGAATCCTCCCGGTGCTGGAGGCGATGGTCGGGTATTTGAGTAGCTGGGTGCCGATCTTCAGCTCGGTTTTGGAAAGGCGGGCTTTGGCGGTCAGGCCGAACTTGCTGTACTGGTCCGGTGCGCGGCCATCGTCGCCGACCGGCAGCAGGCCGGTGCCGCTGCGGCCGGGTGAGGAGTCGAGCTTGAGGCCAAGCATGCCCAGGGCATCTACACCGAAGCCGAGAGTGCCCGGCGTATAGCCGGAGCGAAAATCGAGGATGAAACCCTGTGCCCATTCCTCGCGCTTGGAGATACCTGAATCCTCCCGAAAATCGCGGTTGAGGTAGGAATTCTGTGCCTTAACGGTGGCTTGGCTGTCCTCGAGGAACCCTTCAGCCTGGGCTGGGAGGGTGAAAAACAGCAGGGAAACGGCAGGCAAAATTTTGTTGTTTTTGTGCATGACTTGTCCGTTCGGCCAGCCTCTCGGCGGGCCGTTTCTTTGTTTGTGGAGCCTTCAACTACTCAGCAGACTGCGCTACAGCACCCGCTGCCCAAGACGTCGGTGGGTTTGGGATTCCATGTAGAGCAGCAGCGAGTCGACGCTGAAATTCAGGGGCGGGCTCAGGCGAGCACGCCAATCTGCCATGGGCAGAACTCATCTTCGCCCAGACCGTTAAGCTCGCTCTTGGTGGGCTCGCCGGAAGCGTGGGCTAGCAGCCGTTCGAAGATTTCCTGCCCCATCTCAGAGATGGTTTTGTCACCATCGATGATCTGACCGCAGTTGATGTCCATGTCGTCGCTCATGCGCTGATACATGGGCGAGTTGCTGGCCAGCTTGAAAGTCGGTGCCGGCACCGAACCGAAGCAAGAGCCGCGGCCGGTGGTGAAGGCGATCATGTTCGCGCCGCCCGCGATTTGGCCCGTGGCCGAGACTGGGTCGTAGCCGGGTGTGTCCATGAACACCAAGCCGTGGGTCTTCACTAGGTGCGCGTACTCGTAGACATCCATCAGCGGGGCATTGCCGCCTTTCTTGGCGCCACCCAGCGACTTCTCGAGTACGTTGGCCAAACCACCGGCGTTGTTGCCGGGGCTGACCCGGCCGTTAATCTGGGTGTCGCGCCCGCGGTTGTATTCCAGCCACCACTCGATGCGCTCAATCAGCTTGCGACCCACTTCAGGTGTCGCGGCGCGTGCCGTCAGGGTGTGTTCAACACCGAAGATCTCGGAGGTTTCCGAAAGGATCGCGGTACCGCCATGGCGCACCAGAATATCCACCGCTGCGCCCAACGCTGGGTTTGCCGAAAGACCGGAGAAACCATCCGAGCCACCGCACTGCATGCCGATCATCAGATGCTCGGCCGACACCGGCTGACGCCTGGCCGCGTCGGCCTTGGGCAGCATACCTTCGATCAGAGCGATGCCGTGGTCGGTAGCGCTCTTCACCCCGCCGACGTCCTGGATCACCAGTTTTTTCAGCATGTCGCCTTCCACCAGACCTTCCTGCTCGAAGAAGCCATGGATGTTGTTGCGCTCGCAGCCCAGAGCGATCACCACCGCACCAACGGTGTTGGGGTGCTTGATGTAGCCGCCGATGGTGCGGCGCAGCAGGTCCATCGGCTCACCGGTCATTTCCATGCCGCAGCCGATTTCGTGCACATAAGGCACCACGCCGTCGATGTGCGGAAAGCCGGCCAGGCGGCGCTCGTCGAAGTGGTTGGCGATTTTGCGCGCCACAGTGGCGCCGCAGTTGCCGACCACGAAGACGCCCAGGTAGTTACGGGTGGCCACTCGACCGTCTTCCCGCACAATGCCTTGGAACGTGGCCCGCTGCTCTGGCGGGAGCATGTCGGTGGGCACGTAGTCCAGGCCGTAGCGATAGTCGCGGTCGGTTTCACCGAAGGCGATGTTGTGGCTGTGCATCCAGGTGCCCGGCGGCAAATCCTCCGCGGCATAGCCGATCACCGTGTTGTACTTGAGTACCGGCTCGCCCTTGGCGATCAGTTGAGCGGCTATCTTGTGCCCCAGCGGCACGGGCTGCTGAGTAGTCACGCCCTCACTGGGGATGGCGGTGCCGGCGGGGATTTCAACGCGCGCGACAACGACGTTGTCAGCGGCATCGAGGCGAATGACGGGGCTCACTTCACGGTGAATCATGGTGTTTTCCTATGGGTATGTCATACACGGCGGTGGCGGCAGAAGCACCACCGCCGTGGCTTGCTCAGGGGCGTTTGCCGAACTCGATGCTGTGCTGGGTCCAGGCCAGGGCCTGTTCACTGAGGGAGAAGCCCAGCCCTGGGCGGTTTGGCACCCACATGCGGCCGTCGCGCAGCTCCAGGCGCTCGTTGAACATCGGCTCGAGCCATTCGAAGTGTTCCAGCCACGGCTCTTCGGGGTAGGCAGCGGCCAGGTGCAGGTGGATCTCCATGGCGAAATGTGGCGCGAGCTTCAGGCCCTTGAAGCTGGCTAGGTTCATGATCTGCAGGAACGGCGTGATGCCGCCCACACGTGGCGCATCGGGCTGGACGAAGTCGCAGGCGTTGGCGGTGATCAGCTCGGCATGCTCGTTGAAGCTAGTGAGCATCTCGCCGGTGGCGATGGCGGTGTCCAGCGACGCAGTTAGAGCGGCATGGCCCTCGACATCGGCACTGTCCAGCGGCTCTTCGATCCAGGTCAGGTCGCACTGTTCGAGCTTGCGGCAGAAGCGATGGGCAGTGACGCGGTCCCATTGCTGGTTGGCGTCGACCATCAGCGGGAAGCCCTCGCCCAGTTGTTCACGCACCGCTTGCACACGCTTGAAGTCGATGCTGGTGTCTGGCTGGCCCACCTTGATCTTGATCCCACCGATGCCGTTGCCACGAGAGGTCTGCACGTTTTCCAGCACCTTCTCCAACGGCGTCGACAGGTATCCGCCAGAGGTGTTGTAGCACTGCACCGAGTCCCGGTGGGCGCCAAGTAGTTTGGCCAGCGGCAGGCCGGCGCGCTTGGCTTTCAGGTCCCACAGGGCGATGTCGAACGGGGCGATGGCTTGGGTGGTCAGCCCGCTGCGGCCCATCGAGGCGCCGGCCCACAGCAGCTTGCTGTAGAGCTTGGCGATGTCGTTGGGGTCTTCGCCCATCAAAGTAGAGGCGATTTCCTGGGCATGGGCGTACATGCCTGGGCCCCCGGCGCGCTTGGAGTAGCCGAAACCGATGCCTTCGTGCCCTTCGCGGGTGCGGATCTCGGCAAAAATGAAGGCGATTTCGGTCAGCGGCTTCTGCCGCCCGGTCAGCACCTTGGCGTCGCTGATCGGCGCGCCCAAGGGCAGCACGGTGTACGACAGCTTGATCCAGGCAATGCTGTCGGTGGTGGCTGGTCCAGGTTGCAGCGCGGCGATTTTCGGGTCGATGTAGACGTTGCTTTCGATCATGGAGTCGTCCTCTGAATCACTGAGCGTGGGAAGGTTTGCCGGTCAAGTCGGACAGTTGCAGGCGCTGGATGCGGCCGACGATCACCAGGTAGGAGAACGCCGCCAGCAGGCCGTGGGCGCCGACATAGATGAGTGCGCTGTTGAACGAGCCGCTGGAATGCAGCAGGTAGCCGATCACCACCGGAGTGACGATGCCAGCGGTGTTGCCCAGGGCGTTGAACACGCCGCCGGTCATGCCGATCATTTCGCGGGGGGCGGTGTCGGCCACGACGCTGAAACCGAGGTTGCCAAAGCCCTTGCCGAAGAACGCCAGGCTCATCACCGCGATCACCAGCCACTGGGCGTCGACATAGTTGCACAGCATCATGGTCGAGCTCAGCAGCACGCCGGTGATGATTGGGGTTTTGCGGGCGATGCTCAGGGACTTGGTGCGGCGCAACAGGTAGTCGGAGAAGAAGCCCGACGACACCGCACCGATCAGCCCACACAGCGCCGGTATCGACGCCACCAGGCCGGCCTGCAGGATGTCGAAGCCACGCTCCTTGACCAGGTAGATCGGGAACCAGGTGACGTAGAACCAGGTGACGGCACTGACGCAGTACTGGCTGATGAACATGCCTACCAGCATGCGGCTTTTGAACAGCACACCAATGTTGGCCAGAGAGCTGCTGCGCTTGTCTTTCGGCTGAGCCGCTTGCCCTTCGAGGTCGACCAGGGCTTCGCCTTTGCGCAGGTAGTCGAGCTCCTCGGCATTCATCTTGGGATGCTTGACCGGCAAGTAGTAGTTCTTCCACCAGATTGCCGCGACACCGAATCCGGCAAAGCCCATGACGATGAACACGTACTGCCAACCGAAGGCGTAGCAGAGCCAGCCCATGAACGGGGTGAAGAAGGCCAGTGAGATGTACTGGGCGCTGTTGAAAATGGCGCCTGCCATGCCCCGTTCAGTCGATGGAAACCACGCTGCGATAACACGGGTGGAAGCTGGGCCTACAGGCGCCTCGGCCACCCCCAGCAGGAAGCGCAGAGCCAGCAGCAACGGGACGATCAATGCGGTGTAGTGAACCAGCCCCATGCCCACCGTGAACACCGACCAGATGCAGATGGCCAGGGCCATGGTTTTCTTCGAACCGAAGCGGTCGGCCAGCCAGCCGGACGGGATCAGGAAGATCACGTAGGCCCAGCTGAAGATGGAAAACAGGTAGCCCATTTCTACCGAGGTGATACCGAGCTCCTTACCCATGTCGGAGCCGGCCACCGACAGGGCGGCGCGGTCGCCGCTGCTCAGCGCCAGGACCATGGTAATCAGGGCCAGGATCAGGTAGCGGTAGCGGGTGGCCGTGCTGGACGCGGCCACGGCGCCGGGGGCAGGCCCGGCGGCGTAGGTGTCGTGGTTGTGCATCGCGGTTGCCTCATTGTTTTTATTGGCGTCGTGCAGGGCCTTGCACCGGCACCTGCTTCGAATTCTGGCAGCTCGCAGCCCTGCTGGAGAGCTGTTTCGACTAATGACAGCGTTATCAAATGACAGCGCTGTCATTTATCCTAGGCCCGATTCTGCGCGGGTTGCAAATCGCTGTTTCGGCTAAATTCCCATGATCTGGGAATGTGGGGGTGGGGCAGGAAAAACCGTGCCGTTCCGGTAGAATCGGCGAACATGGTCAACCCGCCTGGCTTGAGGCTTCACATGCTGGAAACACCCGTTGTCACCACCGGTCTGAAACCGGTCACTGCCACCCTCGATGATGTGGCGAAGATGGCCAAGGTTTCGCCGATCACCGTTTCGCGGGTGATCAATCGACCTGAGCTGGTGTCGGAAAAAACCCAGAAGAAAGTGCGCAACGCCATTCGCAAGACCGGCTACGTCCCCAACTTGCTCGCCGGGGCCCTGGTGTCCCAGCGCAGCCGATTGGTCATCGTGGTCGTGCCGAACATCGCCAACAGGGCATTCGTCGACACCGTTACCGAGCTGGGCAAGCGCCTGGCAGCCGCGCGCTACCAACTGCTGCTGAGCCAGTCGGATCTGGGCGAGAACCATGAATCGGAGCTGATCGATGCCATCCTCGCCCGTCGCCCCGACGGAATCGTGCTGACCCGACGACTGCGAAGCGAAGCCGCGCGCGCGAAGCTGATTGCACGGGGTACCCCGGTGGTGGAGACGTGGGAGCTGACATCAGCACCCATCGACACGGTTGTGGGCTTTTCACACGAAGCCGTTGGCCAGGCTATGGCCTCACATGTCGTCGAGCGTGGTTACCGCCGGGTCGGTCTGCTGTGGAGCGACGACGATCGCGCTGCGCGCCGCCGTCAGGCCTGCATCTCCACGCTCGAGCAGGCCGGGGTTGAGATTGTCGCCTGTGAGGTAGAGGCCGCGCCGGTGAACATGGGGCACGGCCGCCAGGCCATGGCCCGTCTGCTCGAGGCGAAGGTGTCGTTGGACGCGGTGATCTGCAGTATCGACTTGCTGGCCCAGGGCGCCATGGCCGAAGCCGTTGCTCAGGGCCTGCGCATCCCTCAAGATTTGGCAGTGATGGGCTTCGGTGATTTGGAGTTCGCCGCTCATACCCATCCGAGGTTGAGCACAGTGAACATCGATGGCGGGCGCATCGGCTTGCGCACCGCCGAGCTGTTGCTGCAACGCATGGATGGCAGCTTGGCTCGCGGTGAGCAGGTGGAAGACGTCGGCTTCAGCCTGGTCGTGCGGGAAAGCACCTGAGTCCGTGGCGCGCCTTCAGATGCCCGCCCACAGGCGCAGTTGTCCTGCCATGCGGTCCCAAGCCCGCTCGACTTCCGCTACGCCGAATGCGCGTAAGCTGGAATGCACCATTCCTTCTCCTATCCACACCTCGGCCGGTACACCGTGGGCGGTAAGCGCAGCGGCATAGGCGATGCCGTGGTCGCAGAGTGGGTCTATTCGCGCCGTTAGCACCAGCGCAGGTGCCAGCTCAGCAAAATCATCGGTTTCCAGTGGCATCGCGCACGGGTCGTTACGGTCGGCCTCGTTGGGCAAGAAGCCATGCAACGATTGCTTCAGCCCGGCCACGGTCATCATTGGCGCCTCGGCATGCACCTGCATTGACGGCAGGTGTTGGCGAGCGGTGAGCACCGGGTACACCAGTAACTGGCCGAGGGGCTGAGGCTGACCCTTGCGGTGGAGCGCCCGGCACAGCCCTGCCGCCAAGGTGCCGCCGGCGCTGTCACCGGCAATCATCAGTCGGGTACGGCTAAGGCGGGCGTCGACTGATCCGTTGCGCAGCGCCGCCCAGGCTTTCTGGCAATCGTATAGTGGTGCTGGATAGGGATGCTCAGGGGCCAGCCGATACTCAACTGCGACGATGGCTAAGTGGATTCGACCCGCAAGGGCATGGGCGAACCAGTCGTGGGTGTCGAGGTCGCCCAAGTCCCAGCCACCGCCATGCAAGTACAGCAGTGTCGGCCAGCCGCCCTCTGGGGGCTCGGCATCAGGCTGGTAGCAGCGCAGGCGCAGGCCCTCAATCTCGATATCAGTGATACGCCAGCCCTTCGGCGCAGGAGGCGTGCAATGGCGGCAGGCCTGCAAGAACGCTGCGCGCCTGGCCTGCAAGGTGCTGTCTATGGGGGTAAAGCGCTTGCTGTCGTTGATGTAGGCCTGCATCGCAGGATCAAGTGATTGGTGCACAGGTGCTTTCTCCGATTGTGTTTAGTAGAGCGCCCCTGCAGGGCTTCACGGTGAATGGCACCGGCAGAGCCGGTGCCTGGTAAAGCAAGGATCAGAACAGCGGCAGGGTGTAGGCGATGATCACGCGGTTCTCATCGCGGCGGCCGGTGGCGTCACCTTGCAACTGGACGTTGCGCCACCGGAACGCGACGTTTTTCAGCGGCCCGCTCTGGATTACGTAGGAGATGTCCAGGTTGCGTTCCCATTCGCTGGCGTCTTCACCGGCCACCTTGAAGTTGTCCCCCTTCACGTAGCGAGCAAACGCAGTCAGACCGGGCACGCCGAGGGCGGCGAAGTCGAGGTCGTAACGGGCTTGCCAGGAGCGCTCCTGAGCGCGGTCGAATCGCAACACCTGCACAGCGTTGGGTACTCCCGGCAAGTCGCTGTCGTGGATGAACGGCAAGGCACTGTCACCGGCGTTGTACTGGTAGCCGATGCGGAATGTCTGGGCCTTGAGATTCGCGCTCAGCATGGCCGATGACATACGGCTATCGAGTTGGCCGGCCTTTTCACTTCCGGACTCGCCGGTGTCGAGGTAGTTGAGAGTCCCCGCCAGGTTCCAGTCTCCGGCCTTGATCGTGTGGGTACCGGTGTAGAGGGTCTGCTGATAGACGTCAGCAAGACGGCCTTTCCACAGGCCCAGGGACGTCTGCGGTGTCGCGCGCCAGGTACCACCAAGGTAGTCGAAGCGATCGCTGAACACGCTGTAGTAGTTGCCCACCTGAATATCGCGAGCGCCTGCAAACTCGCGCTGGTTGACCCGGCGCATCTGGCCCAGGCCGATGTCGAGGTTGTCGAGCTCGCGAAAATCGAGCATGGCGCCCTCGAAGAACTGAGGCAGCAGTCGACCATCCCCCGAACTGACCAGCGGAATCTTGGGGAATAGCCCGCCGATCTTGAGCTCTGACTTCGAGTATTTGAGTTTGACCGCCGCCGTGGCCTCGGAGTAATCGTCCACTGAGCGTGGGTCGGCATTGCGAGGCCCGCCTGCGCGGTTGTAAGCGCCCGGCAGCAGCCCGGAGCCGCTGCGCGAAGGCGACGAGTCGAGCTTCAGGCCCAGGCCTGCGTAGACATCCACACCCACCCCGATAGTCGTGTCGGTGTAGCCCGATTCGCCTTTGATGATGAAGCCTTGGGCCCATTCCTCCAGCTTCGACTGGGCCGGCTTGGTCGAGTCGCGCAGGTCGTGGTTGTAGTAGAAGTTGCGGAAGGTCAGGTTGGCCTTGCTGTCTTCCAGAAACGCCGCCTGAGCACAGAGTGGACCGAGCCCGATCAGCAGGGACAAGGGTTTTGCAGCGCGAGCGAAGCCCGCTCCAGTCGAGGAGTATTTCATTGTTGTTGTTCTCTTCTTATAGGTCTGTCGGTTGTTGCGTCAGCGGTGTTGCCAGGTGAAATCGAGGGTCGCCTCCATTCGCTGGGAGGGGGCGAGTTCATGGGTGCCGGTTTCGGTCCAGCTGTCGCGCGGCTGGTTGAAGGCGTCAGCCAGGTGCGACACCGGCTCCAGGCACAGGTAGGCGCTGTCGGCCGGTGCAAAGGCGACGAAGTGGCTCAACGGTTGCGAGGCTTGCAGCTCAAGCCGAGCGTTGAGGTACTCAAGTTCCAGCAGGCCATCCCAGCGCGACTGGTAATGTGCGAGGGCGTCGCGGCTATCCGCTTCGATGGACCAAGCATTGGCGTGATCTTGGTACTCGCCAGTGGCCAGGTACTGCCCGTCGATCTGCCATTCGCGCCCAACGCGGTAGTGCGCCCGCATGCCGGGGTGGCGCTTGAAGTAAGGGTGCAACCCAAGACCTCCGGGCATTGGCGTGTCACCCAAGTTGGTCAGCACCAAAGCCATGCGCAGGCGGTTGCCTTCGAGAACGAAATGCTGTTCGGCGCGAAACGCCCACGGCCAGTGTTCGCCTTGGTAATCACAGGTGATCACCAGCAGATCCTTTTCGGCCGTCACGACTTGCCAGGGTTGAGTGTGGGTCACGCCGTGCAGGGTGTGAGGAATGGCGGCCGGGTGAGCAGGAAGTTGGTGCTCATTGCCAGCGAACTGCAGGCGCGCATTGCGGATGCGGTTGGAGTACGGCATCAGTGGGTAGGCGCCTGCGCGTGGCCAGTCCAGCGGGTCGAACTGGTTGGTTGTAATTGGCAGCAGGATGTCGAGGCCATCGGCGGTCAGGTGAGCGATACGCCCACCCCAATCCGGTAAAACGCTCAGCGACCAGGTAGCGTTGCTCAGGACCACAGTGTGCATTGTGACCTCCAATACCCTTTTTCGGGCATGCAGAGCCCAGCCACCGTGCCAACGCACGGCGGTGGGGGATGTAAAGGGTTGTTAGCGGCGGTAGCGCTCGGCTACTTGCAGGTCAATGTCCAGACCCAGCCCCGGTCCTTGAGGAATCTGCAGCTGATTGCCCTGGCGCAGCTGCTCCACCGGATAGAGCCACGCGGCCGGCTCCACGAACAGGTATTCCACCTGCGGTACACGTTTTTGCACGGCAGCCAGGTGCAATGTGGCGATCAGGCCTGGGCCGAAGTACGGGCAGTGCGGCAGTATCACCGCCTCATGCTGTTCGGCCAGGCGATCAATGCGCAGGCACTCGGAAATGCCGCCTACCTTGGTCACACTGGGTTGTATGGAGTCCACCGCGCCCGTCACCAGAGCCTGCTTGAACTGCACGGCGGTGCACCAGTTTTCCCCGGCTGAAATGTCCACGCCCTGCCCGCGCAGGTTGCCCAGTGCAGTGAAGTCCTCTGGCGGGAAGATCGGCTCTTCCAGCCAGGCGAGTTTCAGTTCTGCCAGCGCCGGCAGCCAGTCGTGGGTGCCCTGCACGGTCCATGAACAGTTGACGTCGGTGGACAGCGGCACACCATCACCAACCGCACGCCTGCAAGCGCCGATGTCATGCAGGGTGGCCTCGTGCAGCTTGATGTCGCTGAAGCCCAGTTCCAGTGCTTTTTCACAGGTGGCCGGCGCCACCTTGTCGTCGCCGTAGCGCACCAGGCTGGCATAGGCCGGTACCTGTTCGCGGTGAGCCTGACCGAGCAGCCGGTGCAACGGCAGGCGCTGGCGGCGGGCCGCCAGGTCCCACAGGGCGATGTCGATACCGGAGATAGCGAACATCGTCACGCCATAGCGGCCGAACAAATGCAGACGCTGCTGCAGCTCAAGGTTCAGTGCCGGAATGTCGGTGATCTCCCGCCCCAGCACCTGGGGGGCTACCAGCCGATCGATAAGGGCTTTGGTGGCATCGGCGACGAAGTAGCCGAAGGCCTCCCCCCAGCCCACATTGCCTTGCTCGTCCTCGACCCGCACCAACACGTTCTCCAGCGTGCGCCAAGCTGAAGGCGTGCCGCCCACGCCGCGACCGCCGTCATGGAACGGAATCTCGACGATCTGAGTATCGATCCGGACGATCTTCATGCTTGCTCCAGGACGCTGGCCAGGGCAACACCGGCATAGGCCCCACCGACGTGGTCACGGCCCGAACCAACCGGTGCCATAGCGTCATAGGCGAGGAAGTTGTCAGCTAGGTGCTCGGCTGCATTGTCCTGTGGCCGGTAACCCAAGGCACGGGCACGCTGGTTGTGGAAGAACGCCTGTGGGCATTCGGACACTCCATAGACGATCTCGTGGCGTACCTCAGGGTGTTCCAGGCCGATCAGCACCAGTTGCGCCAGGTCGCGGGCACTGGTCCACAGGCGCAGGCGGCGAGCGTCGCTGACCTTGGCATCGGCGTTGCCTATACGCACGACGAAGGTGGCCAACTCGCTGCGTTGGGAGAACGTGGCGCAGGCTGCTTCCCCGAATACCTTGCTCAGCGCATAGTAGCTGTCCGGTGCCACAGGGTGGTCATCGAAGTGTTCGGCGGCTTGGCTGTGGTACTGACCCAGCACATGGTGGCTGCTGGCGAACACGAAGCGCTTGGCACCTGCGCGCTGAGCGGCTTCGAGCAGGTACAGGGTTGCGTGGTAGTTCGGCTCGACCGTGGACTGGAACTGGATATCGGTGCCGTGGGCACACGCCAGGTGCAGCACCGCGTCAACACCCTCGCAAGCCTGACGGACAAAGGCTGGGTCGGTCAGGTCACCCACCAACTCGGTTTCATTGGTGGCCAAGTCGCTGACCGGCCGGCGGTCCAGCAGTCGGAGGCTGAAGCGCTCGCGCAGGTAGGGGCGCAACGCGGTTCCGACGATACCGGCAGCGCCGGTGACAAGAAGAGTAGGCATGGTGTATTCCCGGAAAACGTAGGAGCGTTTGATTCAGGCTGTTGCGATAGCGCTGGGCTGCTTGGCTGGTCTCTGGCCAACGAACACAGCCACGATCAGTGCACCGACGACCCCCAATCCTGCTGCAAGGCCGAAGCCGCTGCTGTAGGTCCCGGTCGACTCGATGATGAAGCCGGTCACGGTTGGTGCGACGATGCCCGATAGGTTGGCCAGACCGTGCATGAAGCCACCGGCGGTACCGACCTGATGGTCCGGCACGGCATCCTGGATCAGCGACCAGTAGGCCGGCGCGGTGAGCATTAGGAAGCCAATGGCCACGGTCATGACTGCAACGGTGCTGGTCACGCTCTCAACCTGGCCGGTCAGGCCGATGCACACGGCCGCCACCAGCAGGCAACTGACCAGTACCACTTTGCGCGAGAACAGCTGCTTGCCAGTGCGCTTGAACACCCAGTCGATCAGCAGCCCGCCGCAAACGAAGCCGACAGTACCTACCAGCCAAGGCAGTGCGGTGACGATGCTCATGGATTTGAGATCAATACCTTTGGCGTCGATCAGGTAACTGGGGAACCAGGTCATGAAGAAATAGAGGATGTAGTTGTAGCAGAACAGCGAAACGCCGGTGACCAGGACCGAACGCTGCAGAATAATCTGCAGAACCGGCGTGCGGGGTGCGTCTGCGACGGCGGTAACCGGCGCTTCACGGCCCTCGTTGATCAGTTCCAGCTCTTCTGGAGTGACCAGCGGGTGCTCTTTAGGTGTGGAGGCTGCCATGCGATACCAGGCAATAGCCCAGAGCACACCGACTGCGGCTATCACCACAAAGGCCACACGCCAACCCAGCCAAAGGGCGAGGAAGCCGACGATCGGGCCTGCCAGGGCGCCGCCCAGCGGGCCACCCGCCTGGTTGATGCCAATGGCGCGAGCGCGCTCCTTGATCGGGAACCAGCTGTTGACGGTCTTGTTCGCGGTGGTGGATACAGGTCCTTCGCCGACACCGAAGAGCGCACGCACGATCAGCAGCGACCAGAAGTTGAAGGCCAGGGCGGTGGAACCGCAGAGCACAGACCAGAAGCTCATCGACCAGGTCAGTACCTTCTTGGGGCCGAAGCGGTCGGCCAGGTAGCCGCCGACGAAACAGAACAGCGCATAGCCGAAGAAGAAACTACTGAAGATCATGCCCTTTTCTGCGGGCGTGAGGTGGTATTCCTGCGTAATGAACGGCATGGCGATCGAGAGGGCAGCGCGATCGACATAGTTGATGATCATGGCCAGGAACAGCATGGTCAGGATCGTCCAGCGGTAGTTCTTTTTCTTGTTCATGTATGACTCCGTCCAGCACCTGTGATGCCGGATCTTTTTTGTTATGACGCCTGGCCCTTCAGGTGGCCAGGCTATTGGTACTGCTTAGACGCTGTAATCCACTGCCACCCATTCGAAGTACTGCTTGAGATCGGCGACCAGAGCCTGGTGCGCAGGGTGTGGCAGGTACCGCTGAACCGCGTCGGCATCGTCGAAGCTGGATTCGAGGATGTAGTCCCAGCAGATCGGTCGATCCAGTTCGTTGGCGGCGACGCGCCAGTCGCGGATGAAGTCGATTTCCTGGGTGAGGTCTCGCATCCGGCCTACCAGGTCTGCTTCCCGTTCAGGTTGCGCGTCGACACCGGGCAGGCGGCGGAACATCACGATATGTCGCATCATCACTATGTTCTCCTCAGCCCAGGACCCAGCTCGGCGCGTCCTGCAACGCGACCGGACGCAGGAAACGTTCGATGGCGGCGAAGCCAACCGAGGTGGTTTGTGGTGCGGTGGACGCAGGCCACGGGCCACCGTGCTGCTGGGCATGGCATACGGCGACACCAGTTGGTACGCCGGCGAACAGGACACGCCCGGAAACACGCTTGGCGGCGTTCAGCAGTTGGCGATTGTCTTGGGTGTCAGCCTCCAGGCCCCACAGGGTGGTGGTCAGCGTGCCGCCCACGGCGTCGAGCACATCTGCTGCCTGAGCCACGGATTGCGCGGTGACGATCAGTGCCGCCGGGCCGAACATTTCCTCGCGCAGGTGGGCGTTGGCGATGAAAGACGCAGCGTCAGTGGCAAACAGGCGTGGTGCCGGACCGGCGCCATCGGCATGGGGCGCGAAGACCGCAGAGGCATTGGCAGCCACGGTGGTAGCGGCCGCTTCGAAGCCCTGCTGCATACCTGGAGTCAGCATACGGTGGGTGGCAATCGGCGCAATGGCTTCGGCCAGTTCACCGATGAAACGTTGGCTGTGAGGCGAGTCCAGCAGCACGATTACCCCAGGGCTGGTGCAGAACTGGCCGCAACCCAGGGTGATGGAGCCAGCCAGTACCTTGGCCAGGTTCGCGCTGTCTTTCTCCAGTGCCGATGGCAATGCCACGAGTGGGTTGATCGAACCCAGCTCACCGAAGAACGGTACCGGGCGCTCGCGCTCATTGGCCGCCTGCCACAGGGCTTTGCCGCCCTGATACGAGCCAGTGAATGCCACGGCGGCGATTGATGGGTGTTGTACCAGGTACTTGCCGGCCGAGCGGTTGGGCGCTTCAGCCAGGGTCAACAGACCCTCTGGCAAGCCTTGCGAACGCACTACACCAGCGGCCAGGGTGAATACCGCGCGGGAAAGCTCCGGGTGGCCGGAATGCGGTTTGATCACAACCGGGCAGCCAGCCGCCAGCGCGGAAGCGGTATCACCACCGAGTACCGAGAAGGCGAACGGGAAGTTGCTTGCCGAGAACATCGCCACTGGGCCCAGTGGGCGTTGAGTGCGGGTCAGACGCGGGCGACCAGCAGGCGGAGCACCCGCGACGGCTTGATCGTCCACTTGGCGGTACGGCACACCGGCTTCCACTTCGCTGGCGAAGCCGCGCAGCTGGAAGGCAGTACGCGCGACTTCACCGTTCAGGCGCACCTCACCCAAGCCGCTTTCACGGTCGGCGATGGCGACCAATTCCGCCTGTTGGCTTTCCAATGCCTCGGCCAGGCCGCGCAGCAGCTTGGCGCGTTGTTCTGCGCTGGAGTCAGCCCAGAAGTCGGCAGCTGCAGCCGCTTTGGCCACGACTGCATTAAGCGCGTTCAGGGTGGGATCTTGTTGAGTGGTCATGCTTACTCCTCGAAATGCGCTGTGGCTCTGTGCGGGTTGATCCGTACAGGGCCGGCAGCTTCAGCGTGCTCTCGGTTCCAGGTGGTAGCCGCGGCCTTGGTAGTCAAAGTCCACCAGCTCGTTAATCACCACTTCCTTGTCTGCCGGCGACGCGTAGTAGGCGCGAATCTCTTTAATCAGCCCGGACTTCTCGTCAAACACGTACCACTCGTCCCCGCGCAGGGCGGTGCCAAGCTTGCTCTTCCAGTGGGTCCACTCGATGACCGCTTCGTTGCTGTCATGGCTGACCAGGATCTTCTCGATAGTCCACTGCGAGCCCAGGTTCTCTACGCACCACACCCATTTGCGGGCGATGGTGTCAGCAGTGCGCCATGGCACTTCCGGCAGCCCGGCAGGAAAGTAGTGCACCGCGTCCGGGGTGAAGCACGACACCAGCTTGTCGTAGTCGCCTTCGTTGCAGGCGTCGAAGTAGCGGCGGATCAGTTGCGCATGTTTGTGCTCAGCCATGGCTTAGTCCTTCTTGTCGATGATCGAGGGAATGGCCGGACGGCCAGCGGCGACCCAGGCGTGGTAGTCGGAAACCGATGTCGGACTCGGTGGGTAAACGCCCCACAGTGCTTCGCCGGCGGCGATGCGCATGGCCAGGTAGCCTTCAATGTCGTCCTGCACGGTGCACACTTCGGCCAATTCCTCGGCCAGGTGCGCCGGCACCACGGTCAGGCCATCGGCATCGCCAACGATGATGTCGCCTGGGTACACAGCAACGCCGGCACAGCCGACCGGAACCTGCAGGTCGGCCACGTGGTGGTAAGAGATGCGGGTGGTGGCAGTGATTTCGCGAGCGTAGGCCGGCAGGCTCATGGCGGCGATTTCGCTGCCGTCACGAAGGGCGCCGTCGGTAACGATGCCCTTGGCGCCGCGAGCCAGCAGGCGAGTTACCAGAATGTTGCCGGCCGAAGCGGCGGCCGGGTCGTTGCGGCTGTCGATGACCAGCACATCACCGGGTTTGATCTGCTCAACGCCGACCCACTGCAGGTTGTCGTCGTTAGGCTTGGTGGTCATGGTGGAATAGGTGTCGATGTCTTCACGTGCGGGGATGAAGCGCATGGTGAAGGCGCGTCCAGCAAACGGCTTGACGTCACGGGTCATGCAACGCAGGCCGACCAGTGCGGGCTGACGAAAGCCGCGCTTGAACAGCTGAGTGGTCAGCGAGCCGCTGCTGCAGGTAGCGAGCTTGGCCAGCACTTCATCGCTGACTTCGACCTGTTTGCCGGAGACGCTTTCATGGGCATCGGCGTAATTGTGGATGACTGACATGCTTCAACATCTCCTCACGTTTTTATTCGGTAACAGGTCCATACCAAGTCCCAATATGTGGAATTTGTAACTGCTGGTAGTCCTGATGCGACCGATTCTATGGCAGAAAATTGGTTGAAAAATGGGCAAAATCTCGGTGGTGATATCCGAGTTCCAATAGATGGGAAAACACAATGAAAACGGGTGAAGGTACGGCTGCACTGGAAAAAGCGCTTGATGTCCTCCAAGCCATTGGGAGCAGCGCTACAGGCATCAACCAGGCCCAACTGGCCGAGTTGGTGCCTTTGCCTCGCACAACGCTGTACCGCATCCTCGCCACCCTGGTAGAGCGCGGCATGATCCGTCGCGACCCTACCCGCAAGGTGTACAGGCTCGGCTTCAACTACCTGGAAATGGTGCGCAATGCTTACCTCGAGCCAGATCTGGTCGCTGCTGCCAGCGCGGAACTGCGAGCACTGCGTGACCTCACGGGGGAAACCTCGTACCTCGCCGTGCTGGACGGCAATCAGGTGCTCTCGCTGGAGCGGTGTGAAGGTGCCCACACCCAGCGCTCTGCAGCGAGCCTTGGTCAGGGCAAGCCGGTGTACTGCACGGGACAAGGCAAGGCTATTCTGTCCGCGCTGCCGGCTGCTACACGTGATGAAATTCTCAAAGGTCTAGTCCTGGCCCCGCTGACGCCGCTGACCATTACCGACCGCCGCAGGTTGCTGGCCGAACTGCAGATCACCCAGGCCCGTGGCTATGCCCTCGATGATGAGGAAATCCGCCTTGGTATTCGCTGTGTGGCCGCGCCGATCATCGACAAGCAGGGGAACGTCCGCGGCGCCCTGAGCGTGGCCGGACCGGCCTATAGGCTGACCCTGGAGCGCCTGACTTTACTGGGCCCTGAGCTCGCCGATGCGGCCCGCCGGGTAGGCGAGCAGCTACGTCCCGATACTGCGCTGCATCATGCCGAGGAGCTCAGCGTACTGCCGGGGCCTTGGGCCTTCCATGGCGCATTCCCGCGCTGGCATGCCGGCCGGCAGATGCTCTACTGGGCCGACACTTTGGCACCTGCCATCCACTGCTGGGACGGACAGAGCAGCCGTTTGCTGACCCGTCTGGATCTGCCGGTGCGGGCCATGGAATTGCATCCAGAGGGTTTGCTCGTCGCGCAGACGGGGGGGTGGTCGCTGATCGACTGGGAAGGAAATGAGCACCCACGGCAGGATCTGCTAGGAAGTCGGCTACTGGCCCTTGCGACCCATCCATCCGGGGCGCTGTGGGCGTGTGCCCGAAGTACCCATGGCTGTGTGATCGGGGAGCTCAGTGCCGAAGGTGAGTTGCGAAACGGCTGGTCTCTGCCTGAGCCCATCAGTGCTTTCCGTTGGGATGCCAGCGGAGACGCGCTCTATGCTCTGGCACCGGACGCTGGCGATATTCTGCTTTTGCATAGCGGCAGCACGGTGGTACGCCGCTTGGCTTCGCTGCCCAGAGGAGGGGGGAGCCTGGGCGGTTTGGCCTTGGACACCGACGGTGGGGTCTGGACGACCCAGATGGACGGCTGGAGCTTGGCGCGCTTCGATGCCGACGGAAACCTGGACCGAATGATCGGTTTGCCAGTACCCGCGCCTACTGACCTGTGCTTCGGGGGCCCGGAAGGCAGTACCCTGTTCATCACCAGTGCTCGACATGCGCTCAAGCTGGAGGTGCTCAGCAGCGCTCCATCCTCGGGATGCCTGCTGAGATTGCAGACATAGCTCCTGTTGGTTGCAGAACTGAGGGCCCTTCTAACTTTTTGTTCTTTTGAACGTTTATCGGTGGAGCTTACCACCGATTAGTTCTACGTACTTCATTCGCGCTTCCATAAGCTAGGGGGCTGGAATCTAGAGTTACCATGGCGGCGTCGCTGACACTGGCTAGTTGCAAGTTCAATTCGATCAGCTGTAGGCGACAATGGCCGAAGTCTCTCTTCCCAGACGACGGCCATAGCGAGACGGGTTCTTTACAGTGCGTCCTCGCAGAACTTCTGAATAGCCTGGCACGCCGTTCGTAACGATTCATCATCCAGAGCGTAGGCAATACGCAGGTAGCCTGGAAGTCCAAATGCACTACCTTGCACGACTGCAACGTTGGCCTCTTCAAGCAATGCCAACGCGACAGCCTCGTCGTCAACGAGATCACGGCCGTCCGGCGAGCGCTTGCCGATCAGACCGGTACAATCGGCAAAGGCGTAGAAGGCTCCGCCTGGAACTTCGCAACTGATGCCCGGCGCCTGGTTGAGCAGCTCGACCATGAAATCTCGACGCCGTTGGAACACTTCGCGGCTTTGGGCAATGAAGTCTTTCGGACCGTCCAGCGCAGCGACTGCCGCATGTTGCGAGATGGAACACGCCCCCGAGGTCTGCTGACCCTGCAACTTTTCCATCGCATCGAGCAACCAGCGAGGCCCAGAGGCAAACCCGATCCGCCAGCCTGTCATGGCGTAGGCCTTCGATACGCCGTTCATGGTCAGCGTCCGTTCAGAAAGTCTGGGCTCAACTTGGGCGAGTGTGAGGAAATCACGACCGTCGAAGATCAAATGCTCATAGATGTCGTCCGCCAAAATCAGGACTTGCGGATGATTGAGCAATACCTCAGCCAAGGCTTTCAGTTCGTAGTGATCATACACCGCTCCCGTGGGGTTGGACGGCGAATTCAGAATGAGCCATCGAGTCTTCGGCCCGATTGCTCCGGCCAATGCTTTTGGTGTGAGCTTAAAGCTCGACTCGGCGCCACAGGTAACGATCCGTGACTCGCCCCCGCACAACGCCACCATTTCCGGATAGCTGACCCAGTAAGGAGCAGGGATCACCACCTCGTCGCCTTCGTTGAGGGTCGCGGCCAAGGCGTTAAAGATGACCTGCTTTCCTCCACTGCAGACCAGCGTGTCTTGCCAGTTTACATCAAGGCCGTTCTCGCGCCGGTACTTACGGGCGATGGCTTCACGCAGCGCGCGAAGGCCAGCGACTTGGGTGTAGCGGGTGTGGCCATTATTGATCGCACTGATGGCTGCGGCACGGATGTGTTCTGGAGTATCGAAGTCAGGCTCGCCCGCACAGAGAGAGATGATCTTCGCCCCTTCTGCACGACGTGCAGCAACGCGGTCGATAATCTTGTAAGTCGCTGAAGGCTTGGCAGCCTCCAGGCGACGGTTCAGCGTTTCCAAGCTCACGCGTGTTCCTCCGGGAGGGAAAGACCCATCAAGTCCAGGGTGGTGTGACCTTCACGCAACTTTGCAAAAAACTCCGCCTCTTTGTCAGCGCGTTTTTGGCCCTCGCGCAGCGTGCACTCAACTGCATCGGCGGGAATGATGATCACGCCATCCTCGTCCGCAACCACAAGGTCGCCGGCGCTAACGTGCGCCCCGCTAAAGTAGAAAGGTCTGCCAACGGAGGGCGTGGTCGCCTTGACGGTACCTTTGACGGAGATGCCTCGAGCAAAAACCGGAAAGCCATGCGCTTCAAGCGCGGCGATATCGCGTACGCCGCCATTGATTACTAAGCCGACGATGCCAGCGGCTTCGGCCGCCACGGTAAGCACTTCACCCCAGTAGCCGGCAACGAAGTCGGCAGTATCACAGACCAAGACGCTACCGCGCGGCGCTTTCGCCACAGCTATGTGCAGGCCCAGGTTGTCACCTGGCGAGCACTGCAGCGGGTACGCCGGTGCAGCAATGAAAGCGCCTTTCCAGACAGCGCGAATCTCGCGGTCCACGGCGCACGGCAACCCAGAGGCCTCGTACAGGGTGGAGCTGCCGAGGACCTTAGCAATGTTCTGATAATCGTGTGGAAGGCTCATGGCTGTTTGCTCTGCAGGGAGTGGTAACCGAGGGCGTCACGGGCTTCTTTGAGGCTCTTGCCAGTGGCGATTTGTTCGCGGATCTGCGCTTCAACGTGTTCGATGCGCCGTGCCGTTTCGGCGACTTCCTGGGCACGACCGCGCGGGACGATGACGACGCCATTGGCGTCAGCGACAACGATGTCGCGGGCACAGACCCGCGCTTGGCCAACGGACACCGGCTGGTTGACGGCCACGACTTCAACGCGGTCTTTGCCGGTACGCATGAAGCGACCTTTGCTGAACAATGGATACCCTTCGCCCAGTGCTTTATTCACATCGCGGCAGACACCGTCGATGACCGTGCCGGCGATACCGCGAGCCAAGGCGTACTGGGTCATGATGTCGCCCCACACCGTGCAATCGGTACGGCCTTGGTTGGCAATGACCACAACGTCACCTGGTGCTGCGTCATCAATGAAGTCGCCGACAGTGCCGGGCGGAGTGCTCGCACTTACGTACTGAACGGTGAAGGCTGGGCCGACCACAACCTGGCTGTAGTTGGCCAGCGGTGCGATACCAAAGGCTTGGCTTGGAAGGCCTAGCTTGTCCATCGCGTCGGAAACGCCTGGCGTATCCAGGCCTTCGAACAAGGCAACGAGGTCTTTATCGGAAAGGCTCATATCAGTGCTCTACCTTGATAGCTTCGAATTGGGTGTCGTGCATGACCTCCTCGACCGAGCGGCCTGCACGCACGGCGTCCACCATGCCGGCCTGGCGGCGATCGATACGCTCGGCCAAATCAAGGACCTTCTCGATAGCATTGGCCGGGACAAACACGGTTCCGCATTCATCGGCGATCACGTAGTCGCCTTCCTCTACCTCGACGCCCGCCATGCGAACTTTTACTGCTGCGTCGATCTGGATGAGCCGGTTACGGGCGCTGATCATGGTCACGCCGCGACCGAAGACTGGATAGCCGATGTCCGCGCTGCCGCGGATGTCACGGCTGAAACCGTCGATGATCGAGCCCCGAATACCTTTGCGCTGGGCGGCGTTTGCCAGGATGTCTCCCCAACTGGAGATACCATCGACGCCGCCCGCGATTACCAGCACGCGGTCATCGGTGGTGATCTGCTCCACTACTGGGGTGATCAGGTGAACGGTGGGTGACACATCCTGCTTGGGCCCCAACTGAACAGTGCTGGCTCGGCCAACAATCTTCGGACAGTCCCAAAGCGGCATCAGGCCGTTGGTGGCACCAGGCAGCTGGAGGAAGTCCAGCGCGTCCGACACCGTGTTGGTATCGAGCGCAGCCAGGCGATCAAGCAGGGCTTTCAAGCTCATCGGTTTCAGGCCTCTTTTAGGTGAGGCTTGAGTATCTGCGCCGAGATTTGATACGTATATTACAAAGAAGCTAAGCTTGTCATACTCCAAACCTATGGAAGAGCGCTGTGATCAACTTTCGCTTGATACGCCACCTCTGGCTATTCCTGGCAGTTGCCGAGGACCAGAACTTCAGCCGCGCAGCCAAGCGACTGGGCATGTCGCAGCCACCGTTGACCGAACAGATACAGGCGCTGGAGCAGTCCTTACGGGTTCAACTATTCACTAGATCTCGCCGAGGCGCTCAACTGACCGCTGCGGGAGCCGCCATTCTCCCTGCCGTACGAAAGTTTGCTGATCAGCTGGAGCGATTGGAGCTTGCGGTGCATGAGGCCGTGGCCGGCCACGCTGGCGTAGTGACCATTGGGGCAATTACTTCGGCAATGATCGATGTACTGCCTCCGCTGATCGAGCGGTTCAAGCAGGACCACCCACTGATCACGGTATCGGTTCGAGAGATCGATAGCGCGGAGGCTATCCCCGCTCTTGAGACCGGCGATATCGACATCGCCTTCGCACGCCTTGAGGGCAACCTCGGTCGGCATTTGCAATCTCTACCGTTGTCCGAGGATCGACTGGCAGTAGCGCTCCCTAACGATCACCCTTTGTCCGCGGGTGATTCCATCTCTCTCAAGTCCCTCGCCGATGAAACCTTGGTCATGGCTTCACGCGATGTGAGCCCTGTTTATTTCGACTATCTGGTCGGACAGTGCAAAGCCAGCGGCTTCGCCCCGCGGATCGTGCATCAAGTTCGCTCGGTCTCGTCACAAGTTGCCTTCGTCAGCTGCGGCCAAGGCATTGCCATTGTTCCCACCTCGATGGGCAAGCTCGCGCCCAAAAACGTACTCATTCGGCCTCTGTTCCCGGAGGTGAAAGTGGTGACTACTGCCATGGCGTGGCACAGCGAGCATAAGAATCCGCTCGTGGATGCCATGATCGATCAAGCGAAGCAGACCTTGTTGTCATAGGCTAGGCATATGACAGGGTTCGTGGCTTCGTATTTTACAAATCATCTGGCGAGCTCAACATTGAGGATGTCTGTCACAGGAGCTCATTCGTGTCCCATCCAGCTCGCTTCACCCACGAAAAAATTCCGCTGAACATCGACGGTGTACAGCTCGAACTGGCGGTGATTCACCGCCGTGGGCCTAAAGCACCCATCCTGTTCCTTCACGGTTTCGGCTCTTCCAAAGAGGACTACGCCGATATCACGCTGCAGCCTGCTTTCGATGGACATCCCTTCATTGCCTACGATGCTCCAGGCTGCGGTGAGACCGAATGCAGCGACCTCTCGCGCATCAATATTCCATTCCTTGTAAAAACCGCACAGGCCGTACTCAAGTATTTTGAGGTCGATACTTTCCACTTGGTAGGCCACTCCATGGGCGGATTGACCAGTCTGATCTTGGCTCATGGGGATCCTTCGCGCGTGCTGAGTTTCGTCGACATCGAAGGTAACATCGCCCCTGAGGACTGCTTCCTCAGCCGTCAAATTCATCATCACCGCCGTGACGATGATGCGCGATTCTTCCGCGACTTTATCGAACGCACTCGATTGGCATCCGACCCTGCGAGCGCGCTGTATGCCGCTAGTTTGGCGCACAAAGTACGTACCGGTGCGGTCCGCGGCATTTTCGAGTCAATGGTGGATTTGTCGGACAACGGTCTGTTGATGGAAAAATTTCTGTCGCTGCCCTTCCCGCGCCAATACATGTATGGGGAAACCAACTCTCACCTTTCCTACCTCAAGGACATTGCGGCAAAAGGTGTGCACTTGGCGTGCATTCCTGATTGCGGTCACTTCCCCATGTATTCGAACCCTGTACTTATGTGGAAGCGGATCAAAGCTCTACAAGACCTCGCCTAGGCAGATCTACAAATTTCACGCGGTTCTGCCGGCCGCGTGAAGCTCCGCACTACCCAATAAAATAACAATGAGGTTGCGCCATGCTCGAAGCCATCAACGGTTTTCTTTCGGGAAAGCTGCTCATCGTCCTGGTCGTTGGATTGGGCGCCTATTTCACAATCAAGACTCGCTTTGTGCAGCTTCGCTATTTTCTGCACATGTTCAAGGTATTTAAGGACAGCCTCACCAGCAGCTCGACACAAATCAGCTCATTCCAGGCCCTGATGCTTAGCCTGGCGGGACGAGTAGGTGCGGGCAACATTGCCGGCGTCGGTGTGGCTGTTACCCTTGGCGGACCTGGTGCCGTCTTCTGGATGTGGGTCACTGCCTTGGTGGGTATGGCTACAACGCTGATGGAGTGCAGTCTGGCTCAGTTATACAAGCGTAAAGACGCTAGCGGCCAGTTCTACGGAGGCCCATCCTTCTATATAGAGCACGGTTTGAATAAGCGCTGGCTCGGCGTGCTGATGGCCACGCTACTCATCGTCACCTTCGGTTTTTCCTTCAATGGGCTGCAATCCCATGCCGTGACCCATTCCCTCCAGAATGCCTTTGGCGTCAATCCCACCTATTCAGGCATTGTTCTGGCCGTCGTGCTGGGCCTGGTCTTCGTAGGTGGCATCAAGCGTATCGCCAAAGTGGCGGATCTGTTGGTACCAGTCAAAACGCTGGCCTACATCGCGGTAACCCTCTACGTAATCATTCTGCAGTTTGATCACGTGCCAACAATGCTGATGACCATCATCAACAGTGCCTTTGGGTTGGACCAGGCCTTTGGCGGCTTTATTGGTAGCGCCATTGTTATGGGCGTCAAGCGGGGAGTGTTTGCCAACGAGGCCGGTTTGGGCAGCGCACCCAATGTCGCGGCTGTTGCTGAGGTCAAGCACCCTGTTTCTCAAGGCGTAGTGCAAGCATTCAGTGTGTTTTTCGACACGTTCGTGATTTGCACCTGCACTGCACTGCTGATCCTACTCTCGGGTTTTTACACCGCCGGGTTTGCAGGTGACGGCCTGGTACTGACTCAGAACTCGTTGGCGGCGGTGGTTGGCGACTGGGGGCGCATTTTCATAAGCGCCGCATTGGCCTTGTTTGTATTTACCTCGATTCTCTACAACTACTACCTCGGCGAGAACAACTTGAAGTTTATCCTGGGAGATAACCGCAAGATGCTCTTGGGCTATCGTGCGCTTGTTTTAGCGCTGATCCTATGGGGGTCGGTGGAGGACCTTTCGACCGTGTTCGCCTTCGCCGACATCACTATGACGCTATCTGCGTTGGTGAACCTGATCGCGCTCACATTGCTGTGTAATGTTGGGCTCCGGTTGCTAGCTGATTACGACAACCAACGCAAGGCGGGCATAGCTGAGCCCGTCCTGACTCCAAGCGCGTTCGACGACGTCAATATCGACAATAGTATCTGGACAGCATCAGCGACTACGTCTGTAGGGAATCCAGCGATAGTGCCGGGTCATCGTTGAGAGTTATCCTGGAGGGGCGAAAGGACAGCGACAATGAGCTAACTGTCTTTTGTTGCCTGAGCGCCCCAATATAGTAGTGAGCTAGAGAGTCCATCACGACTGCCAGTTACGGTCCGCGATTGCCGATCAGTTCACAGCGAGTTCCTTGAACAGCCATTCTTTGAATTGAGTTACAGCGTGAGGTTGCGTGGGTCGGCGAGGATGCACCAGGTAATGGCCCACGTACCGGACGCTGTGGCTCACCTCACGCAGTGGACGGACCAGGCGTCCACTGGCCAGCTCTTGTTCGGCTACCAAATCTGATTCAAGGACTACTCCCAGGCCACCTGCCGCTGCGGCAATCCCCATGGAGCTGCGGTCGAACGCCAGACCATAGGATTGGGGCGCTTGCATACCGTTTGCTGCAAACCAGCCTTTCCATTGCACCGCCTGCCCATCGCTCTGGATCAAAAAATGAGAGTACAGGTCCTGTACGGAGCGCAAGGACTTGGCAACCTCAGGGCTGCAAAGTGGCGTCAGCTCTTCGATGCGCAGCGGCGTCTTTTCGTGAGAGGACGGCCTGGGCTCGCCATAAACGATATCGAGGTCGAAATCGTCATTGTCGAACAGCGCATAATCCGTGCTAGCGGAGATGCGCAGGTCGATGCCTGGGTGGTCTCTCAAGAAGCCCGCCAGGCGCGGAACTAGCCACTGGCTGGCAAAGGTAGGCGCGGTATGTAAGCGCAGGGGCAGCGCCGGTTCGTTGGTCGCGATGGCCAAACCCCGACTCATCTCTTCGAAGCCGCGTTGGACGTGATCAAGCAGCATTGCACCTTCCGCAGTCAACGCCGTGTGCCTGGTGTTGCGGACGAACAGCGTAATTTCGGCGGCGGCTTCCAGTTTTCGGATCGCATGACTCACCGCACTGGGCGAGAGGTCGAGCTCTTTTGCAGCCTCCACGAATGAGCACGTCCGGCCTGCCGCTTCGAAAACCCTCAGGGCTGATAGAGGCAACCGTTTTAACACTTTCATTGATGAATCCAGTTCATTTGTTAACGAATTAAAACCTTTTGTCGGCTCATTAGTTTTACATGAACATCAGCGGGTTACTCAATTCGATGTTTACTGATGAATCCTCTACATCAGTGACGCCGAATCGCTGGTCACCAATGGAGAACAATATGACCGAGGGTCTCAATGAGCACTTTGCCCGAATGTCGGCGCACGCCTGGCGGATCCGGCGCTTTGCGCTGCGCATGGGTGAGGTCCAGGGCCAAGGCTACGTCGGCCAGGCGCTGGGCTGGGCAGACGTCCTGGCTGTTGCCTACTGCCACGCTATGAACATTCGTCCCGATCAACCTGAATGGGAGGGGCGAGATCGCTTCTTGCTGTCCCACGGACACTACGCCATAGCCTTGTACGCCGCTTTGCTGGAGGCGGGAGTGCTTCCGGAAGAAGAGCTGGAAACCTATGGCTCCGACGATAGTCGGCTGCCGATGTCTGGCATGGCCACCTATACACCCGGCATGGAAATCTCCGGTGGCTCGCTGGGCCAGGGGCTGGCAATCGCGGTGGGTCAGGCGCTGGGATTGCGCCTAAAGGGCAACAAGGCGTTCGTGTACAACTCGATGTCCGATGGCGAGTTGGATGAAGGCGCG
This sequence comes from Pseudomonas sp. NPDC086566, assembly GCF_050280885.1. Taxonomy (NCBI): domain Bacteria; kingdom Pseudomonadati; phylum Pseudomonadota; class Gammaproteobacteria; order Pseudomonadales; family Pseudomonadaceae; genus Pseudomonas; species Pseudomonas sp. NPDC086566. The sequence goes on from NZ_JBNNWD010000003.1 coordinate 195,266, forward strand.
GTGTGGGAGGCTGCCATGTCGGCAGCTCACCACCGGTTGGGCAACCTGATCAACCTGGTGGACATCAACCGCCAGCAGGCCGACGGCCCTTCCCACGACATCCTGCAGTTCGAGCCTCTGGTCGATAAATGGGCTGCTTTCGGGTGGCACGTACAGCGCGTCGACGGCAACAACCTGCAGGAGGTGATCAATGCCTTTGATACCGCGCGGGCGGTTCCTGGCGACAAGCCGCGGGTGATCCTCTTCGACACATTGATGGGTAAAGGCGTGCCGTTCCTGGAGCAGCGTGACAAGAACCATTTCATCCGGGTCGAGCCCCAGGAATGGCAGCAAGCACTTGCAGACCTCGATGAGATCCACGCGCCAAGGAGCCACCAATGACTGCCGCTTCCCAAGCAAAGCCGAAGCTCACCACGTCGTCCATGATCGCCTCCATTGCCAGCGAGGGGCAACGCACTACATCTGCGCCGTTTGGCCACGCATTGGTGAAAGCCGGTCAGAAAGATCCCCGGATCGTAGGCATGACGGCAGACCTCGCGAAATACACTGATCTGCACATCTTCGCCCAACGCTACCCTGAGCGCTTCCTGCAGATGGGCATGGCTGAACAGCTGCTCATGGCGGCGGCCGGGGGCATGGCGAAGGAAGGCTTCGTGCCGTTCGCCACTACCTATGCAGTGTTTGCCACGCGACGCGCCTATGACTTCATTCACCAAGTGATCGCCGAAGAAAACCTCAACGTGAAGATTTGCGCAGCGCTGCCGGGCTTGACCACCGGTTATGGTCCGAGTCACCAGGCGACCGAAGACCTCGCGATGATGCGGGCGATCCCCCAGATGATGGTCATCGACCCCTGCGATGCACTGGAAACCGAACAGTGTGTGGCGGCTATTGCCGAGCACAACGGCCCCGTGTACATGCGCCTCCCGCGCGGACGTGTTCCGCTGATTCTCGACGAGTACGACTACAAGTTCGAACTGGGCAAGGCCAAGCTCCTGCGCGATGGCAAGGACGTGCTGATCATCGCCTCGGGCCTGATGACCATGCGTGCCCTGGAAGTGGCTGAAGAACTGGCCAAGAGCACGATTGATACGGCCGTGCTACACGTCCCCACGATCAAGCCGCTGGACGTCCAGACCATCGTCGAGCAGTGCCGACGCGACGGCCGGCTTGTGGTGATCGCGGAGAACCACACCCAGATTGGCGGTTTGGGTGAAGCCATTGCCATGGCGTTGCTGCAAGCCCGCGTGCAGCCCGAAGTGCGCCATGTGGCACTGCCTGACCAATTCCTGGACGCGGGCGCACTGCCGACCCTGCACGACCGCTACGGGATTTCCAAAGAAGTCATGGTTGCGAATATCCAGCGTTGGCTGGGTTGACCGAACGCTCAGCAACCGCGCGATGGTTGCTCACGATCGAGTGCCCGCTGCCCGGGGATCGTGAGTAGCCTCTTTGCCGGAACGTCGAGCACTCGTCCCTGGATCGTCCCAATAAATACAAGGTGATGGCGATGCATAAAGACACCCTGTTGAAAAAGAAGCGCGTTTGGATCTACGCATTTCTCTTTACCCTGACGTTGATCAACTACGTTGACCGAGTGTCTCTTTCGGTGGCGTCCAAAGTGCTCAAGGAAGAGTTCGATATCTCACCGGTCGCGATGGGCTACCTTTTCTCATCGTTCGTCTGGCTCTACTTCCTGGCCCTGATTCCCATGGGCTACCTGGTGGGTCGTTTTGGCCCGAAAAAGGTCAACGGCTACGGGATCGGCGTCTGGTCGGTGGCAACCGCCTGCACGGCCTTGTCGACAGGGTTCATCTCGTTGCTCAGCTGTCGGCTCATCATGGGCATGGGCGAAGCCACCACTTACCCCGCCGGTGCCAGGGTCATTCGGGAATGGATGCCGCTCAAAGAGCGCGGCATGGCCACCGCAGTCTTCCATAGCGGCAGCCTTGTCGGACCCGCCATCGGCGCCATTGGGTTTGGCTGGCTGATCAGTGCGTTTGGCTGGCGAATCGCATTCGTGGTGGCTGGCGCTCTGGGCTTTATCTGGTTGGCCGCCTGGTTGAAGTGGTACAACCACCCCGCCAAGGCCCCTTGGCTGGACGATGCCGAGCGCGCAGAGATCGCTCAGGGCAGCGTCACTTCCACCAGCAGCGCTGCGCAGCCATTTTCTCTCGGGCTCAAGGGTCTGGCCCGCTCCAGCAGCATGTGGGCAATTGCTCTGTCGCACGGCTGCGCGGTATATGCCACCTATTTTTTCCTCACCTGGCTCCCGAGCTACCTGCAGGCCGAGAAGGGCCTGACCGTTATGTCGAGTGGCTTCTACACCGCCATTCCCTATTTGGGTGCGGCCGTGCTCGCCATCGTCATCGGTCGCCTTAGCGACAAGGCGATGCGCCCTGGTGCAGCTGAAACCGGCCAGCGCCGCATGGTAGTCGCCAGCGTGCTGCTGGCGTCCTCGGTGATCTTCTTGGTACCCGCGATCGACAGCACCTGGGCGATTCTCTTCGTGATCACCCTGTCGCTAGCCACCTGCGCTTCGGCGATCTCCCTGAACCTCTCGCTGGTCAACGACCTGGTGCGCTCTGAGGACGATGTCGGTACCGCGGCAGGTTTCATCACCGCGGTCGGCAACCTGTTCGGTCTGTTGGCGCCCATCGTGACGGGCTACGTGGTGGCGGGATCGGGCAGTTTCGCCTTGGCGTTCGTCGTGGTCGGTGCCTTGTTGGTGATCGGCGCGATGCTCTCGATGTTCTGTACCCGTCGACCGATCGGCTTTGCCGCTCCAGGCAACCAGGCGGTGGCTTGAATTACTTGTAATGAAGGAAGCTGTAGCGTCATGAATCAACGAAGTGGTGTGTCCCGCAACAACGACCAGGCGCAGCCTGGTCTGGGCGGGAAGTGGCGGTTGGCAACAGTCGTCCTGGCCTTGACCCTTGGCCTGTTTGGCATGGATCTGTTCGGCGGTGGGGTGTGGCTGATGGTCTTGGGCGGTAGCTGGTACTACGGCCTGGCAGGTGCTGGTTGTGTGCTGACCGCCGCCTTGCTCTGGCGGCAGCGACGCAGCGCCATCCACCTGTTCGCAGTGATATGGGGGCTGACAGTGATCTGGGCCCTGTGGGAAGTCGGCCTTAATTGGTGGGGGCTAGTGCCTCGGCTGGTGGCCATGACTGTGATCCTGCTTTTGATCCTGACTCTGTCGCCGGCGCTGCGCCGCGCCGCCCGCACTGCTGTGTAACGAGGTTCGTCATGTTTACTACCGTCAAACGTGGGGGCGCGCTTGCTCTCGCCATTTCTTGCGCCGTGCAGGTGCAATTCGCTCAGGCTGAGAAGGGGCCGCAGGTTGGCAGTGATTGGCCATTCTACGGCGGCGATCAAAACGCCCAGCGCTTCAGCCCGCTCAAGCAGATCACGCCGGATAACGTCGCACGGCTCGAACGCGCATTCGTCTACCATACCCGAGACCTGCCGAACCCTGGCAGCCGCTATTCACCGGAAACCACGCCCATCAAGGTGGGCAACGATCTGCTGATGTGCTCGGCCAAGAACATCATGATCTCGATCGATGCTGCCACCGGTAAAGAAAATTGGCGACATGACCCTGGGGTAGCGGACCAGGCCATTCCTCATGCGGCGGCGTGTCGTGGGGTGGCGGTCTACACCGCTCCACAACTGCCGGAAACTGCCCAGTGCCGCAGCCGCGTAGTGGAAGCCACGCTGGATGCAAGACTGGTCGCCGTTGACCTGCACACCGGAGAGCCGTGCAAGGACTTCGGTCAGAACGGTTCGGTCGACCTCTGGGAAGGCTTGGGCAAAAAGGTCCCTGGCTGGTATGCCGTCACAGCACCGCCCGCGATCGTCAATGGCGTGGTCGTGACCGGCGCGCAGATCCGCGACGGCCAGGACGAAGATGCCCCATCAGGAGTGATTCGCGGCTACGATGCGGTCACCGGCAAAATGGCTTGGGCCTGGGATTTGGGTAATCAGGACAATGTCCATGGCCCTGCCGAAGGTAGCACCTACACCCGTGGTACGCCGAACATGTGGACGGCGGCTGTGGGTGACGACAAGCTCGGCTACGTCTATCTCCCGATCAGCAACTCCTCGATCGACTACTACGGTTCCAACCGCAGCGAAGCTGAAAACAAATACTCCGACTCGTTGGTAGCGGTCGACGTCAAGACAGGCAAGGACGTCTGGCATTTCCAGGCCATTCGCCACGACGTCTGGGATTACGACCTGGGCAGCCAGCCGACCCTGCTCGACTTCCCGGGCAAGGACGGAGCGCCGGTGCCGGCGGTGCTGTTGCCGACCAAGCAGGGTGATATCTACATCCTCGACCGCGCCACGGGCGAGCCTCTGACTCCGATTGGCGAGGTCAAGGCGCCCAAGGGCGGTTCGGTCGAGCCCAAGTACCTGGCCGACACCCAGCCGACCTCCGAGTGGCACACCCTGCGCAAGGCGCCCAAGACCGAAGCGGACATGTGGGGTTTCTCGCCGCTGGACCAGCTGATGTGCCGCATCCAGTTCCGCCAGGCCAACTACGAGGGGTACCTGACACCGCCTTCGGTAGATCGTCCGTGGATTCAGTACCCCGGCTACAACGGTGGTTCGGACTGGGGCTCGGTCGCCATTGACCCGGTGCGCCGACTGATCATCGCCAACTACAACGATATCCCGAACCTCAACCAGCTGATCCCTCGGGATAAGGCTGAGCAGATGGGGCTCAAGCCAATCTACGCGCCGAAGCCTGACGAGACTTCACTCAACAAGGCCGGTAGCAAGTCGGGCAAGGGTGAAGGCGGCGCTTCTGTCTATCCACAGGTCAACGCTCCCTATGCAATCAGCGTGAATGCGGGTTGGCGGAACTGGGGTACCGGTGTGCCGTGCTCGGCCCCTCCTTACGGTGGCATTCGAGCAGTAAGCCTGGACACCGGCAAGACCGTCTGGGATGAGCCGCTGGGCACCGCGCGTCGCAATGGCCCGTTCGGCATTCCTTCGCACCTCCCGCTCAACATCGGCCTGCCTAACAACGGCGGCACCGTGGTCACCGCTGGCGGCTTGACCTTCGTCGGCGCGGCCACTGACAACCTGTTCCGAGCGATCGACACCGCCACCGGTGAGGTGCTGTGGGAGGACGTTCTGGACGTCGGTGCTCAGGCCAACCCGATTTCCTACGAGGTGAACGGCGAACAGTACGTGCTCGTGTCGGCCTCCGGCCATGCCTTCATGGAAACCGGAACCAGCGACGAAATCATTGCGTACAAGCTGCGCAAGTAATCCAGCGACGGGGCACGCCGTGCCCCGTCGCAGCACTAACTGCCAGAGGAGATAAACCATGGATTTGGGCTTGAAGGATAAACGCGTCCTGGTCAGCGGCGCATCGCGAGGCATTGGACGCGCGATTGTTGAGCTTTTTCTTCAGGAAGGTGCGCAAGTAGCATTCTGCGCGCGCGGTACTGCAGGCGTTGAACGCGCTGCCGCTTTGTTCGGCCCGCGAGCATTCGGTATGGCCGTGGATGTCACCCAGCCCGAGCAAGTAGCGGCGTGGGTTAACTCGGCTGCCGAGCAGATGGGTGGGCTGGATATCGTGGTGCCGAACGTCAGTGCATTAGCTGGCGGAGATGATCTAGGCACCTGGCGTCGTGCATTCGACACCGACCTGCTGGGCAGTGCCGCAATGGTCAAGGCCGCGCTGCCAGCATTGCGCCAATCGACGTCTGCTTCGGTCGTGCTGATCTCCAGCGTCTCCGGGCGCGAAGTCGATATGTTCGCCGAGCCCTACGGAATCCTGAAGGCTGCCTTGCTGCATTACGGCAAAACCTTGTCGGCACGACATGCGAGCGAAGGGATCCGGGTCAATTCCGTTTCCCCTGGCAATGTGTACTTCGCAGATGGCGTGTGGGGCGACATCGAGCGTGATCAGCCGGAAACCTTCGCGAAGTGCCTGGCCGAAAATCCAATGGGTCGCATGGCTACGCCAGAAGAGGTCGCGAAGGCAGTCGTGTTTCTCGCCAGCCCGGCCGCCAGCTTTACAACCGGTACGAACCTGCTTGTGGACGGTGGTCTCACACGGTCGGTGCAATTCTGAGCCAAACGGCCTCGATGCTATGCAAGGTGGCGGAGCGTGATGAAACTCTATATCTACGAACACTGCCCGTTTTGCACGCGGGCGCGGATGATCTTTGGCTTCAAAGGCCTTCCCGTTGATCTACGGGTCATCATGGAGGGTGACGCCGAGACACCCACCCGACTGATCGGGAAGAAAGCGGTGCCTATCCTGGAAAAGGATGACGGAACCCATATGGGCGAGAGCCTGGACATCGTGCGCTATGTCGATGCCATCGGCATACCGATACTCGTCGCTCCCCAAAGCGAGGCATTGGACGCTTGGGTAAAAGAAGTCTGGCCGACCGCGCTCAAGCTCTTCATCCCCCGCTTCGTCGAAGGTGACTTCGCGGAAGTTGCCACGCCGGCTGCACGACAAGCCTACCGGCTGCGTGAGGAGCATGCCTTCGGAAATTTGGATGAATTGCGTAACATCACTCCAATGTTGGTGGGGCAAATCGAGCCCATGCTGGAGGCTTTGGTGCCGTTGTTGACCAGGAAGGTCATCGGGATCAACGACATCACGCTTTGGCCGGTGCTGCGCTCGCTGTCCATCGTTCGTGCCGTCACTTTCCCTGACGCGGTGCGTGCTTACATGGACCGCCTTAGCCAAGAATGCGGTGTGCCTTTGCTGTTCGAGCAGAGCCGCTGATCGAACCAATCCCGCGGTTTCATAGCCTGCAGTTGGCTAATCACAATGCTGACGCGCTGATGATATGTGCCTGCGCATTGGGTTTTGCATATGCGGCAGCTGCTATTCTCACTGTTGAAGGCGTCTACCCACCATGTCTTACAGCCAAAGCACTGCGACCAATACCATCGAGAAATTGGAGTTGACCGCCGCCTGCGGGACAATGATGTTTTTATACATTCAGAAAAACGTGGTGCATCTTCATGATCGCCAATTTCAGCTGAAGCCAACGCCATGCCGGCTCCTGGCGCTTCTGATTCGGTACGGGGAACAGGTGGTGAGTCGCCAAACCATACTGACGGAGGTTTGGGGATATGATTTTAACCCGGGTACCAAAATCATAGACGTCCAGATCTGCTACTTGCGAAAAGCCCTTGCGGCCGTGCATGCACCGTTCGAAATCAAAACGCATCGTGGCAGGGGGATTAGCCTACGCTCGCTGAACAACGTCAGCGCTGGTCACAGGTCTCGGCACTTGCGCTGGTCTCTGCCCAGTGCGTTTGTAGGAGACGCGGCCCACTCAATAGGATGAACGATGTGGCCCTCGCTAAACGACTCTCAATGCCGCGCCGTTGTTGGCTGCGACAGATTTGATTCTCTACACCATTAGCCTGAAATCGCTGTGGAGCTGCTTTTTTTGTTTTGGTGGTCATACGTAAGATTCTCTTTGCACGTGACATGGCCGGGAGTAAGCGCCATGACAAAGCGGATGCTCTGCAATGAGGATTTACAGTTTTGAATTTCAAGGTCATTCGGCGTACCAGAGGACCTCTAGGACGCCGCTTTCAATCCGCTTCCTGCTTCAGTTGCTGCGCTCTAAACCGATCACGGGATGTTGCTTTATCTGAGCCTCCCGCCTTCCTCCTGAGTAAGCGTCCGGCCAATCCACCTCATGCAGAATCGTCATCTTGGGCCAGCCTGTTGAGGCCGCGTCCGGTTATGTAAGGTCTTTTTCGAAGTAAACGCGATTGAAGCCATCCTCAGTGCGCTCCGCTACTTTCACATAACCAAGCTTGGGATATATCGAGAGGTTGTCTGTCATCTTTGCATTGGTATATAGACAAACGGAGTTCACACCACGCTGTCGGGCGGTATTTTCACAAAAGCTAATGAGCCCCTTTCCAATCCCACATCCGGCTGCGCTCGGAAGGACTGCCACATTTTCCAACAGGAAATACCCATCCTTGACATAAAACACAATAAAGCCTTGAAACCCGTTCTGGCCGTCCGTCGCAACATAGACCACTCCTGCCGCTATCTGCGCGACGAAATCGGCGATCATTGGGGCTGGCTTGCGCCCGATTAATGGCACATAACGAGCGTAGGCTTGTTCAGCGCAATTTCTAATATCGGGCTCATCACTTGCGTCGGCTAGCCGGATCATATTGCTTTCCTTAACAACTTTTATACTGCCAAGCTCCAGCCCACTGATGCGGCAGCAGTTGCTCAATTTCACTGGCCCGCTGAGTCGGCAGCCGCATTAGCACATCTTTGAGATAGGCATACGGATCATGCCCATTCATGCGCGCCGACTGGATCAAACTCATGATTGCCGCAGCCCGCTTACCGCTGCGCAGGGATCCCGCAAATAACCAGTTCGAGCGCCCGAGTGCCCATGGCCGTATCTGGTTTTCGACCTGGTTATTGTCGATGGGCACAGCCCCATCATCCAGGTAGCGCGTCAGCGCTACCCAGCGTTTCAGGCTGTAATCGAGGGCTTTGGCCGTGGCTGATCCATTGGGCACCAGATCGCGCTGGGCCAACATCCAGTCATGCAGTGTTTTGCTGATCGGTACCGCCATTTCCTGACGTATTCGCCAACGGTCTTCGTTGCTCATATCCCGAGCCTGGCGTTCAACCTCGTACAAACCGCCAATCGAGTGCAGCGCGTGTTCGGCCAGCTGACTTTTGTTCGCGACATGCAGGTCGAAGAACTTGCGGCGAGCATGGGCCATGCAGCCGATTTCAGTGATGCCTTGCTCAAAGCCGGCTTTGTAGCCAGCGAAGTCATCGCAAACCAGCTTGCCGTTCCAGTCGCCCAGGAAGTTGCGTGCATGTTCTCCGGCACGGCTTGGGCTGAAGTCGTAAACCACCGCTTTGAGCCCTGAAAACGGCGTCGTGCTGTACGCCCAGACATACGCCCGATGGGTTTTCTTCTCGCCTGGCGCAAGCATTTGCACCGGTGTTTCATCAGCGTGGATCACGCCCTGGTTCAGCACGGCTTCACGCAGTGCATCGACCAGTGGCTGAAGCCGCACGCCGGTTTGTCCGACCCACTGCGCCAGGGTCGAGCGAGCAATTGCCAGCCCGGCGCGGCCAAAGATTTTCTCCTGCCGGTACAGCGGCAAGTGATCGGCAAACTTGGCCACCATCACGTGGGCCAGAAGGCCTGCGGTCGGGATACCTTTGTCGATAACCTGCGCCGGCACTGGCGCCTGTATCAGGGTCTCGCACTGACGGCAGGCCCATTTGCCCCGCACATGTTGCTCGACGGTAAACACGCCCGGCGTGTAATCCAGCTCCTCGCTGACGTCTTCGCCGATGCGTTGGAGCTGGCAACCACAGGCGCACTGAGTGTTTTCGAGTTCATGGCGAATGACGGTGCGTGGAAACTGCGGCGGCAAGGGCGCACGTTTCGGGGATTGCCGTGGTTCGGCCTGTGGCGCAGCTGGGAGGAGCTGCTTTAGCTCGGCCTCGATAGCTTCAAGGTCTGTGTCGAGCAGGTCATCCAGCAAGCTGCTTTGCGCCGGGCTGATTTGCTCGCTGCGCTTGGCAAACTTGTGCCGTTTGAGAAGGGCAATTTCGTAAGTGAGTTGCTCAATGACGGTTTGATCGCTTTGGATCTTCCTGCTCATCACCTCGACCTGGGACTGCAACTGCAACGCCTGTGCCGCCAAGGCACGAAGCTGTTCCGGGGTCATCTGGTCGAGGTTGGGCGAGAAAGTCATGCCGCCGATTGTGCCAGAGCAGAAGCGGGACGACGACAAGTAGACCGGCCAAATGGCCGGCGGTTAAAGCACGGTAATCACACCGCCTGCGCCAACGCTTTGCCACGGCAGGCCCAGTACCAACGCCTGGAGTTGTTCGCTGTCGAGTTCGACCTCGTCGCCATGGCGAATGCCCGGCCAGTGGAACTTGCCTTGATTCAGTCGTCTCGCTGCGAGCCAGACGCCCACGCCGTCGTGTACCAGCACTTTCATCCGGTTAGCCCGGCGATTGGCGAACAAATAAGCGCAGTGCGGCTTCGCCGCACCGAACACCGCGATCACCCGGGCCAATGCCGTTTCGGTGCCGGCGCGCATGTCCATCGGCTCGGTGGCCAGCCAGATCGCATCGATGCGGATCATTGAGCGACAGCCCGAATAAACTGCGCGCAACCCTCAGGATCCGAGGCTGGCCATTTCACCGTGATCACTTGCCCGGCCATGGGTAACTCAATGATCACTGGTGCTTCGGCTGACCGTTTAGGTGCGGCTTTTAGCGGGACGAATGACGGCAGTGAAGCCACTGCGGGCTGATCTCGATAGAGCGGCATCCATTTGCGGATGACGTTGGCATTGATGCCGTGGCTGATGGCGACACTGGAAATGGATGCGCCAGGTTGCAGGCATTCCTGAACGACCTGGGCTTTGAATGGTTTTGGATAAGAGCTTCGTTGGCGCATGGAAATCCTGGCGATAAGGGCGATCGCGTCCGCTTAAAAATACGCGGACACCATCGCCCTTAATGCTGGAGTTCGGAAGGTGAGTTCGCCGAACGCTTTACCCTCCTGAAGAGTTTTTTGCCACCAAACTACCCAATGATGTGCACGGTGCGCAATTTAGCTATCGCGTGCGAAATTCACATTACTCACTCGTTTCGTGATCTTGCTCAACTCCGTTGATCACTAGCCGAATCGGGCGATTGAGCGATATTGTTGGCACAGTGCCACCTATGAATGGACCCGAGCGCCATTGCGTAACAAGCCGGTAAGGATGGCAAACAAGGAGAGAATATGAGTCAGGCTTGGCCGTACGCCGGCGCCCGCTGGTGGAAATCGATTTTCACACTCACACCCCGGCATCAAAGGATACGACTGTTTGGCAATCCGTCAAATCGCTCGGTATCTATGGGGCACGCCAGAGCAGCCCCGGCTAACACTCCGGATCACCGCAGTCGAGTCAACAGGGGCATGGTTTGCGCGCCTTATTGGATTCTTCTTTCTGATCATAGGTTGTGTCAGTGGACTGACTATCATGGTGAAGGGGAGCAGCTTCGGAGCTTTCTTGGCGGGTATGGGGTAGAGGTGATGTTCATAATTGGAGCCGCCCTAGTTTCGTCGCCCTTCAATAGCTATCGCACTGCGCGGCCTTTTCAGAAGTATTTGGAAACCCATCCTGAGATCCTTGATGAGGTTCCGACGACCCCTTCCAGTCCCTCCAGCAAGGGATCAATCCATGAGGCGGAGCGTGCCAATACGGTTCAGACTTAAAAACTCTATTACAATCAAATAGTTAACTCAGTTTGCAGAGTTTATTGTCTGTGCTTTTTGCTGGGACTCTAGATTTCTCAGAGGATGACAACTTGGCAAAATGTCAGCAGCCCCTGCAGCCTGCACTCCGTCACTGATTGAAGATACGGTCTTTATTGAGGGAAACCACGGTTCGGGTTCTGAGGGGTGACCATGGATAGTTCAATCATCCCCACACGGCGAGCCACGTGCGGCGACCGGATCATGCAGGGCCTTGCAGGCCTGCAGCTTGATGTCGAGTTAGGCCGGAACGAGCAGTTGAAACTCCAGCGTCGTGCTGTCCTGCGCGGCATTCGGGCCGGTCTATGGGCTGACGGTCATGGACTGACGATTGACGAAGTGGTGCAGGGGCTGATACCTACTATCAGGCCGTGGCCGCGCACAGAAACTACGCTGGGAACCGCAGCCAACTGGGTACGCAACTCTTAGAGCAGATGCCGCCCCATTTCAGCCGCGTGCTGAGGTGTCTACAAAACCAGGGGCGATTCAGCATGCTCAAAATCATGGAGCGCAAACGAAGAGCAGGTCGCTGGAACGCCCAGCCAGTGGGGGTTGTAAACTACTTTTTTTAACTGTAAACCACAGAGGTTAACAATTAAAAAAGTAGTTTACACGCTGCGATGGGCGTGGGTCTGGCATGACCTCTATCCCATCGTTTCTAATGCCCCGCCGAGACGTAGTCGCACCCAAAACTGGGATTGAACTACCTACTATTTAGTATTCCCCATCGTTGTGATAATTTAGTATTTAAGAGTAGCCCCCACCCCTCGGACAGGCCCAAAACCTGGACTGCGCACCAGGGGGTTAGTTTTTCCCTCCGTGTGACTGCTGGTTCCATTTCCCCTGAAGCACGGTCGCCTCCCGCCTCCCGCCTCCCGTGTAAGTCTGATGACACAACGGAGCTGCTTGCTATTTAAGAGTTTCTCGATTTTTTGTTAACTTTGTGATCTTGTTTTTGCCTTTAGTATCTTGCCTAGCCTCGTCAAGGGCTGCTCGGAGGGTAAAGTTTTCGAATTCAAGAGAGGCAATTTTTGTTAAGGCCAATTCATAATCTTTCTGTAATGCTGTCAATTTGATTTGTGCCGCTTTTTTTAGGGTTTTCTGCTTTTCAATGAGCTGCGAAGCGGAGGGGCGCATTTCATCGTCAGAGTTGGCTGCTGCAGCCTCAATTTCGGCAATAAGATCACTGTGTTCATCTCTGCTTTTCTTTATGGATCCTCGCTTGCGACCAGCTTCGAGTGCAACTGTATCTTTGTTGATTGCCGAGCCCTTGGGTAAAATAAGGGGTTTGTTAATTTTCAGTCTGTTCAATGCCGAGCGATAATCTTCAATAGCGCTCATTTTAATGCCTCCATCTTTTCAAGTAATCCTCGCTTACTAAGTTTTTCAAAAAGAGCGTCAATTTCCGACTGAAGCTGATTGTATTGTGGAGTGTCTTTGCGATAAAAAACTTGTTCGCGGACTAGATTCTGCACCCCGCGTTTAATTTTTCTCAAGCTGCGATTTTCATCGAGAATAGACTTGTCACAGTCGATGCAAGCTAGAATGCTTGTGAATGAAATCTTATCGCAATGTTCTAAATTGGTGCATCCGCCGATCGGACTTTGTTTATAAACCATTTCGCCTTTCAAGAATTTTTTTTCTGTAATGGACCTGTCAGTGGTAATGATTAAAGGTTGGCCTTTGTCGATTGCCAGTTGAATGCGGGAACCTTCTCCACCCCAAAGTCGGCTTGTACTATTTATCACATTGTCTTCGTAATGACTAAATTGGGCAGCTCTGTGCTCGCGCTCCAATTCTTTCATCAAGCTTTGAGCATTATCGGACTGCAAGAAGTTCACGGCAAATATACTGTCCTTTCGATAGTATGATGCCATCGCTTCTGTGAGCTGTTTGAATTGAAGAGCACTCGAACCGAGCGAAAGTAGACCTGATCGAGCTCCATATACAGCAAGTGACCTGCGACATTGATGTGTGCCGAGGGGCCAAGGTGCTCCCACTACCAAAGTAGGGTCATCTCGCCAGTTACGAAACCCATCAAAAAGCTCTAGTTCACGTATATCCTCTTCTGTGATGCATAAGCTTGGTATACTTTCTAAGAGTGCTTCCTGTGCTCTCTCGGACAAACCTCCAGCAGCGGGAGCACCCTTAAAGTGCCATGTGTTTCGTTTAGCGGATCCGGAGTTTCTACGCCTGGATACTCGACCTGGAAAAAGAGGATATTGAGATTTTTTGCTATCGTCCCAGCCACAGTTAACTGCAGCGATACTGCCGATACCCTGAGCTGCAATAATTCCTTTCTCAACAATCTCGTGGGTGATCCAGAATGTTGGCGTGTGATTTTGTGAAGAAAATTTCGATGTAAATCCTTTGAGGATTTTAAATGAGGCTGCGCCGGTGTTGATTGATGCATAAGTATCGTATGGGAGAAAGGCTGCTTCATTCTCTCGCATGCCTGAGAACAGATGTATCCAGTATTTTGCAGCTGTTTGAACTTTTCCTAGGTAGGATGTTAGGTGCCCCCAGTTTTCGACAGTATGTTTTTTAAATAGCGGGGAAAGTCTTAATTTCTTTGTCTCGTATGCCCAGGATGTTGTGTTGTTGCTTCTAGTGTGGTGGCCTTCAGGTACGCCATACCGGGAATTAATATAGCGATTCTGATTGAGTCTGAGAATTTTTTTGTGGTGTTTATTGAATTCGTCAAGAATTGCACCGAAATTAAAAATAATCTCGGCGTAAATTCTGGAGGGAATTAGTTTGGTTTGGCGGTAGGTTTTCACCCTGGATGTCGCGTATGGTCTGTATAGTGTTTCAAGTCTGCTGATTAGGTCATGGTTTGGTGGCGCAATGGAGAATGCGATATGCCTTCCTCGTATGTCGAAAAGCTCTCTCAAAAGTGAAAGTATTTGCCTCATTGAGTCTGGAGGCAAGGCTGAGAAGCTAGTAATGATAGATGGGTAATAGTGCGGGTTGTTTAAGAGTTCTTCAAGGGTTGTATTGTGATTTATGGAAAGTAAAGCTAGCTTGCGGATGTGCGTTACTCTTAATGAATTAACTTTTCTAGGTTTTCGTGCGAGGTATAGTCTGGCTAGCTGTACTATCTTGAGTTCTTTGGTGATGGTTTTTTTTAGCAGGCTTTCCGTTTTGCACCAAGACGTGAAGTTATATAAGCATGTATTCTTTGCGTCGTAAATACGTACGTTCCAGATATCGTCTCCGAAACGAGAAATAATACCCCCGTCGACGCCGCGTGATATGACAAAATTATCGTCTGGCGTAAGATATGATGACAAATCTGAGTATCTATCGGGGAGGTGGATGGTCGGGTCCGATTTTCTGGTTTTTTTTCGGGGCTTCATACGACAGCTCCTACAAATGCCATTGTATCAAGGTGAATGGCCCAGAAAGGGTCGAGATAGCCAGATTCAACTTCGTCACGGATACGAGCGACTGTCGGTGCCAGCTTGATGTCCGTATCTTGAATTGCGGCTAGGATTTCATCGATTCTATGAATGGTAGGACCAAATTTTTGTTCCCAATACTCATGGTCTTGGCGTTCTTTTATAATGGTTATTATAAATGAAAGAGATAGTAATCGACGGATGTCAAACTCATCTGCATGAACGGCGTAGTGATCGCAAAACAAACAAGTCTCAGGGGTGCGGCAAGTTGGTTTGGGAGCCTCCGATGTGAAACCTGAAGCTAACTTGGGTTCTGAAGCAGGATCCTTTACGCAGTTTCCTACGGCTGTAACGTCGCTTGACGATCCTTCTTTATTTACGTGGACTGGAATGTGGCTGACATTTCGTGATCGAGATATAGCTGCAGAATGGATTTCTTCAAAAAGCTTTGATATTTCACTCGCATACTCATCCAGGGCAGGTCTAGCATAACTACTTCTGATTGTGGCTTCTCTATTGTTTAGCTTTTCTGCAGTTAATACGGTGTCTCCTCCGCTTTGTTTTATATATTGGTAGCTCACGTTCTTGCGCCATTGATTGGCGGGAACCCAGGATGTCTTCGGGTAAAATTTTCCAGTTAATGTCTTGAAAGTTCGAAGTGCGCCGTTCCCTACGTAGCCTACCTTGTTTGTTCCCCTTGGTAATGTCGAAAACAAACGATTACTTTCGCGGCCATCAAGTAGCCACGTTCTTATCGCCAGTATTTTCTTAAATATAGGGGTGAAGCGAGCCCCGAATTCGGGTGAAACAATTTTACCATGTGCTCTATTTTTTATACCCAAAAGACGTCGGCCTTGGGTGCTTGGTATGATTTCAAAATCAGTGCCGAGCCTTTGGACTGTGGTTAGATTACAGCCTGTAGCCGCGATGAAAGATAACATGCCAGCCGTCATTGCATGGTTTGCTATCTGAAAGCGAAGTTTCGAACGGCTATTTGTATTGTTTTCGAGAAGTTTTTTGTGGAGCGCGCCATAGTTGGTTTTGATGCGGTTGTTTTTCCAGTCCTGCTCAGGAAGTTCGAAGTGCTGGTGTATCATCTTCCATGTGGGGAATTCGGCACAGGATCCTAGGTGGTTGAGAAGGCTCACGGCTGCATTGTTGCTTTTTGAGGACTCTTGATAAATGCTGTACATATAATAAATGCCACAGTCGGGCGATTCGAGGCGCATTGGGAAAGTCCCCCCGTCGATTAATATACGGTGGGCCTCGCTAATAAAATTGACAAGAGCTGAAAACGTTTTAGCTTGGGCGTCTGCACCCAGTCGTTTAAGGTTAATAAGATTAGTTCTATTTGGCTGCTTGATGAACGTTGCGAGCGCGAGTGTTTCGCTTTCGTGCTTCCCTGTGGTAAGTGCTATTAGTTGCCGAGCACCAGTTTGAAGTGCGGATGCCGAGCCGACAGCCAGAGCTTTACCAGTTGTAGCTGAAGAATAGACCCTGGAAAGGAGGTGTATCGTATAATCCACATAAGCCTTGCTCATGGATTCGTGTAAATGTAAGTGGTATATCTCGTCTTGTGAATCAATCCAATCAATGAAGCCTTTTATTGTTGTGTAAAACCCTGTTGCCGATACAAAGGATGAGTAGGCGCGACCGGCTTCTATTAATTTGCTGACGGGGTAAATTCGTTTGGGGTCGAAAGTTGCAAGGTCAACCAAAACCCCTTCATAATCAATATGGTGATTTGGTGAGCGTTTTCTTCTATGGCGATAACAGAATGCACCAAAATCCAGATAGCGTTTTCCGTTATTGGCTATGTTGTCGCCTGAGATGGCGGTGTATTGAGGGTGCAATACGTCAATGGAGTTATCATGGTGCTCGATAATGCAGATGGGACGACGGTGGAATTCTGAGGGCTTAATCATTGTGCACCCATGTTTAAGTAGGAAAAGAGGTATTCCTCAAAATTATTTTGAATTTGAAACTTCCATTCTAGTCTTGACTTGTAGTTTAGGTATTGCATGGTTGTGAGCTTGTCACTATGACCCATGCGCTGTTGTACATAATCTATCGCCGATGATATTGACCTGTCTCCTTGATGCTGCATTTGGCTTTCCAGTAAATTCATACCGAAGGTTGCTCGCAGATCATGGAATGTAAATTCCTGGAAGTTTGGGTTTTCGGTAAGAATACGAGGTTGGAGTATTT
This sequence comes from Pseudomonas sp. NPDC086566, assembly GCF_050280885.1. Lineage (NCBI taxonomy): Bacteria > Pseudomonadati > Pseudomonadota > Gammaproteobacteria > Pseudomonadales > Pseudomonadaceae > Pseudomonas > Pseudomonas sp. NPDC086566. The sequence continues at coordinate 212,184 of NZ_JBNNWD010000003.1, forward strand.
CTTTAATGTGTTGCCGGATTGCAGCACCGTCCTGAATCGAAGCATTGGTGGCGCGATCTGTCAAGGATGTATTGCTGCTGATGGCTGAGTCTCGCCGATCGTAAAGCTCTCTTTTACTTGTGTAATAAGGTACCCCATTCTTGCTCAAAAATAGATAGTTTTCCCCTGTCTCCCCATAGTATGAACGTCCACGCCGTTTGATTGCTTCGTCACTTTGGCTGTATGTGATCATGTCCTTTACGAGCCAGCCCGGAACTAAAAGTGTAAGTTGCTTCCCTCGTTTCGTGTCAATGAGTGTTCCTGAACCTGTGGGGAGTCTCAGATAACCGGTTCCATCTAAAGGTCCCAGCAAATTCTTAAGTCTGATGGTTCCTACGGTCTGCGCACGGGCACCGGTGAATAATGCAAGGTAAAACATCAGTTGGTATTCACGAGAGGACATCAGTAAGGCTTTCAGAACTGAGATCTGTTCGTTTAATAATAGAGGGCGTAATATGCCTCCATCCCTTATGTATTCCGCAGGAATATCTGCGCGTGGTGCTTTGAATGCTAAGTTGTGGGACTTGACCTTGACGGTGCTCTCTGTCCCGGTTGCAGAAACCACGTTGATTGTTTTGTTGATATTTTCGAATGGTGAATTTTCTATTTCGTGTTGTTTTATGAGCTTCCAGTCCATGATGCTGCGGTAAAAATTAACAACTGTGTTCATCCTCGCGCTTGCCGTGTTCTTCGCTAGCTCACCCAAAGCGCACAGGTGAGCAAGATGTTTATGATAGAGAAAAGTTACTCTCAATCTAGTGTTTCTTGGGAAATACAGATAGTCCAGGTTTTCATCTTCCAAAAAGCGTAGATAGTCGAGTAGATGGTCAGCGATCCCTCGAAAGGTTCTGGACTCGTACCCGCTTTCACGATGAAGCTTGGCTGTCAGATACAAATTGGCCATTCGCCAAGGCTCTCCATTACCTTCAATTATCATGGGGAACTTTGGGTAATAGCCATCTTGGCCATTAGCAGATATGTAGTTAGGTTTAGATTGCTGATCCAGTGCCCCTCCATCCTCATAATGAGAATATTGGGGGGTCAACAACCGAAACTGAGAGATCAAGACTCTCCGAGCGTTTGAACTGTAGCGTTTTCGACCTGGGTGGCTTGGTCTTCTAAATCGCGACATGGATGCCTCCTGCTGAGGGTATCTGTCCGCATCGATCTACATTCGGACATAGCAGTAAGCATAGCTACATCTAGATTGTGATCGGCGACCCGGTCAGCAAGAAGGCCATCGTCGTCGACCCGGGTGGTGACCCGGACAAGATCCTCGCCCGCCTGCAGGCCCATGGCCTGACCCTGGTGAGCATCATCCACACCCACGCGCACTTCGACCATTTCCTCGCTTCGGGCAAGCTCAAGGAACTCACCGGCGCCACCTTGCACCTGCACAAGCAGGACCAGCCGCTGTGGGACAACCTCGAAATGCAGTGCCAGATGTTCGGCGTGCCTTACACCCCAGTGCCATCGCCAGACCGCTGGCTTGGCGATGAGGAGGAGCTCGCCTGCGGTTGCGGCGTGGCCCTGCACACTCCTGGGCACACCCCAGGTTCGATGAGCTTCTGGTTCGCCGAGGCCAAGCTGCTGATCGCCGGTGACACCCTGTTCCGCCGTGGCATCGGCAGGACCGACCTGTGGGGCGGCGACCAGCGCGCCATCGTGCGTTCGATCCAGGAGCGGCTGTATCGCCTGGACGAAGATGCCATCGTGGTCACAGGCCACGGGCCGGACACACGTCTGGGCGACGAAATGCGCGAGAACCCGTTCGTACGGGCTTGAGCGAGGACCTGGATGAAAAGCCTTTCATGGAATTTTTCCGTATCCTAGCGATCCAAGCCTGGCACAGATCCCTCTGCGATCCGCCGCACATACGAATTTTTGTAGGAGCTTGTCCATGTTCACCATGCGTCGTCTGATTATCGTCGCAACCGCTGCAGCCCTGATGACCGGTTGCGCCGGGCAGAATCCTTATGACAGCCAAGGCCAGGCTCAGGGCGAGTCCACGGGGATGAGCAAGACCGCCAAGTATGGCGGCCTGGGCGCGCTGGCCGGTGCCATTGCCGGTGCCGCCATCGACCATAACAACCGTGGCAAGGGCGCGCTGATCGGCGCCGCCGCCGTCGGTGCCGCCGCTGCCGGTTACGGTTACTACGCCGACAAACAGGAAGCCGAGCTGCGCGCAAAAATGGCCAACACCGGCGTCGAAGTTCAGCGCCAGGGCGACCAGATCAAGCTGATCATGCCGGGCAACATTACCTTCGCCACCGACTCGGCCAACATTTCGCCGAGCTTCTACAGCCCGCTGAACAACCTGGCCAACTCGTTCAAGTCGTTCAACCAGAACACCATCGAAGTGGTGGGCTTCACCGACAGCACCGGCAGCCGCCAGCACAACATGGATCTGTCGCAGCGCCGCGCCCAGGCAGTCAGCACCTACCTGACCTCGCAGGGCGTGGATGCTTCGCGGGTAACGGTACGTGGCATGGGCCCGGACCAGCCGATTGCCAGCAACGCCGACGCCAATGGCCGTGCGCAGAACCGCCGTGTGGAGGTCAACCTGAAGCCTATTCCGGGTCAGCAGTATGACCAGCAGCAGGGCCAGGTTCAGCAGTACCCATAAGCCGTCCGGTACGGCGCAATACAAAAGGGCAGGCCGGTGACGGGCTGCCCTTTTGCGTTTCAGCGGATGCTGCTGGCCTGAATCGCCGTCAGGGCGATGGTATGCACGATATCGTCCACCTGCGCCCCGCGTGGCAAGTCGTTCACCGGCTTGCGCAGCCCCTGCAGCATCGGCCCCAGGCTGACCCCGTCGGTGCTGCGCTGCACCGCCTTGTGGGTGGTGTTGCCGGTGTTCAGGTCAGGGAACACGAACACCGTGGCCCGCCCGGCCACCTGGCTGTGAGGGGCCAGCTGGCGAGCCACTTGCGGATTGGCGGCGGCGTCGTACTGCAGCGGCCCGTCGATCAGCAGCCCTTGCTCCGCCGCCTGTGCCAGGCGCGTGGCTTCGCGCACTTTCTCCACTTCCTCGTCACTGGCCGAATCACTGGAATAGCTGATCATCGCCACCCGTGGTGCGATACCGAAGGCCTGTGCCGATTCGGCGCTCTGCCGGGCGATCTCGGCCAGTTCGCTGGCGCTGGGGTGCGGGTTCATCACGCAGTCGCCGTACACCAGCACCTGCTCGGGGAACAGCATGAAGAACACCGACGACACCAGGCTGGCGCCGGGCGCGGTCTTGATCAGTTGCAGGGCAGGACGAATGGTATTGGCGGTGGAGTGCACCAGGCCCGAGACCAGGCCATCGACCTCATCCAGAGCCAGCATCATGGTGCCGATCACCACCGGGTCTTCCAGCTGCTGCTCAGCCATGGGCGCATTGAGGTTCTTGCTCTTGCGCAGGTTGACCATCGGCTCGACATAGCGCCCGCGAATCAGCTCGGGGTCGAGTATCTCCAGGTCCGGTGGCAGGGTGATGCCCTGGGCACGGGCCACGGCTTCGACTGCCTCTGGCCTGGCCAGCAGCACGCAACGGGCAATACCGCGCGCCTGGCAGATCGCCGCAGCCTGCACCAGCAGCGGCTCGGCGCCCTCCGGCAGGACGATGCGCTTGTTGGCCTGTTGCGCCCGCTGGATCAGCTGGTAACGGAACACCGCTGGCGACAGGCGCATTTCCCGTGGCGTACCGCAGCGCTGGTGCAGCCAGGCGGCGTCCAGGTGGCTGGCAACGAAGTCGGTGATGAATTCGGCCCGGTCACGGTCGTCCACCGGGATTTCACGGTTCAGCGAGTTGAGCAGGTTGGCAGTGTCGTAGGAACCGGTGCTGACCGACAGAATCGGCAAGCCGGCTTGCAGGGCGCCACGGCACAGACCGAGGATGCGCGCATCGGGCTTGCTGTCGCTGGTCAGCAGCAGGCCGGCCAGGGGGACGCCGTTGATCGCGGCCAGGCTCACCGCCAGGATGATGTCATCGCGATCGCCCGGGGTCACCACCAGGGTACCCGGTGTCAGCAGCGGTACGGTATTGGCCACGGTGCGGGCGCAGATGATGATCTTGTTCATCCGCCGCTGCTCATAATCGCCGGCATTGAGCACCTGGGCGCCGAGCAGTTCGGCCACGTCGCGGGTGCGCGGGGCGTTCAGCTCGGGCTGGTAGGGGATGCAGCCGAGCAGGCGGAAGTCGTTGCCACGCAGCAGCGGCGAATGCTCGCGCAGGCGGGTGGCGAAGTCGGCCATGCTTTCGTCGGTGCGCACCTTGTTGAGGATCACCCCCAGTACTTTCGGGTCGCGTGGGCCGCCGAACAGTTGGGCCTGCAGTTCGACCCGCCCGGACAATTCGCTGAGTACCTCGTTTTCCGGTGCCGAGACCAGAATCACTTCGGCATCGAGGCTCTTGGCCAGATGCAGGTTGACCCGCGCCGCATAGCTGGCATGGCGGGTCGGCACCATGCCCTCGACTACCACGACGTCGTTGCCAATGCAGGCCTGCTGATACAGGCGGATGATTTCTTCGAGCAACTCGTCCAGCTGGCCCTCGCCGAGCATGCGCTCGACATGGGCCAGGCTCAGTGGCACCGGAGGCTTGATGCCGTGGGTGCGGGCGACCAGTTCGGTGGAGCGCTCCGGGCCCGTGTCGCCGGGGTGGGGCTGGGCGATCGGCTTGAAGAAGCCGACCTTGAGCCCGGCGCGCTCCAGGGTGCGGACCAGGCCCAGGCTGATCGAGGTCAGGCCGACACCAAAGTCGGTCGGCGCAATGAAAAATGTCTGCATGCGTGCTTCTCGAAATAAGCGGTGCAAGGAATCAACGGCCAAGGGTAGCGCTATCGACCCCCTGTGCGCACCAGCCGCAAGCGAATGGCTGGCCGATGCGCTCGGCACGCTGCCCGACGTCGAGCACCCACGGGCGCGCCTGCCACGGTGGCTGGTGGCGCAGGTGCTGGGTATGACCGCAGGACAGCTCGACCACCCAGTGGCCTTCTTCGTCCTGGTGGAAGCCGGTGATCCGACTGATGGGTCGCCCCTCGACTGCGCTGCGGTCGCAATCGGGCGATGCCTTGGTTACACTTGTCCGCTCTACATACTTTTGCAAAAGGTCTTGCCCCATGCTGATCGCCGCCAACAAGGCTGTCTCCATCGACTATACCCTGACCAACGACGCCGGGGAGACCATCGACAGCTCCGCCGGCGGTGCGCCGCTGGTTTACCTGCACGGTGCCGCCAACATCATTCCAGGCCTGGAAAAAGCCCTGGAAGGCAAGCAAGCCGGTGACGAGCTGGACGTTGCCATCGAGCCTGAAGACGCCTACGGCGAATACCTGGCCGAGCTGGTGAGCACCCTGAACCGCAGCCTGTTCGAAGGTGTCGACCAACTGGAAGTCGGCATGCAGTTCCACGCTTCGGCGCCGGATGGCCAGATGCAGATCGTCACCATTCGTGACATCGACGGCGACGACATCACCGTTGACGGCAACCACCCACTGGCTGGCCAGCGCCTGAACTTCAAGGTCAAGGTTGTCGACGTGCGTGACGCCAGCGAAGAAGAAATCGCTCACCGTCACATCCACGGTGAAGGTGGCCATCACCACTGATTTTCTGCGCTAAGCTCAGAAAGTCGCCAGGCGCTCGGACAAGCCGGCATGCCTCCCCGGCGGGAGGTGCGCGGCTTGCAAGGGCGCCTTTTTAGTGGGCGCAATTCGCCTTCTGCGGCAACCGGCAACCTGAAGGGGATCATCATGAGTGCATTTCACGACCTGACGTTGAAGGCGCTGAACGGCGAGGACCTGCCCCTGGCGCCGTTCAAGGGCCAGGTAGTGCTGGTGGTCAATGTCGCCTCCAAGTGCGGCCTGACGCCGCAATACGCCTCGCTGGAGAAGCTGCAGCAGCAGTTCAAGGGCAGGGGCTTCAATGTCCTGGGCCTCCCTTGCAACCAGTTCGCTGGCCAGGAGCCGGGCAGCGGAAAGGAAATCCAGGAGTTCTGCAGGCTGAACTATGGCGTGAGTTTCCCGCTGGGTGCCAAGCTTGAGGTCAATGGCCACGACCGCCACCAGCTGTACCGTTTGCTGGCGGGCGAGGGGGCGGAGTTCCCGGGTGACATCACCTGGAACTTCGAGAAGTTCCTGGTGGGCAAGGACGGCCGGGTGCTGGCGCGCTTCGCCCCGCGTACCGCGCCGGACGACCCAGCGGTGGTGCAGGCCATCGAAAAAGCCCTGAACTGACTGCGTACCCGCGAATGCTGCAGCGGCCATACCGACGCATTCGCGGGTAAACCCGCTCCCACGGTCTTCCACTTCGATACCTGCGAATCACTCACATCAATAATGCTGGGCCCAGCCCCGCGCTGCCCCTAACCTCAGGTGCATTTCCTCCCTCAGACGGAAGCGCCCCATGTCCAGCAACCCTTTGTTCCAACCCTTCACCCTCGGCGCGCTCGAGTTGCCCAGCCGTGTCGTCATGGCGCCCATGACCCGTACCTTCTGCCCCGGTGGCGTGCCGCACGCGGGCGTGGTCGAGTACTACCGCCGCCGTGCCGCAGCAGGCGTGGGGCTGATCATCACCGAGGGCACCACGGTCGGGCACCAGGCAGCCAACGGTTACCCCAATGTGCCGCGCTTCCACGGTGAGGATGCCCTGGCAGGCTGGAAGCAGGTGGTCGACGCCGTACATGCCGAAGGGGGGCGTATCGTGCCGCAGCTGTGGCATGTGGGCATGGTACGCCGCCTGGGCACCGAGCCGGACGCCAGCGTGCCGGGGTACGGGCCGAGCGAGAAGGTCAAGGACGGCCAGGTGCTGGTGCATGGCATGACCCATGACGATATTCGCGACGTGATCGCCGCGTTCGCCCAGGCTGCCCGCGACGCCAAGGCCATCGGCATGGATGGTGTGGAGATTCATGGCGCCCACGGCTACCTGATCGACCAGTTCTTCTGGGACGCCAGTAACCGTCGCAGCGACGAATATGGCGGTGACCTGGCCGGCCGTTCGCGCTTCGCAATCGAGCTGATCCAGGCCGTGCGCGCTGCCGTGGGGCCGGACTTCCCGATCATCTTCCGCTTCTCGCAGTGGAAACAGCAGGATTACAGCGCACGCCTGGTGGAAACCCCGCAAGCACTGGCGGCGTTCCTTGAGCCGCTGTCGGCGGCCGGTGTGGATATCTTTCATTGCTCGACCCGGCGCTTCTGGGAGCCAGAATTCGAAGGCTCCGAGCTGAACCTGGCCGGCTGGACCCGCACGCTCACGGGCAAACCGACCATCACCGTCGGCAGCGTGGGGCTCGATGGTGAGTTCCTGCAGTTCATGGTCGCTACCGACAAGGTGGCCAGACCGGCCAGCCTGGAAGGCTTGCTGCGCCGTCTGGGCGATGAAGAGTTCGACCTTGTGGCGGTTGGCCGTGCCCTGCTGGTGGATGCCGAATGGGCGCAGAAGGTACGCGAAGGGCGTGAAGCGGATGTGCTGCCGTTCAGCCGCGAGGCGTTGACGACCTTGGCTTGATCGCCAGCGCGGCGCCGGCCGGCTGGCTGCCGGCAGGTGCCGTGTGACAGGCATTGAACAGGTGCGACTCAAACTGCTCGACGATCGCCGGCCAACCTTGGCGGCTGGCGTGCTGGCGGGCGTTCAGGCGGACCCGGCGCAGGGTTTCGTTTTCTTCCAGCAGCCAGCAGGCGGCATCGATGAATGCGCCCGGGTCGCCAGGCATGGCCAGCGCGCCGCTGTGGCCATGGCGGATGTGCTGAGCTGCGGCGGCCTCATCGTAGGCGACCACGGCCAAGCCCGAGGCCATGGCTTCGAGCACCACGTTGCCGAAGGTTTCGGTCAGGCTCGGGAACAGGAACAGGTCGCCGCTGGCGTAATGTTCAGCCAACGCTTCGCCGCGCTGGGCGCCGCAGAACACGGCATCGGGCATTTGCTGCTCGAGTGCCGCACGCTGCGGGCCATCACCCACCACCACCAGGCGCAGGCGCCGCTGTGGGTGAGTGTTCTGCAAGGCTTGCAGGCAGGGCTGCAACAGTGTCAGGTTCTTTTCCGCTGCCAGGCGCCCGACGTGCAGCACGGCGATGTCGTCCGCGTCGAGCCCCCAGTTTTCCCGTAGCGCCTGGCTGCGCTTGGCCGGGTTGAACAGGCCGGCGTCGACACCCCGGGCCATCAAGGCGAGGCGCTCGAACCCACGGCGTTCCAGTTCCAGGCGCTGGCTCACACTGGGCACCAGGGTGGCGGCGGTGCGCCGGTGGAACCAGCGCAGGTAATGGGTCAGCAGGCGAGCCAGCAGGCCGAGGCCGTATTGTCCGGAGTACTGTGGGAAATTGGTGTGAAAGCCGCTGACCACGGCAACGCCCAGGCGCCGCGCGGCGCGCAGGGCGCTGAGGCCCAATGGCCCTTCGGTAGCGATGTACAGCACGTCCGGGCGCTGCCGGCGCCAGCGGCGCAGCAGCTTGTGCATCGACACTTCGCCCCACTGCAGGCCGGGGTAGCCGGGCAGTGCCCAGCCTCGGCAGAGCAACAGCCCTTGGTCATCATCCGCCTGTGCCTCGTTGGCTTGCCGTGGGCGCACGATCTCTACCTGGTGGCCACGCTGTCGCAGACCTTCGCTGAGGCGGCCAAGGGTATTGGCCACACCGTTTATTTCGGGTGGGAAGGTTTCGCTGACAAGGCAAATGCGTAGGGCAGGTGTTTTCATGAGAAAAAGTGTCCACCTGCTGCGTTGCGCTCACATGACAGCCTTGTGACGCCCAGGTGACGCCGGATTTTCGGCTGTTTGTCGTGTGTGAATATTTCTTTGCAGGGCGCTCAAGCCGCCCGCGGCGCAGCCGATGAAGATGCATCCGAATCGGTCTGATGCGCTCCGGGAGTGCGGTGATGTTCAACAGCAAGCTCAAGAAAGAAATCCAGCAACTGCGCGAAGAGCTGATGGCCGTCGAGCAGGTCAAAAGCAGCCTCGACAGCGAGATGCTGGTGCTGCAGCTCGACCCCCAGGGGCGCATCGAGCAGGTCAACGGCAATTTCGAGAGCGAGATGCTCTACCGTGCCGAGCAACTGATTGGGCGCAACATTGAAGAGATCGTGCCGGCCCACGTGAAAAAGCTCGACTTCTACCAGCGCATGAAAAACGCCATTACCCGTGGCGAGCACCTCAACGGCGCGTTCCGCCTGCTGCGCGGCAACGGTGAAGAAGCCTGGCTGCGCTCCATCCTGCAGCCGGTGAAGACTGTCGACGGGCGGATCAGGCATTTTTCCATGCACTCCAGCGACCTGACCCGCACCATCGAGACCTCGCGTGAGCACGAGAGCCTGATCAAGGCTCTGATGCGTTCCACCGCGGTGATCGAATTCAACCTCGACGGCGAGGTGTTGACCGCCAATGACCGCTTCCTGCAGACGGTGGGCTACAGCCTCGAACAGGTGCGTGGCAAGCATCACCGCATGTTCTGTGATCCGGCTGAAGTCAATTCGACGGCTTACCAGGCGTTCTGGGACAGGCTACGCCGGGGCGAGTACGTGGCCGATCGCTTCAAGCGGATCGACGCCCATGGGCGCACCATCTGGCTGGAGGCTTCCTACAACCCGATCTTCGATGCCCACGACGTGCTGTACAAGGTGGTCAAGTTCGCCACCGTGATCACCGACCAGGTCAATCAGGAGCTGGCGATAGCCCAGGCTGCCGACATTGCCTACAACACCTCCCTGGAAACTGACAGCAGCGCCCGCAAAGCCACCGATGTGGTGACTCAGACCGTCGACGTGATGCGTGGGCTGGAAGGCTCCATGCAGGATGCTGCCGACGGCATCCAGGCGCTGGACAGGCAGTCGAAGGTGATTGGCGCCATCATCAAGACTATCAGCGACATCGCCGGGCAGACCAACCTGCTGGCGCTCAACGCCGCCATCGAAGCCGCCCGCGCCGGCGAGCAGGGCCGTGGCTTCGCTGTAGTTGCCGACGAAGTGCGTCAGCTGGCGTCGCGTACCAGCAGCGCGACCGAAGAGATCGCCAAGGTGGTGCAGCAGAACGAACAGCTCGCCCAGGCGGCGGTAGACATCATCGACACCAGCAAGCGCCAGGCCGAACAGGGCCTGGCGCTTGCGGCGGATACCGGCGGGGTGATGGTCGAGATTCAGGAGGGGGCGAAGAAGGTGGTGGATGCAGTGGGGCAGTTTTCCAGTCAGTTGAGCCACTGATGCACGGGCCGCCTGGCGGCCCGGCTTTCATCGTTCCTGGTCAGCGGCCTCAGTTGCGCTCGCGCACCCAGAACAGCGTTGCCCCCGCCACCGCCGCGGGCATCATCAGCACGTTCACCAGCGGCACCATCAGCGCCAGGTAGGTAATCCCGCCAAACCCCAGCGACTGCCAGCGCTTCTGGCGCAGCCAGGCGAGCATGTCCTGCCAGCTCATCTTGTTGTTGTCCGCCGGGTAGTCGATGTACTGGATGGCCATCATCCACACCCCGAAGATCAGCCACAGCGGTGCGGCGACCACGTTGACAACCGGGATCAGCGACAGGATGAACAGGCCGATGGCCCGCGGCAGGAAGTAACCCAGCTTGCGCATCTCGCGGCCGAAGGTCCGTGGCACCATGGCCACCAGCTCGCCCCAGCTGAACGCCGGGAACGGGTCTTGGCCGCGCACCACTACTTCAACCTTTTCCGCAAGAAAGCCGTTGAACGGCGCGGCGATGACGTTGGCCACCAGGGTGAAGGTAAAGAACACCATCAGCACCAGCAAAGCGACGAACAGCGGCCAGAGAATGTAGGAAAGAAAGCTCAGCCAGCTGGGCAGGGTCGGCATCAGCGCGTCGAGCCACAGGCTGAATTCATGGCCAGCGAAGTAGATCAGGCCACCGAACAACAGCAGGTTGATTGCCAGCGGCAACAGCACGAACATTCGCAGGTTGGGGCTGAGCACCAGTTTCAGGCCTTCGCGCAGGTACTGGGGGCCGGAGAGGACAGGGGCTTGCATCGGAACACTCCGCAGAGAAGGGAAAACGCGCTGACCTTACCGAGTTTGCCGCGCCGACGAAAGGCAGGCACACATGAAGAAACCGGCTGTAACAAATGTGCCAGCAGCGTTGGCCCAGGCGAAATTGCCAGATAGAGGATGCCTATGAGGTGGATTGTCGATGGATATTTCCTTACTCTCTGCCACCTCGCTACAGTGCGCTCAACTTTCCGCTTTCCGGGCCTGCGCGTTGTAGCCTTCCCCAAGTGCTGCGTGGGTCCCTTTTAATTTCCAGCTGGCGGCCCTTGTGGCCCGCTCGACAGGAGTTCGACATGTCTGAAGTACGTCATTCGCGCGTCATCATCCTCGGTTCCGGCCCTGCCGGTTACAGCGCTGCGGTCTACGCCGCCCGCGCCAACCTCAAGCCACTGCTGATCACCGGCATGCAGGCGGGTGGCCAGCTGACCACCACCACCGAAGTCGACAACTGGCCGGGCGACCCCCACGGCCTGACCGGCCCGGCCCTGATGCAGCGCATGCAGGAACATGCCGAGCGTTTCGAGACCGAGATCGTCTTCGACCACATCAATGCCGTCGACCTGGCCAAAAAACCGTTCACCCTGGTGGGTGACAGCGGCCAGTACACCTGCGACGCGCTGATCATCGCCACCGGCGCCAGCGCCCGTTACCTGGGCCTGCCATCGGAAGAAGCGTTCATGGGCAAGGGCGTTTCGGCCTGCGCCACCTGCGACGGTTTCTTCTACCGCAACAAGCCGGTCGCCGTGGTCGGCGGCGGCAACACGGCCGTGGAAGAAGCACTGTACCTGGCCAACATCGCCAGCAAGGTGACCTTGGTGCACCGCCGTGAAACCTTCCGCGCCGAGAAGATCCTGGTCGACAAGCTCAACGCCCGTGTCGCTGAAGGCAAGATCGAACTCAAGCTTAACGCCACCCTGGACGAAGTGCTGGGTGACAACATGGGCGTGACCGGTGCGCGCCTGAAGAACAACGACGGCAGCAGCGACGAAATCAAGGTCGACGGCGTGTTCATCGCCATTGGCCACACCCCGAACACCTCGCTGTTCGAAGGCCAGCTGACCCTCAAGGACGGCTACCTGGTGGTCAACGGCGGCCGTGAAGGCAACGCCACCGCCACCAACGTCGAAGGTGTGTTCGCTGCGGGCGACGTGGCCGACCACGTTTACCGTCAGGCCATCACCTCGGCTGGCGCTGGCTGCATGGCGGCACTGGACGTCGAGCGTTACCTGGACGGCCTGGCCAACGCCTCGTTCTGATTCAGGCAAAGAAAAACCGGCCGATTGGCCGGTTTTTTTTAGCCTGCGATTCGCTTACAGGCTCAGGCGCATCGACAAATCCACGGCCTTCACATCCTTGGTCATGGCGCCAATCGAGATGTAGTCGACACCGGTCTCGGCAATCACGCGCAAGGTGGTTTCGTTGACCCCGCCACTGGCTTCCAGCTTGGCCTTGCCTGCGGTGATACGCACAGCTTCGCGCATCTCGTCCAGGGTCAGCTCGTCGAGCATGATGATGTCCGCGCCCGCACTCAGCGCCTGGCGCAGTTCGTCAAGGCTTTCCACTTCGATTTCCACCGGCTTGCCGGGGGCGATGCGGTGCGCTGCGGCCACGGCTTCGGCCACGCCACCGCTGGCGGCAATGTGGTTTTCCTTGATCAGGAAGGCGTCGTACAGGCCGATGCGATGGTTGTGGCAACCGCCGCAGGTGACCGCGTACTTCTGGGCCAGGCGCAGGCCCGGCAGGGTCTTGCGGGTGTCGAGCAGCTGCACCTGGGTGCCTTCGACCAGGTCGGCAAGCAAGCGGGCGCGAGTGGCCACGCCCGACAGCAGCTGCAGGAAGTTCAGCGCGCTGCGCTCACCGCTGAGCAGCGAACGGGCCGGGCCCTCGAGGTGGAACAGCGGCTGATTGGCGGTGGCGCGCTCGCCATCGGCAACCTGCCAGTGCACCGCCACGCGCGGGTCGAGCTGACGGAACACGGCATCGACCCAGGCGGTGCCGGCGATCACGCAGTCTTCGCGGGTGATGATGGTGGCCTTGGCCAGGCGCTCGGCCGGGATCAGCTGCGCGGTAATGTCGCCACTGCCGATGTCTTCGAGCAGTGCGCGGCGCACATTGGCTTCGATCTCGGCAGTCAGGTCGGCAAGGCGTAGGTTCGGCATGGTCGGCTCCACAAGCTAGGTGCCGGCGATTATAGGGCAGGGGGGCGGCGCCGTGTACAGCTGCCGTGCAGGTGACCTTTGGTCAGGCCGCGTGAGCATTTGCCTGAAACCGCGGTCATTAATCGGCCGGCGAAGAGTGCTGGCAGCTATCGGCATTTTTATCGATAATGGCGCCCAACATTTGGCGTCATAGCTTTGACGATTTCTCGCCGTATCGATTACGTCACCCAGCAAGGAGTCCGGGATGCAAAAAGAAGGCAAGGTGGTGCCCCTTTCGGCCGCCATCGATCGGGGCGCTCGCACGCCTTTGCCTTGCCTTCCGGTGTTGCTCCTGCAGGTGCGTGACAAGGCCGCGCTGCAATTGCGTCAGGGCCTGCAGGCGCTGTTCGACAATGCCGACGATATGCTGTTCGAAATGGCCGATCGGGCGCTGGACCGGTTCGACCAGAACCTCTACTTCGAGGCCATGCGCGACCTGCGCCTGAAGCGCAAGCACATCGAACGCGGCTTTCTCGACATCTTCTACGACACCTTCGCGCGGATCGGCCAGTTCGACCCGCTGGGCCAGATGGGGGCGAAAAACAAAGCGCAAAAGGAGCGTACCGCTGCCGTCGATGGCATGGTTGCCCGCGTACTGTCGCGCGATGGCGTCGCCCTCGAGCAATTGGGCCAGCGTTTGCAATGCCTGCTCTCGCGCAGCTTCGACGAACAGCAGAACCCGTTCGGGCCTGCTGCGTTGTGTGGTTACTTCCTCGATGCCGGGCGCAATCTGGGTGTGGGCCTGCGGGTCAAGCTGATTCTCCTGAAGCTGTTCGAGCGTTATGTGCTGCGTGACGTCGACGTGCTTTATGCGCAAGCCAACCAGTTGCTGGCCGCTGCGGGCGTGATGCCGGAGCTGCAAGCGGCACCACGGCGGCGCGCCGAGGACCGCCGCCTGGGTACGCGACGCGTGTCGGCCAACCTCGAGGCCGATGCGATGGGCGCGGACAGTGCCGGGCAGGCCTTCATGCAGTCGCTGGAGGGCCTGCTGGCACCCTGCAGAGGCCGGGTCGCTCCGCGCCTGCAAGCCGCCGCCGCCGCCCAGCCGATCAGTACGGCCGACCTGCTGCGCCTGCTTTCGCACCTGCAGCACTACGTGCCGGCGACGACCGACGATGACGATTTCGACCTGGAGCAGCAGCTTGAACAGCTGCTGCTGCGGGTCAGCGTGCGCAGTGGCACCCGCCGGCGCATCGCCTGCGCTGACGAGGACACGATCAACCTGGTCGGGCTGCTGTTCGCCTGCATCGCTGCCGACGACAACCTGCCGCAGAGCCTGCGCGCACTGATCGTTCGCTTGCATATTCCGCTGCTAAAGGTAGCGCTGCTGGACAAAAGCCTGTTCAGCCGCGCCAGCCACCCGGCGCGGCGCCTGCTCAACGAAATCGCCGCTGCTGCGATCGGCTGGGAAACCGGCAGCGAAGGCATGCGCGACAGCTTGCATCTGCGCGTGGAGCGCATCGTCCAGCGCTTGCTCAACGATTTCACTGAAGACACCACGCTGTTCGCCGAGCTACTCCATGATTTCCTCGCCTTCAGCCAGGACGAGCGCCGGCGCAACGAGCTCCTTGAGCAGCGCACACGCGATGCTGAAGAAGGACGCGCCCGTGCCTTGCAAGCGCGTCAGCACGTGCAGCAAGCGCTCAACCAGCGTCTGCGCGGGCGCACCCTGCCGCAGGGGGTGGTGCACATGCTGGTGCACGCCTGGAGCCAGGTCCTGCTGATGGCCTGGCTCAAGCAGGGCGAAGCGTCCCCAGCCTGGCAGCAGGGGCTGCGGACCATGGATACCTTGCTGGCCAGCATTGCCCCGCATCAACAGCCGCAGGTGTTGTTGCAACAAGTGCCTGGCCTGCTCAAGGCCCTGCGTGACGGCCTGGCCAGCGTGGCGCTGGACTCGGCTGCCACCCGCGAGTTCTTCCTGCAACTGGAGCAACTGCACTTGCGTGCCTGCGCGGGGGCCGACCAGCCAGCCGGCAGTGGTGAACTGGCTGAAGTGCTGGTGGCCGAGGACATCGTGCTGGCCATCGCCGAGGAGTCCGTCTGCGCACCGCTGCTTCAACGCGATGAGCAAGCGCCAGAGCTGCGCCTGGTGCAGCGCCTGCGGATCGGTACCTGGGTGGAAATGCTCGATGACGAAGAGCCGCTGCGCTGCAAGCTGGTGGCGCGCATCGACAGCAGCGACCGGCTGGTCTTCGCCAACCGCACCGGGATGAAGGTGCGCGAATGGAGCACGGTCGGCCTGGCGCAGGCCTTGCGCCGAGGCGAGGCGCGGTTGCTGGATGATGGCCTGCTGTTCGAGCGGGCCCTGGAAACCGTGCTCGAAGGCCTGCGTCAGCAACAGCTGAATTGAGCCGACGGCATTACAATCATTCACATGCACTGCGGCCCGTGCGCAGGGCATACTGCAGCTCTGTACCGGTGTTTTCAGGATCTGCCCCCATGCAATTGGACCGTGCCACTGGCTGGTTCCACGGAAACGGAATCACTCACTGCCCTTCGCCGAACTTCAACGCCCGCCCGCAGGGTGAAGCGATTTCCCTGCTGGTGATCCACAACATCAGCCTGCCGCCAGCCTGCTTCGGTACCGGCAAGGTGCAGCAATTCTTCCAGAACCGCCTGGACCCTGACGAACACCCTTACTTTGCCAGCATCAGCCACCTGACGGTGTCGGCGCACCTGTTCGTCGAACGCGATGGTGCGGTGACTCAGTTCGTGTCGCTGCTCGACCGTGCCTGGCATGCCGGTGTATCGAGTTTCGACGGGCGTGAGGGCTGCAACGACTTTTCCATCGGTATCGAGCTGGAAGGTACCGACGACCTGCCCTATACAGATGCCCAATACGCGGTGTTGAGGCACCTGACCCGGCAGATCCAGGCCGCCTGGCCGGTGATCGACCTTGAGCGTATCCAGGGCCACTGTGACATCGCTCCGGTGCGCAAGACCGACCCCGGCCCGGCGTTCGACTGGGCGCGTTACCGCAAGGCGTTGAAGAACAACGAGGACGACGCATGAGTTTTCTGGTGCTGTTACTGGCGCTGTGGGTAGAGAAGTTTTCTGCCCTGCGCCATCAGGTACAACGGGACGGTTTCTTCCTGGGCGAGCTGGTGCGCCTGGAGCGCAGCGGCAAGGTGCATCCCGGGTGGACGCTGGCGGTCCTGGTGCTGGCACCGGTGGCGCTGCTGGTGCTGTTGCTGCACGTGCTGGACCCGGTGGCCTACGGTTTTCTGGCTTTGCCAGTGCATCTGCTGGTGCTGATCTACAGCCTGGGGCGCGGCGATGCCAAGCGTTCCCTGGGGCCGTTTCGCGATGCCTGGAGGCGTGGCGACGACCAGGCCGCGCTGCATGTGGCCGAACGTGACCTGGGCCTGGCGGCCGACGAGCCGCACAGCTTGCTGGTCCGTGTGCAGGGTTACCTGTTGTGGCAGGCCTACCAGAGCTTTTTCGCGGTGATCTTCTGGTACTTCGTGCTTGGCCCAGGCGCGGCCCTGGCCTACCGCCTGCTGGCGTTGACGGGCGAGCATAGCCGCCAGCCTGCGCTCAAGGCCCGTGCCGAACAGTTGCGGCACATCATGGACTGGCTGCCGGTGCGCGTGCTGACCCTGAGCTTCGCGCTGGTCGGCAACTTTGTTGCGGTGATGCGGGTGATGCTGCACGAGTTGCTCAACTGGCACATCAGCGCCGGGCACCTGGTGGCCAGGGTCGGGCGCATCGCCGATGACGTTCCCGACGACATCCCCAAGGAACAGGACCCACAACGCGGCCTTGGGCGGCTGGACAGCCTGTGGGCGTTGCTGCTGCGCTGCGCGGTGTTGTGGTATGCAGGGTTTGCCCTGTGGACAGTCCTGGTCTGAGTACCTCGGCAGGCAGCGATTAACCTTAAGTTACAAACCTCCGATTCGATCTGCGTTATACAGGTGGCCGAGTGCTATCTCTGCAGAACAACAAGAATCCATGGAGGTGCCCCGTGAAGCGTCTGCTCTACCCGGCCATCGCATTGATGAATCGGCTGAGCTTCGGCCAGAAGTTCAGCCTCATCAGCGTCCTGTTCTTCCTGCCCATGCTGGCCACCAGTTTTTATCTGGTGCGCGATGCCTACCAGCAGTTCCATGCCACCCGAGTCGAGTTGCAGGGCATTGCCCCGCTGGGGGACAGCCTGACCCTGCGCGCCGACCTGGAAGCGCTGGGCAACCTGTTGCAGATCAATGCCGGGCTCGGCCAGTCGGGCCAGGCCGGGGATGTAGAAACGCAGATCGCAGCGTTGCAGGACCAGCTCCAGGCACAGCTGCACAGGCTGCAAGGCGATGAGGCGGTGCCGCCAGGCAAGCTCGAGGAGTTGACTGCGGCATTTGTCGCCGCCCGGTCGGAGTCTTCGTTGCAAAGCAAGGCCGCCCTGTTCGACAAGCTGCAGGCCCAGGGCCAGCTGCTGGGCAAGCAGGTGGCCAGCCAGGCTGGCTTGAGCCAGGACCGCCAGGCTTCGGTACGCCAGTTGAGCGAACTGCTCGGGGTTGCCACGGCGCAGGTTACCCAGACGCTGGGAGAGGGCAGGGCCTTAGGCTCCATTGCGCTGGGAAGGGGTTTTATCGACTCCTCGGGCAGCGCCCGTTTCGAAGACGTGCTGCAACGCCTGGAGCGTCTTGCGGCAGATTATGCCCTGCGCCTGGAGGACGCCCTGGCCACGGACCCCGGCGCCACAGCCGCTTTGAAGGTCGCAGCGCAAGCCAGCCAGGCGACGCTCAAGCAGGCCGCGTCGTTGTTCGAAGACCAAGTGGTCGTGGCGCAGACCCTCGATGCCCCATGGCCGGGGTTCTATCAGCAGGTCAGCGAACTGATGACACAAACGTATCGCCTGAACGACGCCGTACTCGGGCATCTGCAGGCGCAGCTTGAGCAACGCTTGGCCGAGCAACGCTTGCGCATGCTTGCCCTGGGTGCGGTCCTGGCCGGTGTCTTCGTGTTGATCCTGTATCTGTACGGCGGCTTCTATGTCTCGACCCGGGCAACCTTGCGCCGCTTGGGAGGCGCCATGGACAAAGTGGCGGCAGGCGACATGACGGTCAGCTTCCAGGCGCACAGCCGTGATGAACTGGGTGAACTGGGCCAGGGTTTCAGCGAGACCGTGCGGCGTATCCGCAGCCTGATCGATCAGGTCGGGCGCACTGTGGTGGCGGTCGAAGAGCAGGCCGGGCAGGTGCTGGCGGTGTCGGCGCGGAGCAATCAGGCGGTCAGTGGCCAGCGTGAACAGATCGAGCAGGTGGCCACGGCGATGAACCAGATGAGCGCCACCGCGCAGGAGGTGGCGCGCAGTGCCGCGCTGGCGGCCAACGGCGCGCAGCAGGTCAACCTGGAAAGCGTCAGCGGCCGTACCTTGGTGGCCAGCCAGCAGCAGAGCATCGGACGCCTCGCCGAGGAAATCGACCAGACCGTGCTGGCTATCAATCGGCTGGCCGATGACAGCCAGGCCATTGGCCAGGTGCTGGAGGTGATTCGCAGCATTGCCGAGCAGACCAACCTGCTGGCGTTGAACGCCGCCATCGAAGCGGCGCGGGCCGGTGAGCAGGGGCGGGGATTTGCCGTGGTGGCCGATGAAGTACGCACCCTGGCCCGGCGTACCCAGGACTCCACCGCGCAGATCGCGCAGATGATCCAGCGCCTGCGCGACGGCGTGGAACAGGCGGTACGGGCGATGGGCAGCAGCCATCAGATGGCGGCGGGCACTGTCGATGAAGCGCGTCAGGTGCAGCAGGCGCTGGGCAACATCCTCGGGGCAGTGGGGGGTATCGTCGAGCAGAACCAGCAGATAGCCGCAGCGGTGGAGCAGCAGACGGCGGTGGCCCATGACATCGACCGCAACATCGTCGCGATCAACCGGGCGGCGCAGGATACCACCCAAGGTGCTTGCCAGGCCGAGGATGCCAGCCGGGTGCTTTCGTCGCAGGTGGTGGAGTTGAAGCGCCTGATCGGGGCGTTCAGGGTCTAACGCCGGCCTTTTGTACTCTTTACCCGCGAAAGGGCCGGCACTACCAGCCAAAAAGCTCACAGGCATTCCGGCTGCTGGCCTCAGCCAGTACTTCAGCCTCGAGGCCCATCAGCTCGGCCAGCGCTTCGGCAATCTCGGGCAGATGCTCCGGGCTGTTGCGCTGGCCGGCAAACATCGCCGGGGCCATGTCGGGCGAATCGGTCTCCAGCACGATGCTATCCAGCGGCAGGCGCGGCAGGGTCCTGTGCAGGCGCAACGCTTGCGGCCAGGTCGCTGCACCGCCCAGGCCAAGCCGGAAGCCCAGCCTGATGTACTCGCGCGCCTCTTCGTAACTGCCGGCAAAGGCATGGATCACCCCTGCACGCGCCGGCTTGTAGCGCTTGAGCGTGGCAATCACCTGGGCATGGCTGCGGCGCACATGCAGCAGGGCAGGCAGTGCGAAGTCACAGGCCATCTGCAGCTGGGCTTCGAACAGCGCCTGTTGGCGTTGCTTGTCCAGCGCTTCGAGGTAGTAGTCCAGGCCGAACTCGCCAACCGCGCACAGCCGTGGGTCGCCATGCAGGCGCTGCAGCCATTCGCGCAGTTGCGTCAGGTCCTCCGGCCGGTGCTGCTCAAGGTAGACCGGGTGCAGCCCCAGGGCCGCATGTACTCCGTCTTCGGCGCAGGCCAGGTCCCACACTCGCTGGAAATTCGCCTGGTACACCCCAAGCACCACCATGCGCTCCACCCCGCGCGCCGCCGCGTTGGCCAGCAGGCGGGAGCGGTCCGCGTCGAAGTCGGGGAAGTCCAGGTGGGTGTGGGTGTCGATCAGGCGCATGGTCAGGCCGCGCTGATGCGTTGCTTGAAGGTTCGGCCAATGGCGTGCACGCCTGGCTCGTAGCGCTTTTGCTCGATGGCGGCCAGGGCCAGCTCCAGTGCGGTGGCGGCGATCAGGCCGTGCTGCTGGGCCATGGCGTTGACCGGCAGTGGCAGGAAGTCGAGCAACTGGTTGTCACCGAAAGTGCCCAGGTGCAGCTGGCGCGAATCGGCCGGGCGCGTCTGCAAGGTGTCGAACACCCCTTGCAGCAGCACATAAGAAGTCGTCACCAGGGCGTCCGGAAGGCCACCTTGCTCGTCGATCAGCTGCTGCATCAGGCGTTGTCCGCATTCACGGCTGAAGCTCTCGCCCTGATAGCGGCGGATCACGCCACCGAAACCTTGCATGGCTTCGTCGAAACCACCGGCGCGGGCCTGGCTGACCGACAGCTCCGGGCGGGCACCGATCAGTGCAATGCTTTTCGGCGCGGTGGCCAGCAGGCTGTCGGCCAGTTGGCGGCTGGCATCGCGGTCGTCGCTGATCACCGAGCAGAAGTGCGCCGGGTCCAGGCGCCGGTCGATGGCGATCACGGGCAGGCCTTTGTCCTGCAGCTCACGGTAGCTGTCGTCCGCTGGCGGCAGGCAGCTGGCGACGAACAGGGCATCGCAACGCCTGGCGCGGAACAGCTGCTGCAGCTGGCGCTCACTGTCGGGCTGGTCGTCGCTGCTGGCGATCAGCAGCTGGTAGCCACGGGCGCGGGCGCCTTGTTCCAGCTGTTTGGCGATGCGGGCATAGCTGGGGTTCTCCAGATCCGGGAGAATGAAGCCCAAGGTACGGGTGTGGCGGCTGCGCAGGCCGGCTGCTTGCGGGTTGGGCGTGAAGCCATGGGCCTCGACCACCGCACGCACCCGCTCGACAGTGCTGTTGCTGATGCGCTGCTGTTCGGCCTTGCCATTGATGACATAACTGGCAGTGGTCACTGACACACCGGCCAGACGGGCGATATCGCTGAGTTTCACCGAATTTTCCTTGTTATTACCGGGACTGGCTACGGACCAGGACCGGGTAGTTTGACCCGGGTTGGCCGCCACGCGCAGACGACCATTGTCGCAATTGTCCGACAGGATGGGGCTTTTTCCCTTGAAGATTATCGAGTAACGTGGCCGCTTGGTCAGATTAAACGTTTCAGCTATTGATTTTTCTGCCTCGACGGTCGGCCTCGCAAGGCTGTCGAACTGGCTGATTCCGTGAATATCACAACAATACCTCAGTACCCGGCAGCCAAACCAAGCCGGGGCTGCAAAAGGAGAAGGTCATGCTCGAGCTCGTCAAAGAGCAGATAGCCATGGGCCAGAAGGCCGCCGATAAGTCAGCGGCGCTGCGCCTGCTGGCGGAGCAGCTGGTTGCCGACGGCCTGGTTGCCGAAGGCTATCTCGACGGCCTGCAGGCGCGCGAAGCGCAAGGCTCGACGTTTCTTGGCCAAGGCATCGCCATCCCCCACGGCACCCCGCAAACGCGAGAGCTGGTGTTCGCCACCGGCGTGCGCCTGCTGCAGTTCCCTGAAGGTGTCGACTGGGGGGATGGCCAGATCGTCTACCTGGCCATCGGCATTGCCGCCCGTTCCGACGAACATCTGCGCCTGCTGCAACTGCTGACCCGTGCCCTCGGCGAAACCGACCTGGCCGAGGCGTTGCGCCGGGCCAGCTCTGCCGAGGCGTTGCTCAAGCTGCTGCAAGGTGCGCCGCAGGAACTGGCGCTGGATGCGCAGCTGGTCGGCCTGAACCTGCCGGCTGAAGATTTCGACGAGCTGGCCTGGCGCGGTGCGCGTCTGCTGCAGCGCGCCGGTTGTGTCGACAGCGGCTTCGCTGCGGTGCTGCAACAGGCCGCCCCCCTGCCGTTGGGTGAGGGCTTGTGGTGGCTGCACAGCGAGCGCCAGGTGCGTCAACCGGGCCTTGCCTTCATCACTCCGCAGCAGCCCCTGCGTTATCGTGACCAGCCGCTCAATGGCCTGTTCTGCCTGGCCAGCCTCGGCGCGGCCCATCAGGCGCTGCTTGAACGCCTGTGCGAAGTGCTGATCGAAGGCCGTGGGCAAACCCTCTACCAGGCCACCAGCAGCCGCGCCGTACTGGAGGTACTGGGCGGCGAGGCACCGGCTGACTGGCCGAGTGCGCGGATCGTGCTGGCCAACCCGCATGGGCTGCACGCTCGCCCGGCGAAGGTGTTGGCGCAACTGGCCAAGGGCTTTGAGGGCGATATCCGTCTGCGCGTGCTCGACAGCGCGCAGCCGGCGGTGTCGGTCAAGAGCCTGAGCAAACTGCTCAGCCTCGGCGCCCGCCGTGGTCAGGAACTTGAGTTGACCGCTGAATCGTCGATAGCCGCCGATGCCTTGCCAGTGCTGCTGGCAGCGATCGAGCAAGGCCTGGGCGAAGCGGTTGAGCCGCTGGTGCCAAGCGCCAGCGCAGTCGTTGCCAGTGCGGCCGCACCGCTTCAGGCGCCTGCTGCCGGCAGCTGGGTCCAGGGCGTCAGTGCATCACCCGGTATTGCCAGCGGGCCGGCGCATGTCTGCGTTGAACGCGATATCGACTACCCACTGCGTGGCGAGTCGCCCGCTCAGGAGCGTTTGAAACTCCGCGATGCACTGGATGCCGTGAACGGAGAATTGCAGACGCTGGTGCAGCGCAGCGACAAGTCGATTGGCGAGATATTCGTCACCCACCAGGAAATGCTCGCCGACCCGGCCCTGAGCGACGATGTCGACGCCCGCCTGGCGCAGGGCGAGAGCGCGGCCGCCGCCTGGATGGCGGTGATCGAAGCGGCGGCGCGCCAGCAGGAAGCGCTGCACGATGCGCTGTTGGCCGAGCGCGCTGCCGACCTGCGCGACATCGGCCGCCGTGTGCTGGCGCAGTTGTGCGGCGTGCAGGCTCAGGCCGAACCGGAACAACCCTACGTACTGGTGATGAGCGAGGTAGGACCCTCCGATGTCGCCCGCCTGGACCCGGCCCGTGTCGCCGGCATCGTTACCGCCTACGGCGGCGCCACCGCGCACAGCGCGATCGTGGCCCGTGCCCTGGGTATCCCGGCGGTAGTCGGCGCGGGCCCGGCGATCCTGCTGCTCGCTTCCGGCACCCCGCTGTTGCTCGACGGCCAGCGTGGCAGGGTCAGCATCGCACCGCCGGCCGACCAGCTGCAGCGCGCCCTGGCCGAGCGTGACCTGCGCGAACAACGGCTGCAAGCCGCGTGGGCCCAACGCCATGAGCCGGCGGTAACCCGTGATGGTCATGCCGTCGAAGTGTTCGCCAATATCGGCGAGAGCAGTGGCATCGACAAGGTGGTGGACCAAGGCGCCGAAGGCGTTGGCCTGCTGCGTACCGAGCTGATCTTCATGGCCCACTCGCAGGCACCCGACGTGGCTATCCAGGAAGCCGAGTACCGCCGCGTGCTCGATGGCCTCGGCGGCCGGCCACTGGTCGTGCGCACGCTCGATGTGGGCGGCGACAAGCCATTGCCGTACTGGCCGATCGATGCCGAGGAAAACCCGTTCCTCGGCGTGCGCGGCGTGCGCCTGACCCTGCAACGCCCGCAGATCATGGAAGACCAGTTGCGCGCTTTGCTGCGCGCCGCCGATCAGCGCCCCTTGCGCATCATGTTCCCCATGGTCGGGCAGGTCCACGAATGGCGCGAAGCGCGTGCGATGGTCGAGCGTCTGCGCCTGGAAATCCCGGTCGCCGACCTGCAGGTCGGGATCATGGTCGAGGTGCCCTCCGCCGCCTTGCTGGCGCCACAGCTGGCCCGTGAAGTGGACTTTTTCAGTATCGGTACCAACGACCTGACCCAGTACACCCTGGCCATCGACCGTGGCCATCCGAGCCTTTCTGCCCAGGCAGACGGCCTGCACCCGGCGGTGCTGAGCCTGATCGACATGACCGTGCGCGCCGCCCACGCCGAGGGCAAGTGGGTAGGTGTATGCGGTGAACTGGCTGCCGACCCGCAAGCGGTTGCCGTGCTGCTGGGCCTGGATGTCGACGAGCTGAGCGTGGCTGCCCGCAGCATTGCCGAAGTCAAAGCCCTGGTGCGCCAGGCTGATCACCAAACGGCCCGCGCCCTGGCGCGCGAGGCCTTGCAACAGGACAGCGCCGCGGCGGTTCGCGCGCTGGTGGAGCGTTATTGATGGCCAAGATTCTCACCCTGACCCTGAACCCGGCGCTGGACATCACCGTCAGCCTCGACGCCTTGCGCCCAGGCCACGTCAACCGTGCTCAGGCCCAGCAAAGCCACGCTGCAGGCAAAGGCCTGAACGTGGCCCAGGTGCTGGCTGATCTGGGCCACAGCGTCACCGTGGGGGGCTTTCTGGGCCGCGACAACCTGCAACCGTTCGAAGCGCTGATCGCCCGGCGCGGGTTTGCCGACTGCTTCGTGCGAGTGGCCGGTGAAACCCGCAGTAACCTCAAGCTGGTCGAGGCCGATGGCCGGGTAACCGACATCAACGGCCAGGGGCCGGAGGTCGACGATGCCGACCGCGCCGAGCTGCTGAGCCGCTTGCAGCAGGTAGCGCCCGGGCACGACGCGGTGGTGGTCGCGGGCAGCCTGCCGCGCGGGATCAGCCCCGAGTGGTTCGTCCAACTGCTTGAACAGCTGCGCCAGCAAGGGCTCAAGGTGGCGCTCGACAGCAGTGGCGAGGCGTTGCGTGCTGGCCTGCAGACTGCCCCCTGGCTGGTCAAACCCAATACCGAAGAGTTGGGCGAAGTGCTCGGCCTGGCCGTGCAAACCACCGCCGAGCAACGTGCCGCGGCCCAGCAACTGCTGGCGCGTGGGGTGGAGCATGTGGTGGTGTCGGCGGGCGAGCAGGGCGTGAGCTGGTTCGCCGCTGGCCAAGCGCTGCAGGCGCGGCCGCCGCAGGTGCGGGTAGCCAGTACCGTGGGCGCGGGAGATTCGCTGGTCGCGGGCATGGTCCATGGCCTGCTGGCGGCGGAAAGCCCGCAGCAGACCCTGCGCCGCGCCACTGCCATCGCCGCACAGGCCGTGACCCAGGTCGGCTTCGGCATCTGCGACCGCGAGCAGCTGGTGCACCTTGAAGCCGCCGTGCAACTGACAGAACAACAAGAGGGTTGCCGATGAACATCGCCATCGTCACCGCCTGCCCCAACGGGCAGGTGTCCAGCGTACTCAGTGCCCGCCTGCTGGCGGCTGCCGCCCAGCGTCGCGGCTGGAGCACCAGTGTCGAAGTGCAGGATGCCGAACATCCTGAACGCCAACTGACGCCTGCGCAGATCGCCGAGGCCGATTGGGTGCTGGTGGTCAGTACCGGCCCGGTTGAGCTTGCGCGTTTCACCGGCAAGCGCGTGTACCAGAGTACCCCGGCCCAGGCCCTGGCCGACCGCGAGGGCTTTCTCGAGGAGGCGGCAGGCAAGGCCGAGGTGCTGTCCGCGCAAGCGGTTAGCGTCGCCCCTTCAGCGGCTGTACGGATTGTCGCGGTGACCGCCTGCCCGACCGGTGTGGCACATACCTTCATGGCTGCCGAAGCCTTGCAACAGGCGGCGCAACAACGCGGTTACCAGCTCACTGTCGAGACCCAGGGCTCGGTCGGTGCGCGCAACCCGCTGTCGGCCCAGGCCATCGCGGAGGCTGATGTGGTGCTGCTGGCGGCGGACATCGAGGTACCGACGGCACGCTTTGCGGGCAAGCGCATCTACCGTTGCGGCACCGGTATCGCGCTGAAGCAGGCCCATGCGACCCTGGAAAAGGCCCTGGTCGAAGCCAAGGTTGAAAATGTCGGGGATGCGGCGTCAGCGGCACCGGCCAAGGGCGAGAAAACCGGCGTCTACAAGCACTTGCTCACCGGTGTCTCGTTCATGCTGCCGATGGTGGTGGCGGGTGGCTTGCTGATTGCCCTGTCGTTCGTGTTCGGCATCGAGGCCTACAAGCAGCCAGGCACCCTGCCGGCCGCGTTGATGCAGATCGGTGGCGAGGCGGCGTTCAAGTTGATGGTGCCGCTGCTGGCCGGATACATCGCCTGGTCCATCGCCGACCGCCCGGGCCTTGCCCCGGGCATGATCGGCGGGCTGCTGGCCAGCACCTTGGGTGCCGGTTTCATTGGCGGCATCGTCGCCGGTTTTCTCGCCGGCTACAGCGCCAAGGCCATCGCCCGCTGGGCGCGCCTGCCGAGCAGCCTGGAGGCACTCAAGCCGATCCTGATCATCCCGCTGCTGGCCAGCCTGTTCACTGGCCTGGTGATGATCTATGTGGTCGGCCAGCCGGTGGCGGCGATGCTCGAAGGCTTGACGCATTTCCTCGACAGCATGGGCACCACCAACGCCATCCTGCTTGGGTTGCTGTTGGGTGGGATGATGTGCGTGGACCTCGGCGGGCCGATCAACAAGGCCGCCTATGCCTTCTCGGTGGGGCTGCTGGCCTCTTCGAGCTATGCGCCGATGGCGGCGACCATGGCCGCCGGCATGGTCCCGCCGATCGGCCTGGGCATCGCCACCTTCCTCGCCCGGCGCAAGTTCGCCCAGAGCGAGCGCGAGGCGGGCAAAGCGGCGTTGGCGCTGGGGCTGTGCTTCATCTCCGAAGGGGCGATTCCGTTCGCGGCCAAGGACCCGTTGCGGGTGATCCCGGCGAGCATTGCCGGTGGTGCATTGACCGGCGCGCTGTCGATGTACTTCGGTTGCAAGCTGATGGCGCCGCATGGCGGGCTGTTCGTGTTGCTGATCCCCAATGCGATCAACCATGCATTGTTGTATCTGCTGGCGATTGTGGCGGGGAGCCTGGTGACTGCCGTGGTGTATGCAGTGATCAAGAAGAGCGAGCAGGTGGAGTTGGCTGTTGCGCCGGTGGAAGGCTAGAGCCTTCTGTTGGCATTGCCGGCCTTATCGCGGCTGAAGCCGCTCCTACAGGGATTAGCGTTATACCTGTAGGAGCGGCTTTAGCCGCGAAGGGCCATGACAGGCTAGCGCCGATGCTTCTGCCGCAACGGCACCAGCAGATCGCCCAGGCCGTTATGGTCGATCTCGTGCATCAACGCCAGTAACCCACCCAGCTCCCCCGCCGGAAACCCTTTGCGTGCGAACCAGGCCAGGTAGTCCCCTGGCAGGTCGGCAATGATCCGTCCCTGGTATTTGCCAAAAGGCATGCTGCGGGTAACCAGCAGTTCAAGCATTTCCGGTTTCATCGATGAAGCCTGGCAGTGAATGAGCGGCGACCATACTGCAATCTGCACGACTACCCAAGCGGCAATCATGCATAACGCCGTTTCGCTCTTCGCTGGGCTATTTTGTAACTCACTGATTTAAAAGGATTTAATTCTATTGCTTGGCTTGGCATGAAGGCTGCTCTGGTAAAGGGGACTATCACCTGCCAAGGAGTTTGTGCCATGAGCAACCCCAACAAAGACGTGATCGACGTGCTCAACGACCTGGTCGAGTACAGCAAGGATGGCGAAAAGGGCTTCAAGGCCTCGGCCGATGATGTGAAGAACCCGGAACTCAAGGCGTTCTTCGTCCAGCGTGCCGGTGAATGCGCCAATGCCGCAGCCGAGCTGCAGAGTGAAGTGCGCCGCCTGGGCGGTGACCCGGAAACCTCCACCAGCATCAGCGGTGATCTGCACCGCGGCTGGGTCAATCTCAAGTCGTTGGTCACCGGCAAGGATGAGGAAGCGGTGCTCAATGAAGTCGAGCGCGGCGAAGACCATGCCCTCAAGGCCTACAAGGAAGCCCGTGAGAAACTGGTCAAGCTGGGCCGCCAGGCCAGCGATCAGAGCTACGCGTTGGTTGAAAAGCAACTGCAGGGCGTACAGCGCAACCATGACCAGGTGAAGGCGCTGCGCAATGCGGCCCGCGCACGCTCCTAATCGAGTGGCCCCTCTACCCGGTTACGGCCATTGGCCTTGGCCCGGTAGAGGGCTTCATCCGCAGCACCCAGCACCTGCGCCAGGTCCTGCTGGGTGCCTGGGGTGAAGACACTAACCCCGATGCTGACGGTGACCGAGCGCGTATCGTCGCCGAATGGCGCCAACCCTTCCACGCGCGCGCGGATGCTTTCAGCCAGCAGCAATGCGCCATTCAGTGTGGTTTCGGGCAAGACTACCTGGAATTCCTCTCCGCCATAGCGTGCCGCCAGGTCAGCAGGGCGGCGGATGCTCTGTTGCAGCGTGTTGGCCACCTCGCGTAACGCGTGGTCACCACCAGCGTGGCCGTGACGCTGGTTGAATGCCTTGAAATGATCGATATCCACCATCAGCACTGCCAACGGTTTGCGGTTGCGCAAGGCACGTGACCATTCCTGGCGCAGCACTTGATCCAGCCGGCGACGGTTGGCCAGCCCGGTCAGGCTGTCCGTGGCGGCAAGGGTCGCCAGGCCTCGTTCAGCCTCGTGGCGACGGCGCAATTCGCGCCCCAGCAGCAAGGTCAGCCAGAGAATGCCGATACACAACCCACCGGTCGCGACGCTGACCAGAATCGCAGTACGCCGCCATGACTGGAACACCTCGTCCGCAGAGTGCACCACCAGCACGATCAGCGGCAGGTCGGCGACCCTGGCGAAGGTGTAGATGCGGGCGGAACGGGTGCTGCCGGAACGGGCGGTGAAGCTGCCACTGTGCTCGCTGAGAATGCGCTTGAAATTCGGCCGATCCCGGTAGTTCGCACTAACATCCGGATCGAGTGGCCGCGAAGGCTCGCGGGCGAGCAGGAGTCCGTCGACATTGAACAGGTTGATGCTGCTCTCTTCGCCGATATCCAGGCGGCGGAACAGCTCGCTGAAATAGGAAAGGCGCAGGGCGCCGATGGCGAGCCCGGCAAATTCGCCCTGCGGCCCATTGATACGGCGGCTGAAGCTGATACACCAGCCCATTGCGCCCAAATGGTCCTTGAAGGGCGGCCCTACCAGCAGGCCAAGGTTCGGATCCTGCACGTGTGCCTGGAACACCCGGGTGCCGGCCAGGTTGGCCTTGCGTGGCACGGCGTTGTTGGAATCACCGACCACATCGCCTTGCTTGTCCAGCCACAGTACATCGCCGCGCTTGCGGTCGACGAAGGCTTCATTGAATAGCAGACGCTGGCGCAAGGGGCTGGAGATCTCCTGCAGGTCCTTGCGGCTGACAGCCCAGATCAGGCCCTTCAACGACTGGTCGTAGAGTTCGACATTGCGCAGGATGTCGCTTTCGATCAACTGCACGAGGTTATTCGACGAGCGAATCGCCGACTGCTCGACGCTGTCGCGTTCGCGGGCCAGCAAGTAGCTGACGATCGTCACGATGGCGAGCACGGCGAGGCAACTGCCCAGGTTGAGGATCAGCTCGGGGTGCGACCTGTAGAGTGCGAAACGCGAAGATCGAGTGGGCATGCGCGCTACTGCTGGGGCAGGGCCATTTGCGGCGGTCGACATTCTAGGGAAGCGCGGATTGTCGAACAAGATTTGTCCGACGGAATCGTGTGGCGGTGAGTTGTACTGTGGGAGCGGGCTTGCCCCGCGAACACCGGCAGAGCCGGTGCCATGCAACGCGTTGCCTGCTTCGCGGGGCAAGCCCGCTCCCACAGAGGACTGCGATTTCAGATCAGAAGATGTTCAGTGGGTAATCGACGATCACCCGCACTTCATCGTTGTCGCTGTTGCTGTCGATCGAGGCATAGCCCTGGCTGCCACGGTGGGTGGCGTAGCGCAGCTGCACCGCCAGATCCTTCAGGTCGCCTTCCTGGAACACATACTTCACATCCAGGTCCCGCTCCCAGTGCATGGCGTTCTTGCCATCGGCGCGGTAGTAGTCGTAGTGGCTGGTGTCCTGGGTGGCCTTGGTCAGGTCCGCCTCACCGCGCGAGTACGACAGCGAGGTGCTCAGGCCCGGGATGCCGATACCGGCGAAGTTGTAGTCGTATTGCAGCTTCCACGACCGCTCGTTAGGGGCGTTGAAGTCCGAATACATGCGCGAGTTGTCCAGGTACACGCTGTCGCCCAGGTTGATGTAGTCGAACGGCGTGTTGCCGTTGACCCGCTGGTAGGCGGCAGTGACGCTGTGGTAACCGGCGTTGACCGTGAAGTGCAGGCTGTAGGTGTTGTTGTCGATCTTGCCCAGCAGCGCCTGGCCGGTGTCCTGGGTGTGATAGAAATGCACGCCTGGGTTGAGGCTGACCAGGTCGTTGACTACGTAGGTGTAGTCGAAGTCGGCGTAGTACTGGTTCCAGATGTCCTTCAGCTCGGCCGCGTACAGGTTGGTGGTGATGTTCTCGGTACCGCTCCACGACGCGCCCGCCCAGTTCAGGTGCTTGCTTTTGTCGTGTTCGTCCAGGGAGCCGTAGTAGGTGTCGATGCGACGGTGGCCGCTCTGGTTGTACGGGTGGGTGAAGCTGACCTGGCCGCCTTCGAGCAGCAGGCCGTCGACGCTGTGGTTGGTCAGGCTCACGCCGCGGAAGGTCTGCGGCAGCATGCGGGTCTCGCCGCCGGCGATCACCGGGTTGGTGATGAACAGGTCACCGGCTTTCAACTCGGTGTCGAACGCCTTGAGCTTGACGGCTGCACCGGCGGTGGAGAACGAGTGCGGGGCAGCGCCCAGTTCACCGTTGTCCTTGATGTGCTCGGGCAGGATGCTGGTACCGGCATGGCCGCCACCGCCGTCGAGCTTCAGGCCCAGCATGGCATGGGCGTCGAGGCCGAAGCCGACCACGCCCGGGGTGTAACCGGACTCGAAACGCGCTACCGCGCCCTGGCCCCACTCGCGGGTGTCGCGCACCCCGGCGTTGTGATTGTCGCGGTTGAAGTAGGCGTTACGAAAATGCAGGTTGAAGGACGAACCTTCGATGAAGCCATCAGCCTTGTCTTCATCTGCCTGGGCGGCGACGGGGATCGTTGCAGTCAACGCAATGAACAGCGGGGTAAAACGAAACGCGGAAGGCACCGGTACTAGCTCCTTTGGTCTGGCGGTGGGGCAGTTTTTATTTTTGAATGTGCGTCTTGTTATAGGGGTACGTTACGGCGGGGGCTGAGAGTTGGCGCACATAAAAAAAGCCGCTGATCGGCAGCGGCTTCAAAAGGCTAACATATCGGCACCGACGGTGCCCATGGCGTAGCCAAGGGAAAACGGGAGCGGGTACGACCCGCGATCAGCTGTCGGCATTGGCGTCGCTGGAAATTTTTGAGGCTGTCTGTTCTGCGTCTTTGCCGACGTCGGCCTTGTTTGCAACGGCTTCGCGGGCGTCTTGGTGAACAGCGGCAAGTTCTGCAGTGCGAGCAACGAAAGCCGGGGATTCTTCGGCCATGGCCAGGGGCGACAACAACAGGGACGACAGAACGAAAACGCTGGCAATACCCATACTGTTGGACATGTTTAAAACTACCTTCTTGCGGTGCAAGTGCTATGAGGACGGGGGTAAAGTTAGTCCGTTCAATGCCTTGGAAACAGCGTCTTTGGCGATAAGCACTGTTGCGCAAAAAGTAATTATCGCTACTCAAGCAATTAGACTTTGGCCGGAAACCCGCGTCCTTGACCACTTGGCAAGCGAATGCCAAAGGTGTTGGCACCGGCAGCGCTACGCACGAAAACCTCCCCGCCATGCATCAACGCGATCGCCTTGACGATTGCCAACCCCAACCCGTGGTTGCCGCCGCCACTGTTGCTGCGCGCCGCATCCACCCGATAGAACCGCTCGAACAGCAGCGGCAGGTGCGCATCATCGATGGCCGGCCCGGGGTTGCTCACGGCGATGCTGACCTGTTCAGGGCTTGCCTCGATATGAACATGAATGGCCTGGTGCGGCGCCGTGTGCTGCACGGCGTTGTTCAGCAAGTTGATCAACGCCCGGCGCAGCTGGGCCTTTTCGATGGGCGCATAGGCGTCGCCGCTGACGGTGACGCTGACCTGAGCATCTTCGAGGATGTAGTCGAGGTAATCGAGGGTGGTGGCCACTTCCTCGGCCAGCGAGGCCTGGGTCAGGGCGGTGGCCTTGCTGCCCTGGTCGGCGCTGGCGAGGAACAGCATGTCGTTGATGATGCTGCGCAGGCGCTCCAGCTCTTCCAGGTTCGATTGCAGCACTTCGAAGTAATGCTCCGCACTGCGCCCGCGGGTGAGGGCGACCTGGGTCTGGCCGATCAGGTTGGTCAGCGGCGAGCGCAGCTCGTGGGCAACGTCGGCGTTGAAGGCTTCAAGCCGCGAATAGGCCTGGCTGACCCGGTCCAGCGCGGCATTGAAGGCACCGGCGAACTGCGCCAGTTCCGGTGCCAGGTCCTGCGTCTGCAAGCGACCGTCCAGACGCGGCGGCGCCAACGCCTGGACTTCATTGGACAGCGCCCGTAGCGGTCGCAGGCCGATGCGAGCCACCCAGTAACCCAGCACCGAAGCCAGCAGCACGCCGAGCACCGCCAGGCCGACAATGGCCACCAGCAGGCTGTGCTGGGCCTGCCAGAAGGTTTCGGTGTCGATGCCGATCAGAAAACGCAGCGGCGGGCGCTCGCCCAGGGCCGGCAGTTCGCTGACCAGCACCTTGTACGGGTAGAGGTGGTCGGGCAGGTGCAGGTCGCGCATGCCGGGCGGGCCTTCGGCAAAGGCACGGACCAGTTCGCTGGGGCGGCCATATTCGTAGGCCGGGTTGCTGCTGACCACCCAGAAGCGGATGCGCTTGTCTTCCTCGCTGAGCAGGTTGAGCTTGTTGTTGATCTTGGCCCAGTGCTCAGGTGTGCCGAAGCGGTTGAGGGTGGACTCGAGCACGCTGAATCGCGCATCCAGTTCGGCCGCCGGCAGCAGGTCGAGGCTGCGGTCGACCTGGCGGTACAGCGCCGAGCCGATCAGCACGAACACCCCGAGCGCCACCAGGATGAACAGCGCCGACAGGCGCAGGGCGATGGAGTTAAGCGGCGCGGTTTTCCAGGACATAGCCCATGCCTCGGATGGTGTGCAGCAGCTTGTTGTCGAACGGCCCGTCGAGCTTGGCGCGCAGGCGCTTGATCGCCACCTCGACGACATTGGCGTCGCTGTCGAAGTTGATGTCCCAGACCAGCTCGGCGATAGCGGTCTTGGAAAGGATTTCGCCCTGGCGCCGGGCCAGCACGCTGAGCAGCGAGAATTCCTTGGCGGTGAGTTCCAGGCGCTGGCCGGCGCGGCTGGCCTTGCGCGCCATGAGGTCGATCCACAGGTCGCCGACCTGGATCTGCAACGGTTCGTGGGTGCTGCTGCGGCGTGTCAAAGCCTGCAGCCGGGCGACCAGCTCGAGGAACGAGAACGGCTTGCCCAGGTAATCGTCGGCGCCTTCACGCAGGCCGTGGATGCGGTCTTCGACGCGCTCGCGGGCGGTGAGCATGATTACCGGCGTCTGCTTGCGCGCCCGCAGTGCGCGCAGCACGCCGTAGCCGTCCAGGCCCGGCAGCATCACGTCCAGCACGATCACTGCGTAGTCGCCTTCCAGGGCCAGATGCAAGCCGTCGATGCCATCGCGCGCAAGGTCGACGGTAAAGCCCTGCTCGGTCAGGCCGCGGTGCAGGTAGTCGGCGGTTTTTTCTTCGTCTTCGATGATCAGCACACGCATGGTCTTGTCCTAACTGGCACTTGTCGCCGCCGCACGGGCGGCCTGGCGGCGATGGAACAGGCGCTCCAGGGCCAAGTATATGACCGGGGTGGTAAACAGTGTCAGCGCCTGGCTCACCAGCAAACCGCCGACCACTGCGATGCCCAGTGGCTGGCGCAGCTCGGCGCCGGCGCCAAAGCCGAACATCAGCGGCACCGCGCCGAGCAGGGCGGCGAGGGTGGTCATGATGATCGGCCGGAAGCGCGTCAGGCACGCCTGGTGAATCGCCTGCTCGGGTGTCATGCCCTGGTGGCGCTGGGCTTCGAGGGCGAAGTCGATGAGCAGGATGCCGTTCTTCTTGACGATACCGATCAGCAGCACCACGCCGATCAGGCCCATGATGCTGAAGTCCTGGCCCAGGGCCCAGAGCAGTATCAAGGCCCCGAGCCCGGCCGAGGGCAAGGTGGAGATGATGGTCAGGGGATGAACGAAGCTCTCGTAGAGCACGCCGAGGATGATGTAGACCGCCACCAGCGCGGCGAGAATCAGCCAGGGTTGGCTTGCCAGCGAACTCTGGAAGGCCTGGGCCGCCCCCTGGAAGTTGCCACTGATCGAGTCGGGCATGCCCAGTTCGCGCTGGGTGCGGTCGAGGATCGTCACCGCATCGCCCAAGGCCACGCCGGGGGCCAGGTTGAACGACAGGTTGGCCGCCGGGAACAGGCCGTCGTGGCTGATCGACAGCGGGCCGGTACTGGGTGGCTCTACATGCGCCAGGGCCGACAACGGCACCATCTCGTTGGTCAGCGGCGAGCGCAGGTAGAAGAAGTTCAGGCTCTCGGCTTTGCCGCGCTGCTTTGCGTCCAGTTCAAGGATCACTTTGTACTGGTTGGTCTCGGTCTGGAATTCGCTGATCTGCCGCTGACCGAAGGCATCGTACAGGGCCTGGTCGACATCCGTGGTGGTCAGGCCGAAACGCGCCGCGGCCTGGCGGTCGATGTCGATGCGGGTGACGCTGGCGCCCAGTTGCAAGTCGTTGGACAGGTCGCGGAACACCGGGTTTTCCCGCAGGCGGTCGGTCAGGCGCTGGGTCCACAGGTTCAGGGCCACGCCGTCGTTGCTCTTGAGCACGTATTGGTACTGGGTGCGCGACGGGCCGGAACTGAGGTTGATGTCCTGGCCGGCACGCATGTACAGGACGATGCCCGGTACCTGGGCCAGTTTCGGCCGCAGGCGGTCGATCAACTCGCTGGCCGACACGTCGCGCTCACCGCGTGGCTTGAGGGCGATCCAGAAACGGCCGTTGGCGATAGTCTGGTTGCTACCGGTGACGCCCACCGAATGCGAGTATGCCTGCACCGCCGGGTCGTCGCCGATGATCTTCGCCAGTGCCAGGTGTTTCTCGACCATCGATGGGTACGACACGTCCGCCGCCGCCTCGGTGGTGCCAAGGATGAAACCGGTGTCTTGCAGCGGGAAGAAACCCTTGGGGATAGCGACATAACCGACCACCGCCAGGGCCAGGGTCACGCCGAACACGCCAAGGGTCAGGCGCTGGTGGGCGAGGGCACGGTTCAGGCCCTTTTCGTACCACTTCACCAGGCGCTCGCCGACGCCACCGTGGTGCTCGCCGGGCGGGCGGCGCATGAACAGCGCGCACAAGGTCGGCGCCAGGGTCAGCGACACCATCACCGAAATCAGGATGGTCGAGGTGGCCGTCAGGGCGAACTCCTTGAACAGCCGGCCGACCACGCCGCCCATGAACAGCAGCGGGATGAACGCGGCGATCAGCGAGAAGCTGATCGACACCACGGTGAAACCGATTTCCCCCGCGCCCTTGAGCGCAGCCGTGCGGCTGTCGTCACCGGCCTCCAGGTGTCGGTGGATGTTCTCCACCACGACGATGGCGTCGTCCACCACGAAGCCCACCGAGATGACGATGGCCACCAGGGTGAGGTTGTTGAGGCTGAAACCCAGCACATACATCAGTGCGCAACTGGCGATCAGTGACACGCCGAGCACGCTGGACACCACCAGGGTTGCCGACCATTCGCGCAGGAACAGCGCCATCACCCCGATCACCAGGGCCACGGCGGTCATCAGGGTCAGCTCCACCTCGTGCAACGAGGCGCGGATGGTCTGGGTGCGGTCCTGCAGCACCGACACTTCGATGGAGGCCGGGAGCATTTCCTGCAGCTTGGGCAACGCCGCCAGCACCCGGTCGACGGTGTCGACGATATTCGCCCCGGGCTGGCGGAACACCACCAGGTTGAGCCCCGGTTGGTCGCCGGACCAGGCTTTGACATAGGCGTTCTCGGCGCCGTTGATGACCTTGGCCACGTCCTTGAGGTGCACCGGCGCGCCATCGCGGTACGAGACGATCAGCTGGGCATAGTCCTCGGGGTGGAACAGCTGGTCGTTGGCGGCGAGGGTCGAGACGCTGTGCTCGCCGTACAGCGCGCCCTTGGCCAGGTTCAGGCTGGTCTGCTGGATGGCCTGGCGCACATCGGCCAAGGTCAGGCCGATGGCGGCGAGTTTTTCCGGCTGGGCCTGTACCCGGATGGCCGGGCGCAATTGGCCGGTGATGTTGATCAGGCCGACCCCTTCGATCTGGCTGAGCTGGCGCGCCAGCAGGGTTTCGGCGTAGTCGCTGAGGTCATTGCCGGGCATCTGCGCGGAGCTGACAGTGAGCACCAGCACCGGGCTGTCGGCGGGGTTGACCTTGCGCCAGGTCGGTGGGTTGGGCAGGTCCTGGGGCAGTCGTGCGGTGGCGGTGTTGATCGCCGCCTGCACTTCCTGAGCGGCGGTGTCGATGTTCTTGTCGAGGGTGAATTGCAGGATCAGCGTGGTCGAGCCCAGCGCACTGCTGCTGGTCATCTGGGTCATGCCGGGGATCGCGCTGAACTGCACCTCCAGTGGCGTGGCCACCGACGACGCCATGGTTTCCGGGCTGGCACCGGGCAGCTGAGTGGTGACCTGAATGGTCGGGAAGTCCGCCTCGGGCAGCGGTGCAACCGGCAGCCTCGGGAACGCGATGGCGCCAAGCAGCACCAGGGCGAAGGTCAGCAGCAGGGTGGCGACCGGGTGGTCGATGCACCAGGCGGAAACACCGTTGCGGGTATTCATGGCTGGCTCCTGCGGTCAGCCATTTCCGCCGGTGGCGGTGCGTCCGGGGTGACCTCGACCCGCGAACCGGGCTTGAGCCGTGACTGGCCGTCGAGCACCAGGCGCTCGCCCGGCTTGACCCCGGCGATGATGTTGAGACCGCTGTCCTGGTACACCACCTTGACCGGCACGGCGGTAACCTTGTCACCGTCCAGGCGGTAGACGAAGTGCCCGTCGACGCCGCGCTGCACCACTGGCGGCGGCACCACCAGCGCGTTTTCATCGACTGCGGTACGCAGGCGGATGGTGACCAGTTGCCCTGGCCACAGGTGGCCGTCCTTGTTGTCGAACTCAGCCTTGACCCGCACCGTGCCGGTGTTGGCCGAGATCTGGTTGTCGATCAGTGCCAGGTGGCCTTCGCCGAGCAGGTTGCGTTCGCCATCGGCGTCCATGTAGGCCTGCACCAGCGCCGGGGTTGGCGCCTTGAGCAAAGCCTGCAGGGTTGGCAGCATCTGTTGCGGCAAGGCGAACTCGACGGCGATCGGGTCGATCTGGGTGACGCTGAACAGGCCCTGGGTATCCGTGGTGCGCACCAGGTTGCCGGGGTCGACATTGCGGATGCCGACGCGCCCGGTCACGGGTGAGCGGATCTGCGTGTACGACAGTTGTACTTCGGCATTGGCGATGGCCGCCTGGTTGCCCCTGACCGTGGCCTGCAGCTGGTTGACCAGTGCCTGTTGCTGGTCGAGGGTCTGCTTGGACACGCCATCGTCGGTGCTGAGCAGGCGGTAGCGCTTGAGGTCGACGCCGGCCACCTGGATCTGCGCCTGGCTCTGCCCGAGCTGGGCGCGGGCCTGGTCGAGGCTGGCGCGGATCGCCCGGTCATCGAGGGTGGCAAGCAGGTCGCCTTCCTTCACCCACTGGCCTTCTTTGACCAGCACTTGGGTCAGCACGCCTTCGACCTGTGGCCGTACTTCGACGCTGTGCAGCGACAGCACCGAGCCGATGGCGCTGGCGTAGCGCGGCACGTCCTGCTGGGCAACGCTGACCACGCGTACTGGGATCGCCGCTTGCACACGAGGTGGGGTGGTTGGCTGGCGCTGGCCATACCAGGTACTCACGGCCACCACGGCGAGCAGCGCCAACGCGGCGAGAAGCATGGAACGGGAAGGACGTCGCATCGGCGCGGGCACCTTGGCCAAGGGGTGGGGAACGGAGGTGTGTATTGGAGTTTATAGCGCTGTGACCGGGTCGGCAGCGTGACCGCTGGCTGACAGCGGTGACAGGTTGGGGGGCCTGCCTTGAGCTTTGTGGTGGTGCGGATATCGAGCGCCGCCCGCGCGGCGCATCGCGAGCTGCGCTCGCTCCTACGTTTGTTTCGGGCCATTAACGCCTGTGGCAGATGCGCGCGACCGCCTTGTTTGCACGACGCGATATCGTGCCATGCTCCAAGGCGTCCGCGCGCAAATCCCCCAGGAATAATTGGCCCGAAACAAACGTAGGAGCGAGCGCAGCTCGCGATGCGCCGCGCGGGCGGCGCTCGATCTCATGGGCGCTGAAGATGTTGTGGCCAGTTATTGGGGCCGCTTTGCGGCCTATTCGCGGGTTTACCCGCGAAGAGGCCAGACCTGCTTACCTAGAACCCAATGAAGGCATAGTAGACAGGCGCTTCAGCAGCGGTCCGCAACCCCCGAGCCCGCAACTCATTCACCCGCTCAGGCTGCTCCACATGCAGCATCCACTCAGCTCCGGTCACGGATGACGCCTGAGCCAGCGCCCCGGCAAACGCCGTCATCTCAGGCAAATAAGCGGTAAACCCATTGCCCTTGAGCGCGCTGGTGGTCATCCCCAGCGCCTCACAAATGGCCACCTTGGCCGCAATATCATCCCGATCCGCCTGCCGCGAAGCCTGCACCAGCGCCAGCAGCGCCGGGTCCACCGGCAGCGAACCATGAATCAGCTCGGGCCCTTGCTCCCAGGCTTCGGGCGGGCAGTCCTTGTTCTCTGGGCGCAGCGGAATATGCGGATTGATCTCCACCGGGTAGATGCGGCAGACCAGCGGTCGGCTTTCATAGATGGTGCACAGGTCGTTGTCGTCGAGGTTGCGACAGCGCCCAGGGTTGAACGCGGCAAAGGTCACCGAAACGCGCACTTCACTGCCGCCGCAAGCCACCGGATACGAGCGACGCAGCACATGCTCGCGCTGGTCCGCCGGCATGCCCGGCCCATCGGTGACGAAGCCCTCGATCAAGACAATCACCTGGCCACCGCCTGCCGCCCATTGACGGGCCTCGGCCAGTGTCAACGGCACATGGTGGCCGGTACAGCACTTGCCACAACCGGTACAGGCAAACCGCAGGCTGTCGTTCACTTGGCGTCCGGGTTCCATTCGCTGATGAAGGCCTGTTGCTGCTTGCGGTCGTACAGGCACAGCTCGGTGCCCGTCTGTTGCTGCATGTGCTTCTGTGGGTAAACCCCT
This sequence comes from Pseudomonas sp. NPDC086566, assembly GCF_050280885.1. Taxonomy (NCBI): domain Bacteria; kingdom Pseudomonadati; phylum Pseudomonadota; class Gammaproteobacteria; order Pseudomonadales; family Pseudomonadaceae; genus Pseudomonas; species Pseudomonas sp. NPDC086566. The sequence goes on from NZ_JBNNWD010000003.1 coordinate 251,225, forward strand.
TCGATCAGCAGGGCGCTGAAGCCGACCTGATCATCGAACTCGGCCGGTTTGCCGCGGGCGTGGGCATCCTTGAACTGGCTGGCTTTAAGGCAGGCCTTGAGCATCTGCTGGCGCTGCTCGTTCCAGGCCTGGCTGCTGGAGGCCTGGGCGACACCGCTGAACAGGGCGCAGGCGATCAGAAGAGAGTTGAAAAACTTCATTACGCGGTTCCGGCAATGGGTCCGAGGGGGGCGAATTATGCCCGAGTCATCCCTGGCGGCAAGCCAGGGAGTTTGTCGCTGAATATAACAACATGAGCTTCAGCGCTCGGCAAACACCACGGTCCGCGCCGCCGTCACCAGGCAGTCGGTCAGGTCGGGCGAGGAGAACTTGGTGAGGATGGCATTGGCCCCGGCCAACTTGGCTTTCTCGCTGCTCATGGCGCTGTCCAGCGAGGTGTGCAGCAGGATGTAGAGGTGCTGGAAGTCCGGGGTCTCGCGCAGGGTGCGGGTGAAGGCGTAGCCGTCCATCTCGGACATTTCGATGTCCGAGACGATGATGTTGATCTCTTGCGCAGTGCCCTGCAGCTCCAGCAGCACGTTCATCGCATCCTTGGCACTGCGCGCGGTGTGGCAGTCGATGCCGAGGTTGCGCAAGGTGTGCAGCGACTGCTGCAGCGCCACCTGGCTGTCGTCGACCACCAGGATATTGGCGGCGGCCAGCAGGCTGGCGTCTTCCTCGCTCAGCTCGCCCGGCTGTGGCTCCGGCTCGGGCGGGGCGATGCCGTGGATGACTTTCTCGATGTCCAGCACCTGCACCAAGGTGTTGTCGACCCGGGTCACGCCCGTGATGAATGAGCGGTTGCCCGAGCCAAACGGGGGCGGTTTGATGTCGGTGCTCAGGCAATGGACGATGCGGCTTACGGCTTGCACGTGCAGCCCTTGGCGCGAGCGGCTGATCTCGGTGACGATCAGGCAGCCGCCGTCCGGGTCAGCCAGCGGGCGTTCGCCGATGGCTCGGGACAGGTCGATCACCGACAACGGATTGCCGCGCAGGGTCGCAACGCCCTTCACGTGCGGGTGCGACTCGGGCAGCTTGGTCAGGGGCGGGCAGGGAATGATCTCGCTGACCTTGAGCAGGTTGATTGCCATCAGCTTGCCGCTGCGCAGGGTGAACAGCAGCAGCGACAGCGAGTCTGCCCGGGCATTGTGCGTGGCCATGGTGACCTTCGTGGGAAACGGGGGATGCCGGGTTATCGGCCTGATCTGGCGGCTCTTTAGCCCTTTGGTCAGTGCACCGATCTGCAGGTCGATGAACCCGCTCCCACAGGGTGAGTGTAAAGGCTTCAATCAGCGTTCGCGCAGAGCTTCGCGTGCGCGGTTCAGCGGTTTGATCAGGTAATCAAGGATGGTTTTCTCGCCAGTGCGGATATCCACCGTGGCGATCATCCCCGGCACGATAGCGAAGTGCTTGCCGGCCTTGTTGGTCAGGCTGTCCTGTTCGGTGCGGATGAACACCCGATAGTAATAGATTTCCGGTTTCACCTCGTCCTGCAGGGTATCCGGCGATATCCCCACGACCTTGCCGTCCAGCCCGCCATACACCGAGTAGTCGTAGGCACTGATCTTGACCTTGGCCGCCTGGTCGGGGTGGATGAAGGCGATGTCCCGTGGGGCGATGCGGGTTTCGATCAGCAGGCGCTCATCCATCGGCACGATCTTCATCACCTGCCCGCCAGGTTGCACCACGCCGCCCAAGGTGTTGACCTCGATATCCTTGACGATGCCGCGCACTGGCGAACGCAGGGTCAGGCGCGTCAGCGAATCGCTGCGTCCGCGGATCACTTCCGACAGGCTGTCGGCCTCGGCACTGGCCTTGGCCAGTTCCTCACGGGCGCGCACCAGGTACTCGGAGCGGGCCTCGTTGGCCTTGAGTTCCAGTTCCGAGCGCTGGCGGTTCAGGCGGATCACTTCGACCCGGCTGGAGGCGCCCATCTTGGCCAGGTTCTCGGTGATCTTCAGCTCCGCACGCACCAGCCGCAGCGAATCCTCGATGCCGGCCAGGGTCTGCTCCAGGCCACGGCGGCGGGTTTCGTACAGCGCCGTCTCGGCGTCGATCAGCTCGGGCGAATCGCGCAGGCTTTCCGGGAAGCTCAGCGGCTTGCCGGTGACCTCGGCACGCAAGCGCGCCACGCTGGCCTTGGCCGCACGGTACTTGGCTTCGCTCTCGCCAACACTGGAGGCGGTCTTGGTCGGGTCGAGCTGGGCGAGCACCTGGCCGCGCTCCACCAGGTCACCCTCGGCCACGTTCATCTCGGCGACGATGCCGCCTTCGAACGACTGGATCACCTGTTCGCGTGAACTGGGGATCACCTTGCCGGTGCCGGTGGAAACTTCGGTCACCTCGAACCAGGCCGCCCAGGCGAGGAACGCAGCGAGCATAAGCGCGCAGATCGTGATGATGCGCCCGGCGCGCAGCACCGCCTGGTCGTCCTGGCCGTCCAGATACGAGGCGGGGAGTGGGTGGTTGCTCATGCCTGCGCTCCTTGTAGCTTGGCCAGGGCGGCGTCGCGTTTGTCGTCGATGACGATGCGCCCGCTGTCGAGCACGATGATGCGCTCCACACGCTGCAGCACGCTGAGGCGGTGGGTGGCGATCACCAGGGTGCGGCCCTGGCAGAAGCGGTCGAGGTTATCCAGCAGCTTGCGTTCGGTGACGTCGTCGAGCGAAGCGGTGGGCTCGTCGAGCAGCAGTACCTGCGGTTGGCGAACCAGCAAGCGCGCCAGCACCAGGGCTTGGCGCTGCCCGCCGGACAGGCCTTGGCCGCCTTCGAGGATGAGGTGGTCGAGGCCTTTGGGCAGGTGGCGGACGAACTCCAGCGCACCGGTGGCCGCCAGCGCGGCGACCAACTCCTGGTCGCTGGCCTGGCCGGCGCCGAGGGTGAGGTTTTCCCGCAGGGTGCCGTGGAACAGCCGGGCGTACTGGGCCAGCAGGCCGACGTCACGGCGCAGGTCGGCCGGGTCGAGGTGCGCCATGGCGATGCCATCGAGGCTGACTTCGCCTTGGCTCAGGTCCATGGCGCCACCCAGCGCCTGCAACAATGTCGATTTGCCGGCGCCGTTGCGCCCGAGCACGGCAATGCGTTCGCCAGGCTGGATCTCGAGCTGGCCGATGCTCAGCACCGGTGGGGCTTCCGGGCTGTAGCGGAAGGTGGCCTGGCGCAGCACATATTCGCCACGGATCGCCGGCAGGTGCACGCGGGCCTCGCCTTCCGGGTGGTCGACCGGCGACTGCATCAGCTTGTCCAGGCCCTGCAGGGCCACCTTGGCCTGTTGCCAGCGGGTCAGCACGTGGGTCAGCTGCGCCAGCGGCGCCATCATCCGTGACGACAGCATCGAGGCGGCCACCAGGCTACCGGTGGTGAGGTCGCCGGCGATCACCATCGGTGCTCCGATCACGATGACCACGGCAAACACCGCGCCCTGGACGTTCTGGGTCCAGGTGACCAGGCCGTTGGTCAGGGTGCGCAGGTGCAGGCTGGTATGCGCGCAGGCGGCGTTGTACTGGTTCCACTGGCGCTCGAAGCGTGCCTCGGCCTGTAGCGCCTTGATTTCGTCCAGGCCCTGGATGCTTTCCACCAGCATGGCGTTGCGCAGCGACGACTCGCGCATCGAGGCATTGGCCAGCGCGGCCAGCCGCCGCTGCGCCAGCAGGCCCGGGATGACCATGGCCAGCAATGCCACCAGCGGGATGAACACCAGTACCCCGCCGATCAACCAGAACACCAGCAGGAACAGTAGGAAGAACGGCAGATCGGCCAAGGCCGTGGCGGTGCTCGACGTGATCAGGTCGCGGATCGACTCCAGCTCGCGCAGCTGCGAGATGAACGAGCCGGTGGATTTCGGCCGTGCCGAATTGCGCAGGCGCAGCGCATGGCCGTAGACCAGGTCTGAAACCCGCAGGTCGGCACGCTTGCCCAGCAGGTCGGTGACCTTCAGCCGCAGCAGGCGCATGCTGAAGTCGAACACCAACGCCAGCACCACGCCGCCGAACAGCACGTACAGGGTTGGCAGGGACTCGGCGGGGATCACCCGGTCGTACACTTGCATCGAAAACAGCACCCCGGCCAGGGCCAGCACGTTGGCCACCAGCGAGGCGACCATCACCTGGCCATAGGGGCGCAAGTCGCGCAGCACGATGCGGGTGAACCAGTGGCGGTCGTAGGGCGCGGTGTAGTCGTCGGTGCGCACATCGCGCAGCGGCCGTGCCGGGCGCATCAAGGCCACGCGGTTGATGCGCCCGTCGAGCGCTTCCCGGGGCAGGCGCGAGGTCAGGCGCTGGTCGCCGGCAAAGACCACCGCCAGCTCGTTTTCCTCGGTCACTGCCTCGACCGTGGCCAACTGGCCATCGTCCAGCTCCAGCACCAGTGGCGTGCGCCACTGGCGCAGGGCCTTGGCGTCGTAGCGCACGAAGCGCAAGGTCAGCCCGGCCTGGCGTGCCATGTGCCGGAGGATTTCATCCAGCGGGCGCGCATCCTCGGCCGCCGCCAGGCGGATGCGCTGGGGCGAGACGTCCAGCCGATAGTGATGAGCCACCTGCAGCATCACTTCCAGCCAGGGGCCGAGATCGGGGCGATGCGGCGCAGCCGGTTGCGCGGGCTGCGCCGGACCGGCCTGGGTCAGCTTGACGGTGTCGTTCATGGCTCGATTTCCACCCCTTGCAGGTTGCGCCCTTCCAGCCCGAAGGCGGTACGCAGGGCGCCGGAGTTGTACAGGCAGTCGACATCCAGGCGCAGCAGGTCGGAGCGGGTGCCGGCGAGTTCGAAGCGTGACTGGTAGATCTCCTGCTCGGCGTTGAGCAGGTCGAGCAAGGGGCGGGTGCCCAGGTCCAGGTACTGCCTGCCATACAATTGGCGGGCTTCCTGGATGCTGGCCTGGCGCGCCTCCAGCGAAGTCAGGCGCCGGCTCAGGCCGGAGGTCTGCGCCATGGCTTCGGCCAGGCCGCGGCGGGCCTGCAGGCGCGCCGCGTCTTCGGCGGAGTCGGCGGCGCTCAGGGCATGGCCGGCGGCGCGGCTGCGGGCGCTGATCGCGCCCCCCTGGTAGATGGGCACCTCGACGTTCAGGTAGATGCCCGCCTGGGTGCGGTCGAGGCTTCGGTTGTCGCGGTTGTAGTCGTTGTCTAGGTAGTGGTTGACCTGCGGTTGCAGCGACAGCGTGGGGTAGGCTTCGGCCTTGGCCTGGGCCAGTTCGGCCTGGGACTGGGCGCGCAAGGCCAGGGCCATCAGAACGGCTGGCAGCCGATCACTGCTGCCTGAAGAACGCTTGCACGCCTGGTTCAGCTCCGGTGGCGTTTCCTCGGCCAAGGCCGGTGGTGCTACGCGGCCGAGCAGTTCGGCCAGGGTCGAACGCCAGCGTTCGTACTGCGACTGGTATTCTTCGAGGGTGGCGCGGGCGCCCTCGACCCGTGACTCGGCCTGGACCACATCAGAGCGGGTGCTGGCGCCCATGTCGCTGCGCTGGCGGGCCATGCCGGCGATGTCGCCGACGCCGCGGATCTGGTCACGGGCGATGGCCATCAATTGTTCGTAGCGGCGGGTTTCGATCCAGGCGTAGGCGGTGTCGCGGGCGAGGTCGTCGACCACCAGCAGGATATTGGCCTGGGCCCGCGTGGCGGCGGCCTGGGCGGCGCTGACGGCATTGTCGACCTTGCCGAAGTCATAAAGCATCTGCTTCAACGACAGGTTCAAAGCCTGGCTGTTGCGGTCGCCGCCGTAGCCAGTGTCATAGCCGGTGCGCAGACCGCCGGAGATCTGCGGGTAGTAGCCGGCACGGGCGACGTTGATACCTTCGCCCTGCTTGTACAGGTTACCGACCGCTTCGGCGATGCTCGGGTGCCACTGCGCCGCGGTCAGCACGGCTTCCGCCAGCCCCAGGCGGTCGCCGTTGCTGGTGGCCTGGCCGGAAGGTGGCCGGGCCGGGATGGCATCGGGTGCGTCGCGCATCAATGACGGCCCGATGGTGCGCAGTCTGGGGTCTATGTCGTCGGCTGCCTGGGCAACCGGGTTCAGGTTCAACGCCAGGAGCCCGAAGGCCCCCAGCCACAACGGTGACAGCGGACTGCGTCGCTTCACGAAATTCCCTTACTGCTGTTCGTCCTTGCCGCCGGGCGATGTGCCCGGCGGATTGCAGCGGCCTCAAACGACATGGATGCTGTTCTGCACCCACAGGTGATGGCTCGGATCTTCCTGGGCCGTGTATTGGTTATAGTCGATGCCGTCGGCGGTCTGGTTCCCGACCAGGGTCCAGTTGTCCGTCATGTGCACCGAATCCTTGTCATCCCCCTTGATGATCAGCGTGTTGTTACCGGCTTCGGTGATCGCCACCACGTCCGCCAGGTTGAGGGTCAGCGCCACTGCACTGGTGTCGTTGAGGTCGATCACCTCGATGTTGTGGATACGGCTGGCCAGGTTGCCGAGGTCGATGCTGGCATCGCCGCCTCCCCACAGCAGGGTGTCGGTACCGCTGCCGCCATCGACGCTGGCGAAGTTCTGGTCGACCACTTCGAGGGTGTCGTTGCCTGCGCCGCCCTCCAGGCTGATGTGCCCGCCCTGGCTGCCGACCAGGTGGTCGTTGCCATCGGTGCCAGCGAGCACTTCGCTGGATGCAGCGGCCGCAACGCTGGCCACGGCGGCGCTGCTGTCGCCGGTGTCGGCCACCAGTGCAGAGAAGGTGCTGACGCTGGCAGCGTTGTCCAGGTTGACGGTCAGGGTGGCGGTGTCGGTGGTGCCGTTAGGGTGGGTCAGCTCATACGTGAAGGTGTCGTGCTGGCCGATCACTGCCGAGGTCAGCCCGCTGTTGAGGGTGTAGGTGTAGCTGCCGTCTGCATGCACCAGCAGCGTGCCGTAGGTACCGGCCACGCTGACACCGTTGTAGCCGGGGATGGCATAGGTGCCTGCGGCCGTCAGCACACTCAGCACGGTCAATGCCGAACCCAGGTTGTCGGTACCGGCCGGGTCGGTGATCAGGTTGCCGCTGGCCACCGTGGCGCTGCTGACCACGAACTCGGTGAGGTAGGTTGTAGTGGTGTTGAGGCTGGTGGTGATCGAACTGGCCAGGCCGATGCCACCGGCGCTGACCACGATGCGGTAGGCGCCAGAACCCTGGTTCTGGAAGGTATAGCCGGCGCCACCCCCCAGCAGGCTGACCAGCGAACTGCCGCCGACCGTCTGCACCACCGCATACTGGCCGGTGGTGGTGTTGAGCTTGAGCAGTTGGATGGTGGTGCCGTTGAGCAGGCTCAACAGGTTGGCGGAGTTGACCACCACCTGCAGGTTGGCCGTGGTGTCGGCGGCCACTGTGGTGGTGTAGGTGGCCGAGCGCGTGCCGACCAGCGGCAGGGTCAGCGAGCCAAGGGTGGCACTGCTGCTGTCGACCCGGTTGGCCAGTGTGATGTTGCTGCTGTCGATGTCATTGACTGCATCCACCACCGTGGCCGGCGCGCTGAGGTTGCTGTCATTCCAGGTTTCCGTGGCCTGCGGGCTGTCGATGCGCACGTAGAGGTTGGCCGCGGAGGTCAGCCCGTTCGGATGCACCAGCTCGTAGCTGAACACGTCCACCTTGCCGACGCTCGCCGGGCTGCCGCTGGGGGTGTAGGTGTAGCTGCCGTCGGCATGGATCACCAGGGTGCCGTACTGGCCCTGCACTGTGGTGCCCGCGCCACTGGCTGCGGTCACGTAGGTGCCGTTGACCAGTATCTTCAGCACGGCGCCGCTGTCCGGGCCGAGCGAGTCGACCGCGCCATTGGTGCCCGGGTCGGTGATGACATTGCCCGAGGCGGCGGTGCCGGTGCCGGTGAACTGGGTCAGGCTGGTGGCGTCGATATCCAGGCTGGTGGTGACCTGGGTCACCAGGCCGATGCCGCCGCTGGCCACGGTCAGGCGGTAGTCGCCGGCCTGCAGCTTGCCGATGTCGACCTGCAGCCCCAGCGGCAGCACGATCAGGTCGAGCAGCCCCTGGGTGTTGCCGGTGGCGATGGTCACCCAGGCGCCGCTGGCGTTCTTCACCTGCAGCGTGAACGTGGAGTTGTTGAGCAGCGCCAGCACGCTGTTGGTGGTCAGCGTCAGGGTCGGATCGGCCGTGGTGCCAGCCGCCACTGTCCAGGTGTAGGTCTTGCTGAAGCCCGACAGCAAGGTGGTGAAGCTGTCGGTGTAGGTGGTGGTGGCGGTGACCGGCGCCAGGTTGACGGTGGCGGTGGCCAGGTTGTTGCTGGCGATGACCGGGGCGTTGGCATCGACGTCCGGTGCGGTGATGTTGACGTTGCCGGAGACGTTGCTGCGTGGGTCGGTCAAGGTTACCGACAGCACCTGGCCGTTGTCCTGGGCTGGGCTCAGGGTCACGGTGAAGGTGCCATTGGCTTGCACCACGGCGGTTTGCAGTACGGTCCCGCTGGCGCTGCGCACGGTGACCGTGGCGCCGACCTCGCCGGTGCCGGTGAGGGTGGTGCCGTCGGCGCTGATCACCAGGTTGCTGGCGTTGGCCGGTGGGGTCAGGTCCGGGGCGGTCACCGCTGTGGCGGTGGAGGTGTTGCCCGCGGCATCGGTGAGGGTGACGCTGAGCGCCTGGAAGTTGACCTGCGCGGTGTTCAGGCTGACCACGTACAGGCCGTTGCTGCCCACCGTGGCGGTACCGAGCACGGTACCGGCGCTGTTGCGCACGGTGACTGTGCTGCCGATTTCGCCGGAGCCGCTGACCGAGGTGCCGTTGGCGTTGATGGCCGCCACTGGGGCGGTCGGCGCAGTGGTGTCGGGCGCGGTGATGGCGGTGCTGCCGGATACGTTGTTGCCGGCGTCCGTCTGGCGCACGACCAGGGCCTGGCCGTTGTTCTGGGTGCTGGTCAGGGTGACGCTGAAGGTGCCGTCGCCCTGCACGACGGCGCTACCGACCGTGCCACTTGGGCCTTGCACGGTCACGGTCGCGCCCGGCTCGCCGTTACCGGTGAGCACGGTACCTGCGCCATTGATCGCCAGGTTGGTGGGTGCCAGCGGCGCCTGGGTATCCGGCGCGGTGTAGCTGGTAGCGCCGGAGATGTTCAGCGCGGCGTCAGCCTGGGTCAGGCTCAGTACCTGGCCGTTGAGCTGGGCGCTGCTGAGGTTGATGCTGAACGCGCCCGCGCCGTTGACCAAGCCGCTGCCGAGCACGTTGCCGGCAGCATCGCGCACCGTCACTGTGGCACCGGCTTCACCGGTACCGGTCAGCACCAGCCCGTTGGCCGACAGCGCGCTGACCACTGGGTTGGCCGGCGCGGTGATGTCGGCTGCGGTGACGAACACCGGTTGCGACTCACCCCCCAGCAGCGATACCGATGTCACCGACAAATGCTGCCCGTTGAGCTGGGCGGCGCTCAGGGTGATGGAGAAACCACCGCTGCCGATATTGGCCAGGCCGCTGCCGATCAGGTTGCCGGCGGCGTCGTAGACACGGATGGAGGTGCCGGTGGCGGCCGTCCCGGTGAGGGTCAGGCCGTCGGCGGCCAGTGTCGCGCTGACGGGTGGCTCCGGTGGTGGCACCAACGGTGTCACGAAGGTCGCCACGGCCGAAGTGTTGTTGGCTGCGTCGGTCTGGGTGACGGCCAGGGAAGCTACCGAACCCGGTGCCGGTTGCAGGTTGATCGAGAAGTTGCCGCCGGCGTCGACCAGGCCGGTACCAATGACCACGCCACCAAAGCTGACACTCACGCGGGCGCCGGCTTCGCCACGCCCGGTAAGGATGTCGTAGTTATTGCTGATGGCGAGGTTGGTCACGACCGCAGGCGGTGAGGTGTCGGCGGTCTGGTACTGGGCGGGCGTCGACGTGTTGCCGGCGCTGTCGGTTGCGATCACTGTCAGCAGCTGGCCGTTGTTCTGCGCCGAGTTCAGGGTCACGGTGAAGTTACCGCCCGACGGCACGGTGACGGTACCGACCACGGTGCCGGACGGGTCGCGCACGCTGATGATGCTGCCCACCTCACCGGTGCCGCTGAGCAACGTGCCGTTGCCGGTCAGGGTGAGGTTGGCGGGCTGAGCTGGTGGGGTCAGGTCGGGCGCGGTCAGTTGCAGCGGTGCGGAAGGATTGCCGGTGGCATCCTGTGCAATGACGCTGAGCACTTGGCCGTTGATTTGCGCTGACGTCAGGTTGAGCACGAAGGTGCCGTCGGGGTCGATGGTGCCCTGGCCGAGCATATTGCCCTGGCTGTCCATCACGCTGACCCGTGCCCCGGCCTCACCGGTACCAACCAGCTGGGTGCCGCTGCCGTTGAGGCTCGCCACCACGGTGGCCGGTGGCGTGCTATCGAGCGCAATCACGGTGCTGATCGGCGAGACGTTGCCGCTGGCGTCTGCGAGGGTAACGTGCAGGAGCTGGCCGTTGAGCTGGGGCGCGCTGAGGTTGACCACGAAGGTGCCGTTGGCACTGACCGTGGCGGTGCCGATTTCGGTGGTCCCGGCATAAACGCGTACTGTGCTGCCCGCTTCACCGGTACCGCCGAGCTGGTTGCCAGCGGCGTTGAGCCGCAGGTCGAGCGCTGCGGCTGGCGGCGTCAGGTCCGGGGCGTTGAGCGTGACTGGCTCGCTGATGTTGCCGGGTGGGTCGGCCTGCTGCACCGACAGCACCTGCTGGTTGATCTGTGCAGGGCTGAGTTCGACCCGGAAGCTGCCATCGGCGAGCACCGTGGTAGTGCCCAGCAGCACGCCGGCTGCGTTGTTCACGGTGACCGTCGCGCCGGGCTCACCGCGGCCAGTGACCACACTGCCGTCGGCATTGATGACCACATTGGTCAGCACGTCCGGCGGCGTGAAGTCCGGGGTCTGCAGGGTGGCGACCGGCGAGAGGTTACCGGCACTGTCGGTCTGGGTGAAGCTCAGCACCTCGGCGTTGCCCAGGGCCGGGTTGAGGGTCAGGGTGAAGTGGCCGCTGGCGTCGACCAGGGCCGTGCCGATCTGCTGGCCGGCCGGGTTGGTGACGATCACCGTGGCCCCGGCTTCGCCACGCCCGGTGATGGTCACACCATCGCTGGAGATGGCCAGTTCGCCAGGCGCAGTCGGCGGTGTGGTATCTGGCGCGGTGATGGGGCTGGCGCTGGACTGGTTGCCGGCGGCATCGGTCAGCACCACTTGCACCGCCTGGCCGTTGGCCTGTGGCGGGTTGAGGGTGACCTGGAAGCTGCCATTGCTCATCACCGTGGCGGTGCCCAGCACGGTGCCGTCGGCGGCGATGACTTTCACCGTGGCATTGGCTTCACCGGTACCGTTGAGCAGGCTGCCACCACCGGCGAATGCCAGATTGGCCGGCGCATCCGGCGCAGTGATGTCCGGTGCGGTGAGGCTGACGCTGTTGGACTCGTTGCCGGCAACGTCAGTCTGCGCGACGCTGAGTTGTTCGCCGTTTAGCTGGGCGGCGGCAAGGTTGACGCTGAAGTTGCCGTTGGCGCCCACTACGGCGGTGCCCAGGTCGACCCCGCCGATACCGAGCACGGTCACGGTGGCACCTGGCTCACCGTGGCCGGTCAGCACCAGGCCGTCGTTGGACAGCGCCAGGTTGCTCAGCGGTTGCGGCGCGGTGGTGTCCGGCGCCTGCAGCTCGGCCGGCAGCGACGTGCTGCCGTCCGTGCCGGTAGCACTGACCTGGAGGATTTCGCCGTTAGCCTGGGCGCTGCCGAGGGTGACGCTGAAGGTGCCGTCGTTGTTGACCGGGGCGCTGCCCAGCAGCACACCGTTGGGGCCCACCACGCTGACCGTGCTGCCCGGTGTGGCGATGCCGGTGACCACCAGGCCGTCCGCGGAGAGCACCAGGCTGCCGGGAACATCGGGTGCGGTGTTGCCCGGCGCGGTGACGTTTTGTACCGGCGAGGTGTTGTTGGCGGCGTCAACCTGCACCACTTCGAGGTTCTCACCCACCGTTGCCGCCGGGGCGAGGGTAACCGAGAAGCGGCCGTCGCTGCCGACCAGGGCCGTGCCCAGCGCGGTGCCGTCCGGTGCGCGCACGGTGACCGTCGCGCCGGCCTCGCCGGTGCCGGTCAGGGTGGCGCCATCGGTAGAGACGGCCAGATGAGCGACAGCGGCTGGAGGCGTTGTGTCGGCTGCGGTGTAGGCGGCCACGGGCGAGACGTTGCCGGCGGCATCGGTAGCGGTCACCTGCAAGACCTGCCCGTTGGTCTGCGGGCTGTTCAGGGTGACCTGGAAGGTGCCGTTGGCGGCGGCCACCGTGGTGCCCAGCACATTGCCCGCCGCATCGCGCACGGTGACCGTGCTGCCGGATTCGGCACTGCCGCTCAGTTGCAGGCCGCTGCCGGCCAAGGCAAGGGCGGTGGGCGCCGCAGGCGGAGTATGGTCGGGGGCCGTCAGCGTGACGGCGGCAGAGGTATTGTTGCCAGCGTCGGTCTGGGTCACGCTCAGGCGCTCGGCGTTGAGCTGCGCGCTGGTGAGGGTGAGGGTAAAGCTGCCGTTGGCGGCCACCACACCGGTGCCGATGATGGTACCGTCCGGGCCACGCACGGTCACTGAGGCGCCAGCTTCACCCAGGCCGGTGAGGGTCAGGCCGTTGTTGTTGAGCACCACGTTGGTCAACGCCGCCGGGGCACTCAGGTCGGTAGTGACGACAGTGACCGCTGGCGAAGTGTTGCCTGCAGCATCCAGCTGGGTCACGCCGAGTGCCTGGCCGGTGGCCTGCGAGGTGGCGAAGGTAACGGTGAAGCGCCCGTCGGCGCCCACGGTGGCAGTGCCCAGCACGGCACCGCTGGCATCGCGTACCTGTACCGTGGCGCCCACTTCACCGCTGCCGGACAGCTGCCGGCCATCGTTGCTGAGCGTTGCGTTGGTAACGGCCGACGGTGGCGTGCGGTCTGGGGTCGCCAGGCTGGCCGGGCCGGACACGTTGCCAGCGGCATCGCTGAGGGTGACCTGCAGTGAGCTGCCGGTGGTCTGTGCGCTGGGCAGGGTGATCTGGAACTGCCCGCTCTGGTTCACCGTACCGGTGGCGAGCACGGCGCCGCTGGCGTCGCGCACGGTCACCAGTGCACCGGCTTCGCCCTGGCCGCTGACCACGGTGGCTGCGCTGTTCAGGCTGAGGCCGGTGGCGATATCCGGGGCTTGCAGGTCAGGTGCCTGCAAGGTGGCGGCCAGCGAGACGTTGCCGGCGGCGTCGGCCTGGGTGATGGTGAGGTTCTGCGCGTTTGTCTGCGCTGGCACCAGGCTGATGCTGAACAGGCCGTTGCTGCCCACGATGCCGCTACCTACGACCGTGCCGCTGGCGTTGGTCACGCTTACGGTCGCACCGACTTCGCCATGGCCGCTGAGCGTGCTGCCGCTGCGGTTGATGGCAACCTGGGTGGGCGCGTCGGGGGCGGTGGTGTCCGTTGCCACGATGGTGGCAGGCACCGACGGATTGCCGCCGGCCGAAGCGCGAGCACTGACGCTCAAGGTTTGGGCGTTGAGCTGAGCGTTGGCGAAGAAGATGCGGAAGAAGCCGTCGCTGCCGACCGTGCCGGTGCCCAGCGTGGTGCCGCCGGAGGTGACGGTTATCAAAGAGCCGACGGTACCTTGACCGGTCAGCAGGAAGCCGTCTGCACTGATGGCAAGGTTTGTCGGTGCGGCGATCTCACTGCCATTCGGGCCGTTCACGGTGATGCCGGTTTCGTTGTTACCGGCGTCATGCACTACCAGTTGCACGCTGTCGCCAGCGGCCAGTGGTGGGTTGACCTGGACCACGAAGGTACCGTCCGGGCCGACCGTGGCCGTGCCCAGCTCGGTGCTGCCGTCGCGCACGATTACGGTGGTCCCCGGTTCGGCAGTACCGCTGATGGTGCCGCCGTCGGGGCTGACCGCGATGTCGGTTGCCGGTGCAGGTGGCGAAGTGTCAGCTGCAGTAACGCTGGTTGGTGCAGTGCTGTTGCCGGTGGCATCGGCGACCACCACGGTCACGGTCTCGCCGTTGATCAGGGCAGGGGACAGGGGAACGCTGAAGCTGCCGTCGGGGTTGACCGAGACCGTGGTTTCTATACCGGTCGAACTGATCACGGTGACGGAAGCCGCGCCAGGGGCGTTACCGGTCAATGCAAGGCCATCGGCGCTGATCGCCAGGCCGGTGGGAAGCTCGGGTGGGGTCAGGTCCGGTGCGGTGGCTTGCGCGGCGCCGGAGATGATTCCCTGCGGGTCGGTCTGGGTGATGTCGAGGGTCTGACCGTCCAGTTGCGGTGGGTTCAACGTCACGCTGAAACTGCCGCTGGCTGGCACCACCACCGATCCCAGCAAGTCGCCCGCAGCGTTGCGTACCTGCACGGTCGCTCCGGCTTCGCCGGTGCCTAGCACCAGGGTACCGTCGGCGCTCACTTGCACGCCGCCCGGTGCTGCCGGGCCGCTGGTATCGTCAGCGGTGAAGGGTGCCGAAGGCGAGGTGTTGCCAGCGGCGTCGATGAGCACCACCGACACGGTTTCGCTGTTGGTCTGTGCTGGCGTCAGGGTGATGCTGAAGGTGCCGTCGTCTTCGACTACGCCGCTGCCGAGCAACTGCCCGGCGGTGTCGCGCACTTGCACGGTGGCTCCGGCCTCGCCCCGGCCCGTGAGGGTGAGGCCATCGGCACTGAGCCCGAGGCCTTGGGCAGGCGCGGGTGCTTCGAGGTCGCTGGCGGTTACGGTGTTGGCAGGCGAGGGGTTGCCCCCGCCGTCGGTCTGGATGACGGTCAGGGTCTGGCCGTTGAGTTGCGGTGGGGCGATGCTCACGCTGAAGCTGCCATCGGCTTGAACCGTGGCAGTACCCAGGACTGCGCCGCCAGCACCGGTAACCTGCACCAGCGCGCCGGGCTCACCATTACCGGTGAGTTGCGTACCGTTGCCGGACAGCGCCAGGCCGGAAGTAATGGCCGGCGGTGTGGTATCGGGTGCAGGCAGATCGACGGCGGCGGAAACGTTGCCAGCAGGGTCGCGCTGCTCGACGGTGAGCGCCTGGCCATTGGTCTGAGGTGTATCGAGCGTGACTTCGAAGTTGCCATTGCCACCGACCAATGCGGTACCCAGGACGCTGCCATCGGGGCCGCGCACGGTGACGGTGGCGCCAGGTTCGCCAGTGCCGCTGACCGTGGTGCCGTTGCCATCGATGGTCGGCGTGCTGACGGTTTGCGGTGGGGTGCTGTCGGGTGCGGTGAAGCTCACCGGCCCGGCGCTGTTGCCCTGGCTGTCGGTGGCCTCTACAGTCAGGCTTTCACCGTTGCGCTGCGGCTGGCCGAGGGTGACGTCGAAGCGGCCGTCGGCACCGACCGTGATGCTGCCCAGGACGTTTCCGTTGGCGTCGCGCACGGTGACGATCGAGCCTGCCTGGCCTTGCCCGGTAAGATGCAGGCCATTGCTGTCGATGGCCAGGCCAGAAGGTTGCAGCGGGCCGTCCAGGTCAGGCGCAGTGAGGGTGGCGGTGGAGCTGTTGCCTGCGCCATCTCGCAGCACCACATCGAGTACCTGGCCGTCGGTCTGGGCCGGGCTCAGGGTCACGGTGAAGGTGCCATTGGCAGCGACCACCGCAGTGCCCAGCACGGTGCCCTGGGCATTGCTGATTTGTACCGTGGCACCTGCTTCGCCGCGGCCGGTCAGGGTCACGCCGTCGGCGCTGAGCTGCAGGTCGCTGGCTGTATTCGGTGGAGTGATGTCCGGGGCATTGATCTGGCTCGGCAACGAGCTGTTGCCGTCGGCGTCGATGGCCACCACGTCGAGCAATTCACCATTGGCCTGGGCAGGGTCGAGGGTAATGGTGAAGGTGCCATCGTTACCCACCTGCGCGCTGCCGATCACCGTGCCGTTGGCATCACGCACTTCCACCTGGCTGCCCACCGGGGCGGTGCCGCTGATCGACGAGCCGTCGGCGGCCAATACCAGCCCGGCAGGGCTCTCAGGCACTGCGATGGCAGGGACGATGACGGTGAGCGAGACCGAAGGGTTGCCGGCGGCGTCGGTCTGCTGCAGCACGATGTTATCACCGGCGCTGACCGGGCCGTCGAGGTCGACCAGGAAGGTGCCATTGGCTGCGACTACACCGGTGCCGATGACCACGCCATTGGCATCACGCACTTCCACCGTTGCACCCGGCTCGCCGCGGCCACTGATGACCAGGCTGCCAGCACCGACTATGACGTTACTGATGATTGCCGGTGGGGTGATGTCAGGTGCGGCGTAATCAAGCGGCGCGGAGCTGTTGCCCGCGGCATCGGTGACGGTGATGGCCAAGTGTTCGCCATTGGCCTGGGCCGGGTCGAGGGTGAGGCTGAAGCTGCCGTCCGGCTGGGCGATGCCGCTGCCGATCAGGTTGCCGTCAGCATCGCGCACTTCCACGCGGGCGCCCGCTTCGGCGCTGCCGCTCAGGGTCACGCCGTTGGCCAGGCTGAGGCCGCTGGGTTGTGCTGGCGGCACCAGGTCCGGCGCGGTCAGCGGGCTTGGCGTCGAGACGTTGCCAGCGGCATCGGTGAGTGTGACTTGCAGCGATGAGCCATCGACCACCGGCGCATTCAGCTGCAGGGTGAAACTGCCATCCGCTTGCACGGTTCCGCTGCCGATGACCTGGCCTTGGTCGTCAAGTACCTGGACGGTGGCGCCTATTTCGCCACGGCCCGAGACCGTGCGCCCGTCGGCGCTGATGATCAGGTCAGTCGCCGGTTGCGGCGGCGTGGTGTCACCGCCACCGTCTACATCTGGCGCAGTGACGCTGCCCGGCGTGGAAGGGTTGCCTGCCGCATCGGTAGCGGTGACCTGCAGCTGTTCGCCATCGATCTGCGGTGGGTCGAGGGTTACGCTGAACGTGCCGTTGGCTTGTGCCACGGCAGTGCCCAGCACCGTGGTGCCATCGGCGGCCAGTACGCGCACGGTGCTGCCGGGCTCGGCGCGGCCAGTGACGACAGTGCCGTCGGCACTCACGGCAAGATCGCTTGGCGGAATCGGGGCGGTGATGTCGGGCGCGGTGACCTGTACGGGCAGTGACGAGGCACCCGAGCCATCGACGGCGCTTACGTCGAGCAGTTCACCGTTGGCCTGCGCCGGGTTCAATACCACGGTGAAGGTGCCTTCGGCACCGACGGTCACGCTGCCGATCAGCGTGCCATTGGCGTCACGCACCTCCACGCGGCTGCCGACGGGCGCACTGCCGCTGATGCTGGTGCCATCGGTGGCGATGGTCAGGCCGCTCGGGCTATCCGGTGTCTGGGTCAGTGGTACGTCGAATTGCAGTGTTTCGGACGCGTTGCCCGCCGCGTCGGTCTGCACCAGGGTAAGGCGTTCGCCGGGCTGCGCGGCGGGCGCCAGATCGACCAGGAAGGTGCCATTGGCACTGACCGTAGCGCTGCCGATCAGGTTGCCACTGGCATCGCGCACTTCCACCGTGGCACCGGCCTCGCCGCGGCCGCTCAGGGCCAGGCCGCCGTTGCCGACCACGATGTTGCTGACTTCGGCAGGCGGGGTGATGTCGGGGGCAGCGAATGCCAATGGTGTGGAGGTGTTGCCGGCAGCGTCGGTCAGGCGCACGTCCAGCAGCTCGCCATTGGCCTGGGCCGGGGCGAGGGTCAGGGTGAAGCTGCCGTCCGGGCCGACCTGGCCGGTACCGATGACGGCACCGTTGGCGTCGCGCACTTCGATGGCGGCGCCCGGCTCGCCTCGGCCGGTGAGGGTCACGCCAGCGGCCAGGGCCAGATCGGTGGGTTGTGCCGGGGCCTGCAGGTCGGTCGAGGACACCGTGCCGGGTTGCGAGACGTTGCCGGCCGCGTCAGTGAGGGTCACCTGCAAGCTGCTGCCGTCCTTCACCGGCGGGGCGAGGGTGATCTGGAAGTTGCCGTCGGCACCCACGGTGCCGCTGGCGATCAGGTTGCCGCCGGCGTCGCGCACCTGCACGCTGGCGCCCGCTTCGCCGCGGCCGCTGAGCTGTTGGCCGGCCAGGCCAATGACCAGCTGGGTCGGGGCATCAGGGGGCGTGGTATCAGGCGGGTTGCCGATGCCATCGTCCGGTGCGGTGATGGCGGTGGCGCTGGAAACATTGCCGGCAGCGTCGGTGGCCGTGACTTGCAAGGCCTGGCCGTCGGTCTGCGGCGGCTGCAAGGTGACGCTGAACACGCCGTCGGCACCGGCCACGGTGCTGCCCAGGACGGTGCCGTCGGCACCCAGTACCCGCACGGTCGAGCCCGGTTCGGCACGGCCGGTGAGCGTGTTGCCTTGTGCGTTTATCACCAGTGCCGTCGGGGCATCAGGCGGCGTGGTATCGGGCGGGTTGCCGACGCCGTCGTTCGGTGCGGTGATGGTGGTGCCGCTGGAGACATTGCCGGCAGGGTCGGTGACCGTCACTTGCAGAGGCTGGCCATCGGTCTGCGGCGGTTGCAAGGTGACGCTGAACTGGCCGTCGGCGCCGGCCACGGCAGTTCCCAGCACAGAGCCGTCGGCACCGCGTACCTGAACGGTCGAACCTGGCTCGGCGCGGCCGGTGATGGTATTGCCCTGCGGGTCTATCGTCAGTTGCGTCGGTGCAGAAGGCGGGGTGGTGTCCGGGGCTGTCACCGTACCAGCCTGCGAGGTGTTGCCTGCGGCATCGGTCTGCGAAACAGCCAGGTTTTCGCCGTTGGCCTGCGGGGTGTTCAGGGCAATATCGAAACTGCCATCGGCATTCACCGTACCGCTGCCAATCAGGTTGCCGGCAGCATCGAATACATTCACCGTGGCGCCCGCTTCACCACGCCCGCTCAGGCGCAGGCCATCGGGCGAAACCAGCAGGTCGATGGGCGTGGCCGGGGCAGTGGTGTCGCCCGGCGCGTTGCCGCCGCCCCCTCCGCCGCCACCCCCGCCATTCGCGGCGGCTGCCACCCCGCCGACGCCTAGCAGGCTGAGTCCGGCGATGGCAAAGGTCGAGGTTTCGTTACCCGCGGTGCCGATGCCGGCCACCAGTTCATCGAGCGAGTTCACCTCATCGAACGTGAAGCCGGTGAACGCTGTCGCGTCATAGTTGGCGTGCCACAGGGTGCCGTCTTCGCCGACGAACACCATGTCACTGCCAACCCCTGCCTGGTCCACGGCGAAGAAGTTGCCGATGGTGACCTTTTCTCCATTCTTGAGCGTGACGATCAGGTCCTGGCCACGCCGGGTGACGGTCGCCACCTGGTCGGGAGCAACGGGCATCTGCACGACGCCTGGGTTGTTGAGGGTGATATTGCCCCAGGCATTCTGGGTGGCGACGGCAGATTGCTTGTCGGCGACGACGATGTTGTCCATGAGTGCTCCCTGCTGGTTTTCGGTACGCAGGACCGTCTTCGCGATCCTTGGTTGGCACAACCTGGCCGAAAAGCGGCCGCGTAACCGGCGATTAGGGAGATATAGCAGCCCAGCGGATTGCCACCAGATGGCTTTGCGGATAGTCCTTTAGTGAGTGTTGGCTCAGCGAAGCCCCAGCCGACGGGCCAGGCGGCTCAGGTTGGCACGGTCCAGGCCAAGCTCGCGGGCTGCAGCGGCCCAGTTGTCCTGATGCCGTAGCAGGCAGGCCTGGATGAGCTGGCGCTGGTGATCATCGAGGGCTTCGCGCAGGCCACCGACGGGTAGGGGCAGGGCAGTGGGCGTGGCGTGGGGAAGGGTGCCGACCGTGGCCGGCTGGGCTGTGCGCAGGTCGAGGTCGCCGGCCTCGAGCGTGAGAATGCGCGGGCGCTTCGGGTGTTGGCCCATGGCCTTCAGGGCCGAGCGGCCGATCAGGTGTTCAAGTTCGCGCACGTTGCCCGGCCAGTCATACGCCAGCAGCGCTGCTTGCGCTTCGCTGCTCAGGCGCAGGCTGTTCAAACCCAGGCGTGATCGGTTCTGTTCGAGGAAGTAGCCGGCAAGAAGCAACACATCGCGCCCGCGTTCACGTAATGGCGGCACTTGTAGCGGGTAGACGCTGAGGCGATGGTAGAAGTCGGCGCGGTAGTTGCCTGCGCGCACCTCCGCGGCCAGGTCGCGGTTGGTCGCAGCGATCAGGCGTACGTCGACGCGGTGTTCACGGTCCGAGCCCAGGCGTTGCAGTTGGCCGCTCTGCAGCACGCGGAGCAGCTTGGCTTGCACGGTCAGCGGCAACTCGCCCACTTCATCGAGAAACAGTGTCCCGCCGTTGGCCAGTTCGAACTTGCCGCGTCGCTCGCCGTGGGCGCCGGTGAAGGCACCGCGCACATGGCCGAACAGTTCGCTTTCCACCAGCGTGTCAGGAAGGGCTGCACAGTTGAGGCTAACCAAGGGTTTGTCGGCGCGGTTGCTGGCCTGGTGCAAGGCCATGGCGACCAACTCCTTGCCCACACCGGTTTCGCCGGTGATCAGCACGGTCAGTTCGCTGCCTGCCACCAGACGGATTTCTTCCAGCAGGCGCTTGTGCGCCGGGCTCTGACCAATCAGTTCCTTGTCCTGGCCGCTGGCCTGGCGGTAGATCTCGGCGCGATGGTGCTCGTCTTCGGCGCGCAGGGCCAGCTGTTCGATGCGTTCGGCCACGGTCACCGTGGCAGCGGCCAGGCTGGCGAACGCCTGCAGGGCGTCGAGTTCCAGGCTCTGGAACTGGCCGGGCGTGAGCGCGTCGAGGGTCACCAGGCCCCACGGGCGTTCGTCGACCATCAGCGGGCAGCCCATACAGTCGTGCACTTCAAGGTCGGCCTCAGGTGCGTTGACCAGGCCGTCGTAAGGGTCGGGCAACTCGGAGTCGCTGGCAAAGCGTGTCGGTTCCGACCGGCTGAGCAGGATCTGAAAACGCGGGTGCTCACTGACCTTGAAGCGACGGCCCAAGGTATCAGGCGACAGCCCATCGACCGCCAGCGGCACCAGCCACTCGCCGTCCAGGCGTAACAGCGCGGCGGCATCGCAGGGCAACAGCCCGCGCATGGCCTGCAGCAGGCGCCGGTAGCGCTCCTGGTCGGGCAAGTCGCGGGACAGGTCACTGACCAGGGGCAGCAAGGCGGTGAGCAAAGGCTTCGTAGTCATATGGACTCCTGTAGGTCAATTTGACTATACGTGATGATGAGTCATTTTGACATGTCACTTTCCAATACCCTGATTTCATTGGCAAAAAAGGTTGGCACGATTGCTGTAACAGCAACGGCAACCATGTGAAGCCTCAGGCTCAGGAGTTGTCGCAATGCTCAATGCCGAACACCGTGCAATCATCAAAGCCACTGTCCCTCTGCTGGAAACCGGTGGTGAAGCGCTGACCACCCACTTCTACAAGATGATGCTCAGCGAGTACCCAGAGGTGCGCCCGCTGTTCAACCAGGCCCACCAGGCCAGCGGCGACCAGCCGCGCGCCCTGGCCAATGGCGTACTGATGTATGCCCGTCACATCGACCAGCTGGAACAGCTCGGGGGCCTGGTTGGCCAGATCATCAACAAACACGTTGCCCTGCAGATCCTGCCGGAGCACTACCCGATTGTCGGCAGCTGCCTGCTGCGCGCCATCGAAGAAGTGCTGGGCAAGGACATCGCCACGCCTGAGGTGATCGCGGCCTGGGCTGCTGCCTACGGCCAGCTGGCCGACATCCTGATGGGCGCCGAGGAAAGCCTCTACAAACAGAAGGAAGAGGCTGCCGGTGGCTGGCGCGGCAGCCGCGAATTCCGCCTGGTCCGTCGTGAGCAGGAAAGCAGCGAAATCACCTCGTTCTACCTCGCCCCGGTAGATGGCAAGCCGGTACTGAAGGCAGAACCCGGCCAGTACATTGGCCTGCAACTGTTCATCGACGGTGTCGAGCAGCGGCGCAATTATTCGTTGTCTGCCCTGTGCGACGGCCAGCAATACCGCATCAGCGTCAAGCGCGAGGAGGGCGGCAAGGTCTCCAACCATCTGCATGATGTACTGGCGGTGGGCGACACCTTGCAGCTGTTCCCGCCAGCAGGGGATTTCACCCTGGCGGCCAGCGCCAAGCCGCTGGTGTTGATCAGCGGTGGGGTGGGCATCACACCGACGTTGGCGATGCTTGAGGCGGCGCTGAAGACACCGCGTGAGGTGCATTTCATCCACTGCGCGCGCAACGGTGCCGTGCATGCTTTTCGCGACTGGGTTGACGGCCTGGCCGAGCGTCACCCGCAGCTCAAACGCTTCTACTGCTATGCCGAACCGGAAGGCGGCGCTGCTGCCGATGCCGTGGGCTTGCTGAGCGAGGACCTGCTGGCCGAGTGGCTGCCGCACGGGCGTGATGTGGATGCGTATTTCCTCGGGCCCAAGGGCTTCATGGCGGCAGTCAGGCGCCAGCTCAAGAGCCTGGGGGTACCGGAGCAGCAAAGCCGCTACGAGTTCTTCGGGCCGGCGTCGGCCCTGGAGTGATGTACTGACTGTACCGGCCTCTTCGCGGGCACGCCCGCGAAAGCGCCGATCAATACTTCCTGCCTATATATAAGGAAAGATGAACGGTGCCTCGGCACCTTTCACCTTTAATCCTCCTTTAATCACTGTATCCTTCACTCCCGGGTGTCGAGGGGCTTCCCCCTGCGCGGCACCCGGCAGCCGCTTTTTTACCGGCCAGCGTTGAACCGACCTTGCTGCAACCGGTCTCAGCATCTCCGGATAGCCCTGCGCAGTGCTGTCTCGCCGCCTCCTCGACACGCTAAAGGCCCTGCCTGCGTGTAGAATTGCGCCAGGCGGGCGGACCACGCTGCCCCCTATCCATCGAAGGAATCGGCAATGAACGAACAAACATCGCGCCTGAACCGCGAACGGCGCTTTCTGGTACTGCTGGGGGTGATCTGCCTCGCCCTGATCGGCGGTGCGCTGTACATGCAGGTGGTGCTGGGCGAGGCCCCATGCCCGCTGTGCATTCTGCAACGCTATGCCTTGCTGTTTATCGCCATCTTCGCGTTCATTGCCGCCGCCATGCCCGGGCGCCGCAGCCTGACCCTGTTCGAGGGCCTGGTGGTGCTCAGTGCCATTGGCGGAATCGTTGCGGCTGGCAACCATGTGTATATACTCGCCAACCCGATGGTCAGTTGCGGCATCGATACCCTGCAGCCCATCGTCGACGACCTGCCCCTGGCCAAGCTCTGGCCGCTGGCATTCCAGGTCGATGGCTTCTGCAGCACGCCGTACCCGCCGATCCTCGGTTTGTCGCTGGCGCAGTGGGCGCTGGTGGCATTCGTCCTGACCGCCGTCCTGGTCCCGTTCGGTATCTACCGCAACCGGCGTCAGTCTTAGACATAAGTCACGATTTCGGTGTGGTCTTTTGCACCGGATGAGAACAACGAAATGTTCTCTCCCGCTTGATCCAGATCAACCTCAAAGCCTTGCGGAATGCGGGTTTGAGGGCTATCAAGCGGGGTGCGACAAACTGTCGCGAAGTTGATTTATCGGGCTGGATTGTTGCAGATTCTGTAAAGGACTGTTGCTCAATAAGTCATAGTCAAGGGTTGGCGACCTATCTACAATCGCCCCCAATTTCCGTTCGGCACTGCTTGCGAGTCGCAGGATTGAAGGAAGCCCCAGCGCTCCTTTTTGCTGACTTCGTCAAGTTTCGCCCAACGGCGATACCGGGCGGACCCCCCTCCGCGTTTTCCCGCACCAAATGGACTTGGTCTGAAGTACAGGCCTGTTGCCTACGAAACCATAAGCACCGCTAACCCGCTTTGCGCCAAGGTCCTGCAGTCGGACCCGGGCAGGAGCGAGTACGGGCGCGCAATGCCGCACTTGGCAGGACGAAGTGTTGGCTACCAAAACACAAATTGCATTGAAGCAAGCTGATCTAGAGGTCGTGAGATGAGTAAAAAGCGTTACCCCAGACTGTTTGGCATATTGCCCTTTTTAGGCATGCTTTTACTCAGTGGGTGCAACTGGACCCTGCTCGACCCGAAAGGTCAGGTCGGCATTGAGCAAAAGAACCTGATCCTGATCGCAACCGGCCTGATGCTGCTGGTGGTGATTCCGGTCATCATCATGACCGTGGCATTCGCCTGGAAGTATCGTGCTTCCAACAAGGCCGCCACCTACACCCCCGACTGGTCGCACTCGACCAAGATCGAAGCCGCGGTGTGGATCATCCCGATCATCATCATCATCGCCCTGGGTTACGTCACCTACAAGTCGACCCACAAGCTGGACCCTTACCGTCCGCTTGACTCGGACGTGAAGCCGATTCAGATCGACGTGGTCGCGCTGGACTGGAAATGGCTGTTCATCTACCCGGAACAGGGCATCGCCACGGTCAACAAGATCGTCTTCCCGGCTAACACCCCGGTCAACTTCCGCGTCACCTCCGACGCCGTGATGAACTCGTTCTTCATCCCGGGCCTGGGCGGCCAGATCTACGCCATGGCCGGCATGACCACCAAGCTGCACCTGATCGCCAACGAAAACGGCGAGTTCGACGGTATCAGCGCGAACTACAGCGGTGCTGGCTTCACCGGCATGAAATTCAAGGCCACTGCCACCTCCCAGGAGGACTTCGACAAGTGGGTCGCCGAGGTCAAGCAGTCGCCGAAGAAGCTGGACAAGGCCGAATACGACGCCTTGGCCAAACCAAGCGAAAACAACCCGGTCGCGCTGTACAGCGAGGCCTCGCCTGACCAGTTCCAGATCATCGTCGACAAGTACGAAGGCATGAACCGCGGTCGTCCGAGCCACGAAGAAGCAGGCAGCAAAGATCTGGCCACAACCAAGGGTGTGGAATCGAGTATGCAACCAGCTGCCGGTGCAGAGGAGTAAGAGATGTTCGGTAAATTAACCCTGGAGGCGATACCCTTCCACGAGCCGATAGTCATGGTGACGCTTGCCATGATCGCGCTCGGGGGTATTGCTGTCGTTGGTGCTATCACCTATTTCCGCAAGTGGACCTACTTGTGGACCGAGTGGTTGACCACCGTCGACCACAAGAAAATCGGGGTGATGTACATCGTCGTCGCGATGGTCATGCTGCTGCGCGGCTTTGCCGACGCCATCATGATGCGTACCCAGCTGGCTGCCGCTACCGGTGGCTCCGAAGGCTACCTGCCGCCTGAACACTATGACCAGATCTTCACCGCCCACGGTGTGATCATGATCATCTTCATGGCGATGCCGTTCTTCACCGGCCTGATGAACCTGGCGGTTCCGCTGCAGATCGGTGCACGTGACGTTGCCTTCCCGTTCCTGAACTCCCTGAGCTTCTACCTGCTGCTGGCAGGCGTGCTGCTGGTCAACATCTCGCTGGGCGTTGGTGAATTCGCCAAGACCGGCTGGGTTGCCTATCCGCCGCTCGCGGGCATTCAGTACAGCCCTGGGGTGGGTGTCGACTACTACATCTGGGCGCTACAGCTCTCAGGCCTGGGTACGACACTGACCGGCGTGAACTTCCTCGTCACCGTGATGAAGATGCGCGCACCTGGCATGAAGCTGATGGACATGCCGATCTTCACCTGGACCTGCACCTGGGCCAACGTGCTGATCGTGGCTTCGTTCCCGATCCTGACCGCTGCACTCGCTCTGCTGACTGTTGACCGTTATCTGGACTTCCACATTTTCACCAACGAGCTTGGTGGGAACCCGATGATGTACGTCAACCTGTTCTGGGCGTGGGGTCACCCTGAGGTTTACATCCTGATCCTGCCGGCCTTCGGCGTGTTCTCGGAAGTGACTTCGACCTTCTCCGGCAAGCGTCTGTTCGGCCACCACTCGATGATCTACGCATCGGGCGCCATCGCCGTGCTGGGCTTCGCTGTATGGCTGCACCACTTCTTCACCATGGGTGCCGGCGCCAGCGTCAACACCTTCTTCGGCCTGGCGACGATGCTGATCTCCATTCCGACCGGTGTGAAGCTGTTCAACTGGCTGTTCACCATGTACCAGGGCCGTGTGCGCTTCACCGCACCGATGCTGTGGACCCTGGGCTTCATGATCACCTTCTCGATCGGTGGCATGACTGGCGTTCTGCTGGCTGTTCCAGGTGCTGACTTCGTGCTGCACAACAGCCTGTTCGTAATCGCTCACTTCCACAACGTGATCATTGGTGGTGCGGTATTCGGCTACATCGCCGGCTTCGCCTACTGGTGGCCAAAAGCGTTCGGCTTCAAGCTGAACGAGAAGTGGGGCAAGGCTGCATTCTGGTTCTGGATCTCCGGTTTCTACGTTGCGTTCATGCCGCTGTACGCCCTGGGCTTCATGGGCATGACCCGTCGTCTGAACCACTCCGACAACCCACTGTGGGAACCCTACCTGTACGTAGCCGTTGTCGGCGCCGTGCTGATCCTGTTCGGTATCGCCTGCCAGCTGATCCAGATCGTCGTTTCGATCCGCGATCGCGAGCAGAACCTGGACGTGACCGGCGACCCATGGGGCGGCCGTACCCTGGAATGGTCGACTTCGTCGCCACCTCCGTTCTACAACTTCGCCCACATGCCAGAGAAAGTTGGCCTGGACTGCTGGAACGAAGCCAAGGAAGCCGGTGTCGCCTACAAGGTGCCAGGCAAGTACGAAGCGATCCACATGCCGAACAACACCGCTACCGGTCTGTTCATGGGTCTGTTCCTGACTGTCTTCGGCTTCGCTTTCATCTGGCACATCTGGTGGCTGGTTGGCGCGAGCCTGCTGGCAACCATCGCGGTCTTCGTTCGCCACGCTGCGCGTGACGACCAGGGCTACATGGTTCCGGCCGAAGAAGTGGCGCGCATCGAAGGCGAGCGTCTCAAAGCGCTGGCCAAAGCAGGTGCTCTGCCTGCCGGCGCACGTGTCGAATCGTTTGAACGGGTGTAATCAATGTCCAGTCAAGTAATCCACGGTGGCGCGCATGGTCATGACCATGCTCATGATGACCACCACCACGACTCGGGCCAGATGACCGTCCTCGGTTTCTGGCTGTACCTGATGACCGACTGCATCCTGTTTGCGTCGCTCTTCGCCACCTACGCGGTGCTGTCCGGCAGTTTTGCCGGCGGCCCGTCGGGTCACGACATCTTCCAGCTCGACTTCGTAGCTGTAGAAACGCTGTTCCTGCTGCTGTCCTCGATCACCTTCGGCTTCGCCATGCTGAAGATGTTCGACGGCAAGAAAGCTGGCGTACTGGGCTGGTTGGCTGTGACCTTCCTGTTCGGTGCAGGCTTCATCGCGATGGAAATCTATGAATTCCATCACCTGATCGGCGAGGGCTTCGGCCCGACCCGCAGTGGCTTCCTGTCGGGCTTCTTCGCCCTGGTAGGCACCCACGGTCTGCACGTGACCGCCGGCCTGATCTGGATGGCAATCATGATGTACCAGATCAACAAGCACGGCATCACGCCGACCGCCAAGACCCGCATGAGCTGCCTGAGCCTGTTCTGGCACTTCCTGGACGTGGTCTGGATCTGCGTATTCACCGTCGTCTACCTGCTGGGAGTTCTGTAATGGCTAACGCACACGACACTCATCACGAAGGTAACCACGGCAGCGTCAAGTCGTACATGATCGGCTTCATCCTGTCGATCATCCTGACCGCGATCCCGTTTGGCCTGGCCATGTCGCCAAGCCTGCCGAAGAACCTGACCGTTCTGATCATCGTGGCCATGGCTG
Organism: Pseudomonas sp. NPDC086566; assembly: GCF_050280885.1. Taxonomy (NCBI): domain Bacteria; kingdom Pseudomonadati; phylum Pseudomonadota; class Gammaproteobacteria; order Pseudomonadales; family Pseudomonadaceae; genus Pseudomonas; species Pseudomonas sp. NPDC086566. The sequence goes on from NZ_JBNNWD010000003.1 coordinate 278,688, forward strand.
TGATTCAGGTAGTGGTACACCTGGTGTACTTCCTGCACATGGACCGCTCGAAAGAGCAGCGTTCCAACGTGTCGACGTTCCTGTTCACCACCCTGGTAATCGCTCTGCTGGTCGGCCTGTCGCTGTGGATCATGTTCAGCATCCACTTCGAAATGATGGCCAAGTGAGGTAAGACTGCATGTCCGTTAAGCACTTTATCCAAATCACCAAACCGGGGATCATTTTCGGTAACGTGCTTTCCGTGGCAGGCGGTTTCTTCCTTGCCTCGAAGGGCCATGTGGACTTCGCCCTGTTCCTGGCGGTGGTGATCGGTACTTCGCTGGTGGTTGCGTCCGGATGCGTGTTCAACAACTGCATCGACCGTGACATCGACCACAAGATGGAGCGGACCAAGAACCGCGTCATGGTGCAGGGCGGCATGTCGCTGACCCTCGCGCTGGCCTACGCCACCCTCCTGGGGGTGGCGGGTTTCAGCCTGCTGTACGTGCAGGCCAACCCGCTGTCGGCGTTCTGCGCGCTGATTGGCTTCGTCGTCTACGTCGGTTTCTACAGCCTCTGGCTGAAGCGCAAATCGGTGCACGGCACCTTGGTCGGCAGCCTTTCCGGTGCCATGCCTCCGGTGATCGGCTATTGCGCCGTTAGCAACAGCTTCGACCTGGCTGCAGTGACCTTGCTGGTGATGTTCAGTCTGTGGCAGATGCCACACAGCTTTGCCATCGCGATCTTCCGCTTCAAGGATTACAGCGCTGCCAATATCCCGGTCCTGCCGGTGGCGCGCGGCGTCCTCGCGGCGAAGAAGCAGATCGTGCTGTACGTGCTGGCTTTCCTGCTTGCCACCTTGATGCTCACCCTTGGCGGTTACGCCGGCCTCGGCTACCTGGCCGTGGCTGCAGCCATGGGCCTGTACTGGCTGTACATGGCCTGGGGTGGCTACAAGGCCGAGGACGACAGCAAGTGGGCCCGCAAGGTGTTCGGTTTCTCCATCCTCACCGTTACTGCCCTGAGCGTGATGATGGGTGTGGACAGCCAGACCGCTGCGGACGTACTGATGACCTACGCGCGCTGATCGAGGCGAGTGCTTCACTAGAAACCCGGCCACTGTGCCGGGTTTTTTTATGCCTGTTTTCCTGTGCCGACCCTTTCGCGGGACAAGCCCGCTCCCACAGGTACAGTGTCAGCTTCTAATGTGACGCGGTCCCTTAGGAGCGGGCTTGCCCCGCGAACAGGCCGGGCTAAAACATAAATCTATGATTTTCAAAAAATACATCTGAAAAATTCTAATAAAACAGGAAATTATCCTTTACAGGCATCCTGTTTCGGCACTATCTTCTGAGTCAGGCCGCCGCAGCGGCCAGCGTCGCTCGGACGGTTCCGGGCGCTTACGTCTCCAGAGGAAACCATGGCCAATCCAGGTTCGCCGCGCCGTTTCGCGCGCATCGATCGTCTCCCCCCTTACGTTTTCAACATCACTGCCGAACTCAAGATGGCAGCCCGCCGCCGTGGCGAGGACATCATCGACCTGAGCATGGGCAACCCCGATGGCGCGACCCCGCCGCACATCGTCGAGAAGCTGGTGCAGGTCGCCCAGCGTGATGACACCCATGGTTATTCCACCTCCCGCGGCATCCCGCGCCTGCGCCGGGCTATCTCCAACTGGTACAAGGAGCGCTATGAGGTCGATATCGACCCGGAAAGCGAAGCCATCGTCACCATCGGCTCGAAAGAGGGCCTGGCGCACCTGATGCTTGGCACCCTCGACCACGGCGACACCGTGCTGGTGCCCAACCCGAGCTACCCGATCCACATCTATGGCGCCGTGATCGCAGGTGCCCAGGTGCGCTCGGTGCCACTGGTGCCGGGGGTGGATTTCTTCAACGAGCTGGAGCGGGCGATTCGCGAGTCGATCCCCAAGCCGAAGATGATGATCCTCGGCTTCCCGTCCAACCCCACTGCCCAGTGCGTGGAGCTGGACTTCTTCGAGCGCGTGGTGGCCCTGGCCAAGCAGTACGACGTGCTGGTGGTGCACGACCTGGCCTACGCCGACATCGTCTATGACGGCTGGAAAGCCCCGTCGATCATGCAGGTGCCGGGCGCCAAGGACATCGCGGTGGAGTTCTTCACGCTGTCCAAGAGCTACAACATGGCCGGCTGGCGGATCGGTTTCATGGTCGGCAACCCCGAGCTGGTCAGCGCTTTGGCGCGCATCAAGAGCTACCACGACTACGGCACCTTCACCCCGCTGCAGGTGGCGGCCATCGCCGCCCTGGAAGGTGACCAACAGTGTGTGCGTGACATCGCCGAGCAATACCGCCAGCGCCGCAACCTGCTGGTCAAGGGCCTGCACGAACTGGGCTGGATGGTCGAGAACCCCAAGGCGTCGATGTACGTGTGGGCGAAGATTCCAGAGCAGTATGCGCACCTGGGCTCGCTGGAGTTTGCCAAGAAGCTGCTGGCCGAGGCCAAGGTCTGCGTGTCGCCGGGTATCGGTTTTGGTGACTACGGCGACGACCATGTGCGCTTCGCCCTGATCGAGAACCAGGACCGCATCCGCCAGGCGATCCGCGGCATCCGTCAGATGTTCCGAGCTGACGGATTGACCCAGAAGTAACGCGTCACCCGGGCCCGCTTCGGCGGGCCCGGGCCTGCCGGATCAACGGCAAACTATTTTTGCATTGCCCCTCTTCTCAGCCGACCTGGCTTCGATTACAAATGGCGCGCGGGCCCAGCCCCGATAACAACAACCTTCCTTCCGTGCCATCATGTCCGAATACAACCCTTGCCTTGACTGCGGCGCCTGCTGCGGGTACTTCCGTGTGTCCTTCTTCTGGGGCGAATGCCAGTCTGCCGGCGGTGTTGTGCCGGATGACCTGGTCGTACAGATCAACCCTACCCGTGTTGCGATGATCGGCACCGACGCCAAGCCTTGCCGCTGCGTGAGCCTGCAGGGTGAGATTGGTACCGAGGTGGCGTGCACCATCTACGCCAACCGTTCCAGCCCGTGCCGCGAGTTCGAGGCGTCGTGGGTGGATGGTGTGCATAACCCCAGCTGTGACGATGCGCGGGCGGCCTATGGGCTGCCGCCGTTGACCCCGCCGGGGGCCAACGAGCCGCATTGGCCGGATGATGGGGCCGAGGTAGCCTGAGCTAGCAGATGTAAGAAATGTCTGAATCTGAAACCAAATGCTTCAGCAGGGTGGGGGTGGCGATTTATCCTACGGCCTCTGTCGGATGCCGTCTGATAGTCAGGGAACTGCTTCAGCGATAACTTCATGGCTCGCCCACATTGGCGAGCGAGTGTGAGAACTCGTTGTTGGTAGACGGCCATTTTATGGCAGCTGTGCGCGTGCAGGCTTCGGTCTGACCGTGATGTCTCCAACACGGGCTTCTCACCTCGCGCACGGCTGCCACCCTAATCTGTGAGAAGGATTGAGGCGGTTGCTTCCATTCAAGCCATTGGAGACAACCATGAAAAAGTTGGTACCTGATCCACCGCCTTCATTTCCCATTCCCTACATCACGATAATCGCCGACCTGTCCATTGAAGACGCCAAGCCCCACGCCGCCGCGCTCATGGACGCCCTTTCCAACACCATTCAGCTTTGCCTGGTCACACAAGACGCTGAACAGCGCCAAACCGTGCTCGAAAACATCGCCATCATCACCGAACTGCTCCGGGCGCTATCCACCCACATGGCGAATCTCGAGGTGGCCCATGGCTGACGAACTGAAATCGCGAACCACGGCGGGCAAGGAGACCTTTCTTGACCTGTACGCCATCCAGCCCGGCATCCCGCTTGATCATGCCTTTGATGAACTGTCGGTGTTGCTGGGGTGTATTCGGCATCTGAGCGAAGAGGCCGAAATGGAGAGCAACCTGATTGCGGGCAGTGCCACGCGGATTCTCAGTGCCATGGCCAAGGCGCTGATCAATGACATGGAAATGGGCCTGAACCGCGGCGCCTGAAGGGGATTCGCCGATAGAGTTGCAGCGCTCTTGAGATCGAGCGCCGCCCGCGCGGCGCTCGGTTTCTGCCCCACCACACATCCCAAGACATACACCCGCAGCCCCACACATAACGTTAAACTGTCATCTCCCCAGCAATGGACAGGAGATCCGGCGTGACCCCACCCCGCAGTTTCCCGACTGACCTCTGCCTCGACAGCCCGCGCCTGCAGCTGCGCCCGATGCGCCACGCCGACGCCGCGCAGTGGCTGAAGATCATGGCCGACCCCGAGGTCATGCGTTACTGGCACCATGCCCCCTGGCAAGACCTGGCCGAAGCCGAAAGCGCCCTGGCCGCCGACCGCGAAGCCTATACCAATGGCGACCAGCTCAAGCTGGGCATGTACCGCCGCGACAATGGCGAACTGATCGGCATGGTCCAGCTGTTCAACATCGACGATGTCTCGCGCCGTGGCGAGATCGGCTACTGCCTGGCCAGCGCCGTGCAGGGCAGGGGCTACATGGACGAAGCACTGACCTGTTTCATCGACTACATCGCCCATACCCTGCACATGCGCCGCCTCGAAGGCGAGATCGACCCACGCAACCAGGGCTCGGCCCGTACCCTCGAACGCCAGGGCTTCGTGCTCGAAGGCACGTTGCGGGCGCGTTGGTGCGTGGCCGGCGAGCTGACCGACTCGGGCATCTATGGCCTGCTGCTGGAGCCGCCAGTCGCATGACCCTTGGCGCCCGTTTACCGGCCTTCTACCTGACCCTGAGCCTTGCCCTGTACCTGCTCAGCCTGGCCTTCGACGGCGCCCTGATGAGCGCCGGCCGGCACATGCCGGCGCTGCAGATGTTCCTGTACGGCCCCTGGGGGATACCCTTCGGGATGTTCCAATGGTTCGCCAACCCGCTGCTGGCGGTGGCCATCCTTTGCCATCGACGTTTTCGCCGGCTGGCGCTGCTGCTTGGGCTGGGTGCGTTGTACCTGGCGGCCAGCAGCTTTGGCATCGAACGCCTGCCGGACAACATCAGCTATGAATTCACCCACCGCACTGGCTTCGGCGCAGGCTACTACCTGTGGCTGGCGGCAATTGCGGTGTTCTGCGTGGGCCAGGCATGGCAGTGCTGGGCCGCGCGCAGCAGTGCCGATGTGCCGGGCTGGAACTGGCTGGATGTCGCCCTGATCGCGGCGCTGGCCGTGACCGCCTATTCGGCGACTCAGATGCCAGCGCTGCAATTCGAGCCGGGCAAGGTGTTGATGCCGCCTGAACCGGTGCAAACGCTTTGAGGGGATTTGCGATGAACAAGCGATACCTGCTGCTCATGGCCTTTTTCGCGCCGTTGGCGCAGGCCGACGACAACTCGCCGGCCTACAGCCAATGCATGGACAAGGCTTCCAGCACAGTGGCCATGAGCAGTTGCATTCAGGCTGAAACCCAACTTCAGGACCAGCGCCTGAACCGGGTCTACAAGCAACTCGCGACCAAGCTTGGCGCCGGGCAGCAGAAGAGCCTGCGCGATGTGCAGCGCCAGTGGATCGCCTATCGAGACGCCAACTGCAAGTTCCATGTGCAAGCCAGTGGCGGAACCATGGCGCAGCTGGAAGGCGGCATGTGTGTGCTGGACATGACCCGCGAGCGGGCGGCGGAGCTGGAGCGGGTGCTCAGCCCCGGGCAGTGAGGTCGCCTGGGCTGGCCCATTCGCGGGCAAGCCCGCTCCCACAGAGACCGATTTACTTCCGGTGTTTACGCAGCGCCCGTGCCTTGAGGTACTCACGCACTTCCACCCCATCCCCGGCAAACTCGATCCGCTCGGCCTTGGCTTCGCGCTGGTAGGCGTACATCGGATCGTAGTATTCCTTGAGCAACCCTTCGATCCAGCCCCGGTGCAGGTCCACCGCGCCACTGCGCAGCTGCTCGTCCAGCGCCTCGCTCAAGATCGCTGACAAGCGTTGGAAGCGCTCGCCGCCAAGACGCTTGTGGATGTTGCTCATGCTTTGCGTCATCCGCCCGGCGAACTTCAGGCGGCCGTCTTCCTCGCCATGCACGTCGACGAACTCGGCGCACAGGTTGATCACGTAATCGCGCAGGATGCGCTCCACGCGATTGTCGAAACTGTCCTCCAGCCACACCATCGGGTAGCGCTGCATGCCCTGGTACAGCTCCAGCGGCACCGAACAACTGCCGACGATGCGGCCTTCATCTTCCAGCACGAACTGTTCGATGCCACGGGCGCGCTTTTTCAGCACGTCGATGGCCAGCTTGTTCTCGAAGTCGATCTGCGCCGGCTGGGCGGTGGCGCGCTTGCCGAAGCTGGAGCCACGGTGGTTGGCATGGCCTTCAAGGTCGAGCACGTTGTTCAGCTGCTGCAGCACATCGGTCTTGCCGGTGCCGGTGAGGCCGCCGACCAGCACGAAGTCGCATTGCTCCACGGCCTGCTGGGTGGTTTCCAGCAGGAAGGTGCGCATGGCCTTGTAGCCACCCTTGATACGTGGGTAGTCAATACCGGCCTCGTCACGCAGCCACTGCTGCACGATCAGCGAGCGCAGGCCGCCGCGGGCGCAGTACAGGTAACCGTCAGGGTGGGCCTTGGCGAAGCTGGCCCAGGCATGCAGGCGCTCGCGCTTGGTCGCGCCGCTGACCAACTGGTGGCCGAGGGTGATGGCGGCGGCCTGGCCCTGCTGCTTGTAGCAGGTGCCGACCTTCTGTCGCTCCTGGTCAGTCATCAGCGGCAGGTTGACGGTGCCGGGGAAGGCACCTTTGACGAATTCGATCGGCGCGCGCATGTCCATCATCGGCGCGTCGTCGAGGAACAGCTGGCGGAAGTCGGTGCAGTCGGGGCGCATCAGTTCACCTCGACTGCGTGGCGCTGTCGCTCGACCAGCAGGCCGATCGGCGAAAGGTTCAGGCCCAGTTCGCCGGCCACTGCCAGGAACTCGGCTTCGCCTTCAGGGGTTACCGCAACCAGCAGGCCACCGCTGGTCTGCGGGTCGCACAGCAGGTGCTTCTGCTCGTCGGTCAGCGCGCCGAGCTTGTGCCCGTAGCTGTCGTAATTGCGCAGGGTGCCGCCAGGAATGCAGCCTTCGGCGAGGTAATGGTCGACGCTCGGCAGGCGCGGCACGGCGGCGTAATTCAGCTGCGCAGTCAGGCTGCTGCCTTCGGCCAGCTCCACCAAATGGCCAAGCAGGCCGAAGCCGGTGACATCGGTCATCGCCTTGACCCCGTCGAGCTTGCCGAAGCGGCTGCCCGGGGTGTTCAGCGTGCACATCCAGTCGCGCGCCAGGCCCTGGTCCTGCTCGCGCAGCTTGGCCTTCTTCTCGGCGGTGGTGAGGATGCCGATGCCCAGGGGCTTGGTCAGGTACAGGCGGCAGCCGGCGGTGGCGGTGTCGTTGCGCTTGAGGTGGCGCTTGCTGACCACGCCGGTCACCGCCAGGCCGAAGATCGGCTCAGGCGCGTCGATGGAGTGGCCGCCGGCCAGCGGGATGCCGGCTTCGGCGCACACGGCGCGGCCGCCGCGGATCACTTCGCGGGCGACTTCCGGGGGCAGTACATTGACCGGCCAGCCGAGGATGGCGATGGCCATCAGCGGGTCACCGCCCATGGCATAGATATCGCTGATCGCGTTGGTCGCGGCGATGCGGCCGAAGTCGTACGGGTCGTCGACGATCGGCATGAAGAAGTCGGTGGTCGATACCACCCCGCGCTCATCGTCCAGGGCATACACGGCGGCGTCGTCACGCGAGGCATTGCCAACCCACAACTTCGGGTCCAGGGCCTGGGCACCGCTTTCGGCGAGGATCACATCCAGCACCTTGGGGGAGATCTTGCAGCCACAGCCGGCACCGTGGCTGTACTGGGTCAGGCGAATCGGCTCGCTCATATGCACCTCAGGGGATCAATTTGTTGCGCGATTGTAGCAAAGCTGGCCTTTGCGCCTGTGCCTCTTATAATTCCCAACGTCGGCGCGTTGCCGGCTCTTTCCCCGCTATTGAACCGGAGAACTCCCATGCTCAAACGCCCCCTGGCGCTCGCCGCCGGCCTCGTGCTGTCCTGCTGTGCCGTAGTCGCCCAGGCCGCTGATACCCTGCGGGTCAGTGCCATTCCCGACGAAGCGCCGACCGAACTGCTGCGCAAGTTCGAGCCACTGGGCAAGTACCTGTCCAAGCAGCTGGGTATGGAGGTGAAGTTCGTGCCGGTGGCAGACTACCCGGCGGTGGTCGAGTCGCTGGCCAGCAACCGCCTGGATATGGCCTGGCTGGGTGGTTTCACGTTCGTCCAGGTGCACCTGAAAGACCCGACCGCCACACCGCTGGTGCAGCGTGAGCAGGACGCACAGTTCACTTCCAAGTTCATCACCGCCAACCCGGCTGTGAAGAGCCTGGCCGACCTCAAGGGCAAGTCGTTCGCCTTCGGTTCGATCTCGTCCACCTCGGGCAGCCTGATGCCGCGCTACTTCATGCTCAAGGAAGACAACATCAAGCCTGAGAGCTACTTCAGCCGTGTGGCCTATTCCGGTGCCCACGACGCGACTGTGGCCTGGGTGCAGGCTGGCAAGGTCGACGGCGGCGTGCTCAACGCCAGCGTCTGGCAGAAACTGGTCGATGCCGGCAAGGTCGATACCAGCAAGGTCAAGGTGTTTGCCACCACGCCGGCCTACTACGACTACAACTGGACCGTGCGCGGCAACATGGACCCGGCGCTGAAAGAGAAGATCAAGCAGGCGTTCCTCGACCTCGACCCGGCCAACCCGGAGCACAAGGCGATCCTCGACCTGCAGGCGGCCAGCCGCTTCATCGAGACCAAGCCTGAGAACTACGCAGGCACAGAGCAAGCCGCACGTGAGGCCGGCCTGCTCAAGTGACTATTCATGTACACGGCGCCGGCCTGCGCCATGGCCAGGTCCGCGCGCTCGATGCCGTCAGCCTGAGCATCGCCATGGGTGAGCGGGTGGCAATCATCGGCCCTTCGGGGGCCGGCAAGTCCAGCCTGCTGCACTTGATGGCCACCGCCGTGCAGCCCAGCAGCGGGCAGCTGGAAGTGTTCGGTGAGCAGCCCTGGGCGCTGTCTGCCAGGGCGCGGCAGCGCCTGCGTGCACGGATTGGCCTGGTGCACCAGGCACCGCCACTGCCGCCACGCCAGCGCGTGGTGACGGCCGTGCTGGCAGGGCGACTGGGGCAGTGGGGCCTGCTGCGTGGCCTGCTCAACCTGGTGTACCCGACCGATGTGCCGGGCGCGCGCCAGGCCTTGGCCGAGCTGGGCCTGGCCGACAAACTGTTCGTCCAGTGCGGGCAGTTGTCCGGCGGGCAGTTGCAACGGGTCGGCATCGCCCGGGCGGTGTATCAGCGCCCGGAAGTGCTGTTGGCCGACGAGCCGGTCTCGGCCATGGACCCGGTGCTGGCCGATCACAGCCTGGCACTGCTCAATCGCCATGCCGTGGCCAATGGCGTGACGCTGGTGGCCAGCCTGCATGCGGTAGACCTGGCGCTGGCACACTTTCCGCGGGTGATCGGTATTCGTGATGGGCAGGTGGCGTTCGACTGCCCGGCCGAAGCGGTGACCAAACAATTGCTGGATGCGCTGTACGCCAACGAGCAACTGGGCTCTCCAGCGCAAGCCCAGGGACCGACCCTGACCGTGCAGATTCCACGATGCTGAAGGCCGACGCTCGCGACCCGGCTGCGTTGCCGCGTCTGTTGCTGACCTTGCTGGCGTTGGCCGTGCTGTGGCCCGGGCTGCAATTGAGCGAACTGAACCCTGGCGTTTTGCTGCAGGCGGAGAACCGGCAGCAGATCGCCAGTTTCACCAGCGCTTTTTGGCCGCCGGCCCACAGTGCCGATTTTCTCGAATTGCTGTACGACTCCACTTTGCAAACCTTGGCCGTGGCGACAGCCGGCATGGCCTTGGCACTGTTGCTGGCGGTCCCGACCAGCCTGCTGGCCAGCCGTGCGCTGTCACTGCGCGCGGCCTCACGGGGAGGCCGGGCAGGGCCGTGGTCGCGCCTGTTGCGCTTGCCTGTACGCGGTTTGCTGATATTCCTGCGTAGCGTGCCGGAGATCGTCTGGGCGCTGCTGTTCGTGCGGGCCGTGGGCCTGGGGCCGACGGCCGGGGTGCTGGCCATCGCGATCACCTATAGCGGCATGCTCGGCAAGGTCTATGCGGAAATTTTCGAATCGGTCGACCAGCGCCCGGCACATGCCTTGCTGCAGGCTGGCAGTGGCCGGTTGACGGCATTCTTCTACGGCATCCTGCCCAGCGCGTCGGCGGAGGTGGTGTCATATACCGTGTACCGCTGGGAGTGTGCCGTGCGTGCCTCGGTGGTGATGGGCTTTGTCGGTGCTGGCGGGCTGGGGCAGCAGATCGATCTGTCGATGCGCATGTTCGCCGGAGGCGAGGTGGCGAGCATGCTGCTGGCGTTTCTTGGCCTGGTGCTGCTGGCTGACCTGCTCAGCCGCTTCCTGCGCGGGAGGCTGGCATGAACCGGGTGATCAACCTGCTGGTGATCGTTGCCATCGTCGCGGCGGGGGTGGCGTCGTTCGGTTATCTGCAGCTGGACCTGCATGCCTTGGTGGGCGACGGCGGCCTGGGGCAGATGGGCGAGTATGCCGCCCGCTTCCTGCATCCGGACTTGTCCGTCGAGCACCTGCAGGCGGTAGGGCGGGGTGCCATGGAGACCCTGGCCATGTCTGGGCTGGGTACCTTGCTGGCGATGGCCCTCGGTATGCTGCTGGCATTGCCGGCGGCGGGGCGCTTCGGCTGGCCGCTGCAATCACTGGCGCGCTTGCTGCTCAATGCCTTGCGGGCCATTCCGGAGTTGGTGTGGGCTGCGTTGACGGTACTGGCGGCGGGCCTGGGGCCCAATGCTGGCACCTTGGCCTTGGCGCTGCACACTTCGGGCGTATTGGGGCGGCTGTTCGCCGAGGCGCTGGAGAATGCGCCGGCAGAGCCCGCTGCGGCCATTCGCCTGCAGGGCGGTGGGCAGGTGGCAGCGTTCTGTTTCGGCACTTTGCCGAACCTGTGGCCGCAGTTGCTCGCTTACAGCCTGTACCGCTGGGAGAACAACATTCGCATGGCCAGTGTGCTGGGCTTCGTCGGGGCAGGCGGGCTTGGGCAGATGCTCTATACCACCCTGAGCCTGTTCCAGGAGGCTCAGGCCAGTACGGTCATCATGGCGATGCTGGTATTGGTGTTGCTGGTGGATGCCTTCAGTGATCTGCTGCGCCAGCGCTATGTGCGGGCCTGACAGATAGCCAGGGCCGCTCTGCGGCCCCATTCACGACACCAACTCGGCGCACTGGGCTTCACGCTGCATCGACTCCAGATTCCGCTCGATGGTCTCGCAAATCGCATCCATCTGGATCTGATGCTCACTGAAGCGGAAGGGGCTCTGAAGATCAGTCCCTATCCGCTCGATCGCCAGCAGCATGAACCCGACCACCGTCGACGCCAGCGGTGTGAACCAGCCCAGCGACTCCACCAGCCCCACCGGCACGATCAGGCAGAACAGGGTGATGAACAGCCGTGGAAAGTACACGTAAGGGTAGGGCAGTGGGGTATTGGCGATCCGCTCCATGCCACCTTGGGCGTTGGACAGGTCCACCAGCGTCGACTCAAGCCGCGCCAGGCGAATGCTGTCCAGCCGCTCAGCCTGATATTCGCGTGCCAGCAACGCCGCCGAACCGCTGAGAATATCGTTGGCGAAGTTGTTCGAACGGTTACGCCGCTCGAACTCGCCAGGCGGAATGAACGCCATCAGCTCGTCCGGGCAGGCCTCGCCCTTCAGGTGCGCCGCCAGGCAGTTCACATAGGCGATATGCCGGCGCAGCAAGGTCGCCTTGACCGGGTTCGGTCCCTCTTCGCTGTCATCGATCAGCGTGAGCGTCTGCCGGGCGAAGCTGCGCGAATTGTTCACCAGTGCCCCCCACAAGGTCCGTGCTTCCCACCAGCGGTTGTAGGCGCTGCTGTTGCGAAAGCTCACCAGCACCACCAGCGCCGAACCCAGCAAGGTCAGCGGGATCAGCGGCAGGGTGAACTTGCTGTTGAAGAACAGCATGAAGTCGATGGTGACCAGCACGTCCCAGAGCAGCAGCCACAGTAGCGACCAGCCGATGTAGCCGAAGGTTTTGACGATCAGGCGGTATTTGCGGGCGATGACGTCTTTCACACGAGCTGCCTCGAAAAGCCGGGTATGCAGGATGGGACGTCGAGGGGCGGGTATGGTTCGTTGCTGTTCGTCCAGGGGTGTTACTGAACGTGTTCTTTATAAGCGGGAAGCGGACTACATGGCTTTCGGAAGCAGCTGACTATGCGAAGAAGCAATCGAGGAGTACCTGATGCAGGTGATGAGCGATGGCGACTCTGTCGAGCTTGCCCGGGCGCGGCTTCACATCGACAGAGCCCGGACGCGCAATGCCGTGATCAACCCAGTTGCTGTTTCATCTGCACCAACGCCACCCGCTTGCCATCCTGAGCCTGCCGCTCCTCGATGCCAAACGGTACAAAGCCAAGCTGTGGATAAAGCAGCAAACCCGCGGTGTTGTGGTTGAAGCACGACACCCAGACCTCCCGCGCCGCGAACTGTCCGCGGGCCAGGTCAATCATGCATTGCACCAGGTAACGCGCCACGCCCTGTCCGCGAGCGGCGGGGGCGACCACCACGTTGCCGAGGGCGCAGATACCGCCGTGCTCGGCCTTGTAGAAGTTGGCGAAACCGAGCACCAGGCCGTTGCCCTCGACCACGGTCGAACCGCTGCGTTGGGCGATGGCGTCGCTCAGTTGCGCAGGGGTGAGCGGGTAGGTGGCTTTGGGAAACATGTAGAACAGCTCATCCGGGCCTTGCGGGAAGCAGCAGATGGCGGGGATGTCAGCGGGCTGAACGGGGCGGTGGGCAAGATGCATGGCAGGTCCTTTTGCATGAATGTACCGGCCACATCATCAGGCCGACCGCAACCGTATCATGTTGGTTCGCAACCGTGGATCAGGGCTTGCTGGCAACCGCCACATAACCCTTGACCGCAGCAGGTGCGCTGTGTGGCTTGCCCTTGTGCGCCAGATACTGGAAGCGTCGCCATTCCTTGTCGATTTCGCTGTACGACATGAACACACTGACCCGTGCCTTGTCCGCCAAATCGGGGCGGCTGCGGGCATCGATCCCGTCTTTTGCGATGAAGGCGACGTTCATCCCGACTACCTTGCCGTCATCGGCGAACACCGGGCCTCCGGACATGCCTTTGGTGATAGGGCCGTCATGCACCGAGTAGAAGACACTGCCTGGCGTACCTTCGAGCCGTACCAGCGAGTCGAGCGTATGGCCTTTGCCCTGCACCGGCATCATCAAGCTGTTGAAGCCGACCGCCGTCACCGACTCGCCAGGCACGAACTGGCGCCACTGCGGCACCTTGCTGGCCTTGTGCTTGAAAAACACCACATCACCCAGCCCTTCATGCACCACGTTGCGCAGGAACGGGGTGTGCTTGGCGGTGACGGCGTAGTCTTCGTTCCACTGGATGGCGCTGGCCATCAGCAACATCGGGAGGGGGGCACCGGAAGTAACGACAAAAGCCTGGTCGTAGACTGGGTCTGAAACGTAAGCGGTTGGCATTCCATTGCACCCGCTCAGCAGCATCATTGCTGCCAGACAGGGCGCGGTTTTGTTCATGGGTCACGCAGTGTTAATGGATGAGGGGGCGCAACTATGGCGAAGAGCCATCACGGCATCAATACTTTTGGCATATAACCGACGAATGACAGCTTATGGCCAGTACTGGAGTCGTGGCCAATAGATTTGCTGGATGACTGGAGGGCACGTGGTCGTTGGGGTGGCGTCAAAAGGCGGGGTTGGCTTATCGGGATGAATGAGCTGGGTTGAGCTCAATTGAGCTGCATTGAGCTGGATAGCTCATTTGGCGTCTTTGGGGGCAAACCGCTGTCACTGGAGGCACTGAACGCTTAATGGCAGGCATAAAAAAACCGACCATAAGGTCGGTTTTTTCCGGATCTTGGTGCCCCGAGGGAGACTCGAACTCCCACTCCTTTCGAAAACGGATTTTGAATCCGCCGCGTCTACCAATTCCGCCATCAGGGCTTGTGGCGCGCAGTATAGAGAGGTGCTCGAGGTCGGTCAATCGGCTTTCATGGTCAATTTTCACACATTGGGCTAAACTTCCCGGCCCTGTCGAACCCGAACATCATCATGCGCGTCGCCGATTTTTCCTTCGAACTCCCCGATTCCCTGATCGCCCGCCACCCGCTGGCCGAGCGCCATGGCAGCCGTCTGCTGGTCCTCGATGGGCCGAGCGGGGCGTTGGCGCACAAGCAATTCCCCGATCTGCTCGACTATCTGCGGCCGGGTGACCTGATGGTGTTCAACAACACCCGGGTGATTCCGGCGCGGTTGTTTGGCCAGAAAGCTTCCGGTGGCAAGCTGGAAGTCCTGGTCGAGCGCGTGCTCGACAGCCACCGGGTGCTGGCCCATGTGCGTGCCAGCAAGGCGCCGAAAGAAGGCGCAGTGATCCTTATCGATGGCGGTGGCGAGGCTGAAATGGTCGCCCGCCACGACACCCTGTTCGAACTGCGCTTCACCGAAGAGGTGCTGCCATTGCTCGATCGCGTCGGCCACATGCCGTTGCCGCCGTACATCGACCGCCCCGACGAGGGCGCCGACCGTGAGCGCTACCAGACCGTGTACGCCGAACGCGCCGGTGCTGTAGCCGCGCCGACTGCCGGCCTGCACTTCGACGAAGCGCTGCTGGAGCAGATCGCCGCCAAGGGCGTCGAGCGTGCCTTCGTCACCTTGCACGTGGGGGCTGGCACTTTCCAGCCAGTGCGGGTCGACAAGATCGAAGACCACCACATGCACAAAGAGTGGCTCGAAGTGAGCCAGGACGTGGTCGATGCCATCGAGGCCTGCCGCGCCCGTGGCGGCCGGGTGATCGCAGTCGGTACCACCAGCGTGCGCTCGCTGGAGAGCGCAGCGCGCGATGGCGTGCTCAAGGCCTTCAGCGGTGATACCGACATCTTCATCTACCCGGGCCGGCCCTTCCATGTGGTCGATTGCCTGGTCACCAACTTCCACCTGCCGGAGTCCACGCTGCTGATGCTGGTCTCGGCCTTCGCCGGTTACCCCGAGACCATGGCTGCCTATGCGGCGGCGGTCACCAACGGGTACCGCTTCTTCAGTTACGGTGATGCCATGTTCATCACCCGCAATCCGGCGCCACGCGGCCCAGAGGATCAAGCATGAGTCGCACCTGTCGAATGTCGTTCGAACTGCTGGCCACCGACGGCAAGGCCCGTCGTGGCCGGCTGACCTTCCCCCGTGGCACGGTCGAGACCCCGGCGTTCATGCCGGTGGGCACCTATGGCACGGTCAAGGGCATGCTGCCGCGTGACATCGAGGCCATCGGCGCCGAAATCATCCTCGGCAACACCTTCCACCTGTGGCTGCGCCCGGGTACCGAGGTGATCAAGAAGCACAATGGCCTGCATGACTTCATGCAGTGGAAAGGCCCTATCCTTACCGATTCCGGTGGCTTCCAGGTGTTCAGCCTGGGCGCCATGCGCAAGATCAAGGAGGAGGGGGTGACCTTCGCCTCGCCCGTCGACGGCTCCAAGGTGTTCATGGGCCCGGAAGAATCCATGCAGGTGCAGCGCGACCTGGGCTCGGACATCGTCATGATCTTCGACGAGTGCACGCCGTACCCGGCCGAGCACGACGTGGCGCGCACGTCCATGGAACTGTCGCTGCGCTGGGCCCAACGCTCGAAGAATGCCCACGCCGACAACACGGCGGCACTGTTCGGTATCGTCCAGGGTGGCATGTACCAGGACCTGCGCATGCGCTCGCTGGAAGCCCTGGAAAACATCGGCTTCGACGGCCTGGCCATTGGTGGCCTGTCGGTTGGCGAGCCGAAGCACGAAATGATCAAGGTGCTCGACTACCTGCCGGGCCAGATGCCGGCTGACAAACCTCGTTACCTTATGGGGGTAGGCAAACCGGAAGATCTGGTTGAGGGTGTGCGCCGCGGCGTCGACATGTTCGACTGCGTGATGCCCACGCGCAACGCGCGCAACGGCCACCTGTTCGTCGATACAGGGGTGATCAAGATCCGCAACGCGTTCCATCGCCATGATGATTCGCCGCTGGATCCGACCTGTGATTGCTACACCTGCACCAACTTCTCCCGCGCTTATCTGCATCATCTGGACAAGTGTGGCGAAATGCTGAGCAGCATGCTGAATACCATCCACAACTTGCGCCATTACCAGCGCTTGATGGCCGGTTTACGCGAGGCTATTCAACAGGGTAAATTGGCCGCCTTTGTCGACGCCTTCTACGCCAAACGCGGGCTGCCTGTGCCGCCTTTGGACTGACTGTTCGCATCCATTATTAGAACATTACATTAGGAGTGCCCAATGAGCTTCTTGATCCCCGCCGCTTACGCGGACGCTGCAGCACCCGCCGCTGGCCCAGCCGGTACCGGTTTCGAGTGGATTTTCCTGGTCGGTTTCCTGGTCATCTTCTACCTGATGATCTGGCGCCCGCAGGCCAAGCGCGCCAAGGAACAGAAGAACCTGCTGAGCAACTTGCAGAAAGGTGACGAAGTTGTCACCAACGGCGGTATCGCTGGCAAGATCGTCAAGGTTTCCGATGACTTCGTGGTCCTGGAAGTTTCCGACACCGTCGAACTGAAGTTCCAGAAGGGTGCCATCGCGGCCACCCTGCCAAAAGGTACGCTCAAGGCTATCTGAGTTACCGGTTTCATTTTTCCAGTCGGGGCGCGCAAAGCGCCCCGCGTCTTGAACGGGCGGCGTGATGCTGAACAAATACCCTCTGTGGAAATACGCACTGATCCTGGTGGTACTGGCGATCGGTTTCATTTATTCCGCTCCCAACCTCTACCCGGATGATCCGGCGGTGCAGATCAGCGGTGCCAGCTCGGCGCTGCAGGTCAACCAGGCCGACCTCGATCGCGTCAGCAAGGCGCTGGTCGATGCCGGTATCACCGTCAAGGGCGCGAGCCTGGGTGAGAAGGGCAGTGGGCTGATTCGCCTGACCAACCAGGAAGATCAGCTGCCAGCCAAGGATGTCGTGCGCAAGGCACTGGGCGATGATTATGTCGTGGCCCTGAACCTGGCCCAGACGACCCCGCAATGGCTGCGCAACCTGGGTGCAAGCCCGATGAAGCTGGGCCTGGACCTGTCCGGTGGTGTGCACTTCCTGCTGGAAGTGGACATGGACAAGGCGATGAGCGCCCGCATGAAAGTCTACGAAGGCGAGGTCAAGTCCTTGCTGCGCAAAGAGCGCATCCGCTACCGCAGCCTGCCGCAGCAGGATGGCGGCGTGATGCTGGGCTTCGCTGACGATGCTACCCGCGAACAGGCACGCGCCCTGATCCGCAAGAATTTCAATGACTTCGACCTGACCACCACCGAGCGCAACGAGCTCGCCGTGCTGCGTCTGGCGCTGACCCAGGCGAAAGTCGCCGAGATCCGCGAGTACTCGATCAAGCAGAACCTGACCACCGTCCGCAACCGTGTGAACGAACTGGGCGTGGCCGAGCCGCTGGTCCAGCGCCAGGGCGCCAACCGCATCGTGGTCGAGCTGCCGGGCGTGCAGGACACCGCCGAAGCCAAGCGTATCCTCGGCAAGACCGCCAACCTGGAGTTCCGCTTCGGTGCCGAGCCGGGCGCTTCCAAGGCCACTACCGAGGTCTTCGAATTCCGTGAAGGCAACCGTTCCGCTGCCGTCGAGCGCGGCCTGATCATTACCGGTGACCAGGTGACCGATGCCCAGGCCAGCTTCGACGAGCATGGCCGGCCGCAGGTGAACATTCGCCTGGATGGCCACGGTGGCGAGCTGATGAGCCGCGCCACCCGCAGCAACGTTGGCCGTAGCATGGCGGTGATCTTCATCGAGCAGAAGCCGGTCACTCGCTACGTCAAGCAGACTGTCGATGGCGTCGAGAAAGACGTTGCCGTACAGAGCTTCCAGGAAGAGAAGAAGATCATCAGCCTGGCGACCATCCAGTCGCCACTGGGCAGCCAGTTCCGTATCACCGGCCTGAACGGCCAGGGTGAGTCGTCGGAGCTGGCCCTGCTGCTGCGCGCCGGTGGTCTGGCTGCGCCGATGTACTTCGCCGAAGAACGTACCATTGGTCCAAGCCTGGGTGCCGACAACATCACCAAGGGTATCGATGCGTCGCTGTGGGGCATGCTGTTCGTCTCGCTGTTCATCATCGCCATCTACCGCGGCTTCGGCGTGATCGCCACCATTGCCCTGGCGGGCAACATGGTCCTGCTGCTGGCGCTGATGTCGTTGCTGGGCGCGACCCTGACCCTGCCAGGTATCGCCGGTATCGTGTTGACCATGGGTATGGCGGTGGACGCCAACGTACTGATCTTCTCGCGTATCCGTGAGGAGCTGAATGCCGGTATGTCGGTGCAGCGCGCCATCCACGAAGGTTTCAACCGCGCCTATACCGCGATCATCGACGCCAACCTGACCAGCCTGCTGGTCGGCGGCATCCTGTTCGCCATGGGTACCGGCCCGGTCAAGGGCTTCGCGGTCACCATGTCCCTCGGGATTTTCACCTCGATGTTCACCGCCGTCATGGTGACCCGTGCAATGGTCAACCTGACCTGCGGCGGGCGTGACATCAAGAAGCTGTGGGTTTGAGGGAGCTGCGATGAAAACCATCAACTTCATGGGCGTGCGCAATGTCGCGTTCGCCGTCACCGTGCTCCTCACCGTGCTGGCACTGTTCAGCTGGTGGCAGAAGGGTCTGAACTTTGGCCTGGACTTCACCGGCGGTACGCTGATCGAGCTGACCTACGAGCGCCCGGCCGACCTCAAGGCGGTCCGTGCCGAGCTGGTCGATTCCGGCTTCCACGAGGCCGTGGTGCAGAGCTTTGGCGCCACCACCGACCTGCTGGTGCGCATGCCGGGCGATGATCCGCAACTGGGCAACAAGGTTGCTGCTGCGCTGCAGAAGGTCGGTGGCGACAACCCCGCTACCATCAAGCGCGTCGAGTTCGTCGGGCCGCAGGTGGGTGAAGAGCTGCGCGACCAGGGCGGCCTCGGCATGCTCCTGGCACTGGGTGGCATCCTCATCTACCTGGCTTTCCGCTTCCAGTGGAAGTTCGCCGTGGGCGCGATCGTCTCGCTGATCCACGACGTGGTGGTGACCCTGGGTATCCTGTCGTTCTTCCAGATCACCTTCGACCTGACGGTGCTGGCGGCGGTACTGGCAATCATCGGCTACTCGCTGAACGACACCATCGTCGTCTTCGACCGTGTACGTGAGAACTTCCGGGTGATGCGCAAGGCCTCGCTGATCGAGAACATCAACGTCTCGACCACCCAGACCCTGCTGCGCACCATCGCCACCTCGGTGTCGACCTTGCTGGCAATTGCCGCATTGCTGTTCTTTGGTGGTGACAACCTGTTCGGCTTCTCGCTGGCACTGTTCATCGGTGTCATGGCCGGTACCTACTCGTCGATCTACATCGCCAACGTGGTACTGATCTGGCTGAACCTGAACAGCGAAGACCTGATTCCGCCTGCGAAAAACGAAGGTGTGGATGACCGTCCTTAAGGATTAGTCCTACGCCGTTCGGCGACCAAAAAGGCGCGAGTGTTGAACTCGCGCCTTTTTTTTCGCTCCAAGGCTGGGAGAAGGCGGGAAGGCTCCCGCGGGCAGGATCAGGAGGTTCATGTGAACAAATCAATGCTGGTAGGTGCTGTACTGGGTGCTGTCGGTGTGACTGCCGGAGGTGCTGTCGCAACCTACAGCTTGGTGAACAAGGGGCCTGAGTACGCCCAGGTCACCGACGTGCAACCGATCAAGCAACAGGTCAAGACCCCGCGCGAGGTCTGCAAGGACGTCACCGTTACGCGTCAGGCGCCGGTCAAGGACCAGCACCAGATCGCCGGTACCGTGGTCGGTGCCCTGGCCGGCGGCCTGCTGGGTAACCAGATCGGCGGCGGTACTGGCAAGAAGATCGCCACCGTGGCCGGTGCGGTCGGTGGTGGTTATGCCGGTAACAAGGTGCAGGAAGGCATGCAGGAGCGTGACACCTACACGACCACGCAAACCCGCTGCAACACGGTCAACGACATCAGCGAGAAGGTGGTGGGCTACAACGTCAAGTACACCATTGGCGACCAGGTCGGCCAGGTGAAGATGGACCGCGAGCCGGGTTCGACCATTCCGCTGGACAAGAATGGCAAGCTGATCCTGAGCGAAGCGGGTCAGTAAGCGGCAGGCACAAAAAAAGCACCTCAATAGGTGCTTTTTTTGTGCCTGCAATCCGCGCTTAGCGCTTCATGTGCTCTGGCAGGTGTGGCTGGATAGCGGTCAGTACGGCCTTGAAGCACTTGATGTTGCCTGCAACGATGTGGCCCTTGTCGAGGAAGTCATGGCCACCGTTGAAGTCGCTCACCAGGCCACCGGCTTCCTGGATCAGCAGCACGCCGGCCGCCATGTCCCACTCGGACAGGCCCGACTCCCAGAAGGCGTCGAAACGGCCGGCAGCCACATAAGCCAGGTCCAGGCTGGCGGAGCCGGCGCGGCGGATGCCGGCGGTCTGGCCAGTCAGGGCGCGGAACATGCCCAGGTAGTTGTCCATGTCGGCCATCTGGTTGTCACGGAACGGGAAGCCGGTGCCCAGCAGGGCGCCGTCCAGGCTGGTGCGCGAGCTGACGCGCAGGCGACGGCCATTGAGCTGGGCGCCGCGGCCGCGGCTGGCGGTGAATTCTTCCTGGCGAACCGGGTCGACGATCACGGCATGCTCAAGGCGGCCGCGGTATTTGCAGGCGATGCTGACAGCGAAGTGCGGGATGCCACGCAGGAAGTTGGTGGTGCCGTCCAGCGGATCGATGATCCACAGGTAGTCCTTGCCTTCTTCGCCGGTGCCGGCGTGCAGGCCGGTTTCTTCACCTTGAATGGAGTGGTTCGGGTAGGCCTTGCGCAGGGCGTTGACGATGCTCTGCTCGGCGGCACGATCCACTTCGGAGACGTAGTCCTTGGCCTCTTTCTCGTCGACCTTGATGCTATCCAGGCGTTCGATGGAGCGGAAAATCAGTTCACTGGCGCTGCGAGCGGCGCGCAGGGCGATATTCAGCATAGGCTGCATGGGCGGGTCACCTGGAGATGTTAAAGAAGAAAGCCGGACATTCTAACAGAAAAGTCTGGCGGCAGAAGTGTCACATTTGCTTTCGTGGCGTTACGCTGGTCGGTTCTGTAAGATCGTTTTCCCCCAAACCTGCATCTGAGAGCACAACACCTTGCTGCAAAATATTCGTGTTGTTCTGGTCAATACCAGCCACCCCGGCAACATCGGCGGCGCTGCGCGTGCCATGAAAAACATGGGCTTGTCGCGTCTGGTGCTGGTGCAGCCAAAAGAGTTCCCGTCCGGCGACGCCACCGCGCGGGCTTCGGGCGCCGACGATATCCTGGCCAATGCCCAGGTGGTCGACAGCCTTGAAGACGCGTTGGTCGGGTGCAATCTGGTCATGGGCACCAGTGCTCGTGAGCGCAGCATCCCCTGGCCGTTGATCGACCCGCGCGAATGCGGGGCCAAGGCCGTGGAGCACGCCAACGGTGGTGAAGAGATCGCCCTGGTGTTCGGGCGCGAGCACGCCGGCCTGACCAACGAAGAACTGCAGCGATGTCACTTCCACGTGCACATTCCCTCGAACCCCGACTTCAGCTCGCTGAACCTTGCCGCCGCAGTCCAGGTGCTCTCCTATGAGGTGCGCATGGCCTGGCTGGCAGCCGAAGGCGCGCCGACCAAGGTCGAGAAGTTCGACGCCAACTCGCTGCGCAGCAACGAGCTGGCGACCATGGACGAAATGGAGCTGTTCTACGAACACCTGGAGAAAACCCTGGTGGACATCGGCTTCCTCGACCCCGAGAAGCCCAAGCACCTGATGCCGCGCCTGCGCCGGCTGTACGGGCGCAGCTCGGTCAATCGTTCGGAAATGAGCATTTTGCGCGGCATCCTCACCGAGACCCAGAAGGTCGCCCGGGGTGAGCCGCATAAACGGAAGGACTGACAGATGTTCGAACGTCTGCGTGAAGATATCCAGAGCGTATTCCATCGTGACCCGGCGGCGCGCAATGCCTTCGAGGTGCTGACCTGCTACCCGGGCATGCACGCCATCTGGCTGCACCGCCTGGGCAGCGCCTTGTGGAAACGTGACTTCAAGTGGCTGGCGCGGCTGGTGTCGAACTTCGGCCGCTGGATGACCGGTATCGAGATTCACCCTGGCGCGACCATCGGTCGGCGCTTCTTCATCGACCACGGCATGGGCATCGTCATCGGTGAAACCGCCGAGATCGGCGACGATGTCACCCTTTATCAAGGTGTGACCCTGGGCGGCACCAGCTGGAACAAAGGCAAGCGCCACCCGACCCTGGAGAACGGTGTGGTGGTAGGGGCGGGTGCCAAGGTGCTCGGCCCGTTCACCGTCGGTGCGGGGGCCAAGATCGGCTCCAATGCCGTGGTGACCAAGGCAGTGCCGGCCGGCGCCACTGCGGTTGGCATCCCGGGGCGGATCATCGTCAGGAACAGCGAGGACACCGAACTCGAGGCCAGGCGCAAGGCCATGGCCGAGAAGATCGGCTTCGATGCCTACGGTGTCAGCGGTGACATGCCAGACCCGGTAGCCCGTGCCATCGGTCAGATGCTCGATCATCTGCAGGCGGTCGACGAGCGTCTGGAGGGTATGTGTGGCGCGTTGACCAAGATGGGCAGTGACTATTGTGCCAAGGAACTGCCGAAGCTGCCGGAAGATGACTTCGTGATCGAAACCCAGGCGGCCCAGCGCGACACTCAGTCGCATTGATTGCGCCGCAGTGAAGTCACTCTGACATATGGGGCGTGTGCTCACGCCCCATTGCTGCTACACTCGCGCCCGCCTCCCTGATGCAAACCCGACTAAAGCAGTAGGTCTAATAGTTGACTTAAATGCTCGGGAATCGCATACTCGCACACATCCCGTAACTCCCGTGGTACCCATTAGCCATGCGACTGACTACCAAAGGCCGATACGCCGTCACTGCCATGCTCGACCTGGCATTGCACGCGCAGCATGGGCCGGTGTCTTTGGCCGACATTTCCGAGCGCCAGGGCATTTCCCTCTCTTATCTGGAACAGCTGTTCGCCAAGCTGCGCCGCAGCAGCCTGGTTTCCAGTGTGCGCGGTCCGGGCGGTGGCTACCAACTGTCGCGCGGCATGGAAACCATCCAGGTGGCCCAGGTCATCGACGCGGTCAACGAGTCGGTCGATGCCACCCGTTGCCAGGGCCTCGGGGATTGCCATGCCGGTGACACCTGCCTGACCCACCACCTGTGGTGCGACCTCAGCCAGCAGATTCACGAATTCCTCAGTGGCATCAGCCTGGCTGACCTTGTCATGCGCCGTGAGGTGCAGGAAGTCGCCCAGCGCCAGGACCTGCGGCGTGTCGCAGGCCGTACCGCCCAGCTGGACAAGATTGAGACGTCCGCCGTCGACTGACCGCTTAACAGTGACGAGCGACGCCACCGCCTGATAGGAGATACCCATGAAGTTGCCGATCTACCTCGATTACTCCGCTACCACGCCGGTCGACCCACGTGTCGCCCAGAAGATGGCCGACTGCCTGCTGGTCGACGGCAACTTCGGTAACCCGGCCTCGCGTTCCCACGTGTTCGGCTGGAAGGCCGAGGAAGCGGTCGAGAACGGCCGCCGCCAGGTTGCCGAGCTGATCAACGCCGACCCGCGCGAAATCGTCTGGACCAGCGGTGCCACCGAGTCCGACAACCTCGCCCTGAAAGGCGTGGCGCACTTCTATCAGACCAAGGGCAAGCACATCATCACCTCCAAGATCGAGCACAAGGCGGTCCTGGATACCGCTCGCCAGCTCGAGCGTGAAGGTTTCGAAGTCACCTACCTGGAACCGGGCGAAGACGGCATCGTCACCCCGGCCATGGTCGAAGCCGCCCTGCGCGACGACACCATCCTGGTCTCGCTGATGCATGTGAACAACGAAGTCGGCTCGATCAACGACATCGCCGCCATCGGTGAGCTGACCCGTTCACGCGGCGTGCTGTTCCATGTCGACGCCGCCCAGTCCGCCGGCAAGGTGGAAATCGACCTGCAGAAGCTGAAGGTCGACCTGATGTCGTTCTCGGCGCACAAGGTCTACGGCCCTAAAGGCATCGGCGCGCTGTACGTCAGCCGCAAGCCGCGCGTGCGTCTGGAAGCCATCATCCACGGCGGTGGCCATGAGCGCGGCATGCGTTCGGGTACCCTGCCGACCCACCAGATCGTCGGCATGGGCGAGGCCTTCGCCATCGCCAAGCAGGAAATGGCCGCCGAGAACGTGCGCATCAAGGCCCTGAGCGACCGCTTCTTCAAGCAGGTCTCGGACCTCGAAGAGCTGTACGTCAACGGCAGCAAGACTGCCCGCGTGCCGCACAACCTGAACCTGAGCTTCAACTACGTCGAAGGCGAGTCGCTGCTGATGTCGCTGAAGGACATCGCCGTATCGTCCGGTTCGGCCTGTACCTCCGCTTCGCTCGAGCCGTCGTATGTACTGCGCGCTCTGGGCCGCAACGACGAGCTGGCGCACAGCTCGATCCGCTTCTCCTTCGGCCGCTTCACCACCGAAGAAGAAGTCGACTACGCCGCGCAGCAAGTCTGCATGGCCGTCAACAAACTGCGTGAATTGTCGCCGCTGTGGGACATGTACAAAGACGGCGTTGACATCTCCAAGATCGAGTGGGCCGCCCACTAAGCAGTCGCCGGCAAGAGCGGCTCCCTGATGAGGAAGGAATTGCACCATGGCATACAGTGAAAAGGTCATCGACCACTACGAAAACCCACGCAACGTCGGCAAGATGAACGCCGAGGACCCGGATGTCGGCACCGGCATGGTCGGCGCCCCTGCGTGCGGTGACGTGATGCGTCTGCAGATCAAGGTCAATGAGCAAGGCATCATCGAAGACGCCAAGTTCAAGACTTACGGTTGCGGTTCGGCCATCGCTTCCAGCTCCCTCGCCACCGAGTGGATGAAGGGCAAGACCCTGGACGAAGCCGAAACCATCAAGAACACCCAGCTGGCGGAAGAACTGGCGTTGCCGCCGGTGAAGATCCACTGCTCGGTACTCGCCGAAGATGCCATCAAGGCAGCCGTTCGCGACTACAAGCAGAAGAAAGGCTTGATCTAAGCCGCCCGTTGCAAGGTAAGACTCAAGGAGTTCCGATGGCTATCAGCATGACAGAAGCCGCCGCCAACCACATTCGCCGCTCCCTCGACGGGCGCGGCAAGGGTGAAGGCATTCGCCTGGGCGTGCGCACCACCGGCTGCTCGGGCCTGGCCTACGTGCTGGAGTTCGTCGACGAGCTGGCCGCAGAGGACCAGGTGTTCGAGAACCATGGCGTCAAGGTGATCATCGATCCCAAGAGCCTGGTCTACCTCGATGGCACCGAGCTGGACTTCGTCAAGGAAGGGTTGAACGAAGGCTTCAAGTTCAACAACCCCAACGTGCGCGGTGAGTGTGGCTGCGGCGAAAGCTTCAACGTCTGAGGCTGGCCGTGGGTACTCCTTGTCATTTCGCTCTGTTTGACCTCCAGCCCTGCTTCCGCCTGGACCTCGACAAACTGGCCACTCGCTACCGCGAGCTGGCCCGCGAGGTCCATCCGGACCGCTTCGCCGACGCCTCCGAACGCGAACAGCGGGTAGCGCTGGAAAAATCGGCTGCGCTCAACGACGCCTACCAGACCCTGCGCAGTGCGCCGCGCCGTGCCCGCTACCTGCTGGCTATCGGTGGCCACGAAGTGCCCCAGGAAGTCACGGTCCATGACCCTGATTTCCTGATGCAGCAGATGCAATGGCGTGAAGAGCTCGAAGAGCTGCAGGACGAAGCCGACCTCGACGGCGTGGCCGTGTTCAAGAAGCGCCTGAAGGTAGCCCAGGACACGCTTAACGAGGATTTCGCCGCCTGCTGGGATGTGCCTGCCGAGCGCGACAAGGCCGAGCGCCTGATGCGCCGCATGCAGTTCCTCGACAAGCTCGCCCAAGAAGTGCGCCAACTGGAAGAGCGCCTCGACGATTAACCCGGTGTCGCCCGTGATGACGCCTAAGGTATTCAGATAAGCATGGCCCTACTGCAGATCGCCGAACCCGGTCAAAGCCCCCAGCCACACCAGCGCCGCCTGGCGGTGGGGATCGACCTGGGTACCACCAATTCTCTGGTCGCTGCCGTGCGCAGCGGTCGCAGCGAGCCCCTGCCTGATGCGCAGGGCAACGTCATTCTGCCGTCGGCAGTGCGTTACCTGGCCGACCACAGCGAAGTCGGCCTGGCTGCGCGCGAAGCCGCTTCCAGCGACCCGCTGAACACCGTGCTGTCGGTCAAGCGCCTGATGGGGCGTGGCCTGGCTGACGTCAAGCAGCTCGGCGAACAGCTGCCGTACCGCTTCATCGGCGGCGAGTCGCACATGCCGTTCATCGACACCATCCAGGGGCCGAAAAGCCCGGTGGAAGTGTCCGCCGACATCCTCAAAGTGCTGCGCGAGCGTGCCGAAGCCACCCTGGGTGGCGAGCTGGTGGGCGCGGTGATCACCGTGCCGGCCTATTTCGACGACGCCCAGCGCCAGGCTACCAAGGATGCCGCGCGCCTGGCCGGCCTGAGCGTGCTGCGCCTGCTCAACGAGCCGACCGCCGCGGCCGTGGCCTATGGCCTGGACCAGAACGCCGAAGGCCTGGTGGCCATCTATGACCTGGGTGGCGGCACCTTCGATATTTCCATCCTGCGCCTGACTGCCGGCGTGTTCGAAGTGCTGGCCACCGGTGGCGATACCGCGCTGGGTGGCGACGATTTCGACCACGCTATTGCTGGCTGGATCATCGAGCAGGCCGGCCTGTCCGCCGATCTCGATCCGGCCACCCAGCGTCAGCTGCTGCAGGCCGCCTGCGCTGCCAAGGAAGCCTTGACCGATGCCGACTCCGTCCGCGTCAGCCATGGCGCCTGGGCGGGCGAGCTGAGCCGCGCCGCCTTCGAGGCGATGATCGAGCCCCTGGTTGCCCGCAGCCTTAAGGCCTGCCGCCGCGCCGTGCGCGACAGTGGCGTCGAGCTGGAAGAGGTGGGCGCAGTGGTGATGGTCGGTGGTTCGACCCGCGTGCCGCGTGTTCGGGAAGCCGTGGGCGCGCTGTTTGGTCGCACCCCGCTGACCTCGATCGACCCCGACCAGGTAGTGGCCATTGGCGCCGCCATCCAGGCTGATACCTTGGCCGGCAACCGCCGCGAAGGTGGCGAACTGCTGCTGCTCGATGTCATCCCGCTGTCCCTGGGGCTCGAGACCATGGGTGGGCTGATGGAGAAGGTGATCCCGCGCAACACCACCATTCCGGTGGCCCGTGCCCAGGAATTCACCACCTACAAAGATGGCCAGTCGGCCATGATGATCCATGTCCTGCAGGGCGAGCGCGAGCTGATCAGCGACTGCCGCTCCCTGGCGCGCTTCGAGTTGCGCGGCATTCCGGCCATGGTGGCTGGCGCCGCCAAGATTCGCGTGACCTTCCAGGTCGACGCCGACGGCCTGCTCAGCGTTGCCGCCCGTGAACTGGGTTCGGGCGTGGAGGCCAGCATTCAGGTCAAGCCGTCCTACGGCCTGACCGACGGCGAGATCGCCCGCATGCTCAAGGACTCCTTCGAGCACGCCGGTTCCGACAAGCAGGCGCGCCAGCTGCGTGAGCACCAGGTTGACGGCGAACGCTTGCTCGAAGCGGTGCAGGGCGCCCTGGATGCCGACGGTGAGCGCCTGCTCAGCGAAGACGAGCGGGTCGCCATCGAGTATCAGATGCAAGAATTGCGTGATTTGCTCAGCGGCACCGATGGCGCAGCCATCGAGCAGCAGACCAAGCGTCTGTCGCAGGTGACCGATGCCTTTGCCGCCCGCCGCCTTGATTCGACGGTCAAAGCCGCACTGGCCGGGCGCAACCTGAATGAGATCGAGGAGTAACCGATGCCCCAGGTGATTTTCCTGCCGCACGAGAAGTTCTGCCCGGACGGGCTGGTGGTCGAGGTGGAGCCAGGCACCAACATCCTGGAGCTGGCCCACGAGCACCACATCGAGATGGAAAGCGCGTGCGGCGGTGTGTGCGCCTGCACCACCTGCCACTGCATCGTGCGCGAAGGCTTCGACTCGCTCGAGGAAGCCGACGAGCTGGAAGAGGATATGCTGGACAAGGCCTGGGGCCTGGAGGCGCAGTCGCGCCTGGCCTGCCAGGTGATCGTCGGTGAGGATGACCTCACCATCGAAATTCCTAAGTATTCGCTCAACCACGCTGCCGAAGCGCCGCACTGAGGTTTGCCCGATGAGCCTGAAATGGATTGATGTACTTGAGATCGCCATCCAGCTTGCGGAAAGCAAGCCGGACGTCGATCCTAGATATGTGAATTTCGTCGATCTGCACCGTTGGGTGCTGGCCCTGCCAGAGTTCAGCGACGATCCGTCACGTGGCGGTGAGAAAGTGCTCGAGGCCATCCAGGCGGCCTGGATCGAAGAAGCCGACTAAGCGTGACGCTGCAGGTTAGGCAATCCCCTGGAACCCGCGTATAATTCGCGGGTTTAATTTTTCGTAACACTCAATATTCTGGAGTTTTCCATGGCTGTTCAACGTACTTTCTCGATCATCAAGCCTGACGCCGTTGCCAAGAACGTCATCGGCAAGATCACTACCCGCTTCGAAGAAGCCGGCCTGAAAATCGTTGCCTCGAAAATCAAGCAACTGTCCAAAGCTGAAGCCGAAGGCTTCTACGCCGAGCACAAAGAGCGCGGCTTCTTCGCTGACCTGGTTGCCTTCATGACTTCCGGTCCGGTCGTTGTTCAGGTTCTGGAAGGCGAAAACGCCATCGCTCTGAACCGTGAGCTGATGGGCGCTACCAACCCGAAAGAAGCTGCTCCAGGCACCATCCGTGCTGACTTCGCCGAATCGATCGACGCCAACGCCGTTCACGGTTCGGACTCCGAAGCTGCTGCTGCTCGCGAAATCGCTTACTTCTTCGCTGCTACCGAGGTAACCACTCGCTAAGCGAAAGCTTACGGGTGAGGGTGAATCCATGACGACATCTACTGGCAAAATCAACCTGTTGGGGCTGACCCAGCCGGAAATGGAAAAGTTCTTCGACTCGATAGGGGAGAAGCGCTTCCGTGCCGGCCAGGTGATGAAATGGATTCACCATTTTGGCGTGTCCGACTTTGCGGCCATGACCAACGTAGGCAAGGTCTTGCGCGAAAAGCTCGAGGCCGTTGCCGAGATTCGCCCCCCGGAAGTGGTCAGTGAAGACATTTCCGCCGACGGCACCCGTAAGTGGGTGATCCGCGTTGCCTCCGGCAGCTGCGTCGAAACCGTCTACATCCCCACCGACGACCGCGGTACCCTCTGCGTCTCGTCGCAAGCCGGCTGCGCCCTGGACTGCAGTTTCTGCTCCACCGGCAAGCAAGGCTTCAACAGCAACCTCACCGCCGCCGAAGTGATCGGCCAGGTGTGGCTTGCGAACAAATCCTTCGGGACCGTCCCGGCCAAGATCGACCGCGCGATTACCAACGTGGTCATGATGGGCATGGGCGAGCCCTTGCTGAACTTCGACAACGTCATCGCCGCCATGCACATCATGATGGATGACCTGGGCTATGGCATTTCCAAGCGTCGCGTCACCCTGTCCACCTCGGGCGTAGTGCCGATGATCGACGAACTGGCCAAGCACATCGACGTGTCCCTGGCGCTGTCGCTGCATGCGCCGAACGACGAGCTGCGCAACCAGCTGGTGCCGATCAACAAGAAGTACCCGCTGAAGATGCTGCTGGAGTCGTGCATGGGCTACATGTCGACCCTGGGCGGCAAGCGCGTGCTGACCATCGAGTACACCCTGCTCAAGGACGTCAACGACCAGCCCGAGCATGCTGCGCAGATGATCGAGCTGCTGCGCGACGTACCGTGCAAGATCAACCTGATCCCATTCAACCCGTTCCCGCATTCGGGTTACGAGCGGCCGAGCAACAACGCCATCCGCCGCTTCCAGGACCTGCTGCACCACGGTGGTTTCAACGTTACCACCCGTACCACCCGTGGCGACGATATCGACGCCGCCTGTGGTCAGCTGGTCGGCCAGGTCAACGACCGCACCCGCCGCAGCGAGCGCTACATCGCCGTCCGCCAGCTGTCCGCTGACGCCGAGCTGCAAGACAGCGCCGTGCGTCACTGAGTCCGGCCTTGCCATGAGCCTGCGCGCCGCGCTGTCGATCCTTGCGCTTTTGCTGCTCGCCGGCTGCGTGTCGGGCGGCGCGAGCGATCCCCTGGCCAACCGCCAGGGGCGGGCAGACGCAGGGCGTGCCTACACGCAGCTTGGCCTGGGTTATTTGCAACAAGGTTTGACCCAGCAGGCCAAGGCCCCCTTGGCCAAGGCCCTGGCGCTGGATGCTGCGGATGCCGACGCTCACGCCGCCATGGCCCTGGTGTTCCAGGCAGAAGGCGAGCCAGCGCTTGCCCAGGTGCACTTTGAAAAAGCGCTTGCAGCCCGCCCGGGCGATACGCGAATTCGCAACAACTACGGCAGTTTCCTATATGCTCAGCAACGTTTCACCGAAGCCGAGCATATGTTTCGCCTGGCCAGTGCCGATACCCTGTATCCTGAGCGTTCGCGGGTGTACGAGAACCTTGGTCTGACGGCCCTGGAGCTCGACGATCGCGACCAGGCACAGGCGTATCTGACCAAGGCCCTGCAACTCAACCGACGCCAGCCCAGAGCGTTGCTGGAAATGGCTGAGTTGTCCTTCGAAAACAGGCATTATGTGCCGGCCCGGGATTACTACGATCGTTTCAGCCAATTGAGCGATCACAACGCCCGTAGCCTCTTGCTGGGCAGCCGCCTTGCCCGGGTATTTGGCGAGCAGGGCACCCTGGCCGATCTGGGCCAGCAATTACAACGACTTTATCCCGGTACGCCGGAATATCAGCAATACCTGTCGGAGCAACGATGAAAGCCGCGCATCCCGAAGTAGCAGCAGCGACTGGCCAGAACCCCGGTGAGCTGTTGCGCCAGGCCCGCGAGAAACGGGAGTGGTCGCAAGCCGAGGTGGCCCGCAAGCTCAACCTCACCGTAAGTTCGCTGAACCACGTGGAAACCGGCGCCTTCGACAAGCTGCCAGGGCATACGTTTGCGCGTGGTTACATTCGCGCCTACGCCAAATTGATGGACCTGGACCAGGCGCCGCTGGTCGAGGCCTTCGACCAATACACCGGTACCCATGCCAAGGGCAGTGAAGTGCACTCCCTGGGCCGTATCGAAGAGCCAGTGCGGCTGTCGCACAACATCATGCGCGGCGTCACCTTGCTGCTGCTGGTTGCAGTGGTCGGCGGCAGCTTCATCTGGTGGCAGGATCAGGGCAGCTTGAAAGGCAAGGACCTGGCCAAGATTGCGCTGGAGCACGTGGAAGTCGAAAGTGCCGACGGCACCACCCAGATTCACCCGCTGGACGAACCTGAAGACCAGGCAGTGACTGCGGTCCAGCAGCCGGAAAGCGCACCGCTGGCGCTGGAACAGGCACCCGCCGAGGGGGCCGACGAAGCCACCAGTGAGGCCGCCCCAGCCGCGACAACGCCAGCACCAGCTCCTGCGCCTGCTCAGGTGCAGCAGGCACCGGCCCATGCTGTCGCGTCCACCCCGGCCCCTGCGGCGCCTGTGGCTCCGTTAACGCCGGCCGCCCCGGTCGCCAGCGTGCCGGCCACCGCCGCTGAGCCCGCAGCGGCCGTGGCCGCCGGCAGCGCCAAGGTAGCAATCCAGTTCACCGCCGATTGCTGGACCCAGGTGTCCGATGGCAACGGCAAGGTGCTGTTCAGCGCGATCAAGCGCAAGGGGGATAACCTCGAGCTGACCGGCAAGCCGCCGTTCGCGGTCCGCCTGGGCTTTGCCCGTGGCGCCCAGGTCAGCTACAACGGCCAGGCCGTCGATGTGGCCCCATTCACCAGTGGCGAGACCGCTCGCCTGAAGTTGGGACAGTAAGTCATGCACGGCGAATCTCCGATCAAACGTCGCGAATCCCGCAAAATCTGGGTCGGCAATGTGCCGGTGGGTGGTGATGCCCCCATCGCGGTGCAGAGCATGACCAACACCGACACCAACGATGTGATGGCCACCGTGGCGCAGATCCAGCGCCTGGTCGATGCCGGCGTCGACATCGTCCGCGTCTCGGTCCCCGACATGGACGCCGCCGAGGCCTTCGGCAAGATCAAACAGCTGGTCAGTGTGCCGCTGGTTGCCGATATCCATTTCGACTACAAGATCGCCCTGCGCGTGGCCGAGCTTGGCGTCGATTGCCTGCGCATCAACCCGGGCAACATCGGCCGTGAAGACCGCGTGCGCGCGGTGGTCGACGCTGCTCGCGACCGGGGTATCCCGATCCGCATTGGCGTCAACGCCGGTTCGTTGGAAAAGGACCTGCAGAAGAAGTACGGCGAGCCGACCCCAGCCGCGCTGGTCGAGTCGGCCCTGCGTCACGTCGAGCACCTCGATCGTCTGGATTTCCAGGATTTCAAGGTCAGCGTCAAGGCCTCCGACGTGTTCATGGCCGTCGAAGCCTATCGTCTGTTGGCCAAGCAGATCATCCAGCCGCTGCACCTGGGGATCACCGAAGCCGGTGGCCTGCGCTCGGGGACAGTGAAATCTGCCGTCGGCCTCGGTATGCTGCTGGCCGAAGGCATTGGCGATACCATCCGTATCTCGCTGGCGGCCGACCCGGTCGAGGAAGTGAAGGTCGGCTACGACATCCTCAAGTCGCTGCACCTTCGTTCGCGGGGCATCAACTTCATCGCCTGCCCGAGCTGCTCGCGGCAGAACTTCGACGTGGTCAAGACCATGAACGAGCTCGAAGGGCGCCTGGAAGACTTGCTCGTGCCGCTGGACGTGGCGGTGATCGGTTGCGTGGTCAACGGCCCTGGCGAAGCCAAGGAGTCGCACGTGGGGTTGACAGGTGGTACGCCGAACCTGGTCTACATCGACGGCAAGCCGGCGCAGAAGCTGACCAATGACAACCTGGTCGATGAGCTGGAAAAGCTCATCCGCCAGAAAGCGGCCGAAAAGGTCGAGGCTGACGCGGCGCTGATCGCCCGCAGCTGACACACAGATTCGTAAGGACTTTTCGTGAGCAAATCGCTGCAAGCCATCCGTGGCATGAACGACATCCTGCCAGAGCAGTCGCCACTCTGGCGCTACTTCGAAGGCACCGTCGCCGGCCTGCTGGACACCTATGGGTACAGCCAGATCCGCACACCGATCGTCGAGTTCACCGAGCTGTTCAAGCGCTCCATTGGTGAAGTCACCGACATCGTCGAAAAAGAGATGTACACCTTCGAGGACCGCAACGGCGATTCGCTCACCCTGCGCCCTGAAGGCACCGCCGCCTGCGTGCGGGCTGTGCTGGAGCATGGCATCACCGGCAACGGCCAGGTGCAGAAGCTCTGGTACATCGGCCAGATGTTCCGTCACGAGCGTCCTCAGAAGGGCCGCTATCGGCAGTTCCACCAGATCGGTGTGGAAGTGTTCAACCTGGACGGTCCGGACATCGACGCCGAACTGATCATGCTGACCTGGCGCCTGTGGGGCCTGCTGGGCATCCAGGATGCGGTCAAGCTCGAACTCAACAGCCTGGGCACCAGCGAAGCCCGGGCCCGCTACCGCGACGCGCTGGTCGAGTTCCTCTCGGCGCGCCTGGAGCAGCTCGACGAAGACAGCCAGCGTCGCCTCAAGAGCAACCCGCTGCGCATCCTCGACAGCAAGGACCAGGGCACTCAGGCAGTGCTGGTCGGCGCGCCGAAGCTGGAAGATTATCTGGACGAAGATTCCCGCGTGCACTTCGAGGGCCTCAAGGCACGCCTCGACGCCGCTGGCATCCCGTTCGTGATCAACACCAAGCTGGTCCGTGGCCTGGACTACTACAGCAAGACCGTGTTCGAGTGGGTCACCGACAAGCTCGGCGCCCAGGGCACCGTCTGCGCCGGTGGCCGTTACGACGGCCTGGTCGAGCAGATGGGCGGCAAGCCGACCACTGGCGTTGGTTTCGCCATGGGCATCGAGCGCCTGATCCTGCTGCTGGAAACCCTTGGCAAGGTCCCCGAGTCGATCAACCGCACCATCGACGTCTACCTGTGCGCCTTCGGCGAGCAGGCGGAGCTGGCCGGCCTGCGCCTGTCCGAAGGCCTGCGCGATCGCCTGCCGGGCCTGCGCCTGGCGGTCAACGCCGGCGGGGGCAGCTTCAAGAGCCAGTTCAAGAAAGCCGACAAGAGCGGCGCACTGTTCGCCCTGATCCTCGGCGACGATGAATTGGCCAAGCAAGAAATCGGCTTGAAGCCCCTGCGTGGGCAGGGCGAACAACAGAACATTGCCTGGGATGCTCTGGCTGAGCACCTGGAGACCGCGATCGCTCAGGCGTAACGCGGTTCAACAAGCGAATAGGCGAAAAGGAGTATTGGGGTGTCGAGTACCGATGATGAACTGGCAGGGGTCAAGGACTGGTGGAACCGCAACGGCAAGCCGCTGCTGACCGGTGCCCTGCTGGCTGGCGTGGTGGTGTTGGGTTGGAATACCTGGCACAAGTACCAGAACAACCAGTCGCAAGGTGCCTCGCAGCTGTATCAGGCCCTGCTTGAGACCAGCCTGACGCCGAATGGCCAGCCAGACGCAACCAAGGTTGCGGAGCTGGCCGGCAAGCTCAAGAGCGAGTTCGGTGGTACCGCGTACGCCCAGTACGGCAGCCTGTTCGTGGCCAAGGTCGCGGTCGAAAGCGGCAAGCTCGACGACGCGGCTGCCGAGCTGAAAAGCGTGCTGGACAAGCCGGCCGATGTCACCCTGGGCGAAATCTCGCGCCAGCGCCTGGCTCGCGTGCTTGCCGCCCAGAACAAGGCCGAAGAAGCCCTCAAGCTGCTCGACGGTGATGCCGACAAGGCATTCCTGGCCAGCCGCGAGGAACTGAAAGGTGACCTGCTGGTGCAGTTGGGTCGTGGCGACGATGCCCACAGTGCCTACGAGAAAGCCAAGGCCGCGCTGTCTGATGAAGCAGCAGTCGGTGGCCTGCAACTGAAGCTGGATGACCTGGCCAAAGGGGACGCGTAAGTGATCGGTTGGAAACAAGCAGCAGTGCTGACCCTGGCCGTGCTGGCCGCAGGTTGCAGCAGCAACAGCAAGAAGGAACTGCCTCCGGCCGAGCTGACCAAGTTCACCGAGGAAGTGGTGCTGAAGAAGCAGTGGAGCCGTTCGATCGGTGACGGCCAGGGTGAAACCTACAATACCCTGGTTCCGGCGATCGAGAACGACCGCATCTACGCCTCCGACGTCAACGGCGAAGTCTTCGCCCTCGACCGCATCACCGGTGACGTGGTGTGGAAGAAGGACCTCGAGCTGCCGGTTTCCGGCGCTGTCGGCGTGGGCTACGGCCTGGTGATGCTCGGCACCCTCAAGGGTGAAGTCATCGCCCTGGATTCCAGCACCGGTGAAGAGCGCTGGCGCTCCCGTGTCACCAGTGAAGTGCTGGCCCCGCCTGCCAACAACGGCGACGTTGTGGTGGTGCAGACCCAGGACGACCGCCTGATTGGCCTGGATGCCGCTACTGGCGACCGCCGCTGGATCTACGAGAACACACCGGCCGTACTGACCCTGCGTGGTACCGGCGCGCCGATCGCCACCAACCGTCTGGCCGTCGTCGGCCTGTCCACCGGCAAGGTGGTGGCGGTGGACATCAACAACGGCGTGCCGGTTTGGGAGAGCCGTGTGGCCATCCCGCAGGGCCGTTCCGAGCTGGATCGCGTGGTCGATATCGACGGCGGCCTGCTGCTGTCCGGTGGTACCCTGTACGTCAGCACCTACCAGGGCCGCGTTGCTGGCCTGGACCTGGAAAGCGGCCGTGTGCTGTGGCAGCGCGATGCCTCCAGCTACGTGGGTGTCGCCCAGGGGTACGGCAACGTCTATGTCAGCGAAGCCAGCGGTACCGTTGAAAGTGTCGACGAGCGTTCTTCCAGCGCGCTGTGGACCAACGATTCCATGGCTCGCCGCCAGTTGACCGCACCTGAAGTGTTCTCCAGCTATGTGGCTGTGGGGGACTTCGAGGGTTACCTGCACCTGCTGAGCCAGGTCGATGGCCGCTTTGTCGGCCGTGAGCGTATCGACAGCGATGGCCTGCGCGCCCGCCCACTTGTGGTCGGCGACACCATCTATGTCTTCGGCAACAGTGGCAAGCTCGAGGCACTGACCATCCGCTGAAGCTATGCTTGAAGCCCTGGCGGGCTTCAGGCTGCGGCGTAGGAAACGCCGCCCGAACTCCGGCCGCTGCCTTGCAGCGGCCTTTGCATTTTCAAGAATTCAAGAGTGGAGAGCCGCATGGTTCCCGTAATCGCCCTGGTGGGCCGCCCGAACGTCGGCAAATCCACCATGTTCAACCGCCTGACCAAGACCCGCGATGCCATCGTCGGTGACTTGTCGGGCCTGACCCGTGATCGCCAGTACGGTGATGCCACCTGGCAGGGTCGTTCCTTCATCCTAATCGACACCGGCGGTATCACCGGTGACGAAGTGGGCATGGACGAGAAGATGGCCGAGCAGTCGCTGATGGCCATCGAGGAAGCCGACTACGTGCTGTTCCTGGTCGACGCCCGCGCCGGCATGACCGCCGCCGACCAGATGATTGCCGAGCACCTGCGCAAGCGCAACAAGTCGGCCATCCTGGTCGCCAACAAGATCGACAACATCGACGCCGACGTCGCCCGCGCCGAGTTCTCGCCGCTGGGCATGGGCAATGCCATTCCGGTAGCCGGCTCCCAGGGTCGTGGCATCAACGCGCTGATGGAGGCGGTACTCGGCCACATCCCGCGTGACCAGGTCGAGGAAGCGCTGGACGCCGAGGTCGCCGAAGGCGAGGAAGCAGTCCGCATTCCAGGCCCGAGCGAGAAGGATGGCATCAAGATCGCCATCATC
The DNA here is from genome assembly GCF_050280885.1 of Pseudomonas sp. NPDC086566. NCBI lineage: Bacteria > Pseudomonadati > Pseudomonadota > Gammaproteobacteria > Pseudomonadales > Pseudomonadaceae > Pseudomonas > Pseudomonas sp. NPDC086566. Next base: position 315,644 of record NZ_JBNNWD010000003.1, read on the forward strand.
GGCCGCCCGAACGTGGGCAAGTCGACCCTGGTCAACCGCATGCTCGGCGAAGAGCGCGTGGTGGTCTACGACCAGCCGGGCACCACCCGCGACAGTATCTACATCCCGTTCGAGCGTGATGACGAGAAGTACACCTTCATCGACACCGCCGGCGTGCGCAAGCGCGGCAAGATCCACGAGGAAGTCGAAAAGTTCTCGGTGGTGAAGACCCTGCAGGCGATCAAGGACGCCAACGTGGTGATCTTTGTCATGGACGCCCGCGAAGGTGTGGTCGACCATGATCTCAACCTGCTGGGCTTCGCCCTGGAAGCCGGCCGCGCCATCGTCATCGCCCTGAACAAGTGGGATGGCATGGAGTCGGGCGAGCGCGACTACGTGAAGACCGAGCTGGAGCGCCGGCTGTTCTTCGTCGATTTCGCCGATATCCACTTCATCTCGGCCCTGCACGGCACCGGCGTCGGCCACCTGTACAAGTCGGTACAAGCCGCGTTCAAGTCAGCGGTCACCCGCTGGCCGACCAGCCGCCTGACGCAGATCCTCGAAGATGCCGTGAGCGAGCACCAGCCACCGCTGGTCAATGGCCGCCGCATCAAGCTGCGCTATGCCCACCTCGGTGGTGCCAACCCGCCGCTGATCGTGATCCACGGCAACCAGACCGACAAGATTCCAAAGTCGTACTCGCGTTACCTGGAAAACACCTACCGCCGCGTGCTGAAGCTGGTCGGTACGCCGATCCGCATCGAGTACAAGGGCGGTGAGAACCCCTACGAGGGCAAGAAGAACACCCTCACCGATCGCCAGGTCAACAAGAAGCGCCGCCTGATGTCGCACCACAAGAAGGCCGAGAAGAAGCGCCGCGACAAGCGCTGATTCCGCGTCTGCCTCTTCGCGTCGAACCGCCGCGAAGAGGCCCGTTGATCCAGCGCAATACCCTCATTGTTTCAACCTTTTTCCTGACCGCTCGATCCGCTATGCTCGGACTCCACCCCGTGCCGGATACACCCCAGGAAAGAGGGCTCCATGATCCGCAGCAAACTGCCGAATGTCGGCACGACCATCTTCACCACCATGTCCCAGCTCGCCGTGCAGACCGGCGCGCTCAACCTGTCCCAAGGCTTCCCCGACTTCAATGGCCCGCAGGCGCTGCTCGATGCCGTCGGCCGCCATGTCGCCGCGGGGCATAACCAGTATTCGCCGATGACCGGCCTGCCGGCCCTGCGCCAGCAGGTAGCGGCCAAGGTCGCGCGGCTGTATGGCACGCAAGTGGATGCCGATCAGGAGGTGACCATCACCCCGGGCGCCACCGAGGCAATTTTCTGCGCCATCCAGGCCGTGATCCACGCCGGTGACGAGGTGATCGTCTTCGACCCTTGCTACGACAGCTACGAGCCGTCGGTGGAACTGGCGGGCGGTCGCTGCGTGCATGTGCAACTGAGCGACGGCGACTTTCGCATCGACTGGCAGAAGTTCAGCGATGCCCTGAGCCCGCGCACGCGCATGGTCATTCTCAATTCGCCGCACAACCCCAGTGGCGCGCTGATCAGCCGCGAAGACCTTGACCAACTGGCCAGTCTGATCGCCGATCGCGACATCTACCTGGTCAGTGACGAAGTCTACGAGCACCTGGTCTACGATGGCGTGCGCCATGCCAGCGTACTGGCTCATGAGCAGCTGTACCCACGGGCGTTCGTCGTCAGCTCGTTTGGCAAGACCTACCACGTCACCGGTTGGAAGACCGGCTACGTGATTGCGCCGCCGGCCTTGAGCGCCGAGCTGCGCAAGGTGCATCAATACGTCAATTTCTGCGGCGTGACACCGCTGCAATGTGCACTGGCCGACTTCATGGCCGAGCACCCTGAGCACATAGACGAGCTGCCGGCGTTCTACCAGGCCAAGCGCGACCTGTTCTGCGACCTGCTAGAGGGCTCGCGTTTCAGCTTTACCCGCACCGCGGGCACCTATTTCCAGCTGGTGGACTATTCGCAGATCCGCCCGGACCTGAACGATGTCGATATGGCCCTGTGGCTCACCCGTGAGCACGGCGTGGCGACGATCCCGGTGTCGGTGTTCTACCAGCAACCCATCCCCGAGCAACGCCTGGTGCGCCTGTGCTTTGCCAAACGTGAGGAGACGCTGCGTCAGGCAGCGGAAAAACTATGCGCGATCTGAGTGCACTGCCCAACCTGAAAGTCGCCTTGGTCCAGACCACGCTGGCCTGGCATGACCGTGAGGCCAACCATGCGCATTTCGAGGTGCTGCTGGACCAGGCCCACGGCAGCGACCTGGTGGTCCTGCCCGAGATGTTCACCACGGGTTTTTCCATGCAGTCGCAAACCCTGTGCGAGCCTGAGAACGGCCCGACCTACAAATGGCTCAAGGCCCAGGCCAAGCGCATCGACGCGGTGATCACCGGCAGCGTGATCATCCAGGCCGCCGACGGCAGCCACCGCAACCGCTTGCTGTGGGCGCGGCCGGACGGCGAGATCCTGCATTACGACAAGCGTCACCTGTTCCGCATGGCCGGCGAGCACAAGCACTACACGCCGGGTGAGCGCCAGGTGCAGTTCGAGGTCAAGGGTTGGCGGGTGCGCCCGCTTATCTGCTATGACCTGCGCTTCCCGGTGTGGAGCTGTGATGCCCAGGACACTGACCTGCTGCTGTATACCGCCAACTGGCCGGCAGCGCGGCGCCAGCACTGGAACCGCCTGCTGCCGGCGCGGGGCATCGAGAACCTGTGCTACGTGGCGGCGGTGAACCGGGTGGGCACGGACGGCAAGGGCTTTGCCTATTCCGGTGACAGCCAGGTGCTGGACTTCCAGGGTGAGAGCCTGCTCAGTGCCGGGGAGGCGGACGGTGTGTTCACTGCGGTGTTGAGCGCGGCTGAGCTAGCGGCGTATCGGACCAAGTTCCCCGCCAACCTCGATGCCGATACCTTCGAACTGCATTGATAGCCTGTACCGGCCTCTTCGCGGGTTTACCCGCGAAGAGGCCGGTGCTGGTTACATCAATATCTAATCAGTAAACATCCCGGCGATACCGCCCATCCTCGATCAGCTGCTGTATCGCCTCTTCCCCGAGGATACCGTTGAGCGCTGCATCCACCCCCGCAGCCATGCCTTGCAGGCTGCCGCAGACATACACACAAGCCCCGTCAGCCACCCAGCGCTTGAATTCCTCGGCGTGCTGCAGCAGTACATCCTGCACGTAGACCTTCTCTGCCTGATCCCGCGAGAACGCCAGGTCCAGCCGCGCCAGGTCGCCGTTGTCGAGCCAGGCCTGCAGCTCTGCGCCACACAACAGGTCATGCGCGCGGTTGCGCTCGCCGAACAGCAGCCAGTTGCGTTGCTCGCCAGCATTGATCCGCGCCCGCATCAGGCTGCGCAAGCCGGCCAGGCCGGTGCCGTTGCCGATCAGGATCATCGGTGCGGGCGTTTCCGGCAGGTGGAAACCACTGTTGCGGCGCAGGCGCAGGCTCAAGCTGCCGCCCTGCGGCAAGTACTCGGTCAGCCAGCCGGAACCCAGGCCGAGGCTGCCGTCGGCATGGCGCTCCTGGCGCACGATCAGCTCCAGCACGCCATCGCTGGCGATGGAGGCGATCGAGTACTCGCGGCTGCCGATCGGTACCAATGCATCGATCAGCGCCTGTGGGTGCAGACCGAGCAGGTGATCGCGACGGCTGGGCAACTGGCGGCCAGCCAGCGCCTGCTTCAACGTTTGCTGAAGGCCATTGACGTGCACGATGGCCTCGGCATCCAGTGCCATGCCGTCGAGAAACGCATCGATCCGTGGCTGGCCATTGAGCGGCAGGATCTCCACCAGGTCACCGGCTTCCCAGCTCGCGGGTTGTTCGGGGCGCAGCCCCAGCAGGTAGACCGGTTGGCCTTGGCTGTCAGGGTTGAGCAGCGCGCGTTGCACCAGCGTCCAGTTGCCGAAACTCGGTGGCTGCCAGGCGCTGACAGGCTGGGCACCGGTCAGTTGCGCCAGTTCCTGTTGCCACTGCTGCAAGGCGGCCCGGTCGGCGTTGTCCACTTCCACCGGGCTGAATGCGCTGCTGGCGCCGCGTTCGCCAAGCCACGCCTGCAGGCGCCGGGCGAAGCCACAGAAGTGCGGATACTGGCGGTCGCCCAAGGCGAGCAAGGCATAGTTGAGGTGGTTCAGTGCCCAGGGTTGGCCAAGGACTTTGCGTTCGAAGCCGCGGGCGCTGTCGGGCGCTTCGCCGTCACCGAAGGTGCTGACCACGAACAGGGCGCGGCGGGCCTGACGCAGGTCGTGTTCACCCACATCGGCCAAGGCACGCACCTGTACCGGCAAGCCGGCGTGCTGCAGTTGCCCGGCGCTCTGCCAGGCCAGTTGCTCGGCAAAGCCGCTCTGACTGGCGAAGCCGATCAGCCAGCTGTCGCCGCTGGCCTGGCTGCTGTCTACGGTACCGCGAGCGGCACGTACCTGGCGCTTCTTGCGGCGGCGGTCGAGGTACAGCAGCCAGCCGGTGACGAAGAACAGCGGCATGGTCAGGCTGACCAGGGTGACGATGACGCGACCCGGCAGGCCGAAGTATTCGCCAACGTGCAGGGCGTAGACGCTCTGCAGCAACTGGGCCTTGAAGGACTTGTCGCTGTAGCGGTCCTGGCTTTTCACCAGGCCAGTGGCCGGGTCGAGCACCAAGGTGTTGAAGGCGCGCGGGTGGGGGGCGCCTTCGAGCAGGTAGAACAGGTTGGCCGGCTGGCCACCGGCCGGCGGCAGGCGCAGGTTGTACATGGCCAGGCCCGGGCCGGCGGCGTCCTTCAGGTTGGCCCAGATGGCGTCGTAGTCGACCACCAGCGGCGGCGCGTTCTTGTCGACCTTGGGCGGCCCATGGCGGCCACGGCCTTCGCCACGCTTTTGTTGCTGCCCGGCAGCGGGTTGGTCAGCCAGCAGTTTGTTCAGGCCCGAGCGGTACCATTCGTAGGACCAGAACAGCCCGGTCAGCGCGAACAGGAGGTAGAACAGCAGGCACCAGGTACCGGCCACGGCGTGCAGGTCCCAGTTGAAGGCGCGGCCTTTCTTGGCCCAGTCCAGGGTAAGCCAGGTGCGCCAGTTCAGCGCCTTGCGCGGCCAGCGCAGGTACAGCCCGGACAGGCAGAAGAACACCAGCATCAGGGTACAGGCCCCGGTGATCTGCCGGCCAGTGTCGCCCATTGCGAGGAAGCGGTGCAGGGTCAGCATCAGGTTGAAGAAGCCTTGCCCGGCCGCGTCACCCTTGAGTTCGCCGGTATACGGGTCGGCATAGCGCAGGGCGCCGCGGCGCTCGCCCGGTGGCGGAGTGAAAAACACCCGCGCGGCGTTGCCTTCGCGCACGTCGACCCACAGCATCGACACCTTGTCGCCTTGCTCGGCCTCGACCCGGCGCACCAGTTCGCCCATCGGCAGCACGCCCTCGGCGCGTACCTCGACCTTGAGCACATCGGCGTTGAAGGCGCGCAACAGCTCTTCCTGGAACGAGTACAGCGCTCCGGTAATGCCCATCAATGCCAGCACCAGCCCGGCGGTGATGCCAAACAGCCAGTGCAGTTGGAACAGCGTCTTCTTCACCACATACATCACCTTGTGTTGCTGCCGCGGACCGCAGGGCGAGCATTATGCCTTGATACGCAAAAGCCCCGCTCACAGGTATGAACGGGGCTCGGCGGTGTTTCGTCAGAAGTGGACGCTGGTGGTCAACAATGCAGTCCGCCCGGCCGCCTGGTTGGCGAAGTGGGTGGAGAAGGCCTTGTCGTAGTACACCTCGTTGGTCAGGTTCTGCACGTTCAACTGCAGGTCGACGTTCTTGGTCAACTTGTAAGCGGCCATGGCGTCGTAGCGGACATAGCTGTCGACCATGGTGGTGTTGGCCACGCTGCCGTACACGTCATCCACATAGAAGGCGCCGCCACCGACGGTCAGCTTCGGCGTGATCGAGTAGGTTGTCCACAGGCTGGCGCTGTTGTTCGGCGTGTTCGGCAGCTGGTTGCCGTCGTTGGCCGCGCCCAGCGGGCCGCCGTCGATCTGGCGTGCCTCCATGTAGGTGTAGCCGGCGAATACTTGCCACTTGTCGGTGATCTTGCCGCTGGCCGACAGTTCGATACCCTGCACACGGGTTTCGCCGACGTTCTCGTAGGTGGTGGTGTTGACCTGCACGCGCGCGTTTTCTTTCTCGGTGCGGAACAGTGCCGCGGCCAGGGACAGGCGCTCGTCGAGCAGGTCCCACTTGGTGCCGATTTCGTAGTTGGTGGTTTCTTCCGGCTCCATGTCGCTGCTCAGCAGGTTGCCGCTGCGATCGGTGGTGTTGCCCAGCGGGTTGCCTTCCATGCCTTCGCCGAGCATCGCACCGGGTGGCGTGGCGGAGGTGGCGTAGGACACGTAGATACTGCCGTTGTCGGCCGGCTTCCACACCAGGCCCAGCTGGCCGGTGACGAACTCGCTGGTGTCCTTGCCCTTGGAGGCGATGCCCTTGCTGTTCACTACAGTACTGCCGTCGGCGTTGTAGCCACGGTACTGGGTGTCGAAGTGGTCGTAGCGCAGGCCCATGTTCAGCAGCCACTGTGGCGACAGTTCGAGGGTATCGAACACATAGATGGCCCGGGTGTTGCTCTTGGTGTTGGTGCCGGCGTAGTTGCGCGAGATTGCACCGTTCCACGGGTCACCCGGGTTCGGGTTGCCCAGCGAGGTGCAGTTGTAGCCGCTGGTAGCGCCGATCATGCCCGGGGTGCAGTTAGTGTTTGCGGCGCCACCTGGGACGGTGTCAGTGTCAACGTTGTAGGTTTCACGCTCGCTTTCTTCACGGCTCAGCTCGATACCGGTGGAGAAGCTGTTCTTCAGGCCGCCCAGGTAGAACTCACCAAACAGGTCGGTCTGGTTGGTGGTGGTGGAGGTGTTGCCGACACGGGTGTTGGCGCGGCGCCAGACGCTGCCATTGTTGACGTTGCCCTTGCTGTCGTCGGGTTGGGTCAGGATGTAATCCTGCATGCTGTTGCCGTGACGGAAGGTGTTCTTGATGGTCAGCGCATCGGTCAGGTCGTGCTCGATGGCAAAGGTGGCGATATCGACACGGCTCTTGCGGAAGTCACGATCGGTCAGGCCATAGAAGTTGTCGCTGTCGCCACCATCGTTCGGCTTGCTCGGGTGAGCAGAAGTACGCGCGGCGCTGCCAGCGGTCGGAATGCTGTACGGAATACCCGAGTCCGGCAGGTCGTCGCTTTCCAGGTGGTAGTAATCGAGGTTGACGCGAGTCGCGGTGCCCAGGCCGAAGGCCAGCGACGGGGCGATACCCCAGCGGTCGTAATTAACCTTGTCACGGCCGGCGACGTTGCTTTCGTGGGTCATCAGGTTCAGGCGGCCGGCAACGGTATCGCTGAACTGGTAGTTGCCATCGAAGGTGTAACGCTGGGTCTGGTCGCTGCCCCAGGTCCAGGCGCCGTCGAGCGAGTTGCCCAGGTGTGCGCGCTTGCTCACCAGGTTGATGGTGCCGCCGGCGGCGCCGCGGCCGCCAATGGCCGAGTTCGGGCCCTTGGCCACTTCGACCGATTCGATGGCAAAGATTTCGCGGGTCTGGGCGCCCGTGTCACGCACGCCGTCCAGGTAGGTGTCACCCTGGGCGTCGAAGCCGCGGATGAACGGGCGGTCGCCTTGCGGGTTGCCGCCTTCGCCGGCACCGAAGGTGATGCCGGGCACGGTGCGCAGCGCGTCCTGCAGGGTCAGGGCGTTGGTGTCCTTGATCACTTGCTGTGGGATCACGGTGACCGAGCGCGGGGTGTCTACCAGCGGGGCGGTGTACTTCTGCGAGGAGGCCTTTTCCACCTTGTAATCGGTGCTGGCCTGCTCAGCCTTGCCATTGACACTGGTGGCGTCGAGGGTGATGGCGTTGCTGGCGGCTGGATCGGCGGCATAGGCGCCGGAAGCGCTGAAGGCGACACCGATGGCTGTGACGATCAGGCGTGGTGAGCTCACTGCAGATGGTACGTGACGCATTGTTGTAGGCCTTCCCCAAGGTGTGAAGGCCGCGGATGTTAATGTAAGGATTTGTAAGGAACAATTGAGACTCGTTACCATTCGCCATAAATTTACAATCTTTACATATTCTCTTTACGGTTTATGGACGCTGAATCGTCTAAGGCATGCCAAGGGCTTTGCATCGCAAAAGGGAATCAATATCATTGGCGCATTACTGATCTTAACGGTGCCGCCGCCATGCTGCTTCATATCCCAGGGTTGTTCGACGCCGATGAGCTGGCGCGTATCCGCGAGGCGCTGGCGCAGACCGACTGGGCCGATGGCAAGGTCACGGCCGGCTACCAGTCCGCCAAAGCCAAGCACAACCTGCAACTGCCGGAAGGGCACCCGCTGGCCAAGGAAATCGGCAGTGCCCTGATCGATCGCTTGTGGCAGACCCCGCGTTTCATGTCGGCGGCCTTGCCGCACAAGGTGTTCCCGCCGCTGATCAACTGCTACCGAGAAGGCGGCAACTTTGGGTTCCACATCGACAACGCCCTGCGCCAGCCCAAGGGCAGCCCGGAGAGGGTGCGCACCGACCTGTCCTCGACCCTGTTCCTCAGCGAACCGGACAGTTACGACGGCGGCGAACTGGTGATTCAGGACACCTACGGTGAGCAGCAGGTCAAGCTGGCGGCCGGTGACCTGGTGCTCTACCCGGGCACCAGCCTGCACAAGGTCAACCCGGTAACCCGTGGGGTGCGCTACGCGGCGTTCTTCTGGACCCAGAGCCTGGTGCGCGAGGACAGCCAGCGTGCGCTGCTGTTCGAGATGGACAATGCCATCCAGCAACTGACCGCCGATGTGCCGGACCACCCGTCCTTGCTGCAGCTGACCGGCGCCTACCACAACCTGCTGCGCCGCTGGGCCGAGGTCTGAGCCGTGTCCTATCAGCTGCGTCGTGAAGAAGTGGTGGATGCTGCCGGCCTGCAGGCGATGCTCGAACACAGCCCCGGCAAGGCAGCCCAGGCGATCCTGGCGGCGGCGGGGGAGGGCATGGTCGAGGCACAGTTGCTGCTCGGGCAGATTCTGCTCGACGGCCGTGGTATCGCGCAGGATGCTGGTGTCGCCCGGCGCTGGTTCGGCATTGCCGCCCAGGGCGGCAGTGCCATGGCGCACAACATGCTCGGTCGCTGCCTGGAGCATGGCTGGGGGGGCGAGGTGAACCTGCCGCAGTCGGCCATCCACTATGCCCGTGCCGCCGATGCCGGGCTGGATTGGGGGCTGTACAACCTTGGTAACCTGCTGGCCACCGGGCGTGGGTTGCCAGCCAACCAGGCCCAGGCGCTGCACTGCTACGAGAAGGCCGCGCAGATGGGCCATGCCAAGTCGATGAACCTGTACGGGCGCTACCTGGAGCATGGCATTGCCACCGCGCCGAGCCCGGTGCGGGCGGTGCGCTGGTATCGGCGCTCGGCCGAAGCAGGGGATTTCCGCGGCATGTTCAGTCTGGCGATGGTGCTGGCCGAGCGGGGAGACATGGCAGAGGCCGGGGCTTGGCTGGAGCGCGCACGGGTTGAGGGTAACCTGAACTTTTTGCGCACTGCCTTGGTGACCTTGCAGGGAGCAGGGCCTGTGATGACGGCGTTTGCGCAGCAATATGCCGAAGAGATCGAGCGGCGCGGGGAGTAATCAGGGGCCTGGCCTTCATGGGAGCCGTTCCAGGTTCTCCCCGGGGTGACGACGGAGCAGAGTCGCACGGCACCGCGCAAGCCAAACGGCTGCGATTGCCTTGCTATTCATCTCCGGGAGGTCACCATGACGACAATCAATCTGCAGCAATCATTTACAGCGAGGCTGGAGGGGCAGGATGGCAGTAAACAGAGAGTGCCGATCTTGCTGATCGAGCGGCAATTGCTCGAGGTGGACAGTTCCGGATGGCTCTGTCTGCCGCCTGACGATACCCTTTCGCTGAATTTCCTGCCAGCCACGCTACGCTTCGACTTCCTTGGCCAGCATGGCGACAGCGGCCATTACCGGGTCAGTTGCGCGACTAGGAACTCGCATTATTTCAAGCGGCATCTGGACTGCAGCAGCAAGGGTTACCTGGGCTTCTACGGTTCGGTGGCGAGTGACGTGTTCTGGAAAATCGATGTGGTCGACCGTTCCGCGAGCGGCGGGGCGCCGGTGTTCACCCTGAGTGATCACAGGGGGCGGGCAGTTGGCTCACTGACGGACAGCAGCTTGGTTCAGGGTAAGGTGACTTATCTGGCGGCATCGGATTCGAAGATGAACGCCCAGCAGTTTACCTTGGCTGACTATCAGCCGATCTGACACCAATCGAGCGCCGCCAGGGCGGCGCTCGATGGCACATGCTCTACAGATGCTTACAGGTAGTAAGCCTTCAGCGGCGGGAAGCCGTTGAATTCCACTGCGCTGTAGCTGGTGGTGTAGGCACCGGTCGACAGCCAGTACAGGCGATCACCGATGGCCAGGTTCAACGGCAGGCCGTACTTGTAGTTTTCGTACATGATGTCGGCGCTGTCGCAGGTCGGGCCGGCGATGACCACTTCTTCGGCTTCGCCTTTCTTTTCGGTCCAGATCGGGAACTTGATGGCTTCGTCCATGGTTTCGATCAGGCCGGAGAACTTGCCCACGTCGGTGTAGATCCAGCGCTCGACGGCGGTGCGCGACTTGCGTGCGACCAGCACCACTTCGCTGACCAGGATACCGGCGTTGGCGATCAGCGAACGGCCTGGCTCGAGGATGATTTCCGGCAGGTCGTCACCGAAGTCTTCCTTGAGGAAGCGGATGATCTCCTCGGCGTAGGTCTCGAGGCTGTTGGTACGGGTGATGTAGTTGGCCGGGAAGCCGCCACCCATGTTGATCAGCTTCAGCTCGATGCCGTCTTCTTCCTTCAGGCGCTCGAAGATCACCTTGACCTTGGCGATGGCCGCATCCCACACGCTGATGTCGCGCTGTTGCGAACCGACATGGAAGGAGATGCCGTAAGGCACGAGGCCCAGGTCACGGGCGAGGATCAGCAGGTCCATGGCCATGTCGGTCTGGCAGCCGAATTTGCGCGACAGTGGCCAGTCGGCCGTGGTCGAGCCTTCGGTGAGGATACGCACGTAGACCTTCGAACCCGGTGCGGCCTTGGCGATGTTGCGCAGGTCGGCTTCCGAGTCGGTGGCATACAGGCGCACGCCCTTCTCGTAGAAGTAGCGGATGTCCTTGGACTTCTTGATGGTGTTGCCGTAGCTGATGCGGTCGGCGCTGACACCACGGCCCATGACCTTGTCCAGCTCGTAGATCGAGGCGATGTCGAAGCTCGAGCCTTTCTCCTTGAGCAGGTCGATGATTTCGACGGCCGGGTTGGCCTTGACCGCGTAGTACACCTTGGCGAATTCGAAACCAGCGCGCAGGTCGTCATAGGCCTGGCTGATCATCTGGGTGTCGATGAGTACGAACGGGGTTTCCTGCTTGTCGGCGAACGCCTTCATTTTCTGAAAGGTGTCACGCGCGAAATAGTCTTCGACCTGGATCGACATGCTCAGGGACTCCATGGGCAAACTGAATGATTAAGTGGCTGCAAACTGAACGTCCTCCGTATCCCCACTTTGGTTCGCCTACTCAGTACTTGAGCCGGATGGATCGTTTCCAGCATGGACGTTCGGCGCGCACTTTAGGGCGTGAAGAATGCAGAATCAACAGGCAATCCGGGGCCGATCGTCGTGGATCGACGCCCTGGCCGTTGAATAGCCGACACACGTGACCCGCTGATGTTCCCGCGGGTGTTTCAGGCGTAAAAAATTGTGGAATAGACCGCATTGACCCCTTTGCGGCTAAACCCGCTCCTACAGGGTTTTCGCAATTCGTATGGGGGCGGGCTTACCCGCGAAGGGGCCTGTGGTGTTCATATTTATGGCCACATTTCCCTGGCACTGCCGTGCATGAAAAACGCCATAAATTTTTTGTTACCGTCGGGCAGATTTGCCGTTATGGATGAGAAACATTACTATTCGCACCCTGATCCGCCTCCCTGACGACCCTGAACGTGTCCGTACACAAAGGCTTCCTCGACCACTACCATGAGCTGATCGGCACCTGGACGCGCAAGTTGCGCAGTCGTCAGCAGGCCGAGGACCTCACGCACGATGCCTTCGTCCGGGTGCTGGAAAACCCGCGCGAACAGGTCGAGCAGCCCCGTGCCTACCTGCATCAGACCGCCCGCAACATCGCCGTGGACGGCTTTCGTCGCGAAGACCGGCGCCAGAGCCTGGCGCTGGAGGCCTTCGATGAAGGCGTGGCCACCAGCGACGATCCGGAAGCCTACGTCCATGCCCTGGAACTGGCCGACAGCGTCGAGCGGGCGCTGGCCGAGTTGCCGCTCAATTGCCGCCGGGTGTTCATCTGGCAGAAGCTCGAGGGCTTGAGCCAGGCCGAGATCGCCGAGCGCATGGGTTTGAGCAGGAACATGGTCGAAAAGTATATGATTCGCACGCTCCGACATCTGCGTGAGCACTTGGATGTGTCAGCACGATGAGTCAGGAGACCATTCCCATGAAACAGCACGGTTCCGAGACGGTCCGTGAGCAGGCGGCCGCATGGTTCGTCCGCATACAGGACGCGCCGCGCGATGCCGCGCTGCAAAAGCAGCTGCGTGCCTGGCTGGCCGCCGACCCCAGCCATCGTGCCGAATACGATGCCCTGGCCACGGTCTGGAGCGCGGCGCAGCTGATCCCCCGCCAGCGCCTCGAAGCGCTGTGCGAGCCGGACCCGATCCCCCAGCTGCCGCAACGGCGCCTGCTGCGCCAGGCACTGGCGGCCAGTGTGGCGGTGGTGGCGCTGGGGCTGGGCTGGACGGCCTGGCAGCAGCAACAGCTCAATCACCAGGATCAGCTGCAGACCGCCTTTGGCGAGCGACGGCAGGTCGAGCTGCCGGATGGTTCGCGCCTTGAACTCAACAGCGCAACCGAGCTGCATGTCGATTTCAGCCCAGGTCGTCGTCATGTTCAACTGAACGCAGGTGAGGCGATGTTCATCGTCGCCCCTGACCGCAGCCGCCCGTTCGTGGTCGACACCGCCCAAGGCAGCGTGACCGTCACCGGTACCCGTTTCGATGTGCGCCTGGATCCCGCAGCTACCCGGGTGGCGGTCGAACAGGGCTCGGTGCGCGTGCAGGGCCGCGACACTTCGCTGGCGCAACTGGGTGCAGGTCAGGGTTCCTCTATCGATGCCCATGGGCGAGTCGCCGCGCCCCATGCAGTGGACCCCGCCAAGCTGACCGCCTGGCGCCAGGGCAAGCTGGTATTCGACAACGCCACCCTCGCCGACGTGGTAGCCGAAGTGTCGCGCTACCGCACCCAGCCTTTGCGCGTGGCGCCTGGCAAGGTTGCCCAACTGCGCCTCTCCAGTACCTTCAGCACCGATGACACGGACGCACTGCTGCGCGCCTTGCCGAGCATCCTGCCGGTGGCGATCAAGGCCCATGAAGACGGTTCCCGCGAAATAATCGCGAAATAGATTCAGGTTTTTTTCCGCTCGTTCGTCTTCCCCGTCAGCTGCAACTGCCAAGCATTTCCATTTGCATGCGGTTGGCGTTTATTCCCTCTTCCGGATGTTTCGACGACGTGAACAACAACAAGACGTTTCCACGCCTGAGCGCTTTGGCGCTGGCCTTGGCGGTCAGTGCCGTGACCGTGAAAGCCCAGGCCGACAGCCCAATCCAGATCCAGGCGCAGCCGCTGGCCTCGGCGCTGAGCCAGTTGGGCCAGCAGACTGACCTGCAGCTGTTCTTCAGCCCCGAACTGGTGGCCGGCAAGCAGGCCCCGGCGGTGTCCGGCAACCTGGCGCCGGAGCAAGCCCTGCAGCAACTGTTGCAGGGTAGCGGCCTGACCTACGAGAAAACCGAAGACACGGTAGTGGTGAAACCGGCCCAGGCTGCCGGCACGCTTACCACCGGCAGCCTGGAACTGGCGCCTACCGATGTGAAGGTGGTCGGTGACTGGCTGGGTGATGCCGACCAGGCCGTGGTGCAGAACCACCCTGGCGCGCGTACCGTGGTTCGCCGCGAGGCGATGGAAGAGAAGGGCGCGATGAACGTGCGTGACGTGCTGCGCGGCATCCCGGGGGTGCAGGTGCAGGACAGCAACGGCACCGGTGGCAGTGACCTGTCGCTGAACGTGGGTGTGCGTGGCCTGACCTCGCGCCTGTCGCCGCGCTCGACCGTGCTGATCGACGGCATTCCGGCAGCCTTTGCGCCCTACGGCCAGCCGCAGCTGTCGATGGCACCGATCTCCTCGGGCAACCTCGACAGCATCGACGTGGTACGCGGTGCGGGCTCTGTTCGTTATGGCCCGCAGAACGTCGGCGGGGTGATCAACTTCGTGACCCGGGCGATTCCCGAAAAGCCGTCGGCTGAACTGTCCACCACGCTGGAAACTTCCCGGCATGGTGGCTGGAAGCACACCGAGTCGGCATTCGTTGGCGGCACTGCCGACAATGGCATGGGTGTGGCTTTGCTCTATACCGGTGTGAACGGCAACGGCTATCGCGAAAGCAACAACGGCAACGACATCGACGACGTCATCCTCAAGACCCACTGGGCGCCCACCGACGTCGATGAGTTCTGGCTCAACTTCCACTACTACGATGGCCGTGCCGACATGCCCGGTGGCCTGACCCAGGCTCAGTACGACAGCAACCCGTACCAGTCGCTGCGCGACTACGACTACTTCGCCGGCCGGCGCAAGGACGTGTCGTTCAAGTGGCAGCGCCAGCTCGACGATGCCACTCAGTTCGAAGTGCTGACTTACTACACCGACAGCTTCCGTGGCAGCGCCATCGCCGCCCGTGACATGAAGACCCTGTCGTCTTACCCGCGCAACTACCACACTTTCGCCATTGAGCCACGGGTGTCGCGGATCTTCTTCGCCGGCCCTACCACTCAGGAAGTCAGTGTCGGTTATCGCTACCTGAAAGAAGCCATGCGCGAGCAGTCGACCCGCCTGGCGCTGATCGACAATGTGCCGACGCCCACGCCGACCTCCGACGGCCACGTGTTCCAGGACCGCAGCGGTGGTACCGAAGCCAGTGCCTACTATATCGATGACAAGATCGATGTCGGCAACTGGACCATCACCCCGGGCATCCGCTTCGAACACATCAATACCGACTGGCGCGACCGCCCGGTGCTCGGCGCCAACGGCCAGCCGGTGCCGGAGAAGAAGCGCAGCATCACCAGCAACGAGCCATTGCCAGCGCTGAGCGTGATGTACCACATTTCCGATGCGTGGAAAGTGTTCGCCAACTACGAGACCTCGTTCGGCAGCCTGCAGTACTTCCAGCTGGGCCAGGGCGGCACCGGCAACAGCACGGCCAACGGTCTGGAGCCGGAAAAGGCCAAGACCTACGAGCTCGGTACCCGTTATGACAACGGTGGCTTCGCCGGTGAGCTGACGGCGTTCTACATCGACTTCGATGACGAGCTGCAGTACATCAGCAACGACGTGGGCTGGACCAACCTCGGCGCGACCAAGCACCAGGGCATCGAGGCATCCGCACGTTATGACCTGGCCGGGCTGGATTCACGCCTGGAGGGGCTGTCGGTGAGCGGTGGCTACACCTATACCCGCGCGACCTATGAAGGGGATATTCCCGGCTTCAAAGGGCGTGACCTGCCGTTCTATTCGCGTCAGGTGGCCACTGCCGGGGTGCGCTATGCGATCAACCGCTGGACCTGGAATCTGGATGCCTACGCCCAGTCCAGGCAGCGTGCGCCAGGGACCGGGATCAATGCCGATGGCAGCTTCAACGGTGACTACATCACCGAGCCGAGTGCCGATGGGCAGTATGGCGATATTCCAGGGTATGTGACCTGGCATGCCCGTGGCGGGTATGAGTTCGGGGCGGACATGTCCAACCTGAAGCTGGCGGCGGGAGTGAAGAACCTGTTCGACAAGCAGTACTTCACCCGCTCCAGCGACAACAATGCCGGCATCTATGTGGGGGAGCCGCGGACCTTCTATGTGCAGGCCAGTGTAGGGTTCTGATCCCAGATACTGGGGCCGCTTTGCGGCCCATCGCGACCTCTGGTCGCTCCTACAGGGAAACGCGATCCCCCGTAGGAGCGACCAGAGGTCGCGATGGGGCGCAAAGCGCCCTCAGCGATTAAGAGACCACCGCCTCAGCTGGCGAGACAATGCTGGTCTTCGCCCCCCGCGAGCGCCCCGAGCTCAGGTAAGCCGCAATGGATTCCTGAGTCACCTCACCCAGGAACACCTGTTCGGCATCCAGCACCGGCAACCAGGCCCGGTTGAACTCGTACATCCGCGACAACAGGATGCGCAGGTGCTCGTCATGCGACGCCGTGGCATTGAACGGCCGCAGGAAGTCGCCACAGGTGCCTTGCTGGCGGTGCATGTCACGCCGGCGCACATACCCCAGCGCCTTGTTCTGCCCGTCGGTCACCACCACGTAGCGGCGGTCGTGCTCATCGAGCAGCTCCAGCGCATCGCTCACCGGCGTCTGCGGGCTTACCGAGGGCGCGTTGTCCGCCGCATCCTCGGCACGTACCAGCAACAGGCGCTTGAGCGTGCTGTCCTGGCCGACGAAGTTGCTCACGAAGTCATCCACCGGGTGCGCCAGCAGGGTATCCGGGTGGTCCAGCTGCAGCAGCTTGCCAGCGCGGAAGATGGCGATCTTGTCACCCAGCTTGATCGCCTCGTCGATGTCATGGCTGACCATGATCACGGTCTTGTTCAGCGCCCGCTGCATCTCGAAGAACTCGTTCTGGATCATCTCACGGTTGATCGGGTCGACCGCGCCGAACGGCTCGTCCATCAGCAGCACCGGCGCTTCTGCCGCCAGCGCACGGATCACGCCGATACGCTGCTGCTGGCCACCGGACAGCTCGCGGGGGTAGCGCTGCAGGTACTGCTTGGGTTCGAGCTTGATCATGTGCATCAGCTCGCGGGCGCGCTCGTGGCATTTCTGCTTGTCCCAGCCGAGCAGGCGCGGGACCACGGTGATGTTCTCTTCGATGGTCATGTTGGGGAACAGGCCGATCTGCTGGATCACGTAGCCGATGTGCCGGCGCAGGGTGACTTCGTCCAGCGCGCTGGTGTCTTCGCCATTGATGAACACCTGGCCGGAGGTGGGCGTGATCAGGCGGTTGATCATCTTCAGCGTGGTGCTCTTGCCGCAGCCTGAAGGGCCGAGGAAAACGCAGATTTCGCCTTCGTTGACGGTAAGGCTGACCGCGTCGACGGCTTTGACGTCCTTGCCGTTGACGTTGAAGGTTTTGCTGAGGTTCTTGAGTTCGATCATGAGCGCAGTCCTTCTGGAGTCAGGGCACGTTGCAGGGTTTGCAGGAGCAGGTCGGCGATGATCGCCAGCAGGCTGACCAAAACGGCGCCGACCAGCAGCATCGACATGTCGCTGCGGCTGATGGAGGTGAGGATGAGCACGCCCAGGCCGCCAGCGCCGATGGTCGCGGCGATGGTCATGACGCCGATGTTCATCACCACGGCGGTGCGCACCCCGGCAAGGATTACCGGCACCGCAATCGGCAGTTCGACCATGCGCAGGCGCTGGCCGAAGGTCATGCCGATGCCCCGTGCGGCTTCACGGATGCCGGGCTCGACGTTGGTCAGCGCCAGGTAGGTGTTGCGCAGGATCGGCAGCAGCGAATAGAGGAATACCGCCGTGATCGCCGGCAGCGGCCCGAGGCCTTGGCCGAACTTGGAATAGAACGGCAGCAGCAGGCCGAACAGGGCGATCGAAGGGATGGTCAGCAGCACCGTGGCACTGGCTTGCAGCGGGCCGGCGACGGCCGGGAAGCGCGTCATCAGGATACCCAGCGGTACGCCGACGATGATCGCCAGGCCCACGGCGACGCCGACCAGCATGATGTGCTGCCAGGTCAGCTGCAGCACCTGAGCCCAATCGAGGTGGGCGAATGTGTCGAGCAGGCTCATGGCTGTACCTCGCTTTGCAGTGGGTGCTCACGCAGGAAGGCGGCGGCCACCGTGGTCGGGCTCTGGTGCTCGACGTCGACTTTGGCATTGAGCTGGCGCATGGTTTCGTCATCCAGCTGCTCGGCCAGCGGCTTGAGCAGGCCGGCCAGTTTCGGGTTGGCGTCGAGCACCTGTTTGCGCACCACCGGGGCGGCGGTGTAGTCGGGGAAGTAGTGCTTGTCGTCTTCCAGCAGCTTGAGGTTGAACGCGCTCAGGCGGCCGTCGGTGGTGTACACAAGGCCCGCGAACACCTGGTTGTTGTGCATGGCGGTGTAGACCAGCCCGGCATCCATCTGGCGGATGTTGGCGCGGCCCACATGCAAGTCGTACATCTCCTTGAGCCCGACCAGCCCGTCCGGACGGTTGGCGAACTCGGTGTCCAGTGCCACCAGATGCTTGCGCTGGCTTTCGTCACGCAGCACCTGGTTGAGGTCGCTGATCGTGTTGACCTGTGGATAAGCCTCGGCCACCTGCTTGGGCAAGCCCAGGGCGTAGGTGTTGCTGAACTTCGATGGGGTCAGCCAGATGAGGTCTTTCTTCGCGTCCAGTTCCTTGACCTTGGCGTAGGTGGCCTCGGCACTGGGCATGCGCTCGTCGATGTGGTTGTACGAGACCAGCGACACACCGGTGTATTCCCACATCAGGTCGAGCTGGCCGGTTTCCTGGGCCTGGCGTGCGATGCTGCTGCCCAGGCCAGAGGTGACACGCACATCGAAGCCGTTGGCGCGCAGGTACTGTGCGGTGATTTCGGCAAGCACGGTCTGTTCGGTGAACACCCGCGCACCGATGCGGATCAGTGGTTTTTCCGCTGCCTGGGCAAATCCTGCAAACAGCAGGGCCGCGCCGAGCAGCAAGGCGATTCTCTTGTTCATGGGTTCCCTCGTGTTATCCAGCCAGGCCACGTTCCAGCCAGCGCTTGCTGGAGAAACTCACCGCAGCGTCCAGCACAAGCGCCAGCAGGGCGGTGCAGGCGGCGCCGAGCAGCAGTTGTGGCTGGTTGTTCAGGGCGATGCCGGGGAAGATCAGGCTGCCCAGGCTGTTGGCACCGATCAGGAATGCCAGTGGCGCCGTGCCGACGTTCAGCGCCAAGGCCACACGCACGCCACCGACGATGATCGGCACGGCGTTGGGCAGTTCCACCTGCCAGAGTTGCTGGCGTGGGGTCATGCCGATGCCGGTGGCGGCTTCCTTGAGCGAGGCGGGGACGTTTTTCAGGCCCTCGTAGGTGTTGCGCACGATGGGCAGGAGGGAGGCGAGGAACAGCGCGAAGATCGCAGGCCCGGCGCCGATGCCCAGGATACTCAGGGCGATGGCCAGAACGGCCAGGGGGGGGATGGTGTTGCCAACGTTGAAGAACTGCATGAAGCGCTCGGCTTTGTCGACCCGGTGCGGTCGACTCAGCGCAATGCCAGCGGGGATGCCC
This sequence comes from Pseudomonas sp. NPDC086566, assembly GCF_050280885.1. Classification (NCBI taxonomy): domain Bacteria; kingdom Pseudomonadati; phylum Pseudomonadota; class Gammaproteobacteria; order Pseudomonadales; family Pseudomonadaceae; genus Pseudomonas; species Pseudomonas sp. NPDC086566. The sequence goes on from NZ_JBNNWD010000003.1 coordinate 335,030, forward strand.
ACGGCCAGCGCCGCCGCCATCGAAGCCAGCACCAGTACCAGGTGCGCTTGCAGGTAGAACCCAAGATCGTCGCGATAACGCGCGATCGTGTCGATGCCGATCCAGTGGATCAGCAGGGCCAGGATGACGAGCACGGCGGCCCATCCCAACAGCCCTTTTCCGTAGCGTGTAGCCACAGGCGGACTCCTTGTGTTGTCGGCGAGCACACTTCTTGGTGGCCGGCCAGTGCTGGCGGCGGGTGGTGTGTTCGCGAGTAGCAGCGTGAGGCAGCCGAAGGCTGCGCTCAGGCCATGAGCCGAACCCCGTCGGGCCCGAAAATGCTGATGAAACCAGTCCCCGAGCGAAGCGGGTTGCAGGGGAATGGACGTCTCCGTGGGCGTAAAGGTTCCCATCTGAGGCGGCATTTGGCCAGCGTTAATCACTGGCGTCTTGGAAATTTCACGCGAAAAATAAGCGCCTTTCCTACATCAAGGCGTTGAATTACCTGCTATCCAGCCGTTTGTCCCGCCGAGCAATATCTGCTTTGAAATTCTCTCGATATTCACTTGAGAGAATATTCCTCAGAGGGTATTTTGTGGTGTGGTCTATAAGGATGTGCCCGGAATTCATGATCGAATTCAAGGCGTTGGCACTGGAGGTTCAGGATGAGCTGCTGGCTCAACTCCATCTGCTTGCCTGCCGCGGCCCGGCTCTGGGGCGACCCCGTGTGGATTCCTTGAAAGGCTCAAGGCATTCGAACATGAAAGAGTTGCGATTCAGTGTCGGCGATGGCGTGTGGCGGGTAGCGTTCGCCTTTGATCCATCACGCTGTGCGCTGCTGTTGGTAGCCGGCGATAAGGCAGGCATTAGTGAGCGTAGGTTTTACCGCAGCCTGATCGGTCGTGCTGACGCGCGTTTCGAACGGCATCTGTATAGAGATTGAATGATGAAAACACTCGATGAGGTTATGAACGAGCTTTCGCCTGAGCGTAGAGCCAGGGTTGAAGCCCGCGGTCGTGAACTGATCCGTGAAGAAATGACCTTGCAAGCATTGCGCAGGCAACTGGCAGTCACCCAGGAAGGGATGGCGGAGCGTCTGGATATCCGTCAGGGCAATGTTTCGAAAGTGGAGAAGCGGAGTGACATGTTGATTTCCACCTTGCGCAGCTATGTGGAGGCTCTGGGCGGGACTTTGGAGCTGGTTGCGCATATTCCAGGGCGCCCACCCGTCACGCTTGACGGTTTCCTTGAAGATCAGGAGCAACGCGCTTAATTCCTGTAATGGACCGGTTGGGGGATCAAATTTTGGTCCCCGCCCAACTTCAGGTATGATATCGCCCCTTTCAAATCCCCCAGTCAGGCGATTTCCCATGACCAACCAGGCCGCCGAAGTCGCGAAGCGCCGCACTTTCGCAATCATTTCCCACCCCGACGCCGGTAAGACCACCATCACCGAGAAGCTGCTGCTGATGGGCAAGGCCATTGCCGTCGCCGGTACCGTGAAGTCGCGCAAGTCCGACCGCCACGCCACCTCCGACTGGATGGAAATGGAGAAGCAGCGCGGCATCTCCATCACCACTTCGGTGATGCAGTTCCCGTACCGCGAGCACATGATCAACCTGCTCGACACCCCCGGCCACGAAGATTTCTCGGAAGACACCTACCGCACCCTGACCGCGGTGGACTCGGCGCTGATGGTGCTGGACGGCGGTAAAGGTGTAGAGCCGCGGACCATCGCCCTGATGGACGTGTGCCGCCTGCGTGACACGCCGATCGTCAGCTTCATCAACAAACTCGACCGTGACATCCGTGACCCGATCGAGCTGCTCGACGAGATCGAAGCCGTCCTTAAGATCAAGGCCGCGCCGATCACCTGGCCGATCGGTTGCTACCGTGACTTCAAGGGCGTGTATCACCTGACCGGCGACTACATCGTGGTCTACACCCCGGGCCATGGTCACGAGCGCACCGAAGCCAAGATCATCCAGAAGCTGGACTCCGACGAGGCCCGCGCGCACCTGGGCGACCAGTACGACTCGTTCGTGGAACAACTGGAGCTGGTGCAGGGCGCCTGCCACGAGTTCAACCAGGAAGAGTTCATCAACGGTCAGCTGACTCCGGTGTTCTTCGGTACTGCGCTTGGCAACTTCGGTGTCGACCACGTGCTCGACGCCGTCGTCGATTGGGCACCGCGCCCGCTGGGCCGTGTGGCCAACGAGCGCACCGTCGAGCCTGTGGAGGAGAAATTCACCGGCTTCGTGTTCAAGATCCAGGCGAACATGGACCCGAAACACCGCGACCGTATCGCCTTCATGCGCATCTGCTCGGGCAAGTACGAGAAGGGCATGAAGATGCGCCATGTGCGGATCAACAAGGACCTGCGCATCGGCGACGCGCTGACATTCTTCTCCTCCGAGCGTGAGCAGCTGGAAGAGGCCTATGCCGGCGACATCATCGGCCTGCATAACCACGGCACCATCCAGATCGGCGACACCTTCACCGAAGGCGAGGCGCTGGGCTTCACCGGTATCCCGCACTTCGCCCCGGAGCTGTTCCGCCGCGTGCGCCTGAAGGACCCGCTGAAATCCAAGCAGCTGCGTCAGGGCCTGCAACAGCTGGCCGAGGAAGGTGCGACCCAGGTGTTCTTCCCGGAGCGCAGCAACGACATCATCCTCGGTGCGGTGGGTGTGCTGCAGTTCGACGTGGTCGCCAGCCGCCTGAAGGAAGAGTACAAGGTCGAGTGCGCCTACGAGCCGATCACCGTGTGGTCGGCCCGCTGGATCGGCTGCGACGACAAGAAGAAGCTCGAGGAATTCCAGAACAAGGCCATGGAAAACCTGGCCATCGACGGTGGCGGTCACCTGACCTACCTGGCGCCGACCCGGGTCAACCTGGCGCTGATGGAAGAGCGCTGGCCGGACATCAAGTTCCGCGCTACCCGCGAGCACCACTGATCGCCGAATTGGGGCCGCAAAGCGGCCCCATTTCAGTTGCCTGCCTTGATACTGGTCCAGATCCGGGTCCTGATGCGGTCGATCTTGGCCGGCATCGCCTCCAGCGCATACAGCTTGCCCATCACCTCCTCGCTCGGGTAAATCATCGTATTACCCTTCATCGCCGGCTCCACCAGCCCGTCCGCCTTGAGGTTGCCGTTGGCGTACTGCACGTGGTTGCTGATGTTGGCCATCACCTCCGGCTGCAGCAGGTAGTTCATGTAGGCATACCCGGCCTTTTCATCCGGTGCATCGGCAGGCATGGCCACCATGTCGAACCACATCGGCGCACCTTCCTTGGGGATCGAATACCCCACCTTCACTCCGTTCTTCGCCTCTTCGGCGCGGTTCTTCGCCTGCAGCACATCCCCTGAGAAGCCCACCACCACGCAGATATCGCCATTGGCCAGGTCGCCGGTGTACTTCGACGAGTGGAAGTAGCTGATGTAAGGCCGCACCTGCATCAGCAGCGCCTTGGCCTTGTCGTAGTCGGCCGGGTTCTGGCTGTGATGCGGCAGGCCCAGGTAGTTCAGGGCGATCGGCAGCAGTTCGGGGCCGTTGTCCAGCACTGCGACGCCGCAGCTCTTCAGCTTGCTCATGTACTCCGGCTTGAAGATCAGGTCCCAGGAGTCCACCGGCGCATTGTCGCCGAGTACTGCCTTGACCTTGTCGATGTTGTAGCCGATGCCGGTGCTGCCCCACAGGTACGGGAAGCCGTACTGGTTGCCCGGGTCGTTGACTTCCAGCGCCTTCATCAGCACCGGGTTGAGGTTGTGCCAGTTGGGCAGCTGCGACTTGTCCAGTGGCTTCAGGGCCTTGCCCTGGATCTGCCGGGCCATGAAGTGGTTGGACGGGAATACCACGTCGTAGCCGGAGTTGCCGGTCATCAGCTTGCCGTCGAGGGTTTCGTTGCTGTCGTACACGTCGTAGGTCGGGACGATGCCGCTGGCTTGCTGGAAGTTTTTCAGCGTGTCGGGTGCCACATAGCTGGACCAGTTGTAGATCTTCACCGTTTCAGCGGCGCTGGCCACGCTGGCCGCCAGCATCAGGGGTGCGAACAGGAACATGCGCATATCGGGATACCTTGCTTTGTCTGTTGTTATCGAAGGCAGGCGATCAGCGGATCAGAAAATCAGAACGTAGGTCTTGCGCACGGTCTCCTGGATATCCCAGGTGCCGGTGCTGTTGGCCGGTAGCATCAGGGCGTCTCCGGCTTCTATGAGCAAGGTTTCGCCACCGTCGGGGGTGAAGGTGCAGCGGCCCTTGATGAAATGGCAGAACTCCTGCTGCACGATCTGCCGGCGCCAGCGCCCGGGGGTGCACTCCCAGATGCCGGTTTCGACGCCATCATTGCGCTCCACGCAGGTAACCGAAGCCACTGCAACGGGTTCGCCAAGCGGCACCGCGACCGGGTTGGAGCAGTCGAGCACGGCGGTGCCTGTGTGTTTGAAGTGGGTGATGCTCATGACCGGTGGATCCTGTGTCGGGGAAAGGGAAGTCAGTGCATGAAGCCTTCCATGAAGTCCGCTAACGAGCTGGCCAGGCGCCGCCTCCAGGGCGCGCTGGCGGGGTTGGCGAGGGTCCGGTCCTCGTGGACGAAGCTTTGGATGATGGCGTTGTAACCGAGCCAGCGGCAGGGTTCGGGCGGCCAGCTGGCCAGGCTCGTCACTGGGCGGTCGTCGAGCACCCAGGGTTGCGCAGTCAGTTCGTTGTGCTGGTTGAGGATCAGTGCTGCCAGGGTGCGCCCGCCGAGGTTGGTGGCGCCGACCCCTTCGCCACCGTAGCCGCCGGCCAGGGCGATGCCGCGCTGGCGGTCGCAGAGCATGTGCGGGCGGAAGCGCCGCGCCATGCCCAGGTTGCCGCCCCAGGTGTGGGTGATGCGTGCGTGCCTGAGCTGCGGGAATAGTTCGCTGAACAGATAGCGACGCAGTTCGATCTCGTGCTGGTCAAGGCTGAAGTCTTCGCGCAGCCGGCCGCCGAAGCGGTAGCCGCCGCGGGCGCCGAACACCAGGCGGTTGTCGGCGGTGCGCTGGCCGTAGGTGACCTGGCGGCTGCTCTCGCTGAAGGCCTGGCCCTGGCTGAGGCCGATCTGCTCCCAGATCGATTCTGGCAGCGGCTCGGTGGCCACCAGCAGGCTCTGCACCGGCAACTGGTGTTTGCCCAGCGGCGGCAGGCTGGCGGCGTAGCCTTCAACCGCGGGCACCATCCACTGGCAGCGGATGCGCGCCAGGGGCGAGCGCACTTCGCCGGGCTGCCAGTCGATGGCCGGGGTGTTCTCGTAGATGGTCACGCCCAGCGCTTCCACCGCCCGGGCCAGGCCACGGGCCAGCTTGGCCGGGTGGATGGTCGCGGTGTGCGGGCTGTAGATCGCGCCATAGGCATTGCTGACCCGCAATTGCGCGTCCAGCTGCTCGGGGCGCAGCCAGCGGTAGTCGTCCTCGGTCATGCCCTGGCGATAGAGGTCGTCGAGATAGGCGCGCAGGCTGCGTTCCTGCTCGGGGTAACGCGCAGCGCAATACAGCACGCCGCCTTTGCGGTAATCACAATCGATGCCTTCGCGCTGCAGCACGCTGTGCACTTCATCGGGGATGCCATGCAGCAGGTCGATGCTGGCGCGTCGCTGTTGCGGCGACAGGGTGGCCAGCAGGCGGTCTTCGCCGAGCAGGTTGCCCATCAGCCAGCCACCGTTGCGCCCCGAGGCGCCGAAGCCGGCGATGTTGGCCTCGATCAGCGCAATGTTCAGTTGTGGCGCCTGGCGCTTGAGGTAATAGGCGGTCCACAGCCCGGTGTAGCCGGCGCCGATGATGCACACATCGACTTCAAGGTCCTGGCGCAGGGCAGGGCGCGCGCACAGCGGCTCGTCGAGCTGGTCCATCCACAGGCTGAGCGAGCGCAGGGATTGCATCGGGTTTTGCTCCACATCCATCAAGGTCTGCGGGCGATGCTAGTGGTGTCGGCCAGTGCCTGTCTTACGTGCGTGCACGCAGGGAAATTTGCTTGAGATAAGCCTTGGGGGTGAGGCCGGTGTACTCGCGGAAGCACTTGTAGAACGCCGACAGCGAATTGAAACCGGCGTTGAACGCCAGGTCATCGATCGAGGCCTCGACGCTGTCGTCGTCAAGGCTGGCCATCAGGTGTTGCAGGCGCGCCTGGTTGACGTAGCGGTAGAAGCTTTGCCCGAGCACCTGGTTGAGCAGGTAGGAAATCTGGTTGCGGCTGTAGCCGCTGGCGTCGGCCACCTGCTGCAGGTCCAGCTCCGGGTCAAGGTAGGGGCGCTGGCGCTGGAAGTAGTGTTCCAGGTCCTGGGCCATGGTCGACAGCTGCCGAGGTGACAGGCCCAGGCGGCTGGTGGCCGGACGTGGGCCGCTGCTGGCCCGGGCGACGCTGTTCTGTCTGACCAGGGTGGCGTACTCGTTGACCCGCCAGATCAAGCCGTCCTTGACGGTGATCGCTTCGCTGGACTGGAACGCCACCAGGCCGTCACCCCCTTGCACCGTGACCTGGTACTGGATGAACGCGGTGCAGCCGTCGACGCGGATGCGGTCACTGTGGACGATGTCCTCGCCGGCTTCATGGGGCAGGCAGGCGCGCACGTAGTCGCGCAGCTCGGCATGGCCGAGCACGCGGTTCTGGAAAAAGTCGTGATACTGGATGTCGGGGTGGTAGAGCGCGATCACACCGTCGAGGTCACGGTGTTTCCAGCACAAGTGGTAGCGCAGCACGGTGTCGGCGGTGAGCGGGGCCTGCTCGGGGCCGTCGGGGAAGGTGATGGCGGTCATGGGTTCGATAGTGCATTGCAGAACACCCACGTGCAAGGGGAGTCATCTGGCAATTTGCACGGTTTCGTCAAGCGGCTACGCACGTAACTCATTGTTTTTAAATGAAGTAATTTTTTGATACGAGTGGCATGGCAGGTGCACGGTCTTGTTCACCCTCGAACAAGGAGAAACGCCATGCGCTCGATACTGCTTTGGATGATTGGGGTGCCAATCCCCGTGATTATCCTGATCTGGTTCTTTATGCATTGAAATTGTCGGGGCCGCTTTGCGGCCCCTCGCGGATGAATCCGCTCCTACAAAGGTACCGATGTAGGAGCGGATTTATCCGCGATGGATTTCACAGTGATCTAGAGAAACTGCTCGGCATAATGGCAAGCCACCTGCCGCGTACTCACCTGCCGCAACGCCGGCACCTCCTTGGCACAGCGCTCGGTCGCATACGGGCAACGCTTGTGGAACGCACACCCATCCGGCGGATTGAGCGGGTTGGGCAGCTCCCCGGCAATGCGGATCTTCGGCTTCAGCGGGTCCGGGTGAATCGCCGGCGTCGCCGACAGCAGTGCCTGGGTATACGGATGCAGCGGCTTCTCGTAGATGTCCTCCTTCGGCCCCATCTCTGCCGGGCGCCCCAGGTACATCACCAGCACTTGGTCGGCTACATGCCGCACCACCGCTAGGTTGTGCGAGATGAACACGTAGGCGGTGTTGAACTCCTTCTGCAGGTCCATGAACAGGTTCAGCACCTGCGCCTGGATCGACACGTCCAGCGCCGAGGTCGGCTCATCCGCCACCAGCACCTTCGGTTGCAGCATCATCGCCCGGGCCAGGGCAATGCGCTGGCGCTGGCCACCGGAGAACATGTGCGGGTAGCGCTGGTAATGCTCGGGGCGCAAGCCGACCTGTTCCATCATCTTCTGCACTTTCTCGCGCCGCTCGGCTTTGCTCAGCGAGGTGTTGATCAACAGCGGCTCGGCCAGCTGGTCACCGATTTTCTGCCGCGGGTTGAGCGAAGCATAGGGGCTCTGGAACACCATCTGCACGTCGCGGCGCAGTTGCTTGCGCTCGGACTTGCTGGCGCCCTTCACCTCGGTGCCGGCGATCTGCAGCGAGCCGGAGGAGGGCTCTTCGATCAGCGTCAGGGCGCGGGCCAGGGTCGACTTGCCGCAGCCGGACTCACCGACCACGGCCAGGGTCTTGCCGGCCTCCAGTTCGAACGACACGCCATTGAGCGCGCGCACCAGGGCGTGGCCCTTGAACAGCCCGCGGGAAACTTCGTAATGCCGGGTCAGCTCCCGGGCAGTGAGAACGACGGCCATCACGCCACCTCCTGGTTCAGCGGATAGAAGCAACGCACCAGGCTGTGGGCCTGCGGGTCGAGGGGCGGGCGTTGTTGGCGGCAGTTGTCCTGCACGTAAGGGCAGCGCGGCGACAACAGGCAGCCAGCCGGGCGGTCATAACGGCCGGGGACGATGCCGGGCAGGGTGGCCAGGCGCTCGGCGCCGATGCTGTGCTCGGGGATCGCCGCCAGCAGCGCTTCGCTGTACGGGTGGGCGGGTACGTCGAACAGCTCCGGTACCTGGCCCACTTCCACGGCCTGGCCGGCGTACATCACGCACACGCGCCTGGCGGTTTCGGCGACCACGGCCAGGTCGTGGGTGATCAGGATGAGCGCCATGTTGCGCTCCTTCTGCAGGTTGACCAGCAGCTCCATGATCTGCGCCTGGATCGTCACGTCCAGCGCGGTGGTCGGTTCGTCAGCGATCAGCAGTTTGGGTTCGCCGGCAATCGCCATGGCGATTGCCACGCGCTGGCTCATGCCGCCGGAGAGCTGGTGCGGGTAGGCGTCCAGGCGGCTTTCGGCGGCCGGGATCTCGACTTTCTTCAATAGCTCCAAAGCGCGCTGACGCGCAGCCTTGCCCTTCAGGCCAAGGTGCTGGCGCAGCACTTCCTCGATCTGGTAGCCCACGGTGTAGCTGGGGTTGAGTGCGGTCATCGGGTCCTGGAAGACCATGGCGATGTCCTTGCCCACCACCTTGCGCCGCTGGCGACCGCTGAGCTTGAGCATATCGGTGCCGTCGAAGGTCAGCGAATCGGCGGTGATGCGCCCGGGGGCGTCTATCAGGCCCATCAGGGCCATCATGGTGACCGATTTGCCCGAGCCGGACTCACCGACAATGGCCAGGATCTCGCCGGCGTCCACCGCCAGGTCCAGGCCATCGACCACGGGGACGGCATTGGCGTCGCCGAAGCGCACGTTCAGGTTGTTGATCTGCAACAGTGACATGGCGTTCTCCTCAGGCGGCGTTCTTGAGTTTCGGGTCCAGCGCATCGCGCAGGCCGTCGCCCATCAGGTTGATTGCCAGCACACTGAGCAGAATGGTCAGGCCGGGCAGGCTCACCACCCACCAGGCGCGCTCGATGTAGTCACGGGCCGAGGCCAGCATGGTGCCCCACTCGGGCGTTGGCGGTTGCACGCCCAGGCCGAGGAAACCCAGCGCGGCGGCGTCGAGGATTGCCGAGGAGAAGCTCAAGGTCGCCTGCACGATCAGCGGTGCCATGCAGTTGGGCAGTACGGTGACGAACATCAACCGTGGCAGCCCGGCACCGGCCAGGCGAGCGGCGGTCACGTAGTCGCGGCTCAGTTCGCCCATCACCGCGGCGCGGGTCAGGCGCACGTAGGACGGCAAGGACACGATGGCGATGGCGATTACCGTGTTGATCAGGCCTGGGCCGAGGATGGCGACGATGGCCACGGCCAGCAGCAACGACGGCAGGGCCAGCATCACGTCCATCAGGCGCATGATCGATGGGCCGAGGACCTGCGGGAAGAACCCGGCCAGCAGGCCCAGCAGGATCCCCGGGATCAGCGACATCACCACCGACGACAGGCCGATCAGCAGCGACAGCCGCGCGCCCTGGATGAGGCGCGACAACAGGTCACGGCCGAGTTCGTCGGTGCCGAGGATGAACTGCCAGCTGCCGCCTTCGAGCCACACCGGCGGGGTCAGCAGGAAGTCGCGGTACTGCTCGCTCGGGTCATGGGGGGCGACCCACGGTGCGAACAACGCGCAGAACACCACCAGGCACATGAAGGCCAGGCCCATTACTGCGCCCTTGTTGCGCGAGAAGGCATGCCAGAACTCTTTGTACGGTGAAGGGTAGAGCAGGCTCTGGTCCACCGGGCTGGCCGGTGCGACGGATTTCGGAATCGGGCTAGTCATGGAAGGCCTCAGCGCTGATGACGGATGCGTGGGTTGGCCAGGCCGTAGAGGATATCCACGACGAAGTTGACCAGGATCACCAGGCAGGCAATCAACAGGATGCCGTTCTGGACCACGGGGTAGTCACGGGCGCCGATGGCTTCGATCAGCCATTTGCCGATGCCCGGCCAGGAGAAGATGGTTTCGGTCAGCACGGCGCCGGCCAGCAGCGTGCCGACCTGCAGGCCGAACACGGTCAGTACCGGGATCAGCGCGTTGCGCAGGCCATGCACGAACACCACGCGGGCCGGCGACAGGCCCTTGGCGCGGGCGGTGCGGATGTAGTCCTCGCGCAGCACTTCGAGCATCGACGAGCGGGTCATGCGGGCGATCACCGCCAAGGGGATGGTGCCGAGCACGATGGCCGGCAGGATCAGGTGCATCACCGCGTCCTTGAAGGCGCCTTCCTCGTCGCTGAGCAGCGTGTCGATGAGCATGAAGCCGGTCTTCGGCTCGATGTCGTAAAGCAGGTCGATACGCCCCGACACCGGGGTCCAGCCCAGGCTTACCGAGAAGAACATGATCAGGATCAGGCCCCACCAGAAGATCGGCATGGAATAGCCAGCCAGGGAAACCCCCATCACCCCGTGGTCGAACAGCGAACCGCGCTTGAGCGCGGCGATCACCCCGGCCAGCAGGCCGACGATGCCGGCGAACAGCAGGGCGGCCATGGCCAGCTCCAGGGTGGCGGGGAACAGGGTGAGGAACTCGGTCCACACGCTCTCGCGGGTGCGCAGCGATTCACCGAGGTCGCCCTGGGCCAGCTTGCCGACGTAGTCCAGGTACTGGACTGGCAGTGGCTTGTTCAGGCCCAGGCGCTCCATGGCCTGGGCGTGCATTTCGGGGTCGACCCTGCGCTCGCCCATCATGACTTCCACCGGGTCGCCGGGGATCAGGCGTATGAGCGCGAAGGTCAGCAAGGTGATACCGAAGAAGGTCGGTATCAGCAGGCCCAGGCGCCGGGCAATAAAACTCAACATTGTCGGGGTTACCTCATCAACGGGTCACGCAGTGCCGCCGGTGCCCGTGTGGGGTCCCGGCGATCGTTGTTGTTCTACTTCACCCGGGTGGTGGCGAAGTTGTTGTTGGTCAGAGGGTTGATCACGTAGCCCTCCACGTTGTCACGCATGGCGGTGAACATCTTCGGATGGGCCATGCTGATCCAGGGTTGATCGTCATCGTACACCTTCAAAGCCTCGGCATAGAGCCTGGCGCGTTGGTCGTTGTCGATCACTTCGCGGGCGCGGGTGATCAGTTCCTGGAACTTAGGGTTGCACCAGCGTGCATAGTTCTCGCCGCTTTTGGCGGCATCGCAACTGAGCAGCGGGCTGAGGAAGTTGTCCGGGTCGCCGTTGTCGCCGGCCCAGCCGGTGGATACCAGGTCCGCCTCACCCTTCTTGGCGCGGCGCAGCATCTCGGCCCATTCCATCACGCGGATGTCCAGCTTCAGGCCGATCTGTTTGAGGTCTGCCTGGAGCATTTCTGCGGAAAGCCGCGGGTTGGGGTTGGTCGGGCCTCCACCGTTGCGGGTGAACAGGGTGATCACCGTGCCCTCCGGCACGCCAGCCTCCTTGAGCAGTTCGCGGGCCTTGGCCAGGTCGCGTGGCGGGTTCCTGTTCTCGGTGTTGTAGCCAATCATGGTGGGTGGGTAGGGGTTAACGCCGACCAGTGCGTTGCCCTTGCCGAACAGCTGGTCGACGTGGGTCTGGCGGTCGAAGGCCATGTTGATGGCTTTGCGCACGCGCACGTCGCTGAGGTACTTGTGTTCGGTGTTCATCGAAATGTAGCCGGTGACCAGAGCTTCGATTTCGTCGACCTTGAGTGTCGGGTCGTTCTTGATCAGCGGTACGTCATCGGGCTTGGGGTACAGCGCCACCTGGCATTCGTTGGCGCGCAGCTTCTGCAGGCGCACGTTGCTGTCGGTGGCGATGGCGAACACCAGCGCATCGGCCGGCGGTTTGCCGCGGAAATAGTCCGGGTTGGGCTTGTAGCGGACCTGGGCGTCCTTGTTGTAACGCTGGAAGATGAATGGGCCGGTGCCGATCGGCTTGCTGTTGAGGTCGCCGGTCTTGCCGGCCTTGAGCAACTGGTCACCGTATTCGGCGGAGTAGATCGAGGTGAAGGCCATGGCCATGTCGCGCAGGAAGGGGGCTTCCGGGCGGGTCAGGGTGATCACCACGGTGTGGTCGTCGGTCTTGGTCACCGACTTGAGCAATTCCTTGAAGGCCATGCTCTCGAAATAGGGGTAGCCGACGCTGGTCTTGTCGTGCCACGGATGGCTTGGGTCGAGCTGTCGATTCAGACTCCACAGCACGTCATCGGCGTTGAACTCGCGGGTTGGCTTGAAGTAGTCGGTGGTGTGGAACTTCACCCCTTCACGCAGGTGGAAGGTGTAGGTCAGCCCGTCCGGTGAGATGTCCCAGCGTTCGGCCAGTGCCGGCTGGATGTCGGTGGTGCCAGGCTTGAAGTCGACCAGGCGGTTGAACACCGTCTCGGCCGAGGCATCGGCGGTGACTGCCGTGGTGTACTGGACGATGTCGAAGCCTTCCGGGCTGGCTTCGGTGCACACCACCAGCGGCTTGGCCGCGAGGTTGCCGGCGGCGCCCAGGATGACCGCTGCCAGGGCAGCGCGGAGCGGTAGCGATGTCATGGAAACTCCCTGCTTGCAATGATTCCAGCGTAGCCGCCACGGCCCGGGTTGAAGCAGGCCATGGCGCCATCGGTCAAAGAATGTTGAATGGAATGGTGGTCACCACGCGGAACTCGTCGAGGCTGCCATCGGCCTGCGCCTTGCTGGCGCGGTGGGCGGTGTAGGTGGCGCGAATGCTGGTGTCCTTGAACGGCCCGCTCTGCACGGCATAGCTGGTGCCGATGCCCCACTCGTAGTGGGTTTCGCCATCCAGGCCGTTGACGTCATAGGCGGTGCCCCGGTAATGGGTGCCGTCGATGCCCCAGCCACGGGCGTTGTACAGGTTGAACTTGAGGCCCGGTACGCCGTATGGCGCCATGTTCAGCACGTAGGAGATCTGCAGGGATTTCTCGTTGGGGCCGTTGAAGTCCGACAGCAGCGAGTTGGCCAGGTAGATGCCGTTGGTTTCGTGCAGGTAGTCGAAATACTCGTTGCCGTTGACTTGCTGCCACGACGCGGTGAGGGTGTGCGCCTGGTGCGTCAGGCCGAACGACAGGCTGTAGGTGTCGTTGTCGATCTCACCCATCTTCTTGCTGCCTTCGTCCACCGTCTTGTAGTAGTTCAGGCCGGTGGTCAGGGCGAGCACGGCGTTGTCGCCGAGTACATGGCTGGCGCCGAAGTAGTACTGGTTCCAGAAGTCGTCGACCTTGGTGGCGTACAGGCTGGTGGTCAGGCTCTTGAACGGCTGGTAGTTGACCCCGGCGGTGCTGGCGCGGTCGGTCTCGACGCCGGTAGCGCCGTATTCGCTGCGGAACTTGCTCAGGCTCTGTTCGGTGCGTGGCGAAACGCGGTCGAAGGTACCCAGGTCGAGCGACAGGTTGTCGAACTCGGCGCTGTGCAGGAATGCGCCCTGGAAGCTCGAAGGCAATGCACGGTTGCCGATGTAGGCGATCATCGGCGTGTCCACTGACTGGCGGCCGACGGTGAGAGTGGTATTGGACACACGCGCCTTGACGTTGGCCAGGCCCATCTTGCTCCACTGGCCGACCGGGTCGCCGTCGCTGTGGGTCAAGGTACGGTTGTTCGGCCCGGCGATCGCGGCGCGGCCCTGTTCCAGAGCGATTGCGTTGTAGCCGGCCGCCTCGACGGCAAAGCCGACGGTGCCCTGGGTGAAGCCCGAGCTGTAGTTGAGGATGGTGCCCTGCACCCAGTTGTCGCGGCTGTGGGTGTCGTGGCGGGTGCCGTCGCTCTTGTAGTACTTCCACAGCGGTGCGCGGGTGGCGCGTTCGCGGGCGTACCAGTTGCGGGTGCTTCCGGACAGGCTCTGGCCGTCGATGAAGCCGCTGGCCTGGTCCTGTTCGCTGCTGGATTTCAGGCTGAACGGGATGTAGTCCTGGCTCTGGGGGTCGGCCTCTGCAACGGCGGAAAAGGTGCCGATGGATAAGGCCAAAGCGGTCAAGGTGAATAGTCTCAAAGTTAAAGCTCCCTTTCTGTTCTTTTAGTTATCACCTGGCCTTGTGGGCCGGGTTGCTTGCTGCAGTGTTGCCAGGGTTGCCCGGGGTTGCCGGGCCAAGTCGGGGGAGTTGTGTTGGCTGTGCCGGCCCTTTCGCGGGCGAGCCCGCGAAGAGGCCGGTCCTGGCTATCGCCTAATCAACACTCACACCGGAAAAGTCATTGCGCCCGAACGGGCTGACCTTGAAATCGGCCACCTTGATGCTCAACGGCTGGTTCACCGTGGAATGCGCAACCGGGGTAATCGGCACCTGCTGTTTAAGGCGCTGCTGGGCCTGCTGATAAAGCGCCGTGCGTTGCTCGCGGTCGGTCACCTGCTTGGCCTGCTTGACCAGGCGGTCGTATTGCGGGTCGCACCACAGCGAATAGTTGTTGCTGCCAATGGCGTCGCAGTTGTAGAGGGTGCCGAGCCAGTTGTCCGGGTCTCCGTTGTCGCCGGTCCAGCCGATCAGGGCGATGTCGTGTTCGCCACTCTTCATGCGCTTGAGGTATTCGCCCCATTCGTAGCTGACGATGCGCACCTTGAAGCCGAGCTTGCTCCAGTCGGCCTGGAGCATCTCGGCCATCAGCTTGGCGTTGGGGTTGTAAGGGCGCTGTACCGGCATGGCCCACAGGGTGATCTCGGTGCCCGGCTTGACCCCTGCCTGTTGCAGTAACTGCCTGGCTTTTTCCGGGTCGAACGGTGCGTCCTTGAGGGTGTTGTCGTAGGACCACTGGGTCGGCGGCATGGCGTTGACCGCCAGTTGGCCGGAATCCTGATACACCGCCTGGAGGATGGCCTGCTTGTTCACCGCCATGTCCATGGCCTGGCGCACTTCGAGGCGGTCGAAAGGTGGGTGCTGGGTGTTATAGGCGATGTAGCCGAGGTTGAAGCCTGGCTGTTGCATGACCTGCAGCTTGCTGTCGGCCTTGAGCGCCGGCAGGTCGGCCGGGCGCGGGTGGAGGGTGACCTGGCATTCGTTGCGGCGCAGCTTCTGGATGCGCACCGATGGGTCGGTGTTGATCGAAAACACCAGGTTGTCGATTTTCACTTCATCAGGCGCCCAGTAATCCCGGTTGCCCTTGAAGCGGATCTGCGAATCCTTCTGGTAGCGCTGGAACACGAACGGCCCGGTGCCGATCGGTTGCTGGTTGATGTCGCTGGGGCGCCCACTGGCCAGCAACGTTTCAGCGTACTCGGCCGAGAGTATCGAGGCGAAGCTCATGGCCAGGTTCTGGATGAACGCGGCATCGACCTTGTTCAAGGTGAACACCACGGTCATTGGGCCGGTCTTCTCGACCCGGGTGATGTTCTTGTCCAGCCCCATGCTGACGAAGTACGGGAATTCGGTGGGGTAGGCCTTACGGAACGGCTGGTCCTTGTCGAGCATGCGGTTGAAGGTGAACAGCACGTCATCGGCATTGAAATCGCGGCTTGGCGTGAAGGCCTTGTTGGCGTGGAACTTCACGCCGGGGCGCAAGTGGAAGGTGTAGCGCAGGCCGTCTTCGGAAATTTCCCATTCGGTCGCCAGCGCCGGATGCACGGCGGTGCCGCCGCGTTCGAACTCCACCAGGCGATTGTAGATCGGCTCGGCGGCGTCGTTGTCGGTGGCACTGGTGTACTGGGCGGTGTCGAAGCCGGCCGGGCTGCCTTCGGAGCAGAACACCAGGTTCTTGGCCTGAAGGGCAGGGGCCTGGCTCAGCAGCCCGAGGGCGAGCAGGGTCGAAAGACGAGTGACGTGGCGCATGGCGATTCCTTTTCCAGCTGTTCAAGCCGCTTCAGGGTGTGAATGGCGGCAACAGTTTCCCGACTCCGTCGCGGGTAGCGTCGGAGGAGGCACGAAATGCTTGGTGGTGAGGCGCACCCGCCGTCGAGCGGCGGGTGCGGGGGATCTACCCTACTTATCCACGCTGACGCCGTAGAAGCTGTTCAACCCGAACGGGCTGATCTTGAAGTCCTTCACCTTGGCGCTCATCGGTTGGTAGACCGTGGAGTGGGCGATCGGCGTGATCGGCACCTGTTCCTTGAGGATGTGCTGGGCCTTCTGGTACAGCTCGGTGCGCTTGGCCTGGTCGGACGTCGCCTTGGCCTGCTTGATCAGGTCGTCGTAGGGCTTGTAGCACCACTTGGAGAAGTTGTTGCCGTCGATGGCGTCGCAGCCGTACAGAGTGCCGAGCCAGTTGTCCGGGTCACCGTTGTCACCGCTCCAGCCGATCAGCATGGCGCCCTGTTCGCCACCTTTGGAGCGCTTGATGTACTCGCCCCATTCGTAGCTGACAATCTTCGCTTTGATACCGATCTTGGCCCAGTCGGACTGCAGCATCTCGGCCATCAGCTTGGCGTTGGGGTTATAGGGGCGTTGCACGGGCATGGCCCACAGGGTGATCTCGGTGCCTTCCTTGATGCCGGCTTGCGTGAGCAGTTGCTTGGCTTTCTCGGGGTCGTACGGTGCGTCCTTGATGCTGGTGTCATACGACCACTGGGTGGGCGGCATGGCATTGACCGCCAGCTGGCCCGCGCCCTGGTAGACCGATTCGATGATCTTCTTCTTGTCGACGGCCATGTCCAGCGCCTGGCGGACCTGCAACTGGGCCATCGGATTGGGCGCGGTGCTGCCCTTGATCTTGTCCATCACGTTGTAAGCGATGTAGCCGAGGTTGAAGCCGGCCTGCTGGGGCATCTGCAGGTTCTTGTCGGCCTTCAGCGGCTCGATGTCGGCCGGTCGCGGGAACAGGGTGACCTGGCACTCGTTCTTCTTCAGCTTCTGCATGCGCACGGAGGCGTCGGTGGAGATGGCGAAGATCAGGTTGTCGATCTTCACATCTTCGGGCTTCCAGTAGTCCTTGTTGCCCTTGAAGCGGATCTGCGCGTCCTTCTGGTACTTGCTGAACACGAACGGGCCGGTGCCGATCGGCTTCTGGTTGATGTCGGCGGCCTTGCCGTCCTTGAGCAACTGCTCGGCGTACTCGGCGGACTGGATGGAGGCGAAGCTCATGGCCAGGTTCTGGATGAACGCGGCATCCACTTCATTGAGGGTGAACTTCACCGTGTGGTCGTCAAGCTTCTCCACCTTGGCGATGTTCTTGTCCATGCCCATGTCGGTGAAGTAAGGGAACTCGGTGGGGTAGGCCTTACGGAACGGGTGATTCTTGTCGAGCATGCGGTTGAAGGTGAACAGCACGTCGTCGGCGTTGAATTCGCGGGTCGGCTTGAAGTAGTCGGTGGTGTGGAACTTCACCCCTTCGCGCAGGTGGAAGGTGTAGGTCTTGCCGTCGTCGGCCACGTCCCATTTGGTAGCCAGGCCCGGGATTACCGCGGTACCGCCGCGTTCGAACTGGGACAGGCGGTTGAACACGGTCTCGGCCGAGGCGTCGAAGTCGGTTCCGGTGGTGTATTGCCCCGGGTCGAAGCCAGCCGGGCTGCCTTCGGAGCAGAACACCAGGTTGGACGCGGCCTGGGCCAGTGGAGCACCGGCGAGCAAGCCTGCACCTAGCAGGAACGGAATGACTGCGTGTTTGAGCATGGTGGCCTCATTGTTGTCATTTTTGGGGTTGAGGTGGCCTCGTGAGCCGACCTGCGGATACTTATGCAGGGGGTATTCCCAATGCAACAGGGAGAAGGATAGTTGGCGCCAGAAAAGTAGTACGAGCGTACATGGATGTCGCATTCGTATAACTTTCAGCGAAGTTGAACGTTTGCGCGGGCGAAATGATGGCTTTTTGCGGGATGTTTCGGTGCGAGGAAGAGTGTAGGACGCACTTCTATGGTGCGTAGGAAATTTCTGAAAATCTTGAATTTGACGCGATCCCTGCGGGGCGGGCTTGCCCGCGAACACGGGCGAAGCCGGTGCCATGCACCGGGTCGCTTGCTTCGCGGGTGAACCCGCTCCCACAGGTGCTGTGCAGGTACTTAAGGCATCTGCACTTCGATCAGCCCATCGGCGTTCATGCTGACTTCACTGGTCCCGGCTTCGATATCCGGCGCTGGCGCGGCCTCGTCAGCCCCCATGGCCTTCATCGCCATCGGCGCGCTGCGCAGGTAAGGGCGCGGGTAACCGGAGCTGTTCAGGTTCAGGCTGACCACTTTATAGCCCTTGCCGCCCAATGCTTCGGTGGCCAGCTGTGCGCGCGCCTTGAACGCATTGACCGCATCCTTGAGCAGCTCGTCTTCGCTGGCCTTGCGCGTGGCCGGGGCGATGGAGAAGTCCATGCTGCCCATCTTCAGGTCCTGCAGCAGGTCGGCGGTGAGCTGGGACAGGGCCGGGAAGTCGGCACCCTCCAGGCGCAGCTCGGCGCGTTCACGCCAGCCGGTGATCTTCTGCCCTTTGCTGTCATACACCGGGTAGCTGTTGCGGCTGCCCTGGCTGATCTTCACGTCCTTGATCTGGCGCGCCTGCTGCACGGCCTTGTTCATGGTTTCGGTGATTTGCTTGGCGAGCTTGCCGGGGTCGGTATTCTGCGCTTCGCTGTAGAGGGTCACGACCATCAGGTCGCGTGCCACTTCCTTGCTGACTTCAGCGCGCAGCGATACCTGGTTGTAGCGCGGTTCGTCGGCCGCCAGGGCCGGCAGGCTGGCGAGCAGGCCACAGGACAGGATCAGGGCCGCGCCGCGACGTGGAATGTGCATGTGTTACTCCTTGGCAATAATGAGCGTGGGTCGAGGTCATCCTTTCCACGCATGGCCCATCAGACCGGGCTCCGCGTAGTGGGTTCAAAAGTGCCACCATGAACCTGTGACAAAGTGTGGCGCTTTGCCGCATCGCTGCAGTGGGGCGCCCGGCTTCGGTATACTCCAGCCGATTTTACTGGAGCTCACATCGGGAGAGCGCATGCTCGCCGCCGCACAACCGTTGTCCGCAACACGCCAGAACCTCTGGCGCCTGACTGTCATTCGCGTTCTGGTCCTGGCCGCCCAGGCAGGCTCCGTGGGCGTCGCCTACTGGACCGACCTGCTGCCACTGCCGTGGCTTTCGCTGGCTGCGACCCTGGCCCTGTCGTCGCTGCTCTGCGCCTTCACCGCCTTGCGCCTGCGTCTGTCGCTGCCGGTCACCGAGACCGAATATGCCTTGCAGCTGGCCTGCGACCTGCTGATCCACAGTGCCTTGCTGTACTACTCGGGTGGCTCGACCAACCCGTTCGTGTCCTATTACCTGGTGCCGCTGGCCATCGCTGCGGTGACCTTGCCGTGGCTGTATTCGCTGATCCTCTCGGGGATCGCCCTGACCGCCTACAGCCTGCTGCTGGTGCAGTTCTACCCGCTGGAGGGGCTGCCGATGGCGCGGGACAAGATGCAGGTCTACGGCATGTGGCTGAGTATCGCCCTGGCCGCCGCCGTGATCACCTTCTTTGCCGCACGCATGGCCGAGGAACTGCGCCGTCAGGAGCAACTGCGCTCCGAGCGCCGCGAAGAAAGCCTGCGTGACGAACAGTTGCTGGCCGTGGCCACCCAGGCTGCCGGCGCGGCCCACGAACTGGGCACACCCTTGGCAACCATGAGCGTGCTGCTCAATGAAATGCGCCAGGACCACACCGACCCACTGCTCCAGGAAGACCTGCAAATCCTTCAGGACCAGGTCAAGCTGTGCAAGGAAACCCTGCAGCAACTGGTGCGCGCCGCCGAGGCCAACCGCCGTCTGGCGGTGGTCGAACAGGACGTCACTGCCTGGCTCGACGAAGCGTTGAACCGCTGGCACCTGATGCGCCCGGAGGCCAGCTACCGCTTCCAGCGCCTGCGCGACGGCCAGGTGCCGCGCCTGACGCCACCGCCGGACCTGACCCAGGCGCTGCTGAACCTGTTGAACAATGCCGCCGATGCCTGCCCCGATGACCTGCAGGTGACCCTTGACTGGGACGCCCAGGACATCCTGATCAGCATCCGCGACCATGGCCCCGGTGTACCGCCGGCCATCGCCGAAGCAATCGGCAAACCCTTCATTACCACCAAAGGCAAAGGCTTCGGCCTGGGCCTGTTCTTGAGCAAGGCCAGCGTGACCCGTGCGGGCGGTTCGGTGAAACTCTATAGTCATGAACAGGGTGGCACCCTGACCGAACTGCGCCTGCCCCATGGCAAGCGAGGAGATGAATGATGAGCGAAGAAAACCAGGTCGAAGGCGAAGAGCTGCCGCACCTGTTGCTGGTGGACGATGACGCCACCTTTACCCGGGTCATGGCCCGCGCCATGAGCCGCCGCGGTTTCCGCGTGAGCACTGCCAGCTCTGCCGAGGAAGGCCTGATCCTGGCCCAGCAGGACCTGCCGGACTACGCCACGCTGGATCTCAAGATGGAGGGCGACTCGGGCCTGGTACTGCTGCCCAAGCTGCTGCAGCTTGACCCGGAGATGCGCGTGGTGATCCTGACCGGTTACTCGAGCATCGCCACCGCCGTCGAGGCAGTCAAGCGCGGCGCCTGCAATTACCTGTGCAAGCCGGCCGACGCCGACGACGTACTGGCAGCACTGCTGTCGGAGCATGCCGACCTGGACTCGCTGGTGCCGGAAAACCCGATGTCGGTAGACCGTCTGCAGTGGGAGCACATCCAGCGCGTGCTGAATGAGCACGAGGGCAATATCTCCGCCACGGCGCGGGCGCTGGGCATGCACCGTCGTACCCTGCAGCGCAAATTGCAGAAGCGCCCCGTCCGCCGCTGACCTTCTGCTGCCTGTACCGGCCCTTTCGCGGGTGAACCCGCTCCCACAGGGTATATGCGATCCCTGTAGGAGCGGGTTTAACCGCGAAGAGGCCGGCACAGACAGAAGCTTGTTTAAAGTCCTGCTCGATCCCCGCATTTCCTGACGCGTTGGCGTATCATTAGCCGCCTAACGGCAACCCCATCAGGACCGCTTGCGCATGCTCGCCCTTCTTATTCAGACGCTGAACATCACGGCCCCGGTCTTCGCCATGCTGTTCATGGGCGTGCTGCTCAAACGTATTCGCCTGATCGACGACAACTTCAATCGCGTCGCCTCGCAACTGGTGTTCAACGTCTGCATGCCAGCGTTGCTGTTCCTGGGCATCTACCATGCCGACCTGGCCACCGCGGTACAGCCCAGGGTAATCCTCTATTTCGTAGTCGCCACCCTGGTCAGCTTCGCTGTGGCCTGGGGCATGGCCGTCTGGCGCAGCCCTTTGGCCGACCGTGGCATCTACACCCAGGGTGCGTTTCGCGGCAACAACGGCGTGATCGGCCTGGCCCTGGCTGCCAGCCTCTATGGCGATTACGGCATCTCCCTGGGTGCGGTGCTCGCCGGCCTGGTGATCCTCATGTACAACTCCCTGTCGTCGGTAGTGCTGGCGGTGTACAGCCCGGACCTCAAGTCCGACCCGTGGAGCATCTGCAAGAGCATCCTGAGCAATCCGCTGATCATCAGTGTGCTGGTCGCCACGCCCTTGGCCTACGGCCAGGTGCCGCTGCCGAACTGGCTGCTGACCTCGGGCGACTACCTGGCGCAGATGACCTTGCCGCTGGCGCTGATCTGCATCGGCGGCACCCTGTCGTTGGCGGCCCTGCGCGACAGCGGCAAGCTGGCCATCGATGCGAGCATGGTGAAGATGGTCCTGCTGCCGCTGCTCGGCACCTGGGGTGCCTGGTTGTGCGGCTTCCGGGGCGCCGAGCTGGGCATCCTGTTCCTCTACATCGGCAGCCCGACGGCAGCGGCCAGCTACGTCATGGCCCGCGCTGCGAACGGCAACCATGAACTGGCGGCCTCGATCATCGTGATAACCACGTTAATGGCGGCGATCACCACCAATATTGGTATTTTCATCTTGCAGTGGGGCGGATGGATCTAGATCCTTGACTGCAAAACAACAGCAACAACACTGCCTCACTGAGCCAAAGGACACTTCATGCAAGACCAGAGCACGCCCGAGCCGCTGAAGCGCGGGCTGAAGAATCGCCATATCCAGCTGATCGCGCTGGGTGGTGCCGTCGGTACCGGGCTGTTTCTGGGCATCGCCCAGACCATCCAGCTGGCGGGGCCCGCCGTTTTGCTGGGCTACGCCATCGCCGGCCTGATGGCCTTCTTCATCATGCGCCAATTGGGAGAGATGGTGGTCGAGGAGCCTGTCGCCGGCAGCTTCAGCCACTTCGCCCACCAGTACTGGAGCGAGTTCGCCGGGTTCGTTTCCGGTTGGAACTACTGGGTGGTGTACGTGCTGGTCGGCATGGCCGAACTCACGGCCGTGGGTATCTATGTGCAGTACTGGTGGCCGGGGTTCCCGACCTGGGCCACGGCGGCGATCTTCTTCGTGGTGATCAACCTGATCAACCTCACCCAGGTGAAGGTCTATGGCGAAATGGAGTTCTGGTTCGCCTTGGTCAAGGTGGCAGCGATCGTCAGCATGATCGGTTTCGGCGCCTGGATGCTCGCCAGTGGCCACGGCGGCCCGGATGCCAGCGTGGCCAACCTGTGGCAATACGGCGGGTTCTTCCCCAATGGCGTGACCGGGCTGGTGATGGCGCTGGCGGTGATCATGTTCTCCTTCGGTGGCCTGGAGCTGGTCGGCATTACCGCCGCCGAGGCCGACAACCCGCGCCAGAGCATCCCCAAGGCGACCAACCAGGTTGTCTATCGCATCCTGATCTTCTACATCGGCGCCCTGGCCGTGCTGCTGTCGCTGTACCCTTGGCAGAAGGTGGTGCAAGGCGGCAGCCCGTTCGTGATGATCTTCCACGAACTGGACAGCGACCTGGTGGCGACCATCCTCAACATCGTGGTGTTGACCGCTGCGTTGTCGGTGTACAACAGCTGCGTGTACGCCAACAGTCGCATGCTGTTCGGCCTGGCCAGCCAGGGTGATGCGCCGCGTCAGTTGCTCAAGGTCAGCCGCAGCGGCGTGCCCCTGACGGCGTTGGCTGTTTCAGCCTTTGCGACCGGCATGTGTGTGCTGATCAACTACCTGATGCCTGGCGAGGCGTTCGGCCTGCTGATGGCGTTGGCGGTGTCGGCGCTGGTGATCAACTGGGCCAGCATCAGCATCACCCACCTGAAGTTCCGCAAGGCCAAGCTGGCGGCCGGGATCAACCCGTTCTACCAGAGCTGGGGGCACCCGCTGACCAACTACCTGTGCCTGGCGTTCATTGTGCTGATCCTGGTGGTGATGTACCTGACCCCGCCGATCCGCATCTCGGTGATCCTGATCCCGGCATGGATTGCGGTGCTGTGGGTGGCCTTCAAGCTGAAGAAGGCTCGGCAGGGGAGATAAGTAAAGCAGGCTCGGCCTCTTTTATCTCTCAGTGCTGCCGGCGCCAGGCACGGATCGTGGTGAACAACAGCACCAAGCCCAGCACCGGCAGCACATAGAACAGCATCAACCGCTCCAGCCGCCCGGCCAGTGGCATGCCCATGGTGAAGGCTGCCACATGCAGGCCATAGACCAGGTACAGGCAGAGGAACACCAGCCCCTCGCTGCGGGTGATCCGGTAGCCCGAATAGAACACCGGCAGGCTCAGGGCCGCGACACCCAGCATCACCGGCAGGTCGAATGCCAACGCATTGGGCGAGATGGTCAGCGGCTCGGGTGTGATCAGTGCAGTCAGGCCGAGCACGCCCAGCAAGTTCAACAGATTACTGCCGATTACCGTGCCGACGGCAATCTCCCGCTCGCCTCGAATGGCGGCAATCAGCGCGGCGGCAAGCTCGGGCAGGGATGTGCACACGGCGACCACCGTCAGGCCGATGACCCGCTCGGACAGTCCCAGATCGGTGGCCACTTCAATGGCCGCCTCCAGCAGCAGGTGGCCGGCCAGGCTCAACAGGCCAAGGCCGAACAGCACCTGTAGCAGCGCCCCGGACCAGAAGCGCCCAGCGCTGGCTGCAGCGGTATCCTGGGCCGGATAGGTGCGGGCATGGTTGCGCGATTGGTGCCACAGCATGGCCAGGTAGCCCACCAGGGCGAGCAGTAACAGCAACCCTTCGGCCCGGCCCAGGTGGCCATTTGAACAGAGCGCGTAGACCAGGCCGCTGGCGGCAATCATCAGCGGGATGTCCAGGCGCACCAGTTGGCGTGAGACCCGCAGTGGAATGATCAGCGCGGCCAGGCCGAGGATGACCAGTACGTTGAAGATGTTGCTGCCGATCACGCTGCCCACGGCCACGTCGGGCGCCCCTTGATAGGCGGCTTGCAGGCTCACGGTCAGCTGCGGCGCGGTACTGCCGAAGGCCACCAGGCTAAGGCCGATGATCAACGGGCGCACGCGCAGGCGCTCTGCCAGGCGCAGCGCCGCACGCACCAGCAGTTCGGCACCGGCGATCAGCAGCAGCAGGGCAACGCCCATTAGCAGCAGGCTGAAGGTGGGGAGGGTGGCCAGGTCGAAAATGGTGGTGCTCCAGTCAGGGCAGGTGACAGGTCAATCGCTCAGACCTTGTACCCGGACGCGCGCCGTTCCGCTACGGAGCATGCCGATTTTTTCTGCTGCAGCACGTGACAGGTCGATCAGTCGGCCTCGGGTATGCGGGCCGCGGTCGTTGATGCGGACCACGACGCTGCGATCGTTGGCCAGGTTGGTGACCAGCACCCGGCTGCCGAACGGCAGGCTGCGGTGGGCGGCGGTGAGGCCGTGCTGGTTGAACGGTTCGCCGCTGGCAGTGCGTTTGCCGTGATGGCGCGAGCCGTAATAGGAAGCGGTGCCGGTTTCGTTGTAACCGCGCGGGTCGATGTCATGGCTGGCACAGCCGGCCAGGAAAGAGAAAAGGGCCAGGGTGCCGAGGGATCGTTTCAGCAAGTCAGGTGCTCTCCTAGTGCGGCCATTCGCGGCTAAAGCCGCTCCCACAGGTACGGCGCTGCCCGTGAGAGCAACGCCGTACCTGTGGGAGCGGCTTTAGCCGCGAACGAGGGCGAAGCCCTCGCAACATTACAGGGGTAAAACAATCACCCTTCGAGCTTGGCCTTGAGCAATTGGTTCACCTGCCCCGGGTTGGCCTTGCCTTTGGACGCCTTCATCGCCTGACCGACGAAGAAGCCGAACATCTTGCCGCGCTTGGCCTCGTCAGCGGCACGGTATTGATCGACCTGTTCGGCGTTGGCTGCGAGCACCTCGTCGAGCATCTTGTCGATCGCACCGGTGTCGGTGACCTGCTTGAGGCCTTTACTCTCGATGATACTGTCGGCATCGCCTTCACCCGCGGCCATGGCCTCGAACACGGTCTTGGCAATTTTGCCGCTGATGGTGTTGTCGCGAATGCGCAGCAGCATGCCACCCAGGTGTGCGGCGCTGACCGGCGCCTGGTCGATCTCGATGCCCAGCTTGTTCAGCAGGCTGCCCAGTTCGACCATGACCCAGTTGGCGGCCAGTTTGGCGTCGCCACCAATTTTCACCACTTCTTCGAAGTAATCCGCCTGCTCGCGGCTGGAAGCCAGCACGTTGGCGTCATAGGCCGACAGACCGTACTGGCTCTGGAAGCGCTCGACCTTTTGCGGTGGCAGCTCCGGCAGGCCGGCGCGGACGGTTTCGAGGAAGCTGTCCTCGATCACCACCGGCAGCAGGTCCGGGTCGGGGAAGTAACGGTAGTCGTTGGCCTCCTCCTTGCTGCGCATGGAGCGGGTCTCGTCCTTGTTCGGGTCGTACAGGCGGGTTTCCTGGACCACTTTGCCGCCGTCCTCGATCAGGTCGATCTGGCGCTGGATCTCGCTGTTGATCGCACGTTCGATGAAGCGGAACGAGTTGACGTTCTTGATCTCGCAGCGGGTTCCGAACTCAGCCTGGCCTTTCGGGCGGATCGACACGTTGCAGTCGCAGCGCAGCGAGCCTTCGGCCATGTTGCCGTCGCAGATACCCAGGTAGCGCACCAGTGCGTGGATGGCCTTGACGTAGGCCACCGCTTCCTTGGCGCTGCGCATGTCCGGCTCGGAGACGATTTCCAGCAGCGGCGTGCCGGCGCGGTTCAGGTCGATGCCGGTGGAGCCGCTGAAGTCTTCGTGCAGGCTTTTGCCGGCATCTTCCTCAAGGTGGGCGCGGGTGACGCCGATGCGCTTGATGGTGCCGTCTTCCAGGGCGATGTCCAGGTGGCCCTTGCCGACGATCGGCAGGTCCATCTGGCTGATCTGGTAACCCTTGGGCAGGTCCGGGTAGAAGTAGTTTTTGCGCGCGAACACGTTGCGCTTGCCGATTTCGGCATCGATCGCCAGGCCGAACATGCAGGCCATGCGCACGGCTTCCTGGTTCAGCACCGGCAATACGCCGGGCATCCCCAGGTCAACCAGGCTGGCCTGGGTGTTCGGCTCGGAACCGAAGGTAGTGGCGCTGCCGGAGAAGATCTTCGACTGGGTGGCCAGCTGGGTATGAATCTCCAGCCCGATCACAACTTCCCATTGCATGTGTGAATTCCTCAGAAGCCGTTAGGGGCGCGGGTGTGCCAGTCGGTGACTTGCTGGTAACGGTGCGCGACGTTGAGCAAGCGGCCTTCCTGGAAGTACGGTGCCAGCAGCTGCACGCCGACCGGCAGGCCGTCGACGAAGCCGGCTGGCATCGACAGGCCTGGCAGGCCCGCCAGGTTGGCGGTGATGGTGTAGACGTCTTCCAGGTAGGCGGCGACCGGGTCGCTGCTCTTGGCGCCAAGCTTCCAGGCCGGGTTGGGCGTGGTCGGGCCGAGGATCAGGTCGACCTCGGTGAAGGCGGCCATGAAGTCGTTCTTGATCAGGCGGCGGATCTGCTGCGCCTTGACGTAGTAGGCGTCGTAGTAGCCGGCCGACAGAGCGTAGGTGCCGACCATGATGCGGCGCTGCACTTCGGTACCGAAGCCTTCGCCGCGGGAGCGCTTGTACAGGTCGGTCAGGTCTTTCGGCTCTTCGCAGCGGTAGCCGAAGCGCACGCCGTCGAAGCGCGACAGGTTGGAGGAGGCTTCTGCCGGTGCGATCACGTAGTACGCCGGAATGGCGTGCTGCATGTTCGGCAGGCTGATTTCCTTGACCACTGCACCGAGCTTTTCCAGCTCCTTGACGCTGGCCTGGACCAGCTCTGCAATGCGTGGGTCGAGGCCTGCACCGAAATACTCCTTCGGCAGGCCGATGCGCAGGCCCTGCAGCGAGCCGTTGAGGGCGGCGCTGTAGTCTGGCACTGGCTCGTCGATGCTGGTGGAGTCCTTGGCGTCGAAGCCGGCCATGCCTTGCAGCAGCAGGGCGCAGTCTTCGGCGGTACGCGCCAGCGGGCCACCCTGGTCGAGGCTGGAGGCGTAGGCAATCATGCCCCAGCGCGACACGCGACCATAGGTCGGCTTGAGGCCGGTGAGGTTGGTCAGTGCCGCCGGCTGGCGGATCGAGCCACCCGTGTCGGTACCCGTGGTGGCCGGCAGCAGGCGCGCGGCCACGGCAGCGGCCGAACCACCCGACGAACCGCCCGGTACGTGCTCGAGGTTCCACGGGTTCTTCACCGCGCCGTAGTGGCTGGATTCGTTGGCCGAACCCATGGCGAACTCGTCCATGTTGGTCTTGCCCAGGGTGACCATGCCGGCTTCGGCCAGCTTGGCGACCACGGTGGCATCGTACGGTGCCTTGAAGTTGTCGAGCATCTTCGAGCCGCAGCTGGTGCGCACGCCGAGGGTGCAGAACAGGTCCTTGTGGGCGATCGGTGCGCCTAGCAGTGCACCGGTCTCGCCAGCGGCGCGACGGGCGTCGGCAGCACGCGCCTGGCCCAGGGCCAGCTCTTCGGTGACGCTGATGAAGCTGTTGATCTGCGGGTCGATCTGCTTGACGCGCGCCAGCAGGGCGGCGGTCAGCTCTTCGGAGGAAAACGACTTGTCGGCGAGTCCGCGGGCGATCTCGGCCAGGGTCAATTCATGCATGGCAGGCTCTATCCCTTACTCGATGACTTTCGGAACCAGGTACAGACCGCTTTCGGTCGAGGGTGCGATGGCCTGGTAGGCGTCGCGCTGGTTGCTTTCGGTGACCTGGTCGGGACGCAGGCGCTGGCTGGCCTCCAGGGGGTGGGCCAGGGGCTCGATGCCGTTGGTGTCGACCGCTTGCATCTGGTCGACCAGGCCGAGAATGCTGTTCAGGGCGTCAGTAATGCGTGGCAGTTCGCCTTCATTCAGGCCCAGACGGGCCAGATGGGCAATCTTTTCCACGTCGCTGCGTTCAAGCGCCATGGTGATCTCCAGGGGAAACAAAGAACCGAATAGGGTCCGCGGTGAGGAACATGTCAGCATTTTGGCGGTCCAACGGCCGCGATCATCTGCTGGCGTGCTCGGAAAAACAGCCAATTTAACATATTGGCTCCTTGCCCAAAATCCCTGCCATTGTTAGAGTTTGCCGCACTTTTTTACCCACGCTTTCCCCAGGGTCACTTTCCCATGTTCAAGAAACTGCGTGGCATGTTTTCCAGCGATCTTTCCATCGACCTGGGGACTGCCAACACCCTTATTTACGTGCGTGAGCGCGGTATCGTCCTGAATGAGCCCTCGGTTGTTGCCATCCGTACCCACGGCAACCAGAAAAGCGTCGTCGCCGTCGGTACCGAAGCCAAGCGCATGCTGGGCCGCACGCCTGGCAACATTGCTGCCATTCGTCCGATGAAGGACGGCGTCATCGCCGACTTCAGCGTTTGTGAAAAAATGTTGCAGTACTTCATCAACAAGGTTCACGAAAACAGCTTCCTGCAGCCCAGCCCGCGCGTGCTGATCTGCGTGCCGTGCAAGTCGACCCAGGTAGAGCGCCGCGCCATTCGCGAGTCGGCCCTGGGTGCCGGTGCCCGTGAAGTGTTCCTGATCGAAGAGCCGATGGCCGCTGCCATCGGTGCCGGCCTGCCGGTCGAAGAAGCCCGTGGCTCGATGGTCGTCGATATCGGTGGCGGTACCACCGAAATCGCCCTGATCTCGCTGAACGGTGTGGTCTATGCCGAGTCCGTCCGGGTTGGCGGCGACCGCTTCGACGAAGCCATCGTCACCTATGTGCGCCGCAACTATGGCAGCCTGATCGGCGAATCCACCGCCGAGCGCATCAAGCAGGAAATCGGCACCGCCTACCCGGGCGGCGAGGTGCGCGAAGTCGACGTGCGCGGCCGTAACCTGGCCGAGGGTGTACCACGCGCCTTTACCCTGAACTCCAACGAAGTCCTGGAAGCCCTGCAGGAATCCCTGGCGACCATCGTCCAGGCGGTCAAGAGCGCCCTGGAGCAATCGCCGCCGGAGCTGGCCTCCGACATCGCCGAGCGCGGCCTGGTGCTGACCGGTGGTGGCGCGCTGCTGCGTGACCTCGACAAGCTGCTGGCGCAGGAAACCGGCCTGCCAGTGATCGTCGCCGAAGACCCGCTGACCTGCGTCGCCCGCGGCGGTGGTCGCGCCCTGGAGATGATGGACAAGCACGCGATGGACCTGCTCTCCAGCGAGTGATCCCCGCTGCTTTCGAAAGCCCGGTTTACAGGTAGCACGCGCAGTGCTACCTGTATGCGCTGGCTGGCGTCCATCGCGGCGTCGTTTCCGTCAACCCGCAACCAGGCTGGTGCGTTGTCCCATGTCCAATGACCTCCTGAGTCGTCCACGAGGAACGGCCCATTAAACCGCTTTTCTCCAAGGGCCCTTCGCTGGGCGTTCGCCTGCTGGTACTGGTAGTGCTGTCGGTCGCGCTGATGGTTGTCGACGCGCGCTTCGACGTGCTCAAGCCGGTGCGCAGCCAGATGGGCCTGGTGCTCATGGAGTCGTACTGGATCACCGACCTGCCGCAGCGGATGTGGCAAGGCGTCGCCGGCCAGTTCGGCAGCCGCACCGAGCTGATCGCTGAAAACGAAAAACTCAAGACCGAAGCCCTGCTGCTTCAAGGGCGCCTGCAGAAGCTGGCGGCCCTGACGGAGCAGAACGTGCGCCTGCGTGAGTTGCTCAACTCTTCGGCATTGGTCAACGAAAAGGTCGAAGTGGCCGAGCTGATCGGCGTCGACCCCAATCCGTTCACCCACCGTATCCTGATCAACAAGGGTGAGCGCGATGGTGTGTTTCTGGGGCAGCCGGTACTCGATGCCCGTGGCCTGATGGGCCAGGTGGTCGAGCTCATGCCGTATACCTCGCGTGTCCTGCTGTTGACCGACACGACTCACAGCATTCCGGTGCAGGTCAACCGCAACGGCCTGCGCGCAATCGCCAGCGGCACCGGCAACCCGGAGCGCCTCGAGTTGCGCCATGTCGCCGACACCGCCGACATCAAGGAGGGTGACCTGTTGGTGAGCTCTGGCATGGGCCAGCGCTTCCCGGCCGGCTACCCGGTGGCCACGGTCAATGAAGTGATCCACGATTCCGGTCAGCCGTTTGCCATCGTCCGCGCCATTCCAACCGCCGCGCTCAACCGCAGCCGCTACATGTTGCTGGTATTCAGTGACCGCCGGACTCCGGAGCAGCGCGCCACCGAAGCAGCCATCGCCCAGGAAGAGGCCGATCGCAAGGGCACTGGCCAACCCGCCGCCAATGCCGAGCAGCCGGCGGTTGCCCCGGCCCCGGCCCCGGCACAGCCAGCGGCCCCGGCCGCTGCAGGTCAGGCGCCTGCGGCCCCGGCTGCAGCGCCCGCCAGCCCTGCCGCCGCACCTGCGGCCCCTGCCCATCCCCGGAGGCAATGATGGCCAAGTCGCGTCGTAACCACGGTTGGGTCATCTGGCTGACGTTCGCCATCGGCCTGCTGCTCAGCGTTTCACCCATGCCACAGTTCCTTGAAGTGTTCCGGCCCATGTGGCTGGCGATGCTGGTGTCGTTCTGGACCTTGAACGTGCCAGGCAAGGTGGGCATGACCACCGCGTTCATTCTGGGGCTGGCCGAGGACGTGCTGTACGGCACCTTGCTCGGGCAGAACGCGCTGATCCTTACCCTGATCACGTTCCTCGTGCTGTCGCTGCAGCAGCGCCTGCGCATGTTCCCGCTGTGGCAGCAGAGCCTGGTGATCCTGGTGATCTTCGGTATCGCCCAGCTGATCCAGCTGTGGCTCAGTGCGCTCACCGGCAATCGCCTGCCGACCCTGGCGCTGGTCTGGCCAGCCGTGATCAGTGCGTTGCTCTGGCCATGGATCAGCTTCGCCCTGCGCGACCTGCGCCGGCGTTTGCGTATCAACTGACGGCGCTGCCACTGACAGGGAGATGTCCAGATGAAACCACTCTACCTCGCCTCCGGCTCACCGCGCCGGCGTGAACTGCTCGGCCAGATCGGCGTGCCGTTCACCGTCATCAGTGCCCCCATCGATGAAACCCCGCTGCCGGGCGAAAGCGCC
The DNA here is from genome assembly GCF_050280885.1 of Pseudomonas sp. NPDC086566. Lineage (NCBI taxonomy): Bacteria > Pseudomonadati > Pseudomonadota > Gammaproteobacteria > Pseudomonadales > Pseudomonadaceae > Pseudomonas > Pseudomonas sp. NPDC086566. Next base: position 366,335 of record NZ_JBNNWD010000003.1, read on the forward strand.
GAGGCCTATGTCGAGCGCCTGGCCCGGGCCAAGGCCGAAGCTGGCCTGGCCACGCTTCAAGGCCCTGCCGTGGTGCTTGGCGCCGACACGGCGGTGGTGCTCGATGGCCGTATCCTGGGCAAGCCTGAAAACCGTGAACATGCCTTGACGATGCTGGCCGACCTGGCTGGCCGCGAGCACCAGGTCCTGACCGCCGTAGCCTTGAGCGATGGCCAGCACTGCGAAAGCCGGTGTGTCAGCAGTGTCGTGCGTTTTCGCCCTGTCGATGCCACAGAAGCCGAGCGCTACTGGGCCAGCGGGGAACCTGCGGACAAGGCGGGGGGCTACGCCATCCAGGGCCTGGGCGCGGTATTCGTCACCGGGCTCGACGGCAGCTACTCGGCGGTGGTTGGCCTGCCTTTGAGCGAAACGGCCGAAATGCTCGCCCGGTTCGGTATCGCCTGCTGGCAGATACCGGCACTTTTGCCAGAGGTAACAAACCAGCGGTAGCCAGCCCAGCACGCGCGATCCATCATTACCGAAGACCTTTGACGAGAGCCTGCCATGAGTGAAGAGATCCTGATCAACATCACCCCGATGGAATCACGCGTGGCGGTGGTGGAAAACGGGGTGCTGCAGGAAGTGCACGTCGAGCGCACCCAGCGCCGCGGCATCGTCGGCAATATCTACAAGGGCAAGGTCGTGCGGGTGCTGCCGGGCATGCAGGCGGCATTCGTCGACATCGGCCTGGAGCGCGCGGCGTTCATCCATGCGTCGGAAATATCCCAGCGTGAAGGCTCGGCGGTGGAGAACATCACCGCACTGGTGCACGAGGGCCAGGCCCTGGTGGTGCAGGTAACCAAAGATCCGATCGGCACCAAGGGTGCACGCCTGACCACGCAGCTGTCGATCCCCTCGCGTTACCTGGTGTACATGCCTCGCAGCAGCCATGTCGGCATTTCCCTGAAGATCGAAGACGAAGCCGAACGCGAGCGCCTCAAGCAGGTGGTCAGCGACTGTATGAACAGCGAGAACATCAAGGACGCCGGGGGCTTCATCCTGCGTACCGCTGCCGAGGGGGCGCGGGCTGAAGAAATCCTCCAGGACATCCGTTACCTGCGCCGCCTGTGGGAACAGATCGGCAGCCAGATCCAGACCTGCGGCGCGCCCACGGTCATTTATGAAGACCTCGGCCTGGCCCTGCGCACGCTGCGCGACCTGGTAAACCCGAAAATCGAGAAGATTCGTATCGACTCGCGGGAAACCTTCCAGAAAACCACGCAGTTCGTCGTCGAACTCATGCCAGAGATCGCTGATCGCCTGGAACATTACCCAGGCGAGCGGCCGATCTTCGACCTGTACGGGGTCGAGGACGAAATCCAGCGCGCCCTGGAGCGCAAGGTGCCGCTCAAGTCCGGAGGGTACCTGGTGGTCGACCCGGCCGAGGCGATGACCACCATTGACGTCAATACCGGTGCGTTCGTCGGTCACCGCAACCTGGAAGAAACCATCTTCAAGACCAACCTCGAAGCCGCCACGGCCATCGCCCGGCAGCTGCGCCTGCGCAACATCGGCGGGATCATCATCATCGACTTCATCGACATGGAAGACGAAGAGCACCAGCGCCAGGTGCTGCGCACACTGGAAAAGCAGCTGGAGCGTGATCATGCCAAGACCAACATCATCGGCATCACCGAACTGGGCCTGGTGCAGATGACCCGCAAGCGCACCCGTGAGAGCCTCGAACAGGTCCTCTGCGAGCCATGCATCGCCTGTCAGGGGCGTGGCAAGTTGAAGACCCCCGAGACCATTTGTTACGAGATTTTCCGCGAGATCCTCCGCGAAGCCCGTGCCTACCAGGCTGAAGGTTATCGCGTGCTGGCCAACCAAAAGGTGGTCGATCGCCTGCTGGACGAAGAGTCCGGCAACGTTGCCGAACTGGAGACCTTCATCGGCCGAACCATTCGCTTTCAGGTCGAGTCGATGTATTCGCAGGAACAATACGATGTGGTGCTGCTCTGAGGCTTTCTGATACCCGCCCCGCATGGCGCTGGCTGGCAAAAACGGCACGCCGGGCCATCATGGATAAACGACCTGGAGGGCCATGGCCATGGGACGTCTGAACCGCGTTCTGGTCGCCTTGACCCGTTGGGGGCTGGGCATCTGTGCCCTGCTCGCGGTACTGGTGGCACTGTATGTCAGCCTCGGCCGCGAGCTGGTGCCGCTGGTTGCCGAATACCGTGGCGACGTCGAGAGCAAGGCCGAACAGGCGCTTGGTTTGCCCGTGCATGTAGGGGCTCTGGAAGGGCGCTGGAGCGGCCTGGCGCCGGTATTGCGCGTGCGTGACCTGCAACTGGGCGAGGGCGCATCGGCCCTGCGCCTGGATGACGTCAAGGTGGTACCCGACCTGTGGGCCAGCCTGACTTCCCGTGAGGTGCGCCTGGCGCGCATCGAACTCGGCGGCTTGCAACTGATTCTGCGTGAGGATGAGCAGGGTGGCTGGGCCCTTGAAGGGTTGCCAAAAAAGGACGACGCGCCGCTGGACCCTGCCGAGCTCCTGCAGCGCCTGCGTCAATTGGGCCGCATCGATGTGTTCGACAGCCAGGTCACCCTGCAGCCCTGGCAGCGTGACCCGTTGACCCTTACCTATGTCAGTGTCGGCCTGCAGGCCGGCGCTTCACGCCAGGCCCTGGACCTGCGGGCGACCTTGCCCGACGGCCAGCCACTGGCAGTCAATCTGCGCAGCCGGGCAAATGCCAAGGCCTGGCGCGATGGCGAGGTCGAGGCTTACCTGAGCCTGCCGCAAAGCGACTGGGCGCGGTGGTTGCCGCCTGCATTGCTGGGCCAGTGGCGGGCGCAAGCGCTGAAGGCCGGTGGCGAGTTCTGGGTCGACTGGAGCAAGGGGCAGTTGCAGCAGGCAGTGGTGCGTCTCAATGCACCGCAACTGCGCGGGGCCTACGCCGAGCGCAAGGCGGTGACCCTGGACAACCTCGCTTTGAACGCCTGGTTCCAGCGCCGCGATCAGGGTTTTGATGTAGTCGTGGATTCGCTCGCTGCCAGCATCGGCAAGAACCGTTGGGAATCGCACCTGCAAGTGAACCAGCGCCTGGGCGACGACCCGGCGGATGAAACCTGGCAGGTGCAGGCCGACCGCCTTGACCTCACCCCGTTGACCCCGCTGATCAATGGCCTGGCCCCCTTGCCGGACAAGTTCATGGCCGTGGTCGATGCGCTGAACGTCACCGGGGCGCTGCGCAACGTTCGCCTGGAAGCACGGCCAAAAGCCGAGGGCGACCAGCGCCTGCAGTTCGCCGCCAACCTGGAGAGGGTCGGTTTCGATGCCTATCATGGTGCACCGGCGGCCGGCAATGTCAGCGGCAGCATCAGCGGCGACCTCGGGCATGGCGAGCTGCGTCTGGATACTGACGCATTCATGCTGCACCTGTACCCGATCTTCGCCAAACCCTGGCATTACCAAAAGGCTAATGCACGCCTGACCTGGGCGCTCGACAAGCACGGCTTCACCCTGATCGCACCCTACCTGAAGGTACTGGGCGAGGAGGGCAAGATTGCCGGCGACTTCCTGATTCGCCTGCTTTTCGATGAAGGCACCGAAAGCTACATGGACCTGCGCGTCGGCCTTACCGAAGGCGATGGCCGCTACACCGCCAAGTACTTGCCCGAAGTGCTGAGCCCGGCCCTCGACGAATGGCTGCGCAGCGCCATCGTCAAGGGCAACGTCGATCAGGGCTACTTCCAGTACCAAGGTTCGTTGAACCACGGCGCCGCGCCGGAGGCTCGCAGCATCAGCCTGTTCTTCAAGGTGCATGACGCCGCGCTCGACTTCCAGCCAGGCTGGCCGCAGGTGCAGCAGGTGGACGGCGATGTGCTGATCGAAGACAGCGGCGTGCGCATCAGGGCCAGCAAGGGCCTGCTGCTCGACACTCAGGTCAGCGACGTCAGCGTGAATATTCCCCATGTCGACAGCGGCCAGCACAGCCATCTGTATCTCGACGGCAATTTCGACGGTAGCCTTGGCGATGGCTTGAAAATCCTCAAGGAAGCCCCGATCGGAACGGGCGAGATCTTCGCTGGCTGGGAAGGCGAGGGCCCACTCAAGGGCAATGTGAAGCTCGACGTACCCTTGGCCCATGGCGAGCGGCCAAAAGTGCTGGTGGACTTCGCCACTGCCGATGCACGCCTTAAGGTGACCCCGCCCAGCCTGGACCTGACGCGCCTCAAGGGCGACTTCAGCTTTGACTTCGACAAGGGGCTGAGCGGCAAGAACATCAGCTTGCAGGTGTTCGGCAAGCCGGTCACTGCGCAGATCACCGCCGAGGGCCAGCCCGGGCAGATGCAGACGCGCATCAACGCCAGTGGCCAGGCTTCGCTGAAGTCTCTGACCGACTGGTTGCAGTTCAGGCAAGCCCTGCCCGCCTCAGGCGACCTGCCATACCAATTGCAGGTCAGCCTGGGCAGCCGTGATAACAGCTTGAACGTCAGCTCTTCGCTCAAGGGCCTGACCATCGACCTGCCGGCTCCGTTCGGCAAGGCGGCGGCGGAGACCCGCGACAGTCGTTTCAGCATGAGCCTGCAAGGGCCTGAGCGGCGCTTCGATGCGGCTTACGCCGACCTGGCCCGTTTCGCCTACGCCGCACCGGCCGACAAGCTGGGCCAGGGCCGTGGCGAACTGTTGCTTGGCGCCGGGCAGGCGCAGTTGCCAGCGGCTCAGGGGCTGCGGGTCAAGGGGCGGCTGGAAAGCCTGGACCTGGGCCCCTGGCAGCAACAGGCCGCACGCTTTGCCGGTGACGACCCCGGTGGCAATGCCCGGCAGAACTTGCAGAGCGTCGACCTGAGCATCGGCCAGCTGAAGGCTTTCGGCATGAACCTGAACCAGGCCGTTGTGCGCCTGGCCCGTGGCGGCCCTGCCTGGGACCTGCGCCTGGACAGCAAGGAAGTCATCGGTAACGCGCGCCTGCCAGATGCCAAGGCTGCGCCGATGGTGGTGCGCCTGCAGACACTGCGCCTGCCGCCTGCCGACCCCGCTGAAACACAATCGGAAGAGGGCCCCGACCCGTTGGCCTCGTTCGACCCGCGCAAGGTGCCGGCCTTGGATCTGAGCATCGACAAGCTGTACCGCGGCGACGACTTGTTCGGCAACCTCGCGCTGAAGTTGCGCCCCACCGCACGGGGCGTGGCTGCGCAGGATATCGACCTCGACTTCAAAGGCTTGCATGTCGATGGCAGCGGCGCTTGGGAAGGCGAAACGGGGGCTACCAGCAGCTGGTACAAAGGTCGGCTCGACGGCAAGAACCTGGCCGATGTGCTCAAGGCCTGGGGGTTCGCCCCGACCGTGACCAGTCGCGATTTCCGCCTGGATGTCGATGGCCGCTGGCCGGGTTCGCCCGCCTGGGTCGGCCTCAAGCGCTTCTCTGGCAGCATGGATGCGGCCTTGCGCAGCGGTCAGTTCGTCGAGGTGGAAGGTGGCGCTCAGGCCCTGCGTGTGTTCGGCCTGCTCAACTTCAACTCGATTGGCCGGCGCTTGCGCCTGGACTTCTCCGACCTGTTCGACAAGGGCCTGGCCTATGACCGGGTCAAGGGCCTGCTGGTGGCCAGCAGCGGCGTCTACGTGACCCGCGAGCCAATCGCCGTGACCGGGCCTTCGAGCAACTTTGAACTCGATGGCACCCTCGACCTGGTGCGCGATCGGGTCGCTGCCAACCTGCAGGTGACCCTGCCGGTGACCAACAACCTGCCACTGGCCGCGCTGATCGTCGGTGCGCCTGCGGTCGGGGGCGCGCTGTTCCTGGTCGATCGACTGATCGGCGACCGTGTGTCGCGTTTTGCCAGCGTGCACTATCGCGTCGAAGGCCCGGTGAAAGAGCCTAAAATCACGTTTGTGAAACCGTTCGATAAATAATTGCGGGAGTGCCCATGAAGGCAGCGGTCATCCAGATGGTCAGCCAGGACGATGTGCTGGCCAACCTGCAGCGTGCGGGCGCCCTGCTCGAACAGGCAGCCATGGGCGGCGCTCGGTTGGCGGTACTGCCGGAAAACTTCGCGGCAATGGGCCGCAAGGATGCCGCCGCCATCGGTCGCGCCGAAGCCATGGGCGCAGGGCCGATCCTGCCGTGGTTGAAACGTACCGCCCGCGACCTCAGATTATGGATTGTTGCCGGTACCTTGCCGCTGCCACCACAAGGCCAGCCTGAAGCCAAGGCCCATGCCTGTTCGCTGCTGATCGACGAACACGGTGAAGTGGTGGCGCGCTATGACAAGCTGCATCTGTTCGACGTGGATGTGGCTGACAACCGTGGCCGTTACCGCGAGTCGGATGACTATGCCCATGGTGCGCAGGTGGTGGTGGCCGATACGCCGCTAGGCCGATTGGGGCTCAGCGTGTGTTACGACCTGCGCTTCCCCGAGCTGTACAGCGCCTTGCGCAGCGCAGGCGCGGAATTGATCACGGCACCGGCTGCCTTTACTGCAGTCACAGGCGCAGCGCATTGGGAAGTGCTGATCCGCGCCCGGGCCATTGAAACCCAGTGTTATGTACTGGCGGCGGCTCAAGGCGGTACCCATCCAGGGCCGCGGGAAACCCACGGCCACGCGGCGATCGTCGACGCTTGGGGGCGGATCGTCGCAGAACAGGCGCAAGGCGAAGCGGTTTTGCTCGCCGAGCGTGACATTGATGAACAGGCGTCCATCCGGGCGCGCATGCCGGTCACCACGCACCGGCGCTTTTTCTCGCAGGACGCCTTGCGGCCTGCGCACACCTCGGAGTGACTATGAGCCAGATGTTATCCACCGTCAGCGAGCAACTCCTGGCCCCGGGCGGACTCACCCTCGACAGCCTGCAAAGCGTGCTGGGCGAACTGGCAGGCCCCGGCATCGATGCGGCGGACCTGTATTTCCAGGGCCAGATTTCGGAAACCTGGGCGCTGGAGGACGGCATCGTCAAAGAGGGTAGCTTCAACCTGGACCAGGGTGTCGGTGTGCGTGCCCAGTCCGGCGAGAAGACCGGCTTTGCTTACAGCAACGCGATCAACCTCGAGGCGCTGACCTCGGCGGCCCGTGCGGCCCGCTCGATTTCCCGCGCCGGCCAGAACGGCACGGTCCAGGCGTTCCGCAGCCAGGACGTGACGGCGCTGTATGCGCCGGACAACCCGCTGGACGTGCTCAGCCGTGCCGAGAAGGTCGAGCTGCTCAAGCGTGTGGATGCTGCCACGCGCGCCCTCGATCCGCGTATCCAGCAGGTCAGCGTAAGCATGGCCGGGGTCTGGGAGCGCATCCTGATTGCCGCCGCCGACGGTAGCCTAGCCGCAGATGTGCGCCCGCTGGTGCGTTTCAACGTCAGCGTCATCGTCGAGCAGAATGGCCGCCGCGAGCGTGGCGGGCAGGGCGGTGGCGGGCGTACCGACTACCGCTTCTTCACTGAAGACCGCGTCATGGGCTATGCCCGCGAAGCACTGCGCCAAGCGCTGGTGAACCTCGAAGCCGTCCCGGCCCCAGCCGGCACCTTGCCGGTGGTACTGGGGTCCGGCTGGTCGGGCGTGCTGCTGCATGAAGCGGTCGGCCATGGCCTGGAAGGCGACTTCAACCGCAAGGGCAGCTCGGCATTCAGCGGGCGGATCGGCGAGAAGGTCGCCTCGAGCCTGTGCACCATCGTCGACGACGGCACCCTCGAAGGTCGCCGCGGCTCGTTGAGTGTCGATGACGAAGGCACGCCAACCGAATGCACCACGTTGATCGAGAACGGCATCCTCAAGGGCTACATGCAGGACAAGCTCAATGCACGCCTGATGGGCATGGCGGTTACCGGCAACGGTCGCCGCGAGTCTTATGCACACCTGCCGATGCCGCGCATGACCAACACCTACATGCGGGCCGGCAACAGCGATCCGCAAGAAATCATCGCTTCGGTGAAGAAGGGTATCTACTGCGCCAACCTCGGCGGTGGCCAGGTCGATATCACCAGTGGCAAGTTCGTGTTCTCGACCAGCGAAGCCTACCTGATCGAAGACGGCAGGATCACTGCCCCGGTGAAAGGCGCGACCCTGATCGGCAACGGGCCGGAGGCCATGAGCCGGGTGTCGATGGTCGGTAACGACCTGGCGCTGGACAGTGGCGTGGGGACGTGCGGCAAAGACGGGCAATCGGTGCCGGTAGGCGTCGGGCAGCCGACCTTGAAGCTCGATGCGATTACCGTGGGCGGTACAGGCGCGTGATGATGCGCGCTGCCTGTAGGAGCGGCCTTGTGTCGCGAAAGGGCCGCAAAGCGGCCCCAGGGTTTCAGCGACACTGCAGAAATAGCTGGGGCTGCTGCGCAGCCCATTCGCGGCGCAAGGCCGCTCCTACAAGAGCACCGCGTCAGTCTTTATCGCAGCCCGCGCTGCATCTCGTCGAGGTCGCGGATGTACTTGAACACCTTGCGCGCAGCGGCAGGCGGTTTGTTCCGCGCCTTTTCGTGCTGGGCATGACGGATCAGCGAACGCAGTTGCTGGCGATCGGTCTCGGGGTATTCGTTGACGAAACGCTCGAGGTCTTCGTCGTTACCGTCGATCAGACGGTCGCGCCAGCGTTCCAGGTTGTGGAAGCGCTCGTTGTACTGGCGGCTGGAGCTGTCGATCTGCTCCAGCACGGCGTGGATGGCGTCCAGGTCCTGGTCGCGCATCAGCTTGCCGACGAACGACATGTGGCGTTTGCGTGCGCCGTGGGCGGTGTGCTTGCTGGCGTCGGCCAGAGCCTTGCGCAGCTCGTCGGTAAGCGGCAGGCGCGCCAGGGTGTCGGCCTTGACCGTGGTCAGGCGTTCGCCGAGTTCGACCAGCGCATGCAGTTCGCGCTTGATCTGGGTTTTGCTTTTTTCGCCGTCGAAGGCGTCGTCGTATGAATCAACCATGGTGGCAGTCCGCTAGAAATCGCCGCCATGATAACCAGTCGGGGGCCGCTTGTCCGTGCCCGGTCGTAGAATGACCCTCGCCGAACGCAGAATTTGAGTGGAGAAAACCATGAGTGCAGTCCAGAGCGTAGGCCCCAAGGACCTGCCAGCGTTGCAAGAGCAGGTCGAGGCGATCATTGCAGAAGCACGCAAGCAAGGCGCCAGTGCCTGCGAAGTGGCGGTGTCGCTGGAGCAGGGCTTGTCCACCACGGTGCGTCAGCGCGAGGTCGAAACGGTCGAATTCAACCGCGACCAGGGCTTCGGCATCACCCTCTATGTAGGCCAGCGCAAGGGCTCGGCCAGCACTTCGGCCAGTGGCCCGGATGCCATCCGGGAAACCGTGGCCGCTGCTTTGGCGATTGCCAAACACACTTCCGAGGACGAGTGTTCAGGGCTGGCTGATGCCGCGCTGATGGCCCGCGAAATTCCCGATCTGGACCTCTATCACGACTGGGACATCGAGCCGGAGAAGGCCATCGAGATGGCGCTGGCCTGCGAGGCGGCGGCATTCGACGCTGACAAGCGTATCCTCAACGCCGATGGCACCACCCTGAATACTCACCAGGGTTGCCGCGTGTATGGCAACAGCCACGGCTTCATCGGTGGCTACGCCTCGACCCGGCACAGCCTGAGCTGCGTGATGATCGCTGAAGGCGAAGGCCAGATGCAGCGTGACTACTGGTATGACGTGAACCGCCAGGGCCACCTGCTGGCCGACCCGCGCAGCATTGGCGTGCGCGCCGCGCAGCGCGCAGCCAGCCGCCTGGGTGCGCGGCCGGTGCCGACCTGTGAAGTCCCCGTGCTGTTTTCCGCCGAGCTGGCGGGTGGCCTGTTCGGCAGTTTCCTGTCGGCGATTTCGGGTGGCAACCTGTACCGCAAGTCGTCGTTCCTGGATGGCGCTATCGGTCAGCGCCTGTTCCCGTCTTGGCTGACACTCGACGAGCGCCCCCACATTCCTCGCGCGCTGGGCAGCGCCGCATTCGACGGTGACGGCCTGGCGACCTACGCGAAGCCGTTCGTCGACAAAGGCGAGCTGGTGTCGTACCTGCTGGGTACCTACTCCGGGCGCAAACTGGGCTTGCCGAGCACTGCCAACGCCGGGGGCGTGCACAACCTGTATGTCACTCATGGCGTCGAAGACCAGGCGGCGCTGATCCGGCGCATGGGCCGGGGCCTGCTGGTGACCGAGCTGATGGGCCATGGTCTGAACATGGTGACCGGCGATTACTCGCGGGGTGCGGCGGGCTTCTGGATCGAGCATGGCGAGATTCAGCATGCCGTACAGGAAGTGACAATTGCCGGCAATATGAAGGACATGTTCCAGCAAATCGTGGCAGTTGGCTGTGATCTTGAAACCCGTAGCAATATCCACACGGGTTCGGTTCTGATCGAGCGGATGACGGTCGCTGGCAGCTGACAGCGGTCAGCAATGCCCAGCGTCAATGAAGCCCGGCCATCGTGCCGGGTTTTTCTTTCCTTGCCTGGTGCTTGAAGTGATTCTATTTATCAATTAATAATGAATATCATTATCCGGCAACCTGGCGATGATGTTCATGAAACCCGTCCTGCGCGAACTGCCCTACCTGGAAAACTGGCGCTGGCTCAGCCGACGCATCCGCTGCGCTCTCGAACCCGATGAGCCGCGTCTGATCGAGCACTACCTGGCCGAAGGCCGCTATCTGGTGTGCTGCACCGAAACCTCGCCATGGACCGTGGCGCTGACTTCCTTCCGCCTGCTGCTGGATACCGCCTGCGACCGCATGTTGCCGTGGCACTGGCGCTGCCTGTGCCTGGACCAGGCCTGGCGACCGCTGCTCGACCTGCGCAACCTCGATCGTCGCGAGCGGAACCAGCGCTGGCAGCCCTTCGCTTTGCAGCTGGCCAACTGCCGGCTGCTGCCCTCGATTTCTCCCGAAGAACTGATGCAAGGATTTGAAGATGAGTGATACCCGTATCGAGCGAGACAGCATGGGCGAGCTGCAGGTGCCGGCCAAGGCCCTGTATGGCGCCCAGACCCAGCGCGCGGTTGATAACTTCCCGATCAGCGGCCAGCGCATGCCGGCCCAGTTCATCCGCGCCTTGTTACTGGCCAAGGCCGCTGCGGCCAAGGCCAACATCGAGCTGGAGCAGCTGTCGCCAGGGCAGGGCCAGGCCATCGTTAAGGCGGTGGAGCAAATGCTGGCCGAGGATTTCATCCAGCACTTTCCGGTTGATGTGTTCCAGACCGGCTCGGGGACCAGCTCGAACATGAACGCCAACGAGGTGATCGCCACCTTGGCCAGCCGCGTGCTCGGTGAGCCGGTCAATGCCAATGACCACGTCAATTGTGGCCAGAGCAGCAACGACATCATCCCCACCACCATTCATGTCAGCGCCGCGCTGGGGCTGCACGAGCAACTGCTGCCGGCGTTGAGCCACCTCGTTCAGGTGATCGAGGCCAAGTCGCGCCAGGTGCATCAGTATGTGAAGACCGGCCGCACCCACCTGATGGATGCCATGCCAGTGCGCATGAGCCAGGTGCTCGATGGCTGGGCTGCGCAGATCAATGGCGCCAAGGCACACCTCGAAGCGACCCTGCCGAGCCTCCAGGCACTGGCCCAGGGCGGCACCGCCGTGGGCACCGGGATCAACGCCCACCCGCAGTTTGCTGCCGGCTTCGCCCGCCAACTGAGCAGTCTCACCAAGGTCGAGTTCACCCCCGGCCATAACCTGTTCGCCCTTATCGGCTCCCAGGACACTGCCGTGGCGCTGTCTGGCCAGCTCAAGACCACCGCCGTGGCGCTGATGAAGATTGCCAACGACCTGCGCTGGATGAACTCGGGCCCCTTGGCCGGCCTGGGTGAAATCGAGCTGCAGGGCCTGCAGCCGGGTTCGTCGATCATGCCGGGCAAGGTCAACCCGGTCATCCCGGAAGCCACTGCCATGGTCGCCGCCCAGGTCATCGGCAATGACGCCACCATCGCTGTGGCGGGGCAATCGGGCAACTTCGAGCTGAACGTGATGCTGCCGGTGATCGCCCGCAACCTGCTGGAGAGCATCGAACTGATGGCCAATGCCAGCCGCCTGCTGGCGGACAAGGCCATTGCCGGCTTCAAGGTCAACGAGGGCAAGCTCAAGGAGGCCCTGGCGCGCAACCCGATCCTGGTCACCGCGCTGAACCCGATCATCGGTTACCTCAAGGCCGCCGAAATTGCCAAGACCGCCTACAAACAGGGCCGTCCGATCATTGATGTGGCACTGGAGCACACCGACCTGTCGCGCGACCAGCTCGAAGCACTGCTGGATCCGGAGAAGCTCACCGCAGGCGGCATCTGACACGCCGTAGCGCCCAGAGGAAACAACGTCATGCAGCACTGGAAACGCACGACCGAGACGGCTAATCGCCTGTTCGAACAGGGCGAGCTGGTCGACGCCCGAGAGCATTACCTGCAAGCACTGGCTTTGGCACAAGTGCTGTTCGAGCGCTGGCATGACGTCGACGAGGCGGTGGTCGCCATGGTCATCGCCCATCACAACCTGGCCGACCTGCATCTGCGCCTGAACCAGCCGCACGAGAGCGCCGACTACCTGTGCGCCGCCCATCAGCGCTTGCTCCAGGCCAGCCAGCAAGCGCGCTTGCCGCAGGCGCTGCGTGATGCCGCACTGCGCCATAGCGGGCGCACCTACACCGAACTGCTGAGTTTCATCGCCGAGTACGGCCAGTATCCGCGTACCGAACGCCTGCTCAACCGCCACGGCGCCGAGGCCAGCGAACTTGCTGCCCAGCCGGACGTGGCGCCCAGAACCCATGCCTACGGAATCCATTGATATGCCGCATACCTTGCCTGCTCTGACTTACGCCTACGATGCGCTGGAACCGCACATCGATGCGCAAACCATGGAAATCCACCACACCAAGCACCACCAGACCTACGTCAATGGCCTGAATGCGGCCATCGAGGGCACCGAGTGGGCCGAATGGCCGGTCGAGAAACTGGTCGGCGCAGTCAAGCAACTGCCCGAAAATCTGCGCGGTGCGGTCACCAATCACGGGGGCGGCCACGCCAACCACAGTCTGTTCTGGTTGGTCATGTCGCCCAAGGGCGGTGGTCAGCCACTAGGCCCGCTGGCCAAAGCCATTGATGCCGAGCTGGGTGGCTTCGAGGCATTCAAGGAGGCGTTCACCAAGGCGGCGCTGACCCGTTTCGGCAGCGGCTGGGCGTGGCTCAGCGTCACCCCGCAGAACAAGCTGGTGGTGGAAAGCAGTGGCAACCAGGACAGCCCGCTGATGCACGGCAACACGCCGATCCTAGGCCTGGACGTGTGGGAACACGCCTATTACCTGAAGTATCAGAACCGCCGCCCGGAATACATTGGCGCTTTCTATAACGTGATCGACTGGGCGGAAGTGGATCGCCGCTATCACGAAGCCCTGAAGTGAGTCGGCCGGGTATGCGCGCTGAGGTGATGTCCGTCAGCAGTGTGCGGCTGTTCCGGCTGGCACTGGGCACCTTGCTGTTGCTGGCGGGCACGGCGTTGCTGCTGGCTCGAGGCATCGCCTGGCTGGATCTGGAACCGCGCATGGTGCGCGCGCTGGAAGGCGGCGCTCTGTGCGCACTGGGTACGGCGCTGGGCGCGGTACCGGTGCTGGTGCTTCGCAATATGCCGGTAGCCCTGGCCGACACCTTGCTGGGCTTCGGGGCAGGGGTGATGCTGGCGGCCACGGCGTTCTCGCTGATCCTCCCCGGGCTGGATGCCGCTCAGGCCATCGGCTTCAGCCCATGGGGCGCCGGTGGCCTGATCAGCTTCGGCCTGATGCTCGGTGCCCTGTGCCTGTTTCTGGTTGACCTCAAGGTCGCTGGTGCTTCGCCGCAGGCCTTGGTCGGTACGCAGAACCAGCCAGTGATTGCCGCACGAATCTGGCTGTTCGTGATCGCCATCATCGCTCACAACATCCCCGAGGGCATGGCCATCGGTGTATCTGCCGGTGGCGGCATGGCCGACGCCGACAGCCTGGCGATGGGCATAGCCTTGCAGGATGTGCCTGAAGGGCTGGTGATAGCATTGGTGCTGGCAGGGGCGGGCATGCCCCGGTTCAAGGCGTTCCTGATCGGTGCCGCCTCCGGCCTGGTCGAACCACTGGCTGCTGTGCTCTGCGCCTGGCTGGTGAACATGGCGCAGTTGCTGTTGCCGGTGGGCCTGGCCTGTGCGGCCGGGGCAATGTTGCTGGTGGTAACCCAGGAGATCATTCCTGAGTCGCGCAGCAATGGGCATCACCGGCTGGCCAGCCTGGGGCTTTGCGTCGGTTTTTGCCTGATGATGGTGATGGATACGGCAATGTCGTGATTTTGGCCTGGGGCCGCCGGCGGATTCGTGGTGCCTGTGAGGGATCGTCGGTCCCCCAGAGGCCTTCACTCGCCTTCGTCGAAGTAGTTGTTGATCAGCGCCACCAGCGCGTCCAGGGCTTCGTTGTCCTGCTCACCTTCGGTCATCAGGTGCACCTGCGTACCTTTCCCCGCAGCCAGCATCATCACCGCCATGATGCTCTTGCCGTCCACAAGCTTGTCGGGCGCGCGGCCGATGCGGACCTGGCAGGGATACTTGCCAGCCACGCCGACGAACTTGGCTGCCGCCCGGGCATGCAGGCCCAGCTTGTTGATGATGGTGATTTCGCGGGCGGGCATCGTGCGGTGGATCCTGTGGGCTAGAGGTCGCGGTGGCGGACCTGGACGTTTTTCAGGGATTGCTGCAACAGCTGGCCGAGGCGCTCGGTGATGTAGACCGAACGATGATGGCCTCCAGTGCAGCCGATGGCGATGGTGACATAAGCGCGGTTGCTGGCGGCAAAGCGTGGCAACCATTTGAGCAGGTAGCTGGAGATGTCGCTGAACATTTCTTCGACGTCTGGCTGTGCAGCAAGGTAGTCGATGACTGGCTGCTCCAGGCCGGAATGTTCACGCAGCTCCGGTTTCCAGTAGGGGTTGGGCAGGCAGCGTACGTCGAACACCAGGTCGGCATCGACCGGCATGCCGCGCTTGAAGCCGAACGACTCGACCAGGAAGGCGGTGCCAGGCTCAGGCTGGTTGAGCAGGCGCAGCTTGATCGAATCGCGCAGTTGGTAGAGGTTGAGGTTGGTGGTATCGATTTTCAGGTCGGCGAGGTCGGCAATCGGCCCCAGCAGCTCGCTTTCAACGCGGATGGCTTCGGCCAGCGAGCGGTCGGCGTTGGTCAGCGGATGGCGACGGCGGGTTTCCGAGAAGCGCTTGAGCAGGGTGTCTTCGTCGGCATCGAGAAACAGCACATCACACTGAATGTGCCGCCCGCGGGCCTCCTCCAATAGCTCGGGGAAGCGCGACAGGTGGCTGGGCAGGTTGCGTGCATCGATCGAAACCGCCACTTTGGGTTGCAGCAGTTCGGTATTGATCAACGCATTCTCGGCAAGCTGTGGCAGAAGCCCGGCCGGTAGGTTGTCGATGACGTAAAAGCCATTGTCTTCCAGGACATCGAGGGCGGTGCTTTTGCCGGAGCCAGACCGGCCGCTGACGATGATCAGGCGCATGTTCAGTGCTCGTTCTGTGCGTCCAGGACAACCTGGTACAGGGCCTCGCTGCTACCGGCGGCACGCAGGCGATCACGAACATCCTTGCGATCGAGCATGCTGGCGATCTGGCGGAGCAGTTCAAGGTGCGCATCGGTGGCGGCTTCTGGCACCAGCAGGACAAACAGCAAGTCCACAGGTGCGCCGTCGATGGCGTCGAAATCAATGGGGGCGGCGAGGTGGAGCAGGGCACTTACCGGGCTCTCGCAACCCTTGAGACGGCAATGTGGAATTGCAATGCCATTGCCAAATCCAGTTGAGCCCAGTTTTTCGCGGGCGATCAGCTTCTCGAAGAGATCTTGCTCATCAAGCTCGGGGACTTCGCGGTGGACCGCAGCGGCGATCGTTTCCAGCGCACGTTTTTTACTGCTGACGCCCGGCACGTTCACCAGGGAACGGCCGGGGGTCAGGATGGTTTCAAGTCGGATCATGGATGAGAGGGATCAGCGGGCGGCTGCACCTTGCAGCAGGCTTTGCTGTTTTTCCTTGTGTTTTTTCAGTTGGCGGTCGAGCTTGTCGGCCAAGGCGTCGATGGCTGCATACATGTCTTCGTGTTCCGCGTTGGCAACCACTTCACCGCCGGGAATCTGCAGGGTCGCCTCGACCTTCTGCTGCAGTTTCTCGACCTTCATGATGACCTGCACGTTGGTGATCTTGTCGAAGTGACTTTCCACCCGAGCGAGCTTTTCAAGCACGTAATCACGCAGTGGCTGGGTGACTTCTACATGCTGTCCACTGATATTGACTTGCATACAGCTTCTCCTTTGTTGCCCGTGCATAAAGAGGCAGGTATTGCACCTGCCCCACAAACGCTGTGGCACATCCGGGGGCTACATCAGTCGCTTGCGCTCGCTCGACGGTGCGATGCCGAGGGACTCGCGGTACTTGGCGACGGTGCGACGGGCTACCTGGATGCCTTGTGCCTCCAGTAAACCAGCGATCTTGCTGTCACTCAATGGCTTTTTCTGATTTTCCGCAGCAACCAGTTTCTTGATGATCGCGCGGATCGCCGTGGACGAGCATTCTCCGCCTTCGGCGGTGCTGACGTGGCTGGAGAAAAAGTATTTCAGTTCGTAGATGCCACGCGGGGTGTGCATGTATTTTTGTGTCGTCACCCGCGAAATGGTCGACTCATGCATGCCCACCGCTTCGGCAATGTCATGCAGGACCAGCGGTTTCATCGCTTCATCACCGTGGTCGAGGAAGCCGCGCTGGTGTTCGACGATCTGCGTGGCGACCTTCATCAGCGTTTCGTTGCGGCTTTGCAGGCTCTTGATGAACCAGCGCGCCTCTTGCAGCTGGTTGCGCATGAAGGTGTTGTCGGCGCTGGTATCGGCGCGGCGGACGAAGCCGGCGTACTGCGGGTTGACCCTCAGGCGCGGGATCGCTTCCTGGTTCAGCTCGACCAGCCAGCGGTCACTGTCTTTGCGCACGATCACGTCGGGAACCACGTATTCCGGTTCGCTCGACTCGATCTGTGAACCGGGCCGCGGGTTGAGGCTCTGCACCAGCTCGATCACTTGGCGCAGCTCGTCTTCCTTGAGCTTCATACGGCGCATCAGCTGGCTGTAGTCGCGGCCGCCAAGCAGGTCGATGAAGTCAGTGACCAGGCGTTGGGCGTCGCTCATCCAGGGCGTACTGGCGGGCAGCTGGCGCAATTGCAGCAGCAGGCACTCGCCCAGGCTGCGGGCGCCGACGCCTGCTGGCTCGAACTGCTGGATGCGGTGCAGCACCGCCTCGACCTCGTCGAGCTCGATATCCAGCTCCGGGTCGAAGCCTGCGCAGATTTCTTCGAGGGTATCTTCCAGGTATCCCTGGCCGTTGATGCTGTCGATCAGGGTGACGGCGATCAGGCGGTCGGTATCTGACATCGGTGCCAGGTTCAGCTGCCACAGCAGGTGGCTCTGCAGGCTTTCGCCGGCCGATGTGCGGGTGGTGAAGTCCCACTCGTCATCATCGTTGCTGGGCAGGCTGCTGGCGCTGGTCTGGTAGATGTCTTCCCAGGCGGTATCGACCGGTAGCTCGTTGGGGATTCGCTCGTTCCACTCACCGTCTTCCAGGGTTTCGGCACTGACGGTGCTTTCCTGGAAGCTGTTGTCCTGGGCTTCGGCGACCGGCTTGTTCTCGACGTTATCCGCCATCGGATCGCTGTTGTCGAAGTCGTCGCCGTCTTCCTGACGTTCGAGCATCGGGTTGGACTCCAGCGCTTCCTGGATTTCCTGCTGGAGGTCCAGGGTGGACAGCTGAAGGAGGCGGATGGCCTGTTGCAACTGCGGGGTCATCGTCAGTTGCTGGCCCATTTTTAGGACGAGCGATGGTTTCATGGCAGGGGCTTAATACCTTGTTCGCCGGCGCGCATGCGCCATCCACTACACGAGGGCGCCGAAGCGCCAAATTCAAGCAAGATTTATGCCTCAAATTGTAGCGTTTGCCTAGAGCGCTGTAACAACTTAAGCCCCTGCAGGGCATTAATGCCAGTGCTCCAGGCTGGTCCCTGGGGTCAGAGCCGGAACTCGTGGCCCAGGTAGACTTCCTTGACCAGGTCGTTGGCCAGAATGGTCTCGGCGTCCCCTTCAGCGATCAGTCTGCCGTCGTTGACGATATAGGCGGTCTCGCAGATGTCCAGGGTTTCACGGACGTTGTGGTCGGTGATCAATACACCGATACCCTTGGCCTTGAGGTGGTGGATGATCTGCTTGATGTCGCCCACGGAAATCGGGTCGACGCCGGCAAACGGTTCGTCCAGCAGGATGAACTTCGGCGCGGTAGCCAGGGCGCGGGCAATTTCGACGCGGCGGCGTTCACCGCCGGAAAGGCTCATGCCGAGGTTGTCGCGGATATGGCTGATGTGGAACTCCTGCAGCAGGCTTTCCAGCTCTTTGCGCCGGCCTTCGCGATCGATGTCCTTGCGGGTTTCGAGAATGGCCATGATGTTGTCGGCTACCGACAACTTGCGGAAGATCGAGGCTTCCTGCGGCAGGTAGCCGATACCGGCGCGGGCGCGGCCATGCATGGGCTGGTGACTGACATCGAGGTTGTCGATCAGTACGCGCCCCTGGTCGGCCTGGACCAGCCCAACGATCATGTAGAAGCAAGTGGTCTTGCCGGCGCCGTTGGGGCCGAGCAGGCCGACGATCTGGCCGCTGTCGATCGACAGGCTGACATCACGCACGACTTGCCGCCCCTTGTAACTCTTGGCCAGGTGCTGGGCTTTGAGGGTTGCCATTTACTCGGCCTTCTTCTTCGGCTGGATCACCATGTCGATGCGCTGACGTGGTTGAGTCACGTTGCCACCACGACCAGCGGTCGCTACCTGGGTCTTGGTGTTGTAGACGATCTTCTCGCCTTCGGTGGTGTTGCCTTCGTTCTCGACCTTGGCGCGGTCGGTGAGGATCACCGTGTCTTTCTGCGCCTGGTACTGGATGGTCACCGCCCAGCCTTTCATCTTGTCGGGCTTGGCTGTGCTCTGCTGTTGCTCGAAGTAGGCCAGGTTGCCCACCGAGGTCACCACATCGATGTCGCCATTGGCGGCACGGGTCATGGTCACGGTGTTGCCTTTGATCATCATGGAACCCTGGGTGATGATCACATCGCCGGTATAGGTGGCCACGCCCTGCTTGTCGTCCAGGTGCGCGTTGTCGGCCTGGATGCGGATAGGCTGGTCACGGTCGGTCGGCAGGGCGAAGGCGCTCGCGCTTCCCAGTGCTGCGCTCAGGCTGAGCAAAAGGGGGAGGGTTTTAACGAGCCTCATACTGTCCTCTTACGTTAGAGAGCAAGTCCATCTTGCCTTCTTTCAAATACGCTTTCATTCCTTTACCCGTAGTCGTGCCACCGGCGCCGTCGATTCTAACGGCTTGCTCGGTCTGCGCATATTGCTTCTGCGGGTATACGGTCATGCGCGAGCTGGTAACGATCAGTTCACGCTGCTTTTCGTCGATGCGTTGCACGCGGACTTTCTCGATCAGCTCGACCTCGGTGCCGTCCGGGTTGACCTCTGCGCGTTCGCTTTGCACATGCCAAGGGTATTCGGTACCCCGGTACATGTGCAGGTCGGGCGTGGTCAGCAGGGTGACTTCACTGACCCTGAGGTGCTCGACCTTGTCGGCGGTCATTTCATATTGCAGCTTGCCATCGGGCATGAACTGCACGCTATGCGCGTTGATCGCGTAGTAGTCGATGGCACTTTCGTCAACCTGGGCCACTGGCTTGTCGAGGAAGCTCTCAGGGCTGACATTCCAGTAGCCGATTGCCGCCAGCAGGGCGGCAATCACCGCGAGCAGCGCAAAATTGCGGGCTTTCTTGCTGAACATGGGCAGCCTTAAAGGTAGTTGGCGTTGGCAGCGTCCAGGGTGCCCTGGGCCTGCATGATCAGTTCACAGAACTCGCGTGCAGCACCTTCGCCGCCGCGTGCCTGGGTTACGCCGTGGGCGTGCTGGCGAACGAACGGTGCGGCGTTGGCTACGGCAATACCCAGGCCTACCCGGCGGATTACCGGCAGGTCGGGCAGGTCGTCGCCCAGATAGGCGACCTGTTCATAGCTTAGGCCCAGTTCGGCGAGCAGGCCGTCGAGCACGACCAATTTGTCTTCACGGCCCTGGTAAAGATGAGGGATGCCGAGGTTTTTCGCCCGGCGCTCGACCACCGGGGTCTTGCGTCCGCTGATGATCGCCGTGGTTACGCCCGAGGCCATCAGCATCTTGATACCTTGGCCATCCAGGGTATTGAAGGTCTTGAATTCGCTGCCATCTTCGAGAAAGTACAGACGGCCATCGGTCAGTACGCCGTCGACGTCGAAAACGGCCAGTTTGATCGCCTTGCCGCGTTGCATGAGGTCTACAGTCATCGGTTCGTTCTCCTTTACATCACGCCGGCGCGCAGCAGGTCGTGCATGTTCAGGGCGCCAGTCGGGCGCTCGTCCTTGTCCACGACCACCAGGGCGCTGATCTTGTGGTCCTCCATGATCTTCAGGGCCTCTGCGGCGAGCATTTCGGCGCGAGCAGTCTTGCCATGCACGGTCATGACCTGCTCGATCAGCGTGGTGTGCACATCGATGTTGCGGTCCAGGCTGCGGCGCAGGTCGCCATCGGTGAAGATCCCGGCCAGCTTGCCATCGTTGCCCACGATCACGGTCATGCCCAAACCTTTGCGGGACATTTCAAGGAGCGCGTCCTTGAGCAGTGTGCCGAGCCGTACCTGGGGCAATTCGTCACCTGCGTGCATGACGTTCTCGACCTTGAGCAGCAGGCGGCGGCCCAGGGCGCCGCCAGGGTGCGAAAAGGCGAAGTCCTCGGCGGTGAAGCCACGCGCTTCGAGCAGGGCGATGGCCAGTGCATCACCCAGCACCAGTGCGGCAGTGGTGGAGGAGGTCGGGGCGAGGTTCAGCGGGCAGGCTTCCTGAGTGACGCTGGCGTCGAGATTGACCTCGGCGGCCAGGGCCAGCGGCGAGTTCGGGTTGCCGGTCATGCTGATCAACTGGATTCCAAGGCGCTTGATCAGCGGCAGCAGGGTCACGATCTCGGCAGTGCTGCCCGAGTTGGACAGGGCCAGGATGACGTCGTCGCGGGTGATCATGCCCATGTCGCCATGGCTGGCTTCGGCCGGGTGCACGAAGAACGCTGGCGTGCCGGTGCTGGCCAGGGTGGCGGCGATCTTGTTGCCGATATGCCCCGATTTGCCCATGCCGACCACCACGACCCGGCCCTTGCTCGCCAGGATCAGCTCGCAGGCCTTGACGAAATTGGCGTCGATGCGGGCCACCAAGCCTTGAACGGCCTCGAGTTCCAGGCGCAGGGTGCGCTGGGCGGAGTGGATCAGCTCGCTGGTTTGGCTCATGTCGAAAAGCAATGCCTGATTAAAAGGCGGCGATTATAGCTGCAATATAAAAAAGCCTCATCCTTTCGATTGCCCCCTCAGATCTCGTCTATGCCTGTCGATGGCCTGAACGACCTGTTCCATGCCCTTGGGGGCGGGAGGTCAGCAGTGCTATAGTTCGCCGCTATTCGGCCTGCCAAGGGCGCGTGTGCCTTCACGATGAGGGCCAGCGTCCATTAGTGCGAGGCTGCATTAGCAAGGAGTCTAGATGAGTGTGGATAGCGCCTACGCGGTCGAGTTGAAGGGAGTCACCTTCAAGCGCGGTTCGCGCAGCATTTTCAGCAATGTCGACATCCGTATCCCGCGTGGCAAGGTCACCGGGATCATGGGGCCGTCGGGTTGCGGCAAGACCACGCTGCTGCGCCTGATGGGCGCGCAGCTACGGCCCTCGAGCGGAGAAGTCTGGGTGGCCGGGCAGAACCTGCCGAGCCTCTCGCGCAGCGACCTGTTCGACGCCCGCAAGCAGATGGGCGTACTGTTCCAGAGCGGTGCGTTGTTCACCGATCTCGATGTGTTCGAGAACGTCGCGTTTCCTTTGCGCGTGCATACCCAGCTTTCAGACGAAATGATCCGTGACATCGTGTTGATGAAGCTGCAGGCGGTTGGCCTGCGCGGTGCCATCGACCTGATGCCGGACGAACTGTCCGGCGGGATGAAGCGCCGGGTGGCGCTGGCCCGGGCGATTGCCCTGGACCCACAGATCCTCATGTACGACGAACCATTCGTCGGCCAGGACCCGATCGCCATGGGTGTGCTCGTGCGCTTGATCCGTCTGCTCAATGATGCGCTGGGCATCACCAGCATCGTGGTTTCCCATGACCTCGCCGAAACCGCCAGTATCGCCGATTACATCTATGTGGTCGGTGATGGCCAGGTGCTGGGCCAGGGGACGCCCGACGAGCTGATGGGCTCGGACAATCCGCGCATTCGCCAGTTCATGAAAGGCGACCCGGACGGCCCGGTGCCATTCCACTTTCCCGCGCCTGACTACCGCGCCGATCTGCTGGGAGCGCGGTGATGCGCAGAAAATCCTTACTCGAACGTATCCGCCTGCTCGGGCGCTCGGCGATCGACGTGCTGGCCGTGCTCGGGCGCTCATGCCTGTTCCTGTTCCATGCACTGATCGGCCGTGGCGGCATTGGTGGCGGTTTCCAGTTACTGACCAAGCAGCTCTACTCGGTGGGTGTGCTGTCGCTGGCGATCATTGTCGTTTCCGGCGTGTTCATCGGCATGGTACTTGCCCTGCAGGGCTACAGCATCCTGACCAAGTACGGTTCCGAACAGGCGGTCGGGCAAATGGTCGCCCTGACCCTGCTGCGTGAGCTCGGCCCGGTAGTCACCGCGCTGCTGTTCGCGGGCCGTGCCGGTTCCGCGCTGACCGCCGAAATCGGCAACATGAAGTCCACCGAACAGCTGTCGAGCCTGGAAATGATCGGCGTCGACCCGCTCAAGTACATCGTTGCGCCACGCCTGTGGGCCGGTTTCATCTCGCTGCCGCTGCTGGCGCTGATCTTCAGCGTGGTCGGCATCTGGGGCGGTTCGTGGGTCGCGGTCGACTGGCTGGGCGTCTACGAAGGCTCGTTCTGGGGCAACATGCAGAACAGTGTTTCCTTTACCGACGACGTGCTCAACGGGCTGATCAAGAGCCTGGTGTTCGCCTTCGTCACGACCTGGATTGCCGTATTCCAGGGGTACGACTGCGAACCCACCTCAGAGGGGATCAGCCGCGCCACCACCAAGACCGTGGTCTATGCCTCATTGGCCGTACTGGGTCTGGACTTTATTTTGACCGCCTTGATGTTTGGAGATTTCTGATGCAAAACCGCACCCTGGAAATCGGTGTCGGCCTGTTCCTCCTGGCCGGGATCCTGGCGCTGCTGCTGCTGGCCCTGCGTGTCAGCGGGCTGTCGGCCAGCCCGAGCAGCGATACCTATAAAGTTTATGCGTACTTCGACAATATCGCGGGTTTGACGGTCAGAGCTAAAGTGACCATGGCCGGTGTAACCATCGGCAAGGTCACCGCCATCGATCTGGACCGTGATTCCTACACCGGTCGGGTGACGCTGCAGCTGGACAAGGCGGTCAACAACTTGCCGACCGACTCCACTGCTTCGATCCTGACCGCCGGCTTGCTTGGCGAGAAGTACATCGGTATCAGCGTGGGCGGTGAAGAAGACGTGCTCAAGGATGGCTCGACCATCCATGACACCCAGTCGGCGCTGGTGCTGGAAGATCTGATTGGCAAGTTCCTGCTCAACTCCGTTGGCAAGGAACCTAAAGAAGCGCAACCGGCTAATTAAGGAGTTTCCATGATTTCGATCCTGCGACGTGGCCTGCTGGTGCTGCTGGCGGCCTTCCCCCTGTTTGCCCTGGCTGCGCAGTCGCCGCATGAGGTGGTTCAGAGCACCACCGATGCGCTGCTCAGCGACCTCAAGGCCAACAAGGAGCAGTACAAGTCCAACCCGAATGCCTTCTACGATGCGCTCAATCGTATTCTCGGTCCGGTCGTGGATGCGGAAGGCATCTCGAAAAGCATCATGACCGTCAAGTACTCACGCAAGGCCACCCCTGCGCAGATTCAGCGCTTCCAGGACAACTTCAAGCGCAGCCTGTTCCAGTTCTATGGCAATGCGCTGCTGGAATACAACAACCAGGGCATCAGCGTCGACCCGGCCAAGGCTGATGACGGCAAGCGCGCCAGCGTGGGCATGAAGGTGACCGGCAACAACGGTGCGGTCTATCCGGTGCAGTACACCCTCGAGAACCTTGGCGGCGAATGGAAGGTGCGCAACGTCATCGTCAACGGCATCAACATCGGCAAGTTGTTCCGCGACCAGTTCGCCGATGCCATGCAGCGTAATGGCAACGACCTGGACAAGACCATCGACGGCTGGGCTGGCGAAGTGGCCAAGGCCAAGGAAGCTGCCGATAATTCGCCAGAGAAGACCGTCAAATGAGCGAGGCCGCTGTAACCATGGCCGAGCCGGGCGTGCTATGCCTGGCCGGCGAACTGGATTACCGCAGCGGGCCGGCCCTGCGCAAGCAGGGTAAGGCCCTGATCGGCGCCTGCCGTGAATCGCGTCTGCTGCTGGACTGCTCGGCCGTGGCGCGCTCCACCAGTGTCGGCCTGTCGCTGCTGCTGGCGTTCATTCGTGACGCCCAGGCAGCCGGCAAGGCCGTCGAGGTGCGCGGCATGCCTGACGACATGCGGGAAATCGCCGGGGTCTATGACCTCGATGAGGTGCTGGCAAGCTGATGGCTTGGCAGTGATGAGAGGCCCCTCGGTCGCGTGCCCTTTCGTTGGGCTTCGCAGGCGAGGGGCTTTTTTGTATGATGGCCGACCCGTGCGCATCGGGCGCCGATTGAGGTTGAGCATGCAGGCCGTAGAAGTTAAGAGCTTCCTTGAAGAGAAATTGCCGGGATCCCGGGTCGAAGTTGAAGGCGAAGGCTGCAACTTCCAGTTGAACGTGATCAGCGACGAGTTGGCTGGCCTGAGCCCGGTCAAACGTCAGCAGGCGATCTATGCTCACCTGAATCCGTGGATCGCCAATGGCAGCATCCATGCGGTAACCATGAAATTTTTCAGCAGCGCAGCCTGGGCTGAGCGCACCTGAGCCAACGTGGCGGCGAGACACCAATGGACAAACTGATTATTACTGGCGGCGCTCGTCTCGACGGCGAGATCCGCATTTCCGGCGCGAAGAACGCGGCCCTGCCGATCCTGGCGGCGACCCTGCTTGCCGATGGCCCGGTCACCGTGGGCAACCTGCCGCACCTGCACGACATCACCACCATGATCGAGCTGTTCGGGCGTATGGGCATCGAGCCTGTGATCGACGAAAAGCTCGCGGTAGAAATCGACCCGCGTACCATCAAGACCCTGGTAGCCCCTTACGAGCTGGTCAAGACCATGCGCGCCTCGATCCTGGTGCTCGGCCCCATGGTGGCGCGTTTCGGTGAAGCCGAAGTGGCCCTGCCAGGTGGCTGCGCCATCGGTTCGCGCCCGGTCGACCTGCACATCCGCGGGCTCGAGGCCATGGGGGCGAAGATCGAAGTCGAAGGCGGCTACATCAAGGCCAAGGCGCCTGAAGGCGGCCTGCGCGGCGCGCATTTCTTCTTCGACACCGTCAGCGTGACCGGTACCGAGAACATCATGATGGCTGCTGCCCTGGCCAAAGGCCGCAGCGTGCTGCAAAACGCCGCGCGTGAGCCTGAAGTGGTCGACCTGGCCAACTTCATCAATGCCATGGGCGGCAAGGTCCAGGGCGCTGGCACCGACACCATCACCATCGATGGCGTCGAGCGCCTGGCATCTGCACACTACCGCGTCATGCCGGACCGTATCGAGACTGGCACCTACCTGGTCGCCGCTGCCGTGACTGGCGGTCGCGTCAAGGTCAAGGACACCGACCCGACCATCCTCGAAGCCGTGCTGGAGAAGCTGAAGGAAGCGGGCGCCGACCTCACCACCGGTGAAGACTGGATCGAGCTGGACATGCACGGCAAGCGGCCGAAGGCCGTCAACCTGCGCACCGCGCCGTACCCGGCATTCCCGACCGACATGCAGGCGCAGTTCATCTCGCTGAACGCCATCGCCGAAGGCACTGGCGCGGTCATCGAGACGATCTTCGAAAACCGCTTCATGCACGTGTATGAAATGCACCGCATGGGCGCGCAGATCCAGGTGGAAGGCAATACCGCGATCGTCACCGGCGTGCCGGCACTCAAGGGTGCTCCGGTCATGGCCACCGACCTGCGTGCATCCGCCAGCCTGGTACTGTCGGCGCTGGTCGCCGAAGGCGATACCCTGATCGACCGCATCTACCACATCGACCGTGGTTACGAGTGCATCGAAGAAAAACTGCAGATGCTCGGCGCCAAGATCCGCCGCGTACCGGGCTGATAGTCTGCATGTGGGAGCGGGCTTGTCCCGCGAAGAAGCCACCGCGTTGCATGGCACCGGCTTTGCCGGTGTTCGCGGGGCAAGCCCGCTCCCACAACGAATTGAATGCGGTCGGGCTGTCGCAGCCCGGCCGGCAGTAGCCGCTTAAGGACCGACGTTCCAATGTTGACCATCGCGCTTTCCAAAGGCCGTATTCTCGACGATACCCTGCCGTTGCTGGCCGAGGCCGGTATCGTGCCGACCGAGAACCCGGACAAGAGCCGCAAGCTGATCATCCCCACCACGCAGGACGACGTGCGCCTGCTGATCGTGCGTGCCACCGACGTGCCGACCTATGTCGAGCACGGTGCCGCCGACCTCGGTGTGGCTGGCAAGGACGTGCTGATGGAGTACGGCGGCCAGGGCCTGTATGAGCCGCTGGACCTGCAGATCGCCAAGTGCAAGCTGATGACCGCCGGTGCGGTCGGTGCGCCCGAGCCGAAGGGCCGTCTGCGCGTCGCCACCAAGTTCGTCAACGTGGCCAAGCGTTACTACGCCGAGCAAGGCCGCCAGGTCGACATCATCAAGCTTTACGGCTCGATGGAGCTGGCGCCGCTGATCAACCTCGCCGACAAGATCATCGACGTGGTCGACACCGGCAACACCTTGCGAGCCAACGGCCTGGAGCCTCAGGAACTGATCGCCACGATCAGCTCGCGCCTGGTGGTCAACAAAGCTTCCATGAAGATGCAGCACGCCCGCATCCAGAGCCTGATCGACACGCTGCGCGGAGCGGTCGAATCGCGACACCGCGGCTAATTCTCTACCTACTGCGCGCGGCTTCGGCTGTCGCGCCCGTCTATCCGCGTCATAGCCATTTTTCTCGGGTGCCCGCGCGGATGGACTGGTAGCCTAGGGCGCCTGAGCATTCGCTAATAATCGAGGCCCTCGCCATGACCGTGTCCACTGCAATTGCCCGTCTCAACGCCGCTGATCCGGATTTCGCCCGACATCTGGATCATCTGCTGAGCTGGGAAAGTGTGTCCGATGACGCGGTCAACCAGCGCGTGCTCGACATCATCAAGGCGGTGCGTGAGCGCGGTGACGCCGCGCTGGTGGAGTTCACCCAGCGCTTCGACGGTGTTGACGCCAAAAGCATCGATGACCTGATCCTTGGCCGCGAGCGCCTGGAACTGGCCCTGACCCGTATCACCGACAGCCAGCGTGAAGCCCTGGAGAAAGCCGCCAATCGCGTACGCCTGTACCACGAACGGCAGAAGCAGGACTCCTGGCAGTACACCGAAGCCGACGGCACCGTGCTCGGCCAGAAGGTCACCCCGCTGGACCGTGCCGGCCTGTACGTGCCCGGCGGCAAGGCGTCGTACCCTTCGTCGGTGTTGATGAACGCGATTCCGGCCAAGGTCGCGGGCGTCACCGAAGTGGTGATGGTGGTGCCGACCCCGCGTGGTGAGGTCAATGAACTGGTGCTGGCCGCTGCCTGCATCGCCGGAGTCGACCAGGTGTTCACCGTCGGTGGTGCCCAGGCCGTGGCCGCCCTGGCCTATGGCACCGAAAGCGTGCCGCAGGTAGACAAGATCGTCGGCCCTGGCAACATTTATGTGGCTACCGCCAAGCGCCACGTGTTCGGCCAGGTCGGTATCGACATGATCGCCGGCCCGTCGGAAATCCTCGTGGTGTGCGACGGCCAGACCGACCCGGACTGGATCGCCATGGACCTGTTCTCCCAGGCTGAGCACGACGAAGACGCCCAGGCCATCCTGGTCAGCCCGGATGCTGCCTTCCTCGACCGCGTGGCCGCCAGCATCGACAAGCTGCTGCCGACCATGGAACGCGCCGAGATCATCGAGAAGTCGGTCAACGGCCGTGGAGCGCTGATCCAGGTGCGCGACATGCAGCAGGCCATCGAAGTGGCCAACCGCATCGCTCCCGAGCACCTGGAGCTGTCGGTTGCCGACCCGCAGGCCTGGCTGCCACAGATTCGCCACGCGGGCGCGATCTTCATGGGCCGCCACACCAGCGAAGCGCTGGGCGATTACTGCGCCGGCCCCAACCACGTGTTGCCGACTTCAGGCACCGCACGTTTCTCGTCGCCGCTCGGGGTATATGACTTCCAGAAGCGTTCGTCGATCATCTTCTGTTCCGAACAGGGCGCATCCGAGCTTGGCCACACCGCCTCGGTCCTGGCCCGTGGCGAGTCGCTGACCGCCCACGCCCGCAGCGCTGAATACCGTATCCTGACCCAAGACAAGGGGAACTGAGCATGAGTCGATTCTGGAGCCCCTTCGTCAAGGCGCTGGTGCCTTACGTGCCGGGCGAACAGCCAAAGCTGGCCCGCCTGGTCAAGCTGAACACCAATGAGAACCCTTATGGCCCGTCGCCCAAGGCGCTGGAGGCCATGCGCGACGAGCTGAACGATAACCTGCGTCTGTATCCGGACCCGAACAGCGACCGGCTCAAGCAGGCTGTGGCCGAGTATTACGGCGTCACCCCGGCCCAGGTGTTCGTTGGCAACGGCTCGGACGAGGTGCTGGCGCACATCTTCCACGGTCTGTTCCAGCATGATCGCGGCCCACTGTTGTTCCCGGATGTCAGCTACAGCTTCTATCCGGTGTATTGCGGCCTGTACGGCATTGCCTTCGAACAGGTGGCACTGGATGAGCAGTTCCAGATCCGCATCGCCGACTACGCCAAGCCCAATGCCGGGATCATTTTCCCCAACCCTAACGCACCCACCGGCTGCCTGCTGCCACTGCAAGCGATCGAGCAACTGTTGCAAGCCAACCGTGATTCGGTGGTGGTGGTGGATGAGGCGTACATCGACTTTGGTGGCGAGACCGCGATCAGCCTGGTGGACCGCTACGACAACCTGCTGGTGACCCAGACCTTGTCCAAGTCCCGATCGCTGGCCGGACTACGAGTGGGCCTAGCCGTCGGCCATCCGGACCTGATCGAGGCACTGGAGCGGATCAAGAACAGCTTCAACTCCTATCCGCTCGACCGCATGGCCATCGTGGGGGCGGCGGCGGCGTTCGAAGATCAGGCCTACTTCGAGGAAACCTGCCGCAAAGTGATCGACAGCCGTGAAACGTTGGTCGAGCAGCTGGTTGCAAAGGGCTTCGAGGTGCTGCCATCGGCGGCCAACTTCATCTTCGCCCGCCACCCACAGCAGGATGCCGCGCAGTTGGCGGCGCGCCTGCGTGAACAAGGGGTGATCGTGCGTCACTTCAAGCAGGAGCGGATTGCCCAGTTCCTGCGCATCACCATCGGCACGCCAGAGATGAACCAGGCGCTGGTCGACGCGCTGGGCTGATTGCTGTGAGCAGCAGGAGCGGTTGCGCCGCTCCTGCTGGTGGGGCAGCACTTTCTCGACGCGCGGTGATTTTTCTCTGTGATCACCGTGCCTTGGCATCGCCTTCAGTAGCCCGTGCGTTGCGTGCACCACTAACGTCTGGGAGTGGAGTGCCATCGAGCTCCCATTCTGGCAGCAGGTCGAGCCCCATGTGCCTGAGCACAGTCGGGGCGACCGACGTCAGCGCGGCAGAGCCATGACGCGGGGTGTCATCTGCAATGCCGGGGCGGATCCATTCCTCGTTCCAGGGCTTGTTGCTGGCAATGAGCGCCGCCTTCTCCTGTTCTGTCACTTCGCCGTACCTTGAATCCTGATAATCACTGCCGTCGCTGCTGCAGACGATCACCAGCCAGTCCTCCTGCGGATTCTTGTACGCCCGCGCCTCGACCTTGTCCAAAAGCCGCCCCAGTCTGTCGTCTGCTTCACGCAGCGCGAACAGGTAGGCCGAGCCGAAACTACTGGCGTTGCCAGCTTCAACTGGCTCGTCGAGTTGGATGAAGGTGAAGTCGGCTGGTGTGTGTTCGAGGATGTCCAGGGTCCGGGTGGTGACTTGCTCATCGCTAAGGCCGCTTTCGCGCACATTGTTACCTCGCGCGTCCTCCAGCAGGTAAGCCGTGTTGATCGGGGACCAGTTGACGATACTGGCGATGTACGCGTTTGGCAGGGCATGACGAAGCCGTTTGAACAGGCTTGGAAACAGCGGATCGACCCGCAAAGATTCGGCATTGGAAGTCACCCTATGCTTGTTGGCCCATACGCCGGTGAGCAGGGTCATCCAGCCGGGCCCACTGTTAGTCGCTTGTTCGCTGGCGTGGCCGGTAACACTCCCGGTATAGGCTTTGCCGTAGAACAGGCGCCGCAGGTTGGTTTTACCGCCCAGTTCTTCGTAACGCTGCAGCTGTACACCGTCCATCCCGATGATGAGCGTCTTGGGTTGCAATGGCGCTTGTCTGGAGTCGCAGCCTTTGAACAGCAGACCCAGTAACAGGCCAGCTGCAATCAGTGCAAACAGGCGCACTACCTTGGAAATGGACATGAATGGCTGCCTTGATGTAGGTCAGGCAAGCGTTGCAATCACGCCCATGGCTGACAACTGGTAGAAATGCCAGTTGAATTGATGTCTGGAAGGCGTTCCATTAAGCTCTGCAAATTCATCGGATGATTGGTTGAATGAAATGAGCAGCGAATTGACCAAGCGCTCCCTGGTCGAACTGGCAGTCGAACGCATGCGCGAACGCATCCTGCAAGGGCACTGGCAAGTCGGGCAGCGTCTGCCGACCGAGCCGGAATTGGCACTGGAGCTGGGCATCAGCCGCAATACCGTGCGTGAAGCCATGCGCGTGCTGGCCTTCAGCGGCCTGGTGGAAATCCGCCAGGGTGACGGCAGCTACCTGCGCACCTGCCAAGACCCGCTGCAGGCCGTGCTGGCCATGTCGCGCTGCACGCTGGAGCAGGCCCGCGAAACCCGGCACATCCTCGAATCCGAGGCGATCGGCCTGGCGGCGCTGCGCCGTACCGACGAGGACCTGCAAGGCCTGCGCGCGGCACTGGCGGGCAGCGCCGGGCATTTTCACGGGGATGTCGATGCCTATGTCAGCTGCGACCTGGTGTTTCACCAGCGCCTGATCGACGCTGCGCACAACCCGGCACTGAGCGAGCTGTATCGCTACTTTTCCGGTGTGGTGGCCGCAGCGCTGCAACACAACATGGCGACCGTGCCACGCAGCCAGGCGACCTTCGACCTGCACGGGCAGATCCTCGACGCCATCGAACAACGCGATCCGGAGCGGGCCAAGGCCCTGAGCCGGACGCTTATTGAATCTTGAAGACGAGAAGGCCATGGCTGAACCATTGACCCGAGACGCGCCTGCCCGCGAGCGTGAACTGGAAGAACTGCTGATCGACGCCGAGGCCGACGATGCCCTGGTGCAACAACAACCGCCGATGCTCAAGCGCCCGTGGCTATTGCTGCTGGGCCTGGTGCTGGTGGCATTGAACCTGCGCCCGGCATTGTCGAGCATGGCGCCGGTGCTCGGGCAGGTCTCTGCAGGGCTGGGCCTGAATGCCTCCGAGGCCGGCCTGCTGACCACCTTGCCGGTGCTCTGCCTCGGGCTGTTTGCACCGCTGGCACCCGTCCTGGCGCGCCGCTTCGGCAGCGAGCGGGTGATCCTCGGCATCCTCCTGACCCTGGCGCTGGGGATCCTGGTGCGCAGCGCCCTGGGAGCGGTCGGCGTGTTCGTCGGCAGCATTCTGGCCGGGGCCAGCATCGGCATCATCGGTGTGCTGTTGCCCGGTATCGTCAAGCGCGACTTCCCGCAGCACGCGGGCACCTTGACCGGGGTCTACACCATGGCCCTGTGCCTGGGCGCGGCCATGGCGGCAGGGGCTACCGTGCCGCTGACGCAACATTTCGACGGTAGCTGGGCCTTTGGCCTGGGTTTCTGGATGCTACCGGCGCTGCTGGCCATGCTCGTCTGGTCACTGCAAGCTCGCCAGGGCCACGGGCTGCACAAGGCCGCCTACCGGGTTCGCGGGCTGTGGCGTGAGCCACTGGCGTGGCAGGTAACACTGTACATGGGGCTGCAGTCGTCGCTGGCGTACATCGTCTTTGGCTGGCTGCCGTCGATCCTCATTGGCCGTGGCCTGAGCCCGACCGAAGCGGGCCTGGTACTGTCCGGCTCAGTCATCGTGCAGCTGATCAGTTCGCTGGGCGCCCCCTGGCTGGCGACCCGCGGCAAGGACCAGCGGCTGGCCATCGTGATGGTCATGCTGATCACCTTGGCAGGGCTGTTCGGTTGCCTGTACGCCCCCCTCGACGGGCTGTGGGGGTGGGCGGTGCTGCTGGGGCTGGGGCAAGGCGGTACTTTCGCCCTGGCCCTGACGCTGATCGTGCTGCGCTCGAAGGATGCCCATGTGGCGGCGAACCTGTCGAGCATGGCCCAGGGCGTGGGTTATACCTTGGCGTCCATGGGCCCGTTCGCGGTTGGCCTGGTGCATGACCTGACCGGGGGGTGGGCGGCGGTGGGCTGGATTTTCGCAGTGTTGGGCATCGGTGCAATCGTGTTCGGGCTCGGTGCCGGGCGGGCTATGCATGTGCAGGTGACCAGCGAAAAACTGTGACATCAAGGGCGGTCTCCCGGGCCTCTTCGCGGGTGAACCCGCTCCCACAGGTTCCTTGCAAGCTTCGGGTTTTGCACGATCCCGGTGGGAGCGGGTTTACCCGCGAAGAGGCCGGCACTGGCGTATGCAGGTGGGGCAGATTATTGTGCTGCTTCCCACTCCCAGCACGGACCTGCTTCCATGACTGACGCCAACCGCGACCTGATCACGCGCTTCTACCAGGCCTTCCAGCGCCTGGACGCCGAGGCCATGGTGGCCTGCTACAGCGACGACATCGTCTTCAGCGACCCGGTGTTCGGCACCCTGCGCGGCCGTGACGCGGGTGACATGTGGCGCATGCTGACCGCCCGCGCCAAGGATTTCTCGCTGACCTTCGACCAGGTCCGTGCCGATGAGCGCAGCGGCTGCGCGCACTGGGTGGCCACTTACCTGTTCAGTCAGACCGGCCGTACCGTGGTCAACGACATCCAGGCGCGCTTCGTCATGCGCGATGGGCTGATCTGCCAGCACGACGACAGCTTCAGCTTGTGGCGCTGGTCGCGTCAGGCGCTGGGTGCGCCAGGGGCGTTGCTGGGGTGGTCGCCGATGCTGCAGAACAAGGTGCGCCAGCAGGCTTTCAACGGGCTGCGAGCGTTCCAGCAAGCCAGATGAGCGGTTAAGCTGTCGGCCATGAACATCGTCAAAGAAGTCGCCGAAACGCCGCAGTGCAAACCGTGGTACGTGTACCTGGTGCGGGCGGCCAATGGCTCGCTGTACTGCGGTATCAGCGATAACCCGCAACGGCGTTTCGCTGCCCACCAGAAAGGCCAGGGCGCGCGCTATTTCAAGACCAGCCCGGCGCAGGCGCTGGTCTATGTCGAACAGTGGCCGGACAAAGGCGAGGCGCTGCGCCAGGAGCGCCTGGTGAAGAAATTGCGCAAGTCGGCCAAGGAGGCGCTGGTGGCCTCCTATGTGGCCGACTGATCAGTCCTTGCGGCGCTTGAGCTGGTCCACCAGCGTGGTCGGCAGGCCTTTGATGATCAGGGTGCCGGCGGCCTCGTCATACTCCACCTTGTCACCCAGCAGGTGCGCTTCGAAGCTGATCGACAGGCCTTCGGCACGCCCGGTGAAGCGGCGGAACTGGTTGAGGGTGCGCTTGTCAGCGGGGATTTCCGGCGACAGGCCGTAGTCCTTGTTGCGGATGTGGTCGTAGAACGCCTTAGGGCGGTCTTCATCGATCAGGCTCGACAGCTCTTCCAGGGTCACCGGTTCGCCCAGCTTGGTCTGGGTGGTGGCGTATTCGACCAAGGTCTGGGTCTTCTCGCGGGCGGCTTCCTCCGGCAGGTCCTCGCTTTCGACGAAGTCGCTGAAGGCCTTGAGCAGGGTGCGCGTTTCGCCCGGGCCGTCGACGCCTTCCTGGCAGCCGATGAAGTCGCGGAAGTAATCCGACACCTTCTTGCCGTTCTTGCCTTTGATGAACGAGATGTACTGCTTGGAGTTCTGGTTGTTCTTCCACTCGGACAGGTTGATGCGCGCTGCCAGGTGCAGCTGGCCAAGGTCGAGGTGGCGCGACGGCGTCACGTCCAGCTCGGCGTTCACCGCCACGCCCTCGCTGTGGTGCAGCAGGGCGATGGCCAGGTAGTCGGTCATGCCTTGCTGGTAATGGGCGAACAGGATATGGCCGCCGGTGGAGAGGTTGGACTCTTCCATCAGTTTCTGCAGGTGCTCGACCGCCGTCCGGCTGAACGCGGTGAAGTCTTTTTCGTCTTCCAGGTACTGCTTCAACCAGCCGCTCAGCGGGTAGGCGCCGGACTCGCCGTGGAAGAAGCCCCAGGCCTTGCCTTGCTTGGCGTTGTAGCTTTCGTTGAGGTCGGCCAGGAGGTTTTCGATGGCGTCCGATGCGCCCAGCTCGGTATCCCGTGCATGGAGCACGGCGGGGCTGCCATCGGGCTTCTTGTCGATCAGGTGAACGATGCAATGACGGATTGGCATGGAATTCTCGGTGAGTCTGGGGCGGCCACAGGCCGCGCTGCAAAAGTCGTCCAGTTTACCCCAGAGAACAGGCGCTGCAGTGGCCGGATGTTGGCGGAAATGCCGGTTGTTCGTTTTTTGTTCAAATTTGTAGGTTTTCGGCTGAAACCCCCGAAAAACCTGCACTAAATCGAAGCGGGTAGCGGATATTTATCCATTCCTGTGGTAGCTTTGCGCCGTCTTGCGCCCCTCATGTGGCGCATTGCCGGCAGCGTGCTCATGCCGTGTCGAACCAAACGCCGATTTACGTATCTACATTCGCGATTGGCGCGGCCCTCCAGAACACAGGGGCTGGCCCGATAACGTCGTAGCACGCCGCATAACTACTGAATGATAGGGAAGGAACACCACCATGGCATTGACCAAAGACCAACTGATTGCCGATATCGCTGAAGCCATCGACGCGCCAAAAACCACCGCTCGTAACGCGCTGGAGCAGCTGGGCCAGATCGTTGCCGACCAACTGGAAAACGGCGCCGAAATCACCCTGCCAGGCATCGGCAAGCTGAAAGTCTCCGAGCGTCCTGCCCGTACCGGTCGCAACCCTTCGACTGGCGCCGCCATCGAAATCGCTGCCAAGAAAGTCGTCAAGTTCGTTCCGGCCAAAGGCCTGACCGACGCCGTCAACAAGTGATCTGCTGACGCATTGACGAAACCGCGCCCGGCTTGCCCGGGCGCGGTTTTTTCATGCCTGCGATTTGCGCCTGGCGTGCCAGGCGTGGCGTGCGCTGTCGTCGTGGAAGCTCCAGGCGACCATGCGGCTTTGCTTCTGGCCCTGGCCCATCTCGGCGATGCGCACGGCCTTGGCGCCGGCCTTTTTCAGCGCTGCCTCGATGCCAGGCAGGTTACTGGCCTTGGACACCAGGCTGGTAAACCACAGTACCTGTTGTGCGTACTGCGCGCTTTCGTCGACCAGCTGGGTGACGAAGCGGATCTCGCCGCCCTCGCACCACAGTTCGTTGTTCTGGCCGCCGAAGTTGAGCACCGGCAGTTTGCGCTTGGGGTCTTGCTTGCCAAGGTTCTTCCACTTGCGCTGGCTACCACGGGTGGCTTCTTCGCGCGAGGCATGGAAGGGCGGGTTGCACAGGGTCAGGTCGAAGCGTTCATCCTCTTGCAGCAGGCCGCTGAAGATGTGCTTGCGGTTGGCTTGCTGGCGCAGGCTGATGCCTTTGCTCAAGCCGTTGGCCTGGACGATGGCCTTGGCCGAGGCCAGCGCAACCGGGTCGATGTCCGAGCCAATGAAGCGCCAACGGTAATCGCTATGACCGAGCAGCGGGTAGATGCAGTTGGCGCCCACGCCGATATCCAGCACGCGAACCTGGGCGCCTCCGGGTACTTCGCCGGCGTTGTCCTCGGCCAGCAGGTCGGCGGCCACGTGGATGTAGTCGGCGCGGCCGGGAATTGGCGGGCACAGGTAGTCGGCCGGGATGTCCCAGTGCTGGATGCCGTATTGGGCTTTGAGCAGGGCTCGGTTGAACACCCTCACGGCTTCGGGGTTGGCGAAGTCGATACTGGGTTTGCCGTGGGGGTTGGTGATGGTGAAGCGGGCCAGATCAGGGTGGGCCTTGATCAGGCTGGGGAAGTCGTAGCGGCCCTGGTGGCGGTTGCGCGGGTGCAGGGTGGGTTTGTCGGTCATGGTCGGATCCGGTGTTTCAGGCCGTGGGGCTGCTTTGCAGCCCAATCGCGACACAAGGCCGCTCCTACAGGATAGCGGCGCCTGTCAAACCGGCACCGTCCCTGTAGGAGCGGCCTTGTGTCGCGAAAGGGCCGCAACGCGGCCCCAGCGGTCCATCAGATTTACAGCGCTGCAATCCGCGCGTGCTGCTCGGTGAAGTTGGCCAAAGCCTGCTCGGACTCGGCCAGCTTGGCGCGCTCCTTCTCGATCACCGCAGGCGGTGCCTTGTCGACGAAGGCGGCGTTCGACAGTTTGCCGCCCACGCGTTGGACTTCACCTTGCAGACGCTGGATTTCTTTGCTCAGGCGAGCCAGTTCGGCGTCCTTGTCGATCAGGCCGGCCATGGGCACCAGCACCTGCAGGTCGCCAACCAGTGCGGTGGCCGACAGCGGTGCTTCGTCGGCATCGCCGAGCACGGTGAACGATTCGACCTTGGCCAGCTTCTTCAGCAGGGCTTCGTTTTCCTGCAGGCGACGCTGGTCATCGGCGTTGGCGTTCTTCAGGAACAGCGGCAGTGGCTTGCCCGGGCCGATGTTCATCTCGGCGCGGATGTTGCGCAGGCCGACCATCAGCTCCTTGAGCCATTCGATATCGCCTTCTGCGGCAGCATCGATGCGGCTTTCGTTGGCCACCGGCCATGGTTGCAGCATGATGGTCTTGCCTTCGATGCCGGCCAGTGGCGCGATGCGCTGCCAGATTTCCTCGGTGATGAACGGCATGAACGGGTGCGCCAGGCGCAGTGCCACTTCCAGCACGCGTACCAGGGTGCGACGGGTGCCACGGGCGCGTTCGACCGGAGCGTTTTCGTCCCAGAGTACCGGCTTGGAGAGCTCCAGATACCAGTCGCAATACTGGTTCCAGATGAACTCGTACAGCGCCTGGCTGGCCAGGTCGAAGCGGAACTGCTCGAGCTGGCGGGTCACTTCGGCTTCGGTGCGCTGCAACTGCGAGATGATCCAGCGGTCAGCCAGCGACAGCTCGTAAGCTTCGCCGTTCTGGCCGCAGTCCTCGCCCTTGTCCAGCACGTAGCGGGCGGCGTTCCAGATCTTGTTGCAGAAGTTGCGGTAGCCTTCGACGCGGCCCATGTCGAACTTGATGTCGCGGCCGGTGGAGGCCAGCGAGCAGAAGGTGAAGCGCAGGGCGTCGGTGCCGTAGCTGGCGATGCCCTCCGGGAACTCGGCCTTGGTCTGCTTGGCGATCTTTTCGGCCAGCTTGGGCTGCATCATGCCGCTGGTGCGCTTCTCCAGCAGGGCATCGAGGGTGATGCCGTCGACGATGTCCAGCGGGTCGAGCACGTTGCCCTTGGACTTGGACATCTTCTGGCCCTGGCCATCGCGCACCAGGCCGTGCACGTACACGGTCTTGAACGGTACCTGCGGGGTGCCGTCCTCGTTCTTGATCAGGTGCATGGTCAGCATGATCATGCGTGCAACCCAGAAGAAGATGATATCGAAGCCAGTCACCAGCACGTCAGTGCTGTGGAACTTCTTCAGGAACTCGGTCTGCTCCGGCCAGCCCAGGGTCGAGAAGGTCCACAGGCCCGAGCTGAACCAGGTGTCGAGCACGTCGTCGTCCTGGCGCAGTTTCACTTCGCTGCCGAGGTTGTGCTTGGCGCGGACTTCTTCTTCATTGCGGCCGACATAGACCTGGCCGGCCTCGTCGTACCAGGCCGGAATGCGGTGGCCCCACCACAGCTGGCGGCTGATGCACCAGTCCTGGATGTCACGCATCCAGGAGAAGTACATGTTCTCGTACTGCTTGGGCACGAACTGGATGCGGCCATCTTCCACGGCTTCGATGGCCGGCTCTGCCAACGGCTTGGTGGAAACGTACCACTGGTCGGTCAGCCACGGCTCGATGACGGTACCCGAACGGTCGCCTTTCGGCACTTTCAGGGCGTGATCGTCGATGCTCACCAGCAGGCCCTGGGCGTCCAGGTCGGCCACGATCTGCTTGCGTGCGACGAAGCGGTCGAGGCCGGCGTACTGGGCCGGCAGGCTGGTATCGACCTGCTCGTTGACGCTGCCGTCGAGGTTGAAGGCCTGGGCGGCGGACAGCACCAGGGCGTTCTTGTCGAAAATGTTCAGCAGCGGCAGGTTGTGGCGCTTGCCGACTTCGTAGTCATTGAAGTCGTGGGCAGGGGTGATCTTCACGCAGCCGGTGCCGAACTCCGGATCGCAATAGTCATCGGCGATAATCGGGATGCGACGGCCAACCAGCGGCAGTTCGACGAATTTGCCGATCAGGGCCTGGTAGCGCTCGTCGGTCGGGTTGACGGCAACGGCGGCGTCACCCAGCAGGGTCTCCGGGCGGGTGGTGGCGACTACCAGGTAGTCCTTGCCCTCGGCGGTCTTGGCGCCATCGGCAAGCGGGTAGCGCAGGTTCCACAGGTGGCCCTTCTCGTCGTGGTTTTCCACTTCGAGGTCGGAGATGGCCGTGTGCAGCTTGGTGTCCCAGTTGACCAGGCGCTTGCCGCGGTAGATCAGGCCGTCCTCATGCAGGCGGACGAAGGCTTCCTTGACGGCTTCGGACAGGCCGTCGTCCATGGTGAAGCGCTCGCGGCTCCAGTCGACCGACGAGCCCAGGCGGCGGATCTGGCGGCTGATGTTGCCACCGGACTGATCCTTCCACTCCCAGACTTTTTCCAAAAACTTTTCACGGCCCAGGTCGTGGCGGTTCTGGCCCTTGGCTTCGAGCTGGCGCTCGACCAGCATCTGCGTGGCGATACCGGCGTGGTCGGTACCAGGCTGCCACAGGGTGTCGCGGCCTTGCATGCGGCGGAAGCGGATCAGGGCGTCCATGATCGCGTTGTTGAAGCCGTGGCCCATGTGCAGGCTGCCCGTCACGTTCGGTGGCGGGATCATGATGGTGTAGGACTCGCCTGCACCTTGTGGAGCGAAATAGTTCTCGGACTCCCAGGTGTTGTACCAGGAAGTTTCGATGGCGTGCGGCTGGTAGGTCTTATCCATGCGCGGCGGGACCCTGTGCATTTATTCGGGAAAGCCGGGAAGTATAACCAAGCTGGGGGCCGCAGGCGACAAGCTGCTGACAACTGTCGGAACAGTGGCGCCCGCGAAGCAGGCGCCGCCGATTCTGAGTTTACTCGGAGCGTTTGATCAGACGTTCGATCCGCGCATCCAGGCGGCGCTTGATTTCGTTCTCGATATGCGGGGTGAAGTCGTTGATCACGTCCTGCATGATCATCTGCGCAGCGGCACGCAATTCGCTCTCCAGGTGCAACAGCGTGTCCTGGCGGCGGGTTTGCGGATCATCCTCGGGCTCAGCGGCCACGGGCTCGGCTGCAGGCGCTGGCGCGGTGGTACCTGCGGGCACATCGAGCAACAACGGAATCTGCTCGACTGTTTCGGTCAGCAGCGGCGGCTGCAGGTCGGCATCGCCGAGCAGTTGGCGAATCGACTCCAGATCGTCCAGCAGATGAGCGGAATCGGGTAGGGCGGAAGGCTTGTCCATCGTCGTTAAAGTCGCTGTAAGCGGTGGTCTTGCAGAGCATAGCCCTGTTCACGGTAGAAACGGAACCGCTCGCGGGCCGATTGGCGAATGCCGGGTTCCTCGACCACGATCTCGGCAACCCGCTCGAACTGGCCGACGAACCCTGGCACACCGGCACCGAGGTTGATCAGCAGGTCACGGTGCTCGCCAGCATCGTCGGCAAGGCCCAAGGCTACCGTGGCATCTGGGTGCACTTCGGCGAGGTCGTGGGGCACGAAGGCTTCGCCCTTGAAACGCCACAGGCGTTGATCCAGTTCGGTACGCTGTTCGGCGTCCTGGCAGTGCAGGTAGACCCGGTGGCCAAGGCGCCAGGCCTTCTCGCACAGCTTGCAGGCGAAATCCAGCCGCGCCGACAACGCGTCGGTGGGCAGGATATAGAAATCGACTTTGCTCATGGTGTGCTCTGCCAGCCGGCGATGCCACGGGCATCGCCGGCTTCACGGCTTCAGGCGCCAGCGCGGTCCAGCAGGTACTGGGTCAGCAGCGGGACCGGGCGACCGGTAGCGCCCTTGTCCTTGCCGCCACTGATCCAGGCCGTGCCGGCAATGTCCAGGTGCGCCCAGTTGTAGGCCTTGGCGAAGCGCGACAGGAAGCAGCCAGCGGTGATGGTGCCCGCCTTGGGCCCACCGATGTTGCCCATGTCAGCGAACGGGCTGTCCAGTTGCTCCTGGTACTCGTCGAACAGCGGCAGCTGCCAGGCACGGTCATCGGCACGCTTGCCGGCATCGAGCAGTTGGCCGACCAGGTCGTCGTTGTTGCCCATGAGGCCGGAAGTGTGGCTGCCCAGGGCGACGATGCAGGCGCCGGTCAGGGTAGCGATGTCGATCACCGCCTGTGGCTTGAAGCGCTCGGCGTAGGTGAGGGTGTCGCACAGCACCAGGCGGCCTTCGGCGTCAGTGTTGAGGATTTCGACGGTCTGGCCACTCATGGTGGTGACGATGTCGCCCGGGCGGGTGGCACCGCCGCTCGGCATGTTTTCGGCGCAGGCCAGCAGGCACACCAGGTTGATCGGCAGCTGCAGTTCGAGGACTGCGCGCAGGGTGCCGAACACGCTGGCGGCGCCGCACATGTCGAATTTCATTTCATCCATGCCGGCGCCTGGCTTGAGGCTGATGCCGCCGGTATCGAAGGTGATGCCCTTGCCTACCAGCACGAACGGCTTGTCGGCCTTCTTGCCGCCCTGGTAGTTGAGCACGATCAGGCGTGGTGGCTGGTCGCTGCCCTGGCCCACGGCATAGAACGCGCCCATGCCCAGGTCCTTGATCTTCTTCTCGTCCAGCACTTCGACCTTCAGGCCCTTGTGGGCCTTGCCCAGTTCCCTGGCCTGCTCGGCCAGGTAGCTCGGGTGGCACAGGTTAGGCGGCAGGTTGCCCAGGTCGCGGGTGAAGGCCATGCCGGTGGCAATGGCGCTGGCGTGCCTTACGGCGCGTTCGACCTCGGCCAGGCCGGCCTTGTCGGCCAGCAGGGTGACCTTCTTCAGGGCGCGCGGCTCGGCCTTCTGGCTCTTGAAACGATCGAACACGTATTCGCCGTCGAGCAGGGTCTCGGCCAGCAGGCGGTACTTGCCGTAGTGGGCGTCGCGGTGGCTGACCGCGATATCGTCCAGGGCCAGCACGGCATCGCCGCCGTTGAGGCCCTTGAGCACGCCGGCCACGCTGGCGACCAGTTTGCGCCATGCGCGGTCACCGAGGGCATCGTCCTTGCCGCTGCCGACCAGCAGCACGCGCTCGGCCTTCAGGCCCGGCACGCTCTGCAGCAACAGGGTCTGGCCAGGCTTGCCGGCCAGGTCGCCACGCTTGAGTACCGCGCTGATGGCGCCTTCGCTGGCTTGGTCGACGGCCTTGGCAACGGCCCCGAGCTTGCGCCCTTCACCCACCGGTACGACCAGAGTGGCGGTTTTTACGGATGCAGCAGCTACGCTTTTTACAACCAGTTCCATGTCAGGGTCCCCGAATGATCTATGCAGTTGGCGCTATGCGTTTTCGCGCTCTGGACGGGCCTGGCCGCGTTGCCGCGTGCCAGTGGAAAAGCTGCCAGTTTGAGCCTCCCGCCAGCGTGCTGACAACCCCGATGTTGGCCTTCATGCGCAGCCAAGTGACAGGCGCGGCCAATCACAGGATAATGCGCGCACTTTACATGGAGGTTCGCCTCAGGCGAACCGGCTTTGGTCCTGGCTGTCACAGGCCAATGTTTGGCAGTCCGCCCCTGACAACCCAGGAGTGTCTGGTTTGATCGTCTTTCGTTATCTGTCCCGCGAGGTCCTGGTGACCTTGAGCGCCGTCAGCGCCGTGCTGCTGGTGATCATCATGAGCGGGCGCTTCATCAAGTACCTGGCCCAGGCGGCCCAGGGCATCCTCGACCCAGGCGTGCTGTTCCTGATCATGGGTTTCCGCATGCCAGGTTTCCTGCAGCTGATTTTGCCGTTGGGTCTGTTCCTCGGCATTCTCCTGGCCTACGG
The DNA here is from genome assembly GCF_050280885.1 of Pseudomonas sp. NPDC086566. Classification (NCBI taxonomy): domain Bacteria; kingdom Pseudomonadati; phylum Pseudomonadota; class Gammaproteobacteria; order Pseudomonadales; family Pseudomonadaceae; genus Pseudomonas; species Pseudomonas sp. NPDC086566. The sequence continues at coordinate 408,725 of NZ_JBNNWD010000003.1, forward strand.
CCGGCTGTACCTGGAAAGCGAAATGACCGTCCTGTCGGCGACCGGCATGAGCCAGCAGCGTCTGCTGGCCCTGACCATGGCGCCGGCGGCACTGGTCGCTCTGCTGGTTGCCTGGCTGAGCCTGAGCCTGTCACCACTGGGCGTTGCCCAGGTGCAGAAGATCGTTGCCCAGCAAGATGCCATGACCGAGTTCGACACCTTGGTGCCGGGGCGCTTCCAGACCTTGCGCGACGGCTCGCGGGTCACCTACACCGAGCAACTGTCGGACGACCGCGTCAAGCTGGGCGGGGTGTTCATTTCCGAGAAGCGCTTCAACCAGGACAAGACCAAGGACCGTGCGCCGTCGGTGCTGGTCGCGGAAAAAGGCCACCAGGAAATCCAGGCCGATGGCAATCGCTACCTGGTGCTGGAGAACGGCTACCGCTACGACGGTAACCCGGGCCAGGCCGATTACCGCGCCATCAAGTACGACACCTATGGTGTCTTGCTGCCAAAGCCGGAAGTGGCCGAAGACGTGACCGATCGCGAAGCGATCCCGACCCTTGAGCTGTTCGGCAAGAGCGACCTGCGTGAGCGTGCCGAGCTGCAATGGCGCCTTTCGCTGCCGATCCTGGTGTTCATCGTGACCCTGATGGCGGTCCCGCTGGCCAAGGTCAACCCGCGCCAGGGCCGCTTCCTCAAGCTGCTGCCGGCGATTCTTCTGTACATGGCCTACCTGACAATGCTGATTTCCGTACGCGGCGCCCTGGAGAAAGGCAAATTGCCGATTGGCCTGGGTATCTGGTGGGTGCATGGCCTGTTCCTGATGATCGGCCTGGCCCTGATGTATTGGGAACCGCTGCGCCTGAAAATGGCTGCTCGTCGTGCGGAGGTGGCCCGTGGCTAAACTCGACCGCTACATCGGCATGAGCGTGCTGCTGGCCATTCTGGCCGTGCTGGGGATCATCCTCGGCCTGGCCTCGCTGTTCGCCTTCATCGACGAGATGGGTGAACTGAGCGATACCTACACCTTGCTGGACGCGGGTAATTTCGTCCTGCTGACGGCACCTCGCCGGCTGTACGAAATGCTGCCGATGGCGGCGCTGATCGGCTGCCTGATCGGCCTCGGCAGCCTGGCCAGCAACAGCGAGCTGACCATCATGCGCGCTGCCGGTGTCTCCATCGGCCGCATCGTCTGGGCGGTGATGAAGCCAATGCTGGTGCTGATGCTGGTCGGCGTGCTGATTGGTGAATACGTTGCCCCGGTCACCGAGAACAAGGCCCAGGCCGACCGCTCCCTGGCCCAGGGCGGTGGAGAAGCGCAAAGCTCCAAACATGGCATGTGGCACCGCCAGGGCGAGGAGTTCGTGCACATCAACTCGGTGCAGCCTAACGGCCTGCTGCTGGGCGTTACTCGCTACACCTTCGACAACGAGCGCAAGATCCAGACGTCGAGTTTTGCCCGTCGCGCCCAGTACAACGATGACCACTGGACGCTCAGCGACATCAGCACCACGTTTTTCCGCGGTGATCACACCGAAGTGGTGAAGGCACCGACCGAGCGCTGGGATGTTTCGCTGACGCCGCAACTGCTCAATACAGTGATCATGGCCCCCGATTCGTTGTCGATCACCGGGTTGTGGGACTACATCCATTACCTGTCCGACCAGGGCCTGAACAACGCCCGTTACTGGCTGGCGTTCTGGACCAAGGTGATGCAGCCGCTGGTGACCGCAGCGCTGGTATTGATGGCCATTTCCTTCATCTTCGGCCCGCTGCGTTCGGTCACCCTCGGCCAGCGCGTGTTCACCGGTGTGCTGGTGGGCTTTGCATTCCGCATTGGCCAGGATCTGCTGGGCCCGTCGAGCCAGGTGTTCGGCTTCCCGCCACTGCTGGCGGTAGTGATCCCGGCGGGCATCTGTGCCCTGGCTGGCGTGTGGTTGTTGCGTCGCGCCGGTTGACGGTTCGCAATAGCTGAAAAGCCGACCTCAGGGTCGGCTTTTTTGTGTCTACTTTTTCTGCTTCGGCACCCGTACCAACTGGGTTTCAGAGTAGATGTCGTGCCAACCGCGCTTGCGCTTGTCGATCAGCGACCAGAAGAACCCAAGCCCCAGGCACAGCCAGGAGGCAATCGATACCACGAAGCGCAGCAGTGCCTGCCACAGGCTGATCGCGCTGCCATCGGCATTCTGCACGCGCACGCCCCACACCTGCATGCCCAAGGTCTGACCACCGTGGGTCCAGAACTTGGCGAAGAAGCCGAACAGGGCGAACAGCAGAACGGTCGAGAGCAGTGGGTCACCATCCAGTGCGCCGGCTTCGGTCAGTTCACGCATGCGGGCTTCGCCGATGATCGCCATCTGGATCAACTTGTAAGCCCCGGCGGTGACGATCAGCAGCGCCGTGCACAGCAGGAAGTCGTAGAACATCGCCGCCAGGCGTCGGCCCAGGCCGACCGGTGGGAAATCACCCTGGGGGGAAAGCAGAGGCTTGGACATGCAGAACAGCTCCGAATGGCGAAGCCGCTATTCTACGGGCAAAAAAAAACCCCTGCACCGGGCAGGGGCTTTTCTTCGAAGTCGGGAGCCTTAGCCGGCGACTTGAACCTTGTCAGCCTGCATGCCTTTCTGGCCTTGGACTGCTTCGAAGGTGACCTTCTGGCCTTCTTTCAGGCTCTTGAAGCCGTTACCTTCGATGGCACGGAAGTGCACGAACAGATCCGGACCGCTTTCTGGGGTGATGAAACCGTAACCTTTCTCGTCATTGAACCACTTGACGGTACCGTTCTGACGCTCAGCCATTGTCTTATTTCCTATGAAGCTTGAATTTTGATGACAGTTTCTTTCACGTTATATATGAGTGAAAGAGTACTGGGCTGGGTTGCAGGAAAGTAAGAGACGTCGAACGGGTTGTAGCAAATCTCGGCTACTGGCCCAGGTCACGAACTGTTGCGACCCATGCAAACACAGTGCGTTGACTCTACGCCAACTCCCGCGAAAAAAACAAGCCCTTGGTCGTATAGAAAATTCGCCTTTTGCCGATAACCGACAAATTTGTCGGAAACGCCGTGGCGCCTGGCCTGGCGCCATGTTCAAAAGTTATTGGGCAGGTTCGAAATCGAATATGAAGCACCTGCCCGCACACCTCAGGCGCTACCTTCAGCCACGGTAGTAACGCTGTGCAACGAAAGGCATTTTGCTGACTTTCAAGGCAACCTTCTTGCCGCGCACCACGGCAAACAGTGGGGTGTCGATTACAGCCAGATCACTATCGATATAACCCATTGCTACAGGGGCGCCGAGTGTCGGCCCAAAGCCGCCGCTGCATACTTTGCCGACGTGTTTATCGTCTGCATCGACAATATCCGCGCCTTCACGTACTGGCGTACGTTCCTGTGGCAGCAAGCCCACGCGTTTACGCGCCACGCCATCGCGCTGCTGGGCAAATATCGCCTCGGCACCCGGAAAGCCTGCGGCACGTGCGCCATCGGCACGGCGTACTTTGGAAATTGCCCACAGCAGGCTGGCTTCGACCGGGGTGGTCTCGGTGTTCATGTCGTGGCCATAAAGGCACAGGCCCGCTTCCAGGCGCAACGAGTCACGGGCACCCAGGCCGATAGGCTGCACCTCGGGTTCGGCCAGCAGGCGACGCGCCAGGGCTTCGGCAGCGCCGGCCGGCACCGAGATCTCGTAGCCGTCTTCGCCGGTATAGCCCGAGCGGCTGACGAAGCAGTCTTCGCCCAGCAGTTTCACCGGACGGAACTGCATGAAGGTCATGCCAGCCACTTCCGGCGCCAGGCGTTCCAGCACCTTGACCGCAGCCGGGCCCTGCAGGGCAAGCAGAGCGCGGGCCTCGAACAGCGGTTTTACTTCGCATCGTGCGCCGATGTGCTTCTGCAGGTGCGCCAGGTCCTGATCCTTGCAGGCGGCATTGACTACCAGGAACAGGGTATCGTCACCGAGGTTGGCAACCATCAGGTCGTCGAGGATACCGCCTTGTTCGTTGGTAAACATGGCATAGCGCTGCATCCCTTCAGGCAAGTCGATGATGTCCACCGGTACCAGCGACTCCAGCGCCTTGGCTGCATCGGCGCCACGCAGGATGATCTGGCCCATGTGCGAGACGTCGAACAGGCCGGCCTGTTCGCGGGTATGCAGGTGCTCCTTGAGCACGCCCAGCGGGTACTGCACCGGCATGTCGAAGCCGGCGAATGGCACCATGCGCGCGCCCAGTTCCAGGTGCAGGGCGTGCAGCGGGGTCTTTTGCAGTGTTTCGGACATCGATGACTCCTTGGTTATTGTCGGGTCAACATTCGATGATGTTGACGGCCAGACCGCCGCGGGCGGTCTCCTTGTATTTGCTTTTCATGTCGGCGCCAGTCTGGCGCATGGTGCGGATCACCTTGTCGAGCGACACGTAGTGCTGCCCGTCGCCGCGCAGGGCCATGCGCACGGCATTGATGGCTTTCACCGAGCCCATGGCGTTGCGCTCGATGCAGGGCACCTGAACCAGGCCGCCGATGGGGTCGCAGGTCAGGCCGAGGTTGTGTTCCATGCCGATTTCGGCGGCGTTCTCCACTTGCTGCGCAGTACCGCCCATCACTTCGCACAGGGCGCCTGCGGCCATCGAACAGGCCACGCCGACCTCACCCTGGCAGCCGACCTCGGCCCCGGAAATCGAGGCATTCTCCTTGTAGAGGATGCCGATCGCGGCAGCGGTAAGCAGGAAGCGCACAACGCCGTCCTCGCTGGCACCCGGGACGAAGCGCATGTAGTAGTGCAGTACCGCAGGGACGATACCCGCCGCGCCGTTGGTCGGTGCAGTGACCACACGCCCGCCGTAGGCATTTTCCTCATTGACCGCCAGCGCGTAGAGGTTGACCCAGTCGAGTACCGACAGGGCATCACGCAGGCTGGCTTCCGGGTGACGGCTGAGCTGGCGGTACAACGCCGGCGCGCGGCGCTTGACCTTCAGCCCACCGGGCAAGATGCCCTCATGGCGGCAGCCGGCCTCGACGCAGTCCTGCATGACTTGCCAGATGCGCAGCAACCCGGCGCGGGTCTCGGCTTCCGGGCGCCAGGCGGCCTCGTTGGCCAGCATCACCTGGCTGATCGACAGGTGCTGTGCGGTGCAGTGGCCGAGCAGTTCCTTGGCGGTCTTGAACGGGTAGGCCAGCAGCGTGCTGTCCTCGACGATTCGGTCCTGGCCGGCGGCGCCCTCGTCGACCACGAACCCGCCGCCCACCGAGTAGTACTCGCGGCTGCGGATTTGCAACCCGGCAGCATCGAATGCACGAAAGATCATGCCGTTGGGGTGGTAGGCCAAGGGCTTGCGGATCATCGCCAGGTGTTGCTTTTCATTGAAGGCGATGGTCTGCTCACCCAGCAGGCTGAGCTGGCCGCGGGTGCGGATGGCCTGCAGGCGGGCGGGGATGGCTTCGGTGTCGACGGTATCCGGATGCTCGCCTTCCAGGCCGAGCAATACCGCCTTGTCGCTGCCGTGGCCCTTACCGGTGGCACCAAGGGAGCCATACAGCTCGGCCTTGACGCAAACGGTGCTGGTCAGCAGGCCATCGCGGCGCAGCCCTTCGGCAAAGCGTGCAGCGGCGCGCATCGGGCCGACCGTGTGCGAGCTGGAGGGGCCGATGCCGATCTTGAACAGGTCGAAGACGCTCAAAGACATGGGAACCTCCTAACCAGTTCTGAAAGGTTTAGGTGAACTGTGTGGGAGCGGGCTTGACCCGCGAAAGCGTCGGTAAAGCCACCATCGCATTCGCGGGGCAAGCCCGCTCCCACAGTGCTCCAGCATCCACAGTGTGAATGCAGGGCCGAGGGCTATCAGGCGTCCTGATAGCTCTCGATCGACGGGCAGGCGCAGACCAGGTTGCGGTCGCCGAACACGTTGTCGACCCGGCCGACCGGCGGCCAGTACTTGCTTTCCACCAGGCTCGGCAGTGGGTATACCGCCTGCTCGCGGCTGTAGCCATGGGCCCATTCGCCAACCAGCTCGGCCGCGGTGTGAGGTGCGTTCTTCAGCGGGTTGTCGTCCTTGTCCAGGCTGCCGTTTTCCACCGCGCGAATCTCTTCGCGAATCTGGATCATTGCATCGCAGAAGCGATCCAGTTCTTCCTTGGACTCGCTTTCGGTCGGTTCGATCATCAGCGTACCGGCCACCGGGAACGACATGGTCGGTGCATGGAAACCGAAGTCGATCAGGCGCTTGGCCACGTCATCGACGCTGATGCCGCTGGTCTCCTTGAGCGGGCGCAGGTCGAGGATGCACTCGTGGGCGACCAGGCCATTGCCGCCGGTGTAGAGGACAGGATAGTGCTCTTCCAGGCGGCGGGCGATGTAGTTGGCGTTGAGGATCGCCATTTGCGAGGCACGCTTGAGGCCAGCACCGCCCATCATGCGAATGTACATCCAGGTGATAGGCAGGATGCTGGCGCTGCCGAACGGCGCGGCGCACACTGCGCCCTCGGTGTTTTCAAGCGCAGCGTGGCCTGGCAGGAATGGCGCCAGGTGCGACTTGACGCCGATCGGGCCGACGCCCGGACCGCCACCGCCGTGCGGGATGCAGAACGTCTTGTGCAGGTTCAGGTGCGACACGTCGCCGCCGAACTTGCCTGGCGCGCAGAGGCCGACCATGGCATTCATGTTGGCGCCGTCGATGTAAACCTGGCCGCCATTGTCGTGAATGATCGCGCAGATTTCGCCGATCGCTTCCTCGAACACGCCATGGGTCGAAGGGTAGGTGATCATGATCGCAGCCAGGCGCTCGCGGTGTTCGATGGCCTTGGCCCGCAGGTCTTCGACATCGACGTTGCCACGGGCATCACAGGCGGTGACCACCACGCGCATGCCGGCCATGTGCGCGGTCGCCGGGTTGGTGCCGTGGGCCGAAGACGGGATCAGGCAGATGTCGCGGTGGCCTTCGCCACGGCTGCGGTGGTAGGCGCGGATGGCCAAGAGGCCTGCGTACTCACCCTGGGAGCCGGCGTTGGGCTGCAGCGACACGGCGTCGTAGCCGGTGGCGGCGCAGAGCATGGCCTCCAGCTCGTTGGTCATCTGCAGGTAGCCCTGGCTCTGCGCGGCCGGGGCGAACGGGTGCAGGTTGCCGAATTCGGCCCAGGTCACCGGGATCATTTCGCTGGCAGCGTTGAGCTTCATGGTGCACGAGCCCAGCGGGATCATGCTGCGGTCCAGCGCCAGGTCCTTGTCGGCCAGGCGGCGCAGGTAGCGCATCAGCTCGGTTTCGCTGTGGTAGCGGTTGAACACCGGGTGCTCGAGGATCGCCGACTGGCGCAGCAGGGCGGCCGGCAGGCGCGAACCGGTGCTGGCGGCCAGGGCGGTGAAATCAGGCTGGGCCTGCTCGGCACCGAACAATTGCCAGAGGGCCTCGACGTCGGCCTGGGTGCTGGTTTCGTCGAGCGACAGGCCCAGGTGGGCAGCGTCGATCTGGCGCAGGTTGATGCGCTGGGCGCGGGCCTTGTCATGAAGGCTGGCGGTGGCGCTGCCGGTGGCCAGGGTCAGGGTGTCGAAGGCGGTTTCGCCCACCACTTCCAGGCCCAGGGTTTTCAGGCCGGCAGCCAGAATCGAAGTCAGCGCGTGGGTGCGTTCGGCAATGCGCTTGAGGCCGGCCGGGCCGTGGTACACGGCGAACATGCTGGCGATGTTGGCCAGCAGCACCTGGGCGGTGCAGATGTTGCTGGTGGCCTTCTCGCGGCGAATGTGCTGTTCACGGGTTTGCATGGCCAGGCGCAGAGCGGTCTTGCCGAAGCGATCGATCGACACGCCGACCAGGCGGCCCGGCATGTCGCGCTTGAAGGCATCACGCGTGGCAAAGTAGGCCGCGTGTGGGCCACCGAAGCCCAGTGGCACGCCGAAGCGCTGGGCGCTGCCGATGGCCACGTCGGCGTCGAATTCGCCCGGCGGGGTCAGCAGGGTCAGCGCCAACAGATCGGCCGCAACCGCGACCAGGGCGTTGGCGGCGTGGAAACGCTCGACCACTTCGCGGTAGTCGAACACTTCGCCGTTGCTGGCCGGGTATTGCAGCAGGGCGCCGAAGAAGGCACTGACATCGCCCAGTTCACGTTCGTCGCCGACCACGATCTCGATGCCCAGCGGCTCGGCACGGGTACGCAGCACGTCGAGGGTCTGCGGGTGGCAGTGCACAGAGGCAAAGAAGGCGTGGCTGGCCTTGTTCTTCGACAGGCGTTTGCAGAAGGTCATGGCTTCGGCAGCGGCAGTCGCTTCGTCGAGCAAGGATGCGTTGGCGATCGGCAGGCCGGTGAGGTCGCTGATCAACGTCTGGAAATTAAGCAGTGCTTCCAGGCGGCCCTGGGAAATTTCCGGCTGGTACGGGGTATAGGCGGTGTACCAGGCTGGGTTTTCCAGCAGGTTGCGCAGGATGGGGGCCGGTGTGTGGGTGTTGTAGTAGCCCTGGCCGATGTAGCTCTTGAACAGTTCGTTCTTGCCGGCGATGGCTTTCAGCGCGGCGAGGGCATCGGCCTCGCTCTGGCCGTCTTCCGAGCCGAGCACGCTGGTGCCTTTGATGCTGTCGGGGATGACGGCGGCGCTCATGGCTTCCAGCGACTCGAAGCCGAGGGTGGCGAGCATGGCTTGCTCGTCAGCGGCGCGCGGGCCGATGTGACGGGCGATGAATTCGTTGGCGGTGCCGAGGTTGATGGTCATGATCGGATTCCTCAGGCGTCGTCGTTGGCTTTGATCAGGCGGTCGTAGGCGTCCTGGTCGAGCAGGGCTTCGACTTCGGCCATGTCGGCAGGCTTGAAGCGGAAGAACCAGCCTTCGCCCAGTGGGTCCTCGTTGACCAGCTCGGGGCTGTCATTGAGGCCTTCGTTGACTTCGAGCACTTCGCCGGTCAGGGGCATGTACACCCCGCTGGCGGCTTTTACCGACTCGACGGTGGACGCTTCGCTGCCTTTTTCATACTGCTGCAACTCAGGCAGTTGCACGAAAACCACATCGCCAAGGGCATTCTGGGCGTAGGCGGTGATGCCTACAGTGACACTGCCGTCGGCTTCGACGCGCAGCCATTCGTGATCTTCAGTGAAACGCAACTCGCTCATGGGGAATCCTCGGGAAGCAGGGCGTTGGGCGCGGTGCGTCCGCGCTCTTGGGTTGGGATTCCTTAAGCAATAATGCGGCCATTCTGAAAAATACGTTATTAATCAATTACTTACATTAATTCAGAAATCGCACTGTAATTTTCTTGGAATGAAAACGCTACAGTCGGCGAGAAGGGTAAAAGGGTTTGGGGATCAAACCCTTGTGCAGAGGGATATGTAGGAGCATGTATTGATTTCGATACGATGTATTGAAATCAATACAGCAAGGGCTGCTGGCTCAGTTTGCGACGAAAAACGGCAGTGCCAGGTACAGCTTGATGATGATGACATTGATGATGTCGATGAAGAATGCACCCACCATCGGCACCACCAGGAACGCCAGCTGAGAAGGCCCGAAGCGGTGAGTCACGGCTTGCATGTTGGCGATTGCGGTTGGCGTGGCACCCAGGCCGAACCCGCAATGCCCGGCTGCCAGGACCGCTGCATCGTAGTTGCTGCCCATGACCCGGAAGGTGATGAAGATGGCGAACAACGCCATGAGCAACGTCTGTGCGGCCAGGATAATCAGGAAGGGCAGGGCCAGGGCCGCCAGGTCCCACAATTTGAGTGACATCAGTGCGATGGCCAGGAACAGCGACAGGCTGACGTTGCCCAACACCGATACTTCGCGTTCGAACACTTGATACACACCCAGTGCAGAGAGCCCGTTGCGCAACAAGACGCCTACAAACAACACGCAGACGAATGTCGGCAATTCGAACGCCGTGCCATGCAGTTGGCTGTTCAACAAGGTGCCGCCAAGCAGGCTGACCGAGATCAGTGCCAAAGTTTCGATGAATGAAAACGGTGTAATCAGGCGTTCTTTTTCAGGCTCTTCAAAGCCTTTTGGCAAGTGCCCTGTTGCCTGAACCACGCCGGGCGTCTGCACGCGCTTGATCAGCAGGCGGGCGACCGGGCCGCCGATCAGGCCGCCCAGCACCAAGCCAAAGGTAGCGGAGGCCAAAGCCAGTTCCGAGGCAGAGGCCAGGCCATACTTTTCGCTGAAGGTGCTGCTCCAGGCCGCGCCGGTGCCGTGGCCGCCGGACAGCGTGATGGAGCCGGTCAGCAGGCCCATCAGCGGGTCCAGCCCCAACACCGTGGCCAGGCCGATGCCCATGGCGTTCTGCACCAGCAACAAGCCGGTCACCACGACCAGGAAGATGCCGACCACGCGCCCGCCTTTTTTCAGACTGGCGAAGTCTGCGTTGAGCCCGATGGTGGCGAAGAACGCCAGCATCAAGGGTGCCTGCAATGAAGTATCGAATTGCACTTTCAGATCGAAACTGCGTAATGCCAGCAAGATCAGGGCAACGACCAGGCCGCCTGCAACAGGTTCGGGGATATTGTAGGTTCGCAGGACAGTGACACGGGTCACCAGCCCGTGGCCCAATAACAGGACCAATGAGGCGGCGACCAAGGTGCCATAGAAGTCGAGTTCAAGCATGAGAGGCGCTCTCTCTCCATCAACATAGATGAGCGCCATTTTCGCAGCAGTGATTGTTGAAGTATTGGCCAGACCCGTAGGGATAATCTGAAGTTAAGTGGTAAAAAAACCTTAGCTTCTGCCTGGGATGCCGTATTTGCGCAAACGTTGCGCAATGGCGGTGTGCGAAGTCTGCAGTCGCCCCGCCAGTTGCCGTGTCGACGGATAACTGGCGTATAACCGTTGCAACAGCTCACGCTCGAAATCCCCTACCGCTTGCTCCAGGCTCGCCACGTCGCCGTCCTGCCCACGCGCCACCGATGTCCCGGCAATGTCCAGATCTCCGATATCCACCAGATTGCTCTCGCAGATCGCCGCCGCGCGGAAAATGACGTTCTGCAGTTGCCGCACGTTGCCTGGCCAAGGGTTGGCCAGCAGCGCCGCATGGGTGGCCGGGGTGAGGCGGCAAAGTGGGCGCTGGATCTGCGTGCAGGCCTGCTGCATGAAGTAGTGCGCCAGCATGAGGATGTCCTGGCCACGATCACGCAGCGGCGGTACCTGCAGGTTGAGCACATTCAGCCGGTAGAACAGGTCTTCACGGAAGGTGCCTTCGGCGACCATGCGTTCCAGATCGCGGTGGGTGGCGCTGATGATGCGCACGTCCACCTTCACCTCGCGGTCGCCACCGACCCGGCGGAAGCTGCCGTCGCTGAGAAAGCGCAGCAGCTTGGCCTGCAGGTAGGGCGACATTTCGCCAATCTCGTCGAGAAATACCGTGCCTTGGTTGGCCAGCTCCATCAGCCCCGGCTTGCCGCCGCGTTGGGCGCCGGTGAAAGCGCCTGGGGCGTAGCCGAACAGTTCGCTCTCGGCCAGGCTTTCGGGCAGCGCGGCGCAGTTCAGGGCAAGGAATGGCGCTGCCTGGCGGCTGCTGATGGCATGGCAGGCGCGGGCCACCAGTTCCTTGCCGGTGCCGGTTTCGCCATGCACCAGCAGCGGCGCGTCAAGGGCCGCCACGCGCAGGGCGCGGGCCTTGAGGGTGCGGATCGCCGGGGACTCGCCCAGCAGGGCATCGAAGCCTTCGGCATGGTCGTGGTGCAGGGCGGACAGGCGCTCGCCCATGCGGTTGGGCGGGTACAGGGTCAGCAGGCCACCTGCGTTGGTGATCGGCGAGGCATCCAGCAGCAGGCTCTGGCCGTTGAGCTGCATCTCGCGCATCGGCAGGTGGAAGTTATTGTCCAGCAGCGCCTGCAGCAGGCCGGGGTCGCCAAACAGCTCACTCACGGAACGCCCGGCGGACTCGCGTCCGCACAGGGCGATCAGCGCCGGGTTGGCCAGCAGCACCGTGCCGGCGCTATCGACCGCCAGCACCGGGTCGCTCATGGCGGCGAGCAGGGCGTCGAGCTGCAGGTGGCGGCGCTGGCCGGGGAGGATGTCGACCACGTCCACCGATTGCACGCCACGGACTTCGAACAGGGCGTCGTGGAGTTCTTCGAGCACTGCCGGGCTGAGGGTCGGGGCGTCGATGTAGACGTTTGGCGGGACCATTTCCACAGCGTCCAGGTTGAGGTTGCGGGCACCGAGCAGGGCGAGGACTTCCTGGGTGATGCCGACGCGGTCGATAAAGCTGACGTGGATGCGCATGGGGAACGGTGAAAGTGGTGGCCTGGGATGGCGGTAGTATGCCTTAACATCGCCGGGGCCGCTTTGCAGCCCCGGATCTTGAATTCACTCGAGGTGTTCAGGCTTGATCGGATCGCCCGATTTCACATCCAGCTTCTGGCGAATGTCTTCGAACATGGCGTCGTATAGCTTGTGTGGCGAACCCAGCGTCTCGAACTTCTGGTGTGGGGCGAGATAGGACTGGGCCTTGCGCGAGGCGACCATGAGGAAGCTTGGCAGCACCTGGTCCTTGGCCAGGAAAAACCTTTCATCGACGGTCTTGCCCTCGATGCTGCCATGCATGCGGAACTGGATGCCTCTGCCTTCCTTGGGGTCTGAAAACGCTTCGTACTCGATGTTGAGGTCGTAACTGTGGTCGTTCTTGGTCAGCGCAGTGCGCTCGATATGTACATGACCGGGGTGGAACTGGGCCATGGCAAACTCCTCCGGAAGGTGAAAATGGCGGGCCCCGCAAGCCCGCCCATTGCATTCAACGGTAGCTGATACCTGGCTTTTCGGTGCTCACGCGGGTGCCGGCAGTGCCTTTGACGATGCCCTCGATGTTCTCCAGCGAGCTGATCACCGCCACTTTGCCAGTGTGGCGGGCGAAGTCGCAGGCTGCTTGCACCTTCGGCCCCATCGAGCCGGCCGCAAAGCCAAGGCGTTCGAGTTCGTCGGGGTGGGCCTGGGCAATGGCTTTCTGCGTCGGCTTGCCCCAGTCAATGTAGGCGCCATCGACATCGGTGGCGATCACCAGAAGGTCGGCTTCCAGCTGTTCGGCCAGCAGCGCCGAACACAGGTCCTTGTCGATCACCGCCTCGATGCCTTTGAGCTTCTTGTTCTCGTCGTACATGGTGGGGATGCCACCACCACCGGCGCAGATCACGATGCTGCTCTTTTCCAGCAGCCACTTGATCGGGCGGATTTCGAAGATGCGCTTGGGTTTCGGGCTGGCGACCACGCGGCGGTACTTGTCGCCGTCGGCCTTGACCACCCAGCCTTTCTCCTTGGCCAGGCGCTCGGCCTCTTCCTTGCTGTAGACCGGGCCGATGAACTTGCTCGGATCCTTGAAGGCCGGGTCGTTGGCGTCCACTTCAACCTGGGTCAGCAGGGTGGCGAACGGCACTTCGAAGTCCAGCAGGTTGCCCAGTTCCTGTTCGATCATGTAGCCGATCATGCCTTCGGTCTCGGCGCCGAGCACGTCTAGCGGGTAGGCCTCGTCGGGCTTGTACGACAGGCCTTGCAGGGCCAGCAGGCCAACCTGCGGGCCGTTGCCGTGGGCGATGACCAGTTCGTTGCCAGGATGGATCTTGGCGATCTGTTCGGTGGCCGTGCGGATATTGGCGCGCTGGTTGTCAGCGGTCATGGGTTCGCCACGGCGCAGGAGGGCGTTGCCGCCCAGTGCAACAACGATACGCATGGGGAATGTCCTTTAACGAAAGAGGGGAGCGCTGCTCTTGGTCGGGTATCACCGCCCCCTGTGGGAGCGGGTTTACCCGCGAAGGCGTCAGCCCAGTTAACGATGCTGGTGCTGCCGACGCATTCGCGGGTGAACCCGCTCCCACAGGGATCCGGGTTGCCCGGCCTGGCGAGTCAGCCCTTACAGGTCAGCCAGGGTCGAAACCAGGATCGCCTTGATGGTGTGCATGCGGTTTTCCGCCTGCTCGAAGGCGATGCACGCCGGCGACTCGAACACGTCATCGGTCACCTCGATGCCGTTGGCCAGGTCCGGGTACTGTTCGGCGATCTGTTTGCCGACCTTGGTCTCGGAGTTATGGAAGGCCGGCAGGCAGTGCATGAACTTGGTCCGTGGGTTGCCGCTGGCCTTCATCAACTCCTTGTTCACCTGGTAGGGCTTGAGCAGCTTGATGCGCTCGCCCCAGGCTTCGATCGGCTCGCCCATCGATACCCAGACGTCGGTGTGGATGAAATCGACGCCCTTGACCGCAGCCTTTGGATCTTCGGTCAGGGTAATGCGCGCGCCGCTCTCTTCGGCGTACTTGTGGCAACGCTCGACCAGGTCTTCATGGGGCCACAGCGCCTTGGGCGCGGCGATGCGCACGTCCATGCCCAGCTTGGCGCCGATCAACAGCAGCGAGTTGCCCATGTTGTTGCGGGCATCGCCCAGGTAGGCGTAGCTGATGTCGTGCAGTGGCTTGTCGCTGTGCTCGCGCATGGTCAGCACGTCGGCGATCATCTGGGTCGGGTGGTATTCATCGGTCAGGCCGTTGAACACCGGCACACCGGCGAACTTGGCCAGCTCTTCGACGATTTCCTGCTTGAAGCCGCGGTACTCGATGGCATCGTACATGCGCCCGAGTACGCGGGCGGTGTCTTTCATGCTTTCCTTGTGGCCGATCTGCGAGGAGGTGGGGTCGATGTAGGTGACGTTGGCGCCCTGGTCATAGGCGGCGACTTCGAAGGCGCAGCGGGTACGGGTGGAGGTCTTTTCGAAGATCAGGGCGATGTTGTTGCCCTTCAGGTGCTGCTGCTCGGTGCCGGTGTACTTGGCGCGCTTGAGGTCGCGGGACAGGTCCAGCAGGTACTTCAGCTCGCGGGTGGTGTGGTGTTCGAGGCTGAGCAGGTTGCGGTTGTGAATGTTGAACGCCATGACTTTTCTCCTTGAATTCGGTGATGTCCCGGCCGCTGCTTCGTGAGTGCGGCCGGGTGTGCGATGGGCGTTAGTAGTCGATTGGGTCGCGCACGATCGGGCAGGTCATGCAGTGGCCGCCGCCACGGCCCCGGCCCAGCTCGCCAGCGCTGATGGTGATGACCTCGATGCCGGCCTTGCGCAGCAGCGTGTTGGTGTAGGTGTTGCGGTCGTAGCCGATGACCACGCCGGGCTCGATGGCCACCACGTTGTTGCCGTCATCCCACTGTTCGCGCTCGGCGGCGAAGCTGTTGCCGCCGGTCTCGACCACCCGCAGCTTGACGCCCAGTTGCTCGCCCACCACCTCGATGAACGACTTGTCGATGCGCCGCACGTCCATGCCGTAGGGCTTGCTTTCGTCCGGGCGGATGATGAACGGCACGATCTCCTTCACCACTTCCGGGAAGACCGTGACCAGGTCGCGGTCGCAGAAGCTGAACACGGTGTCCAGGTGCATGGCGGCACGCGACTTCGGCAGGCCGGCGACGATGACTTCCTTGACCGCGCCCTTGGCGAACAGGTTGCGTGCCAGTTGGCCGATAGCCTGGCGCGAGGTGCGCTCGCCCATGCCGATTAGCACGATGCCCTTGCCGATCGGCATCACGTCACCGCCTTCGAGGGTGGATTGACCGTGGTCCTTGTCCGGGTCGCCATACCACACCTGGAAATCGGCGTTGGTGAATTCCTTGTGGAACTTGTAGATGGCGGTGGTCAGCAGGGTTTCCTGGCGTCGCGCCGGCCAGTACATCGGGTTGAGGGTCACCCCGCCGTAGATCCAGCAGGTGGTATCACGGGTGAACTGGGTGTTGGGCAGTGGAGGCAGGATGAAACTGGAATGGCCCAGGTAGTCGTTGTACATCTTGACCACGTCGGCACCTGCGCTCTGTGGCAGGTCCTGGCCGGCCACGCCGCCGATCAGGAACTCGGCCAGGTGGCGGGGCTCCTGGCCTTCGAGCCAGCTGCGAACCTCGTTGTTCAGGCCCACGCCAACGGTGTCATCGGTGATCTTGCGGTCGAGGATCCACTTCAGGGCTTCGGGCTGCTGGACGATGTCGGTCAGCAGGTTGTGCATCTCCAGCACATCGACGCCACGCTCGCGCATCTTGGTGACGAAGTCGAAATGGTCACGCTTGGCCTGGTCGACCCAGATCACGTCGTCGAACAGCAGCTCGTCACAGTTGCTTGGCGTCAGCCGCTTGTGCGCCAGGCCAGGGGCGCAAACCATCACTTTGCGCAGCTTGCCGGCTTCGGAGTGGACACCGTACTTCTGTTTTTCAGCGGACATGGTTTCATTCCTCCAATTGAACGAAGACGTGGGTCAAAGGGTCAGGAAGCCGTCATACAGGCCGAAGGCTGCCACCAGGGCACCGATGACCACGGCTGCGAAGATCAGTTTTTCCACGTTGGTGAAGATGGGTTGGCCCACCTCGCGCTTGGCCTTGGCGAACAGGATTGCGCCAGGGGCATAGAGCAGGGCCGAGAGCAGCAGGTATTTCACGCCGCCGGCATACAGCAGCCAAATGGCGTATAGCAGTGCGATGCCGCCGATGATCAGGTCCTTCTGCCGCTCGGCAAGGGCCTGTTCATAGGTTTCGCTGCGCAGTGCCAGCAGGAAGGCATAAGCCGCCGACCACAGGTAAGGCACCAGGATCATCGAGGTGGCGAGGTAGATCAGCGACAGGTAGGTACTGTTGGAGAACAGGGTGATGACCAGGAAGATCTGCACCATGGCGTTGGTCAGCCACAGGGCGTTGGCCGGCACATGGTTGGCGTTCTCGCGGCGCAGGAACTCCGGCATGGTGTGGTCCTTGGCGGCGGCGAACATGATCTCGGCGCACAGCAGCACCCACGACAGCAGGGCCCCGAGCAACGAGATGATCAGGCCGACGCTGATCAGCACCGCGCCCCAGTGGCCGACCACGTGTTCAAGCACCGCGGCCATCGACGGGTTCTGAAGCTTGGCCAGTTCCGGTTGGGTCATGATGCCCAGCGACAGCACGTTGACCAGCACCAGGAACAGCAACACGGTGACGAAGCCGATGACCGTGGCCTTGCCCACGTCGGAGCGTTTTTCTGCCCGCGACGAGAAGATGCTCGCACCCTCGATGCCGATGAACACCCACACGGTGACCAGCATCATGTTGCGCACCTGGTTCATCACGCTGCCCAGGTCTGGTGTGCCCACCGCCCAGATGTCGGCGGTGAAGATGTCGAGCTTGAAGGCGAACAGGCAGATCAAGGCGAACAGCAGCAGCGGCACGACCTTGGCCACGGTGGTGATCAGGTTGATGAACGCCGCTTCCTTGATGCCACGCAGCACCAGGAAATGAACGGCCCAGAGCAGCACCGAGGCGCCGATGATCGCCGCCGGGGTGTTGCCTTCGCCGAAGATCGGGAAGAAGTAGCCGAGGGTGCTGAACAGCAGCACGAAGTAACCGACGTTGCCCAGCCAGGCACTGATCCAGTAACCCCAGGCTGAAGAAAAGCCCATGTAATCGCCGAAGCCGGCCTTGGCATAGGCGTACACCCCGCCATCCAGGTCAGGCTTGCGGTTGGCCAGGGTCTGGAACACGAAGGCGAGGGTCAGCATACCGACTGCGGTGATCGCCCAGCCGATCAGGACTGCACCCACGCCAGCACTGGCGGCCATGTTTTGCGGCAGCGAGAAAATTCCGCCGCCGATCATCGAGCCGACCACAAGTGCAACTAACGCGCCGAGCTTTAGTTTTCCGGATGAATCAGACATTTAACAACTCCTGCCAGGAGAAAGTTGACGACAGAATAAATCCGACGCCGGGGCCACGACCTGACTTGCGTCAGTTCTTGGCTACGCGAGGGTAGGAAATTTCCTTCGCGCGGCTCCTGGAAGTGCCGATAGCCATGCTGCAGGCCTTGCGAACTGGCACCTCCATGTACGACTAGAGCAAACGCTCTGTTTAGCCTGCGATTTTTGAAGCTAGCCGCTTTTAGCGCTTTCGCAAATTTTTCACAAAAATATCGAGTTTTATCAGATGCTTTGCTAGTTGCTTGGCAGGTGCTAGTTTTTAAGGGCTACGTTGATAGACATTGTGGTTATGAGTGCTATAGGCGTAAGGGTTTTAGCCATATAAGTAACCGTGTTTATATGGCGCCCATGTCTGTTGCAAACGCATGACAGCTCGGAAAAAAGGGAGCCACATGAGCGAACCGGGACAAAAGCTGCGTCTGGGTGCACTGATCGCACTGGTGGTCGGCTCGATGATCGGCGGCGGGATCTTCTCGCTGCCGCAGAACATGGCAGCACGCGCCGACGTTGGAGCCGTGCTGATCGGCTGGGCGATCACTGCGGTGGGCATGCTGGCGCTGGCGTTCGTGTTCCAGACCCTGGCCAACCGCAAGCCCGAACTGGACTCGGGGGTCTACGCCTACGCCAAGGCCGGTTTTGGCGAGTACATGGGGTTCTCCTCGGCCTGGGGTTACTGGATCAGCGCCTGGCTGGGCAACGTCGGCTACTTCGTGCTGCTGTTCAGTACCCTGGGCTTCTACTTTCCGGTGTTTGGAGAAGGCAACACGCCGATTGCCATCGGCTGCGCTTCATTGTTGTTGTGGGCGGTGCATTTTTTGGTGCTGCGGGGCATCAAGGAAGCGGCGTTCATCAACCAGGTGACCACCGTGGCCAAGGTGGTGCCGCTGCTGATCTTCGTGGTCATTG
Organism: Pseudomonas sp. NPDC086566; assembly: GCF_050280885.1. Classification (NCBI taxonomy): domain Bacteria; kingdom Pseudomonadati; phylum Pseudomonadota; class Gammaproteobacteria; order Pseudomonadales; family Pseudomonadaceae; genus Pseudomonas; species Pseudomonas sp. NPDC086566. Next base: position 427,254 of record NZ_JBNNWD010000003.1, read on the forward strand.
CCGCCTTTGCTTTCCGCGCAGACATCTTCACCCGTGATATCTGGGGCGTGAGCAATCCACAGTTCGGCAATGTGCTCGACCAGGTGCGCAACATGATGCTGGTCACGGTGTTCGTGTTCATCGGTATCGAAGGGGCCAGTGTGTATTCCGGGCGGGCTCAGCGCCGTTCCGACGTCGGCAAGGCCACGGTGATCGGCTTTCTCGGCGTGCTGGCGCTGCTGGTGCTGGTCAACGTGCTGTCGCTGGGCGTGATGACCCAGCCGGAGCTGGCCGGGTTGCAGAATCCGTCGTTGGCCTCGGTGCTGGAGCATATCGTCGGCCCCTGGGGCGGCCTGTTGATCAGCCTTGGCCTGGCCGTGTCGTTGCTGGGGGCGTTGCTCTCGTGGGCACTGTTGTGTGCCGAGATCCTCTATGCCACAGCACGCGACAAGACCATGCCGCGCTTCCTGGCCAAGGAAAACGCCAACCACGTCCCGGCCAACGCCCTGTGGCTGACCAACTGCATGATCCAGGGCTTCCTGCTGATCACGCTGGTTTCAGCGGGCACTTACACGAGCCTGATCTACCTGGCGTCGTCGATGATTCTGGTGCCCTACCTGTGGTCGGCCGCCTATGCAGTGCTGCTGGCCTGGCGCGGGGAAAGCTATGAGGGGCAGGCAGGGCTGCGGCGCAAGGACCTGCTGGTGGCGGCGCTGGCACTGCTCTACGCGGTGTGGCTGCTGTACGCGGGCGGCCTCAAGTACTTGCTGCTGTCGGCACTGCTCTACGCCCCAGGGGTCATCCTGTTTGCCCGGGCCAAGCACGAGCAAGGGCAGGCGCTGTTCACCGCCTGGGAAAAGCTGATTTTCGCGGCAGTGCTGGCAGGTGCGGCACTGGCTGCCTACCTGCTGTATTCAGGGCTGTTGAGCCTGTGAAGCAGCGGGGCAGGGCTGCTCCGGGCGCGACCAGATCCACAGGTTGCCGAGGGTCATGCCGGTAATTGCCAGAAACACTGGCCAATGGTGATCGAGAAAGACCAGCATCAGGCCTGCGCACAGCAGCATGCTGACGGTAGCACTGACCTTGGCTCGGCGCTGGATCACCTTGCCATTGCGCCAGTTGTACAGAATCGGCCCGAACAGGCGATGGTTCTCCAGCCAGGCGGACAGGCGCGGCGAGCTGCGCGTCGCCGCCCAGGCAGCCAGCAGGATGAACTCGGTAGTCGGCAGGCCGGGGATGACTATGGCGACCAGGCCTATCCCCAAGCTTACGTAAGCCAGGATGCCGTACAGCAGGCGGGACAGTTTCGAGCGGGCAGGTCGGGTCATGGTCTCACTGCAAAAAACGTCCGGCCACCGGGGAGGTGGCCGGTTGATGCATCTCAGGCCAGTGCGGCATCGGCGGCGTAGGCATGCTTGAGCAGTTCGGTGAAGCGCTCGAAGGCGGCCACTGCGGCGCGCTCGGCGGCGGCATCTTCCTCCGGCGACAACGCCAGGTCATCGAGGATGCGGGTGAACTGCTTCCAGCCTTCGGCACGGCCACCGGCCGGCTCGCCGAGGTGACGGGCGCCGAAACTGTCGGACAGTTGCAGGGCCGCGGCACGCTTGATCAGAAACGCAGCGCCAAGTTTGGAGCCTTCCGAGACGAAGATCCAGCCCATGGCTTCACCCAGGGTTGGATTGTGCAGGGCGCCGGGTAGGGCGGCCGGGATATCGGTGTTCAGGTCGGCGAGGTCCAGGCGAGCCTGTTCGGCGCGGCAGCGCTCGGCCAAATCGGGGACGATGGCGTTCAGTTGCGGGTCGTTGTACAGCGCTTGCAGTTCGGCCTGGAACAGGTACTGGGCGACGACGAAGCGGGCGAAGCTCTCACGGCTGTCGAACGGCGCGTGGGACTTGACCAGGGCGTCGAGCTCGCTGTGCGGAGCGTGGGTGGCCTGGTTCAGGCGTTGCGAGCGCAGGGCTGGGCGGGCAGTCATGGGGGTGTCCTTGGTAAATGAGGGCGTCTAGTGACAAGACGAAACAGCGGGGCGGGGACAGTAAAAAAACTGGGTTTCTGTGGCTGTTCTGATGGCCCCTTTCGCGGGTGAACCCGCGAAGAGGCCAGACCTGCGGTCAGATATCCCACACCACATTGACGGCGAAATTGCGCCCCGGCATGGTCAGGCGGTCGAGGTTGGCCGGCTGGGTCACGCCCGCTTCACCCTGGCCGTCGTAGCCACGCACCGAATCCCATTGCCAGTATTTCTTGTCGGTCAGGTTGTACAGCCCGGCGTTGATGGTGACGTCGTCGGTCACTTTGTAGAAGCCGCTCAGGTCGAGCACGCCGTAGCCTGGGGTGCGGAACTGCGAACTCTGACCGTCCGGCGCGAAGAATGTGCTGTCGTCGACCCGGGTCTTGCGCTTGACCAGGGTCCAGCTCAGCAGGCTGCCATAGTTCGCCTGCTCGTAACCCAGACCGAACACGCCGGTCAGCGGGTTGACGCTGTTCAGTGGCTGGCCGTTGTCATCGTTGCGGCCATGGGCATAGGCGATCGAACCCTGGGTATACAGGCCCTGCGGCGCACCGAAGTGGTCGAGGTTCAGGCGGCCCTTGAGCTCGGCGCCCTTGATGGTGGCGTGCTTGATGTTGTTGGCCTGGAACGTGGTTTCCAGGTTGGCCGACTGCACGGCGTCTTCGTCGATGAAGTCGCGGTACTTGTTGTAGAACACCGCCACGTCGAAGTTGCCGGCGTCGAAGTTGCCACGCAGGCCGGTTTCGTAGCTCTTGCTCTTTTCCGGTTCGAGCCCGGGGTTGCCCTGCACGCTGTAACCCAAGGTCGGGTTATCGAAGCGCCCGTACATCGACTTGGCTGTCGGGGTGCGGAAGCCTTCGGCGTACTGGCCATACCAGGTGTAGTTGTCGTTGAAGGCGTAGGTCAGGCCGAACTTGGGCGAGACGCGGTGCCACTTCTTGTCCGAGTCGTCGAGGCTGCTCGGGGCGGTGCCTGAGCCCTGGATGCCGCGCAGGAATTCCTCGGTGAATTTCGGCTCCATGCGCGTGTAGTCGTAGCGCGCGCCGGGCATGAAGGTCCAGTTGTTCCAGCGGATTTCATCCTGCACGAACAGGCTGTAGGTGTTCACGGTCGGGTCAGGGAAATCGCTGACCAGCACCTGGGCATCGCTGGTGCTGACCTGGCCGATGGCGCGGCAGGTGCCACCGACTGCCAGGCAGGTGCCGGTACCGCTGCGCGAACCCGTGACTTTCTCGTGCTTGAGGGTGGTGCCGTAGGTCAGCAGGTGGTCAGTGGCGCCGATGTTGAAAGCCTTGTCCAGCTGGGCGTCGAAGACCCATTGGCGGTCCTTGTAGGTGGTGTCGCGGGTGCGCAGCACGGTGCGGCTGAACGGGAAGTAGACTTCCTCGGTGCTCTGGTCGGTCTTGGCCACCTGGTAGTTCAGGCTCCATTTGGCGTGGTCGGCGACCAGCGACTCCAGGCCGAACTCATGGTTGATGCCGAAGCGCTCGCGGGTCACGGTGTCGTTGCCGCTGCGGCTGCGGTACATGCCCAGGCCGCTGCCGTTGGTGAACGGTCCACCGACGGCGCTGAGGATGTTCTGGTCGCGGTCATCCTTGTAACGTTCGTAGGTCAGCCCCAGGCGGGCATCGTCGGCGTAATTCCAGCCCAGCTTGGCCAGCACGTTGGTGGTGCGCACGTCTTCCGGGTTGGCCTCGGTGCGCGACAGGCCCGTGCCGCCGTGGCTACCGTAAGACTCGGTCTCGTGGCCGTTGCGCTGGCTCAGGTGCAGCAGGCCGTCGAAGTCACCCGTGCGGCCTGCCACCGTTGCCGAGGTCAGCCAGCTGTCATCGGCCGAGCTGTAGCCGGTCTTGAGGCGCGCGCCGACATCCTTGCCTGGCTTGATGATGTCGTCCGGGTCGAGGGTGAAGTAGCTCACCGCGCCGCCGATGGCGTTGCTGCCGTACAGCACGGAAGCCGGGCCGCGAAGGATTTCCACGCGCTTGACGATCTCGGGGTCGACATAATTGCGCTGGGTCTGGGCGTAGGGGCCGTAGAAGAAGCTGTCGGGGATCGACACGCCGTCTACCTGGGTGAGCACGCGCTCGCCGTCGATGCCGCGGATGTTGTAGCCGTTCAGGCCACTGCGCTGGCCGGTACCCCCCACTGACACACCCGGCTCGTAGCGCACCAGTTCCTGGATGTTGTTGACGTTCTGCCGGTCCAGTTGCTCGCGGGTCTGCACGGTCACGGTGCTCGGTACCTGGCTCACGTCCTGGGCGTTACGGGTGGCGCTGACGGTCATCTGCTGCAGGGCGATGATGTTGCCCGCCGTCTGGCGTTCGAGCACCACGTTACCGTTGCTGATCTTACGGAAGCTCAGGCCCGTACCCTGGAGCAGGCGCTTGAGTGCGGCCTCCGCTGGCAGCGCTCCCTGAACGCCCGGCGATGCCACGCCGTCGGCCAGTTCGGCGCTGAAGCCAACCTGCCAGCCGGTGACCTTGCTGAAGGCATTGATCGCTTCGACCAGAGGCTGCTGGGCGATGCTGAAGCGGTAATTGCCCATGCGAGGGCTGCTGGCCTGGGCCGGTTCGGCGGCCAGCGCCGGCAGGCTGCAGGCACCGCTGGCGAGCAGCGCCAGGGTCAGCAGCGACAGCTGACCGGTACGGCGAGGAAGTGTGGACGGGCGAGATGGACCTGTGAACATCGAAAGCGCTCCCTGACGCGCGAACTGCTATAGGTGATGACCGTTCTCGTTTTCAAACAAGAATCAGTTGCATTGGCTATAACGAGACGGGCGGGGTTGCGCGATCGCGTAAAAAAACTTTGTCAGTCAGTTGATGATCACGACGGCGGGGAATTCGTGCAGCTGCGCCGAGGTGATGTGGGCCAGGGCACGCAGCGTTTCCAGCGGCTGGTCGAGGCGGTAGTTGCCGGTCACCGCCATGTCGCCGAGCTGGTCGTTACGGTTGATGATCCAGCCGGGGTAATAGCGCCGCACTTCCGCCAGCACCTGGCTCAGCGGGCAGTTCTCGAACACCAGGCGGCCGTCGACCCAGGCCAGGTCCTTGTGCATGTCCGGGCGCTGGCGCTGGCCGAAACCGTGCGGGCCGACACTGATGCTGTCGCCGGCACTGAGGCGAATGCGCTGGTCGCTGGCGGCTTGCAGGTCGACGTCGCCGCGTTGCACGCGAACCTGAGCCTCGCCGTCCAGGTAGCGCACGGCGAAATCAGTGTCGCGCACTTGCGCGCGCACGGGCCCCGCCTGCACTTCCAGCGGCAGCCGGGCGCCACCGGGTACCTGGAAGTACGCTTCGCCTTGCAGCAGGCGTGCGACCTGGCGGCCGCCCTGCTGGTCACTGGCGAAGGCGGAATTGGTGTTGAGCAGAACCTTGGCGCCGCCCCCCAGCTCCAGGCGCTGGCGCTCACCGACCACGGTCAGGTGGTCCGCCTGCAGGCGCATCGGCAGGTTGCCGAACGTCAACAGCCCGACCAGCAGCACGGCGGCGGTCGCCAGTGGCTTCCAGTGCGCACGCAGGCGCCCGCGCAGCGAGCGGCGTTGATGCTGGTGCAGGTGCAGGGCGGCCTGGCGCAGCGGGGTGCCGTTCCACAAGGCTTCGGCCTCGACGTAGGCTTCGGCGTTTTCCGGGGCTGCGCTGAGCCATTGTTCGAAGGCGAGGGTGTCGGCCTCGCTGGCGCATTGCAGGCGCACGAGCCAGTCCAGCGCCTCGTCCAGCGCACGGGCGCGGGCGTCGGGCCCGGTAGCTGACGGGCGAGTGACGGGGCTGTCGGTCACGGTGGGTCCTTGCAGCAATTTTGGCGAATGATCAAGGCTGGGGCGAAGCATGGCAAGGATTACGCCCTATTCTGCACGCCTGCGGTCGGCTCATTTGAGCCTGTCGGCCACGCCCATGCAGATCGCCATGATCAGTTTCAGTTCCTTCTGAACGGTGCTGGCCGAGACGTGCAGTTGCTCGGCGATCTCCAGGTAGCTGGCGCCGTGCAGGCGGCTGAGGATGAAGATGCGCTGCTGGCGCTCAGTCAGTTGGTTGAGGCTGACGCTCAGGTGCTTGAGCAGTTGTTCGGCGTGTGCGGCGTCTTCGCTGCTGCCGTGCGCAGACGCGACATTGTGCAGCACCTCGTCGGGCACATCGTCGACCAGCATGCGCGACCGCACCCGCCGCGTGCGCAGGTGGTCCAGCGCTAGGTTGCGGGCGGTCTGGAACACAAAGGGCTCGAGATGTTCGATCGGGCGCTCGCCCAAGGCACGGGATACCCGCAGGTAGGTTTCCTGCAGCAGGTCCTCGGCGGTGCTGTGGTTGCCCACCATGCGCTGCAGGGTGCGCAGCAGGGAAAGACGCTGGACGAGGAAGACGGAATTGAACCGGGACTGACTCACGGGGGGACCTGGCCGACGAAAGGTGAAATGATAATGCTTATCATCTGCCGGTCAGGTCAAGCTTGGAAATGTTAGGAAAAGGTAAAGATTGTCATCGGCGCTTGCGCGGTCCCTGTGGGAGCGGGCTTGCCCGCGAAGCAGGCGACGCGGTGGATGGCACGGGCTCCGCCCGTGTTCGCGGGCAAGCCCGCTCCCATACTGATCGCGTCACCTTCTCGATGGTGCACTAGCGCGCACTAGCCAACGCCAGACAGTTATCCAGCATGCGGTTGGAGAACCCCCACTCGTTGTCATACCAGGCCAGCACCTTGAGCATCCGCCCGTTGGCCCGGGTATGGTTGGCATCGAAGATCGACGACAGCGGGTTATGGTTGAAGTCGCACGACACCAGCGGTAGCGCGTTGTAGCCGAGCACCTTGGAGTGCCGGCTGGCTTCAAGGAACAGTTGGTTGACCTGTTCGACGGTGGCTTCGCGCTTGAGGTTTACGGTCAGGTCGACCAGCGACACATTGATCACCGGTACCCGCACGGCCATGCCGGTGAGCTTGCCGGCCAGCTCCGGCAGCACCAGGCCCACGGCCTCGGCGGCGCCGGTCTTGCTCGGGATCATCGACTGGGTGGCCGAACGGGCACGGTAGGGGTCGCTGTGATAGACGTCGGTCAACACCTGATCGTTGGTGTAGGCGTGAATGGTGGTCATCAGCCCCTGTTCGATGCCGAACTCGCGGTGCAGCACCTGGGCGATCGGCGCCAGGCAGTTGGTGGTGCACGAGGCGTTGGAGATGACCTGGTGCGAAGCCCGCAGGATATCGTGGTTGACCCCATAGACCACGGTGGCATCGACGCCCTTGCCCGGCGCCGAGACGATCACCTTGCCGGCGCCCGCAGCCAGGTGTGCGGCGGCCTTGGCGCGGTCGGTGAACAGCCCGGTGCACTCGAACACCACGTCAATCGCTTCGGCCTTCCAGGGCAGTTCGGCCGGGTTGCGGATGGCACTGACCGCGATACGGTCACCATTGACCGTCAGGCTTTCATGGTCGGCCTCGACCTGCGCATCGAATGTGCCGTGTACGCTGTCATATTTGAGCAGGTGGGCGTTCATCGCGCTGTCACCCAGGTCGTTGATGGCGACGACCTGCAGGTCCTGGCGGTAGCCTTGGGTATACAGTGCGCGCAGGATGTTGCGCCCGATGCGGCCGAATCCGTTGATGGCGATACGTAGGGTCATGGCAGTACCTCTGGCGGTCCGAGTGAAACCTGTGGCAAAAAGGAGCTTCACTGAAACGGTTTTGTTGTTGGAATTACAAGATTATTCACTGGGCGATAGAAAACAAGCCCTTTTGATGGCAGTATTTTGTTTAAACATACAACGAGTGGTTGTGCGCAGTGCCTCCCCCGATATCGCGAGCCCCTCTGCCCTGAGCCTAGGCCGCAATCGTTTGGAGGGGAAACGCCCGGTAAACCGCCCTTACAATTAGCCTGGAGTCCAGTACATGCATCCGCGCATCCTTGAGGTCACCCAGCGGCTGATCGAACGCAGCCGTGCCACCCGCGAACGCTACTTGCAGCTGATTCGTGGCGCGGCCAGTGACGGGCCCATGCGTGCCAGCCTGCAATGCGCCAACTTCGCCCATGGCGTGGCCGGCTGCGGTGCCGAGGACAAGCAGACCCTGCGGTTGATGAATGCGGCCAACGTCGCCATCGTCTCGTCCTACAACGACATGCTCTCGGCGCACCAGCCGTATCTGCATTTCCCTGATCAGATCAAGCAGGCCCTGCGCGAGGTCGGCTCGGTCGGCCAGTTCGCCGGCGGCGTGCCGGCCATGTGCGATGGCGTGACCCAGGGCGAGCCGGGTATGGAACTGGCGATCGCCAGCCGCGAAGTCATCGCCATGTCCACGGCGGTAGCGCTGTCGCACAACATGTTCGACGCGGCACTGATGCTCGGCATCTGCGACAAGATCGTCCCTGGCCTGATGATGGGCGCGCTGCGCTTCGGCCACTTGCCCACCATCTTCGTCCCGGGCGGGCCGATGGTCTCCGGTATTTCCAACAAAGAGAAGGCCGACGTGCGCCAGCGCTATGCCGAAGGCAAGGCCAGCCGCGAGGAGCTGCTGGAGTCGGAAATGAAGTCCTACCACAGCCCCGGCACCTGTACCTTCTATGGCACCGCCAACACCAACCAACTGGTGATGGAGGTCATGGGCCTGCACCTGCCCGGCGCCTCGTTCGTCAACCCGTACACACCGCTGCGTGATGCCCTCACCGCCGAAGCGGCGCAACAGGTCACGCGCATGACCAAGGCCAGCGGCAGCTTCATGCCACTGGGCGAGATCGTCGACGAGAAGGCATTGGTCAACGCCATCGTGGCCCTTCACGCCACGGGTGGCTCGACCAACCACACTCTGCACATACCGGCAATCGCCCAGGCGGCCGGCATCCAGCTGACCTGGCAGGACATGGCCGACCTTTCCGAGGTGGTGCCGACCCTGTCCCACGTCTACCCCAACGGCAAGGCCGACATCAACCACTTCCAGGCCGCTGGCGGCATGGCCTTCCTGATTCGCGAGCTGCTCGATGCCGGCCTGCTGCACGAGGACGTCAACACCGTGGCTGGCCATGGTCTGCGCCGCTACACCCAGGAACCGTTCCTCGACGACGGCAAGCTGGTATGGCGCGAAGGGCCGCAGCAGAGCCTGGACGAGAGCATCCTGCGCCCGGTGGCGCGGCCATTCTCGGCCGAAGGTGGCCTGCGGGTGATGGAAGGCAACCTCGGCCGTGGCGTGATGAAGGTCTCGGCAGTGGCGCCTGAGCATCGGGTAGTCGAAGCACCGGCGCGAGTGTTCCATGACCAGCAGTCGCTGGCCGATGCCTTCAAGGCCGGTGAACTGGAGTGCGATTTCGTTGCCGTGGTGCGCTTCCAGGGCCCGCGTTGCAACGGCATGCCCGAGCTGCACAAGCTGACGCCGTTCCTTGGCGTGCTGCAGGATCGTGGTTACAAGGTCGCGCTGGTGACCGACGGGCGCATGTCGGGGGCCTCGGGCAAGATCCCGGCGGCCATCCACGTCTGCCCCGAAGCGTTCGATGGTGGCCCGCTGGCACGCGTGCAAGAAGGTGATATCGTGCGGGTCGATGGCGTCGAAGGCACGCTGCGGGTGATGGTGTCGGCAGAAGAACTGGCCAGCCGTGACCTGCCGCCCGCGCCCCAGGGCAACGACCTGGGCTGCGGCCGTGAGCTGTTCGGCTTCATGCGCATGGCGTTCAGCCCGGCAGAGCAGGGCGCAAGTGCCTTCACCTCGGCCTTGGAGAACCTCAAATGAAGGACCTGCTGGTTGGCGACATCGGTGGCACCAATGCCCGTTTTGCGTTGTGGCGTGACAACCAGCTGTGCCAGGTGAAGGTCTTCGCCGCGGCCGACTACACCAGCCCGGAGCAGGCCATCGAAGCTTACCTGGAAAGCCACGGCATCGCCCGTGGCGGCCTGGCAGCGGTGTGCCTGGCGGTGGCCGGGCCGGTCGATGGTGATGAATTCCGCTTCACCAACAACCATTGGCGGCTCAGCCACAAGGCGTTTTGCCAGACGTTGCAGGTCGAGCGGCTGCTGCTGATCAACGATTTTTCGGCCCAGGCGTTGGGCATGACCCGCCTGCAACCCGGTGAGTACCGTGAGGTCTGCGCAGGCCGGGCGGACCCGCTGCGGCCGGCGCTGGTGATTGGCCCGGGCACTGGCCTTGGCGTCGGCAGCCTGTTGCGCCTGGGCGAGCAGCACTGGCAAGCGCTGCCGGGTGAGGGCGGGCATGTCGACCTGCCGGTGGGCAATGCCCGGGAGGCGGCGATCCATCAGCAGATACACAGCCAGATCGGCCACGTCAGCGCCGAGACCGTACTCAGCGGCGGTGGCCTGGTGCGGTTGTATCAGGCCATGTGCGCGCTGGACGGCGACACGCCCCGACACACATCCCCGGCGCAGATCACCGATGCTGCGTTGAGCGGCGAACCACGGGCGCTGGCGGTGATCGAGCAGTTCTGCCGGTTCCTCGGGCGCGTGGCTGGTAACAATGTGCTGACCCTGGGCGCGCGTGGCGGGGTCTATATTGTCGGCGGCGTGATACCGCGATTTGCCGAGCTGTTCCTGCGCAGCGGGTTTGCCGCCAGCTTTGCCGACAAGGGTTGCATGAGTGGCTACTTCGCCGGTGTGCCGGTGTGGCTGGTGACAGCCGAGTTTTCCGGCCTGATCGGTGCCGGGGTAGCCCTGCAGCAAACACTGGATCACTGATACTCTCGATCGGGCTGCACCGCGACAGCAGGCGAGAAGACCTGCGACAACCATGAGGGCGGGATACCTTGAGCACTGCCGGAAAATCAATCCTGATGGTCGATGACGATCAGGAAATTCGTGAACTGCTGCAAACCTACCTGAGCCGCGCCGGCTTCCAGGTCCACGCCGAAGCCGATGGCCAGGGTTTTCGCCGCGCATTGGAAAACACCCCCTGCGACCTGGTGATCCTCGATGTCATGCTGCCCGACGAAGACGGCTTCAGCCTGTGCCGCTGGGTGCGTCAACACCCGCGCCAGTCGCGGGTACCGATCATCATGCTGACCGCCAGCTCCGACGAAGCCGACCGCGTCATTGGCCTGGAACTGGGCGCCGATGATTACCTGGGCAAACCGTTCAGCCCCCGTGAACTGCAGGCGCGTATCAAGGCCCTGTTGCGCCGCAGCGAGTTCGGCCTGGCGGCGCCAGCCAGTGCCGTGCTGGCCTTCGATGACTGGCGCCTGGATACGATCAGCCACCGCTTGTTCCACCGCGATGGTGAAGAGGTGATGCTGTCCGGGGCCGACTTCGCCCTGCTCAAGCTGTTTCTCGATCATCCGCAGCAGATTCTGGACCGCGACACCATCGGCAACGCCACGCGAGGCCGTGAGCCGATGCCACTGGACCGCATCGTCGACATGGCCGTCAGCCGCCTGCGCCAGCGCCTGCGCGACACCGGCAAACCGCCGCGGCTGATCCGTACCGTGCGTGGCAGCGGTTACCTGCTGGCGGCTCATGTCTGCTGCGCTTCCTGAGCGGCGCTGGCGCTTGCTGCCGCGCTCGCTGCTGGGGCGCATGCTGCTGCTGACCCTGCTCGTGGTGCTGTTGGCTCAGGGCCTGTCGAGCCTGATCTGGGTCGCCCAGCTGCGCGCCAGCCAGTTGCAGGGCCTGCGCGCCAGTGCCTCGAGCCTGGCCCATTCCATGAGTGCCAGCGTCAGCTACTTCCGCTCGCTGCCGGTGGCCTATCGGCCCATGGTGCTCGATCAACTGCGCAGCATGGGTGGGACGCGTTTTTTCGTTTCGCTCAACGACAAGCCGCTGGACATGCCGGTGTTGCCCATCACGCCGCGCAAGCAGGTGGTGATCGACGTGTTCCGGCAAGTACTGCACGAACGCCTCGGCGAGCAGATGGAGATTTCTGTCGAGTTCGTCGCCCCTGATGACCTGCGCATCTTCAACAGCGGCCTGAAGCTCGATGAACTGCCGCGTTCATGGGCACATTATTCGCTGACCCTGGAGCCGCTCAACCCGCCGGTGCTGGTGACCCAGATCCGCCTGGGCCAGGGTGAATGGCTGTACATCGCCTCCTTGCTGCCCGAGCCCTATACCAGCCTCGAAACCGAACGCCTGCCGCGTCAGCAGATCGGCTTCATCGTCCTGACCACCGCCTTGCTGCTGCTGTTCATCGGTTTGCTGGTGCACTGGCAGAGCTGGCCGCTCAAGCGCCTGGCGCGTGCTGCACGTGAGTTGTCCTTGGGCGCCGATGTGGCGCCGGTAGCCGAGGGCGGTGGCAGCGAGGTGGTCGAAGTGGGGCGGGCGTTCAACAGCATGCGCGAGCGTATCAGCCGTTACCTGACCGAGCGTTCCCAGTTGTTCAGCGCCATTTCCCACGACTTGCGCACACCGATCACGCGGTTACGCCTGCGAGTGGAGCTGCTCGAGGACGAGCGCCTGCAGGCCAAGTTCAGCCAGGACCTCGACGAGCTGGAACTGCTGGTCAAAGGGGCGCTGCAGTGTGTGAAAGACACCGACATCCACGAGAACATCGAGCCGATCGACCTCAATCAGGTGCTGGAGATGCTCGCCGAGCCGTACCTGGGTGACGGCAGGATCACCCTCGAAGGGCGAGCCGTGTTGCCGTACCCAGGCAAGCCGCTGGCCCTGCGCCGCTGTATCGGCAACCTGATCGACAATGCCATCAAGTATGGCGAGCGGGCACGCCTGCGCATCATCGACAGCGCCGAGGGTTTCGTCCTGCAGGTGGATGACCAGGGCCCTGGCGTGCCGCAGCAGCAGATGGAACAGGTGTTCGAGCCGCATTTTCGCCTGGCCGGCAAGCAGCAGGGTTATGGGCTGGGCCTGGGTATCGCGCGCAATATCGCCCACAGCCACGGCGGCGAGGTGAGCCTGCTCAACCTGCGCGAGGGTGGCTTGCGGGTAACGCTCTATCTACCAAGAGGTGTGGATTGACTGATGTCACAAGCTGGTGACATAACCGCCCCTCTTCGTGACATCCCGGCCAGGACGGCTGGCTAGACTTCACCGACCACACGCAAGGAACGCGCTACCCCATGATCACCCCCGATCTGGCCCCTGGCAGTTGGCTGGGTTCCACCGTACATGCCGCCTGGCTGCAGGCAGAAGGGCAGCGCCTGCTGGCGTTCGCCAGGGCTTCGCGGCTGCCAGACGGCTTCGGTTGCCTCGATACACAGGGCCGCCTGCCGCCCGCGGCCGGCAGCGAAACCCTGCAGACCACCCGTATGACCCACAGCTTCGCCCTGGCCCATCTTCAAGGTGTGCCCGGCTGCCTGCCGTTGGTCGAGCATGGCGTCAATGCCCTGCGGGGTACCTTGCACGACAGCCGCCACGGCGGCTGGTTCGCACACCCGCCAGGGCAGGGCGACAGCACCAAGGCTGCCTACCTGCATGCCTTCGTCGCGCTGGCCGCGAGCTCTGCAGTGGTCGCTGGCGCCGTGGGGGGCCAGGGCTTGCTGGTGGATGCCATCCATACCCTCGAAGCGCGGTTCTGGAGTGAGGAGCAGGGCGCCCTGCGTGAGTCGTTCTCCAGCGACTGGCAGCAGGCGGAAGGCTATCGCGGCGCCAACAGCAACATGCACGCCACCGAGGCGTTCCTGGCCCTGGCCGATGTCACCGGCGATACGCTGTGGCTCGATCGCGCCCTGCGGATCGCCGAACGCATCATCCACACCCACGCCGCTGCCAACGGCTATCGCGTGATCGAGCATTTCGACGCCGACTGGCAACCGCTGCCGCACTACAATCGCGATGATCCCGCCGATCACTTCCGGCCGTTTGGCACCACGCCTGGCCATGCCTTCGAATGGGCACGGCTGCTGCTGCATCTGGAAGCAGCTCGCGAACTGGCTGGCTTGCACGTACCGCAATGGCTGCTGGATTGTGCCCGTGGTCTGTTCGACAGCGCCTGCCGCGACGCCTGGAACGTCGATGGCGGCAAAGGCATCGTCTACACCCTGGACTGGGACAATCGTCCGGTGGTGCGCGAACGCCTGCACTGGGTGCATGCCGAGGCCTGCGCCAGTGCGGCAGCGCTGCTGCGGCGTACCGGCGAAGCGCAGTATGAGCGTTGGTACCGTTGCTTCTGGGACTTCATCGACAGCCATTTCATCGACCGGGTCGGCGGCAGCTGGCATCACCAACTCGACACGGAAAACCGGCCAGCCGCGACCATCTGGACGGGCAAGCCGGACCTCTATCACGCTTATCAGGCAGTTCTGCTGCCAGGTTTGCCATTGGCCCCCAGCCTGGCGACAGCCATTTCGCGTTATGTAACCAAACGATGACATTCGCGCATCGCTTCGTTACCTGACGAGGCGGGCGCGCTGATTAGACTCCATGCAATGCAAGCGACCGACTTGCCCGGCATAACAACAAGAAAGGTACTCCGATGAATTCGACTCTCCGCCTCGCCGCCGCGATTTCCCTCGCCTCGCTCCTGCCGCTCAGTGCCTCCGCCGCCGACTCCAAAGGCAGTGTCGAAGTGGTGCACTGGTGGACCTCCGGCGGTGAAAAAGCCGCTGTGGATGTGCTCAGGGCCCAGGTCGAGAAGGATGGCTTCACCTGGAAGGATGGCGCCGTTGCCGGTGGCGGTGGCGCCACGGCCATGACCGTGCTCAAAAGCCGCGCAGTGGCGGGCAACCCGCCTGGCGTCGCGCAGATCAAGGGGCCGGACATCCAGGACTGGGCCGCTACCGGGCTGCTGGATGCTGACGTTCTCAAGGATGTCGCCAAGGCAGAACAGTGGGACGCGCTGCTCGACAAGAAGGTTGCCGATACCGTGAAGTACGAAGGCGACTATGTGGCCGTGCCGGTCAATATCCACCGCATCAACTGGCTGTGGATCAACCCTGAGGTGTTCAAGAAGGCCGGCATCGACAAGGCGCCGACCACCCTCGAAGAATTCTACGCCGCTGCCGACAAGCTCAAGGCTGCCGGTTTCATCCCGCTCGCCCATGGCGGTCAGCCATGGCAGGACAGCACCGTGTTCGAGAGCGTGGTGCTGGCGGTCATGGGGCCAGAGGGCTACAAGAAGGCCCTGGTCGACCTGGACGCTTCGGCGCTGACCGGCCCCGAGATGGTCAAGGCGCTCACCGAGCTGAAGAAGGTCGCCACCTACATGGACCCTGACGGCAAGGGCCAGGACTGGAACCTGGAAGCGGCCAAGGTCATCAACGGCAAGGCCGGCATGCAGATCATGGGCGACTGGGCCAAGAGCGAGTGGACCCTGGCCAAGAAAACGGCCGGCGAGGATTACCAGTGCGTGCCGTTCCCCGGGACTGACAAGGCATTCCTCTACAACATCGATTCGCTGGTGGTGTTCAAGCAGAACGACAAGGGCACTGCTGCCGGTCAGCAGGACATCGCCAAGCAGGTCCTGGGCGAGAACTTCCAGAAGGTCTTCAGCATCAACAAGGGCTCGATCCCGGTGCGTAACGACATGCTCGCCGACATGGGCAAGCATGGCTTCGACGCCTGCGCCCAGACGTCCGCCAAGGACTTCCTGGCCGACGCCAAGACCGGCGGCCTGCAGCCGAGCATGGCGCACAACATGGCCACCACGCTGGCCGTGCAGGGCGCATTCTTCGATGTGGTGACCAACTACATCAACGACCCCAAGGCCGACCCGGCCGATGCGGCGAAGAAGCTGGCGGCGGCGATCAAGGCGGCCAAGTAAAGCCATTCGCGGGCAAGCCCGCTCCCACAGGTTCGGCTTCTGCCCGGGGCCTGTGTGAGCAGGCACCCTGTGGGAGCGGGCCTGCCCGCGAAGCGGTGCAACGCACCGCCTTTACCTCGAGATCCACAACATGACAACAGCAACCGCACAACTGCGGGCCTCCCCCCTGGACGCGCTGCAGCGCTGGCTACCGAAACTGGTGCTGGCCCCCAGCATGTTCATCGTTCTGGTGGGCTTCTACGGCTACATCCTCTGGACCTTCGTCCTGTCCTTCACCACTTCGACCTTCCTGCCGACCTACAAGTGGGCGGGCCTGGCGCAGTACGCCCGGCTGTTCGACAACGACCGTTGGTGGGTGGCGAGCAAGAACCTGATGCTGTTCGGCGGCCTGTTCATTGCAATCAGCCTGGCCATCGGCGTGCTGCTGGCCGTGCTGCTGGACCAGCGTATCCGCCGCGAAGGCTTCATCCGCACCATCTACCTGTACCCCATGGCGCTGTCGATGATCGTCACCGGCACCGCCTGGAAGTGGCTGCTCAACCCCGGCATGGGCCTGGACAAGCTGCTGCGTGACTGGGGCTGGGAGGGCTTTCGCCTGGACTGGCTGATCGACCCTGACCGGGTGGTGTACTGCCTGGTGATCGCCGCCGTGTGGCAGGCCTCGGGCTTCATCATGGCGATGTTCCTCGCCGGCCTGCGCGGGGTCGACCAGTCGATCATTCGCGCCGCACAGATCGACGGTGCCAGCCTGCCGCGCATCTACTGGACCGTGGTGCTGCCGAGCCTGCGCCCGGTGTTCTTCAGCTCGCTGATGATCCTGGCGCACATTGCCATCAAGAGCTTCGACCTGGTGGCAGCCATGACGGCCGGTGGCCCGGGTTACTCCTCCGACCTGCCGGCGATGTTCATGTACTCCTTCACCTTCAGCCGCGGCCAGATGGGCATGGGTTCGGCCAGTGCCATCCTGATGCTTGGGGCGATCCTGGCGATCCTCGTGCCGTACCTGTACTCGGAACTGCGGAGCAAGCGCCATGCGTAGTCTTTCGGAAAAACCGGCGCTCAGCCTGAGCCGCGTCGCGATCCATGCGGTGCTGCTGATCGCCGTGCTGTTGTACCTGGTGCCGTTGGTGGTGATGCTGCTCACCAGCTTCAAATCGCCCGAAGACATCAGCACCGGCAACTTGCTGAGCTGGCCCGCCGTGATCACCGGTATCGGCTGGGTCAAGGCCTGGGGTACGGTCAGTGGCTACTTCTGGAACTCGATCATGATCACCGTCCCGGCGGTACTGATATCCACCACCATCGGCGCGCTGAATGGCTATGTGCTGTCGATGTGGCGCTTTCGCGGCTCGCAGCTGTTCTTCGGCCTGCTGCTGTTTGGCTGCTTCCTGCCGTTCCAGACCGTGCTACTGCCGGCCTCGTTCACCCTCGGCAAGCTGGGCCTGGCCAGTACTACCACCGGCCTGGTGCTGGTGCACGTGGTCTACGGCCTGGCTTTCACCACCCTGTTCTTCCGCAATTTCTACGTGAGCATTCCCGATGCGCTGGTCAAGGCTGCGCGCCTGGATGGCGCCGGCTTCTTCACCATCTTCCGCCGCATCATCCTGCCGATGTCGACGCCGATCATCATGGTCTGCCTGATCTGGCAGTTCACCCAGATCTGGAACGACTTCCTGTTCGGCGTGGTGTTCTCCAGCGGCGACTCGCAACCGATCACCGTGGCCCTGAACAACCTGGTCAACACCAGCACCGGGGCCAAGGAATACAACGTCGACATGGCGGCGGCGATGATCGCTGGCTTGCCAACCCTGCTGGTCTACGTGGTGGCAGGCAAATATTTCGTCCGCGGGCTCACCGCCGGCGCGGTCAAGGGGTAAGTCATGGCAACGCTTGAACTTCGCAATGTGAACAAGACCTACGGCAGCGGCCTGCCAGACACGCTCAAGGATATCCAGCTGTCGATCAAGGACGGTGAGTTCCTGATCCTGGTCGGCCCCTCCGGCTGCGGCAAGTCGACCTTGATGAACTGCATTGCCGGCCTGGAGAGCATCAGCGGTGGTGCAATCCTCATCGACGAACAGGACGTCAGCGGCATGAGCCCCAAGGATCGTGACATCGCCATGGTGTTCCAGTCCTACGCGCTGTACCCGACCATGAGCGTGCGCGAGAACATCGAATTCGGCCTGAAGATTCGCAAGATGCCGCAGGCCGCCATCGATGAGGAGGTGGCGCGGGTGGCCAAGTTGCTGCAGATCGAGCACCTGCTGGCGCGCAAGCCGGCGCAGCTGTCCGGTGGCCAGCAACAGCGTGTGGCCATGGGCCGTGCGCTGGCGCGGCGACCGAAGATCTACCTGTTCGACGAACCGCTGTCCAACCTCGATGCCAAGCTGCGGGTCGAGATGCGCACTGAAATGAAGCTGATGCACCAGCGCCTCAAGACCACCACGGTGTATGTGACCCACGACCAGATCGAGGCCATGACCCTGGGGGACAAGGTGGCGGTGATGAAGGACGGCATCATCCAGCAGTTCGGGACGCCACAGCAAATCTACAACGACCCGGCCAACCAGTTCGTCGCCAGCTTCATCGGTTCGCCGCCGATGAACTTCATTCCGGTACGCCTGACCAAACAGGACGGGCGCCTGTTGGCGGTGCTCGACAGCGGCCAGGCACGCTGCGAATTGCCGTTGGGGCCGGCCAGTGATGATTTGGACGGTCGCGAGATCATCCTCGGCATTCGCCCCGAACAGATCGCCTTGGGCGCAAACGAGGGCAATGGCCTACCGGGAATCCGCGCCGAAGTGCAGGTGACCGAGCCCACCGGGCCGGACCTGCTGGTGTTCGTTACCTTCAACCAGACCAAGGTCTGTTGTCGCCTGGCGCCGGACATTGCCTGCCGGGTAGGCGACAGCCTGAACCTGCAGTTCGACCCGGCGCGGGTGCTGCTGTTCGACGCCGACAGCGGCGAACGTCTGCACCTGGCCAGCAGCAATACCGCCATAAAGGACAACGTGGCTCACTTCAAGGGCCGCTAACTCGTCTACACCATCAATAAGAAAAAAGAGGACGCAAAGGGATGGAACAGCGCAATCGCATCAGGACCTTGGGCTCCCTGGCCCTGCTCGCCGTGGTTGGCAGCAGCGGGGTGCAGGCTGCCGAAGCATTTTCCAGCGAGTCGAAATGGATGACCGGCGACTGGGGCGGCACCCGCACCGAGCTGCTGGACAAGGGCTACGACTTCACCCTCGATTATGTGGGCGAGGTGGCCGGCAACCTGCACGGCGGCTACAACGACGACAAGACCGCACGCTACAGCGACCAGTTCGCCCTTGGCGCGCACCTGGACCTGCAGAAGATCCTCGGCTGGCATGATGCCGAGTTCAAGCTGGCGATCACTGAGCGCAGTGGTCGCAACCTGTCCAATGACCGCATCAGCGACCCGCGTGCCGGGCAGTTCAGCTCGGTGCAGGAAGTGTGGGGCCGTGGCCAGACCTGGCGGCTGACACAGATGTGGGTCAAGCAGAAGTACTTCGACGGCGCGCTGGACGTGAAAGTCGGCCGCTTCGGTGAAGGTGAGGACTTCAACAGCTTCCCTTGCGACTTCCAGAACCTGGCCTTCTGTGGCTCGCAGGTGGGCAACTGGGTCGGTGGTATCTGGTACAACTGGCCAGTCAGCCAGTGGGCGCTGCGGGTGAAGTACAACATCACCCCGGAATTTTTCGTTCAGGTCGGTGCCTTCGAACAGAACCCGTCCAACCTGGAGACCGGCAACGGCTTCAAGCTCAGCGGCAGCGGCACGAAAGGCGCGATCCTGCCGGTGGAAATGGTCTGGTCACCCAAGGTCAATGGCCTGCCGGGCGAGTACCGCCTGGGTTATTACTACAGCACGGCCAAGGCCGACGACGTGTTCGAGGACCTCAACGGCAACCCGCAGGCGGTCACCGGCGAGGCCTTCAAGTCGCACTCGAGCAAGCACGGCTGGTGGGTAGTGGCGCAGCAGCAGGTCACCGCCCATGGCGGCGACATCAACCGTGGCCTGAGCCTGTTCGCCAACTTCACCGTGCATGACAAGGCCACCAACGTGGTCGACAACTACCAGCAGGTCGGCCTGGTCTACAAAGGTGCCTTCGACGCCCGGCCCAAGGACGATATCGGTTTCGGCGTGGCGCGCATCCATGTAAATGACGACGTCAAGAAGCGCGCCGAACTGCTCAACACCCAGAGCGGTATCGATGACTACGACAACCCAGGCTTCGTGCCGCTGCAGCGCACCGAGTACAACGCCGAGCTCTACTACGGCTTCCATGTCACCAACTGGCTGACCGTACGGCCCAACCTGCAGTACATCAAGAGCCCGGGCGGTGTGGACGAAGTGGACAACGCGCTGGTCGCAGGTTTGAAGATTCAGTCGTCTTTCTAAGCACACTTGTTGTAAATTTACGCCAATCCAATTTCGGCTCCCGGCACCCACTGGCTTGCAGTGGTTGTCGGGAACAGGCCGAGACAGCGCTATCTCAAAAAACAAGAGCTTGGAACCATGCCCGAACATCCGCTACATCGCTTCTTTTCCTCGCAGCGGCCCCGGCCGACATTCGGGTGGGAGCGTTACCAGCAGCGCGATGTGCTGATCATCGACCATCCCCGTTGCCAGGCGGTGTTCAGCCGCCAGGGCGCGCAACTGCTGCATTTCCAGCCAACCGGGGAGCGGCCCTGGCTGTGGTGCGCCGAGCAATGGCCACAGGTGGGGGCGATTCGCGGAGGAGTACCGGTGTGCTGGCCCTGGTATGGCCGTCACCCCAGTGAAGACCTGTGGCCTGCCCATGGCTGGGCGCGTTTGCTGGACTGGAAACTGGTGGACAGCCGCGAAGACGATGAGGGCGTCAGCCTGAAGTGGCGGCTGGACCTGTGCGATTGGCAAGTAGACCTGCACGCCAGGCTTGGCAGCCGCATGGAACTGAGCCTGAGCACCGAGCACCAGGACAGCGAACCTTGCCAACTGAGCCATGCGCTGCTGGCCTATTGGCGCATCAGTGACGTTTCCGAGATAGCGCTGTCCGGGCTTGAGGATATCGAAGGCTATGACCGCCTGAGTCGCCAGGCCTGCCGTGAAGACGGTGCGCTCAAGCTCAAGGGTGGCTGCCAGAAGGTTTACCCAGGCACGCCACGGGTGCAGTTGCAGGACCCGGCTTGGGAGCGTGAGCTGTGCATTGACACGGGTGACAGCGACGACACCGTGGTCTGGCACCCAGGCAATCGGCCGCTGATGGGCGTCAGCGGTCGTGAGTGCCAGGGCTTCGTCTGTGTCGAGGCGGCCAGCGGCAGTGGTGAGGGCCTGAGCCTGGCACCGGGGCAGAGTGCACACCTGCGGTTGCAGGCGCACCGGCTCAGTTGAGTTCGTCGTCCTCGATCGGGTAGCGGCTGGCGTTGAGGCTTTCCTTGATCTTGCGCAGATGCGGCTGGAAGTCCACGCCGCGGCGCAGGGTCATGCCGGTGGCCAGCACATCGAGCACGGTCAGCTGGATGATCCGCGAGGTCATCGGCATGTAGATGTCGGTGTCCTCCGGCAACGGAATGTGCAGGCTAAGGCTGCAGGCCTGGGCCAGCGGCGAGCCGGCAGCCGTCAGGCCGAGCACCGAGGCGCCGTTTTCCCGGGCCAGGCGTGCCACATCGACCAGTTCGCGGGTGCGCCCGGTGTAGGAGATGATGACGAACAGATCGCCGGTGTGTGCCACCGAGGCCAGCATGCGTTGCATCAGTACATCGGCATGGGCCGATACCGCGAGGTTGAAGCGGAAGAATTTGTGCTGGGCATCGAGCGCCACCGGTGCCGAGGCGCCGAGGCCGAAGAAGTGGATCTGCCGGGCCTGGATCATCATGTCCACGGCACGGCTGACCTGTTGCGGGTCCAGTTGCTGGCAGGCGCTGTCAAGCGAGGCGATGGCACTGCCGAAGATCTTCTGGGTGTAGGCTGCCGGGTCATCGTCGGCTTCCACTGCGCGGCTCACGTAAGCTGCACCGCTGGCCAGGCTCTGCGCCAGTTGCAGCTTGAGCTCCGGGTAGCCGCTGACGCCGAACGAACGGCAGAAGCGGTTGACGGTCGGTTCGCTGACCTTGGCCGCCTGGGCCAGCGCGGCGATGCTGAAGCGGGTGGCTTGTTGGGGATTGAGCAGGATGACTTCGGCGACTTTGCGTTCGGCCTTGTTCAGCTCGTCGAGGCGTCCCTGGATCTGTTCCAGGAGGTTTCGCACGCGGTCCATGGGTGTGTCCTTGGGTCGGGAAGACAGCCGGCTGTGGGAGCAGCAGGCTTTTTGCACGGTCGTCTATCGTACTGTCGGCGCGATTGACGTACCACTTGTCTGTAATGTTGATGTGTAATGTTGTGGTTTTTACTACATTATTCCTTGAAAACCGTGTGTGAAAGCGGTATTCCTAGACCAACTTTAGGAAAGAACCAACATCATGGCTGCGATCAGTGTCGAACCTTGCACCTTTGCCCTGTTTGGCGCACTCGGCGACCTGGCCTTGCGCAAGCTGTTTCCTGCGCTCTACCAGCTCGACCGTGCCAACCTCCTGCACGCCGACACCCGTCTGTTGGCGCTGGCCCGCGAGGCCGGAAGTGCCGAAGATCACCTGAACACCATCGAAGCGCACCTGCGCCGGCATGTGGCCGAGGCTGACATCGAGCCCGCTGCATTGGGGCGTTTCCTTGGCCGCCTGCGCTACCAACACCTGGACTTCCTGCAGCCCGAGGGCTACCAGGCGCTGGCCGAACAACTGACCGGCGAGCAGCCACTGATCGCCTACTTCGCCACTGCTGCGGCCGTCTACGGTGCAATCTGCGAAAACCTCGACAAGGCCGGCCTGGCGCCGCGCACGCGAGTGGTGCTGGAAAAACCCATCGGCCATGACCTGGAGTCGTCGCGGCGGGTCAACGATGCCGTGGCGCGCTTCTTCCCGGAAAGCCGCGTCTATCGCATCGACCACTACCTGGGCAAGGAGACCGTGCAGAACCTGATCGCACTGCGTTTTGCCAACAGCCTGTTCGAAACCCAGTGGAACCAGAACTCCATCTCCCACGTGGAGATCACCGTGGCCGAGAAGGTCGGCATCGAGGGCCGCTGGGGCTACTTCGACAAGGCCGGCCAGCTGCGCGACATGATCCAGAACCACTTGCTGCAGCTGCTGTGTCTGATCGCCATGGACCCGCCCAGCGAGTTGTCGGCCGACAGCATCCGTGACGAAAAGGTCAAGGTGCTCAAGGCGCTGGCGCCCATCACCGGGGAAGGGTTGAGCACCCGCGTGGTGCGCGGCCAGTACATCGCCGGCTACAGCGATGGCAAGCCGGTGCCAGGCTACCTGGAAGAAGAAAACTCCAACGCGCAGAGCGACACCGAAACCTTCGTCGCCCTGCGCGCCGACATCCGCAACTGGCGCTGGTCGGGTGTGCCGTTCTACCTGCGTACCGGCAAGCGCATGCCGCAGAAGCTGTCGCAGATCGTCATCCACTTCAAGGAAACCCCGCACTACATCTTCGCCCCGGAACAGCGTCTGCAGATCGGTAACAAGCTGATCATCCGCCTGCAACCGGACGAAGGCATATCGTTGCGGGTGATGACCAAGGAGCAGGGCCTGGACAAGGGCATGCAACTGCGCAGTGGCCCGCTGCAACTGAATTTTTCCGATGCCTGGCGCAGTTCGCGGATCCCGGATGCCTACGAGCGTTTGCTGCTCGAAGTGATGCGCGGCAACCAGAACCTGTTCGTGCGCAAGGACGAGATCGAGTATGCCTGGAAGTGGTGTGACCAGTTGATCGCCGGCTGGCGTAACGCGGGCGATGCGCCCAAGCCTTACGCGGCGGGTTCCTGGGGGCCGATGAGCTCGATTGCATTGATCACGCGTGATGGGAGGGCGTGGTATGGCGATATCTGAATTGAAACTGCCTGCGGCGGTGCAGGCGCACGACCTGCCTGATGCTAAGGCGCTGTCCGCAACCCTGGCCCATGATGTGGCCGAACGCCTGCGTGCAGCCATTGCCGCCACGGGGCAGGCCTGCGTGGTGTTGTCTGGCGGTCGCAGCCCGGTGCCCTTCCTCGAACGGCTGGCCGGCGAGCCGCTGGACTGGCCCAAGGTCACCGTCAGCCTCGCTGACGAGCGTTGGGTGCCGGTGGAGCACGACGACAGCAATGCCGGGCTGCTGGCCCGCCATCTGCTCAAGGGCGCTGCCGCCAAGGCCCGCTTCGTCGGGCTCTATCAGCAGGCGGGTAACCTCGAGGCGGCCGCGGCCAGCGCCGACCAGGCCCTGGCAGAGTTGCCGCCGATCGATGTGCTGGTGCTGGGCATGGGGGATGACGGCCATACCGCCTCGCTGTTCCCCGATAGCCCCAACCTTGCCGAAGGCCTGGCGCTGAACAGCACGCGCCGTTGCCTGCCGATGCTGGCCCCGAGTGTGCCGCACCAGCGCCTGTCGATGACGCGCTCGTTGCTGGCCAGTGCGGCATTCATCGCGCTGTCCGTGCAAGGCCCCGGCAAACTCGCTACCCTGCGCGCCGCGCTGGCGGGCAACGACCTTTCCGAAATGCCGATTCGCGCCTTTCTTCACGACCCCCTGGACATCTACTGGTGCCCATGAGCCAAGGATCCACAGTCATGACCACCCTTGAACGCCCACAGCCCAAGCTTTCGATGGCAGATAAAGCCGCCCGGATCGATGCCATCTGCGAAAAGGCGCGCATCCTGCCGGTAATCACCATCGCCCGTGAGCAAGACATCCTGCCGTTGGCTGACGCCCTGGCTGCTGGCGGTATCCGCACCCTGGAAGTGACCTTGCGCTCGCAGCATGGCCTGAAGGCTATCCAGGTGCTGCGCGAGCAACGCCCGGAGCTGTGCGTCGGCGCCGGCACTGTGCTCGATCGCAGCATGTTCGCGGCGGTGGAGGCCGCTGGCGCGCAGTTCGTCGTCACGCCCGGCATCACCCAGGACATCCTCGAAGCCGGTGTCGAGAGTGAGATCCCGCTGCTGCCAGGCATCAGCACGCCGTCCGAAATCATGATGGGTTATGCCTTGGGCTACCGTCGCTTCAAGCTGTTCCCGGCGGAAATCAGCGGCGGTGTGGCGGCGATCAAGGCCTTTGCCGGCCCGTTCGGTGACATTCGCTTCTGCCCGACTGGCGGTGTCAACCCGGCCAACGTGCGCAATTACATGGCACTGGCAAACGTGATGTGCGTGGGGGGCACCTGGATGCTCGACAGCAGCTGGATCAAGAACGGCGACTGGGCGCGTATCGAAGCATGCAGCGCCGAGGCGATTGCACTGCTGGACGCCAACTGAATCTGTTGTGTGCTTTACGGCTTATGGGGCGCTTGGTCGGCGCCCTTTTTTTTGCCTGGATTTATTGCAGTGCCTGTGCCGCCTCTTCGCGGGTACAGGCAACAAAAAAGCCCGCATCAAACGATGCGGGCTTTCGTCTATTGCGGTGCGGCTCAGGCGGCCTTGGCTTCCTGCTGGCTCAGTGAGCGGTTCAGTGCGCTGAACAGGGCCTTGAAGCTGGCAGTGGTGATGTTCTCGTCGATACCCACGCCGTGCACCGGGCGGCCGCCGGCCACGCGCAGTTCAATGTAGGCCGCCGCTTTGGCATTGGTGCCGGCACTGATGGCGTGCTCGTTGTAGTCCATGATCTCTACCGGTACCGGCAGGCCGGCAACAAGGGCTTCCAGGGCACCATTGCCCTTGCCGTGCCAATGCAGGGTGGTTTCGCCTTCGCCGGCAACTTCCACTTCCACGGCACTGTTGCCGTTTTCTTCCTTCAGGCGGTGGCTGACCAGCGCATACGGCGCGTTGGCCTGGAGGTATTCCTTGTGCAGCAGGCTGTAGATCTGCTGGGCGGTCATTTCCAGGCCCAGGCGGTCGGTTTCTCCTTGCACCACCTGGCTGAACTCGATCTGCATGCGACGTGGCAGGCTGATGCCGTATTCCTGTTCGAGCAGGTAGGTGATGCCGCCTTTGCCGGACTGGCTGTTGACGCGGATCACCGCCTCGTAGCTGCGGCCGATGTCGGCCGGGTCGATCGGCAGGTATGGCACTTCCCACAGCTCGCCTTCCTGCTGCTTGGCGAAGCCCTTGCGGATGGCGTCCTGGTGCGAGCCGGAAAACGCGGTGTGGACCAGGTCGCCGACGTACGGGTGACGTGGGTGTACTGGCAGCTGGTTGCATTCTTCCACCACCTTGCGCACGCCGTCGATGTCGGAAAAGTCCAGCAGCGGGTCGATGCCTTGGGTGTAGAGGTTCAGCGCCAGGGTCACCAGATCAACGTTACCGGTACGCTCGCCGTTGCCGAACAGGCAGCCTTCGGCACGGTCGGCGCCGGCCATCAGGCCCAGCTCGGTGGCGGCGATACCGGTGCCACGGTCGTTGTGGCAGTGCAGGCTGATGATCACGCTGTCACGACGGCTGACGTTGCGGCAGAACCATTCGATCTGGTCGGCGTAGATGTTTGGCGTGGACACTTCCACGGTGGCCGGCAGGTTGAGGATGATCTTGTGCTCGGGGGTCGGGTTCCACACTTCGATGACCGCGTCACAGACTTCCTTGGCGAACTCCATCTCGGTGGCGCTGAAGGTTTCTGGCGAGTACTGGAAGGTCCACTGGGTTTCCGGCTGCTGGGCGGCATATTTGACGAACAGCTTGGCCGCGTTAACCGCGATGTCCTTGACCCCTTGCTTGTCCTGGTTGAAGACGATGCGGCGGAACGACGGGCTGGTGGCGTTGTACAGGTGGACGATGGCCTTCTTCGCCCCGCGCAGCGACTCGAAGGTGCGGGCGATCAGGTCTTCACGGGCCTGGGTGAGCACCTGGATGGTGGTGTCGTCCGGGATATGGCCGTCTTCGATCAGCATGCGCACGAAGTCGAAGTCGGTCTGCGAGGCCGACGGGAACGAGGCTTCGATTTCCTTCACACCTACCTGCACCAGGGTCTTCCAGAAGCGCAGCTTCTTCTCCGAGTCCATCGGCTCGATCAGCGACTGGTTGCCATCACGCAGGTCCGAACTGCACCAGATTGGCGCCTGGGTGATGGTCTTCGACGGCCAGGTGCGGTCAGGCAGGTCGATGGTCGGGAAAGCGCGGTATTTCTTCGATGGGTCTTTGAGCATGGTCATGGAAGCAATCCTTTTGTGTGCGGCCGAGATCGGGCCTGCCGAGCGATAACGAGATGAACAGGCGAGGCGATGCGATCAACCTGGTAGTCGGGCGCTGACCAGGCAGAGGCTGCGGTGTTGTCGGAGCAGGATGAGGGTGCTGAAGGTTTTCATGCCCTCAACCCTAACCAGTGGGTTGGGGGATGGCAAGCGCTGGGAAAAAATTGAGAGAAATGCTTAAAAAAAACCGGATTGCGAGATTTTATCGCTGATATCAGGGTTTTGATTTGTGTTATTTGCTCAGTATTTTTCGATGGCGCAACACAGTGGAAGTGGATGCTGGCTGTGCTGGCCTCTTCGCGGGTGAACCCGCTCCTACAGGGTTTCGCGGTCCCTGTGGGAGCGGGCATGCCCGCGAAGCAGGCGGCGCCGCTCTCAGGGCTGGAACGCGCCAATGAAGATCGCCGGATCCACCCGCGCATCGTTCAGGCTGACATTCCAGTGCATGTGCGGCCCGGTGGCGCGCCCGGTCGAGCCCACGCGCCCGACCACGTCGCCACGGCGCAGTTGCTGACCAGGCTGAACATCAATCTTCGACATGTGGCAGAACATGCTGATGAACCCTTGCCCATGGTCGACGAACACCGTTCGGCCATTGAAAAAGTAGTCACCCACCAGGATCACCTTGCCATTGGCTGGCGTCTTGATCGGTGTTCCCGCCGGCACGGCGAAGTCCAGCCCGGCATGCGGGTTGCGTTCCTCGCCATTGAAGAAGCGACGCACGCCGAACTTGCTCGAAAGCGGCCCGCTGACCGGTTTGTCGAGGATCAGGTTGCTCGGCAATGTCGGGCTGAAACTGCGATATGCCTTGATCTGCTCGGCCAGTTCGCGGTCGATGCGCTTGAGGTCGTCCGGGTTCGGGTTGACCTGGCGGGTGTTCTTCAAGGTGATGTGCTGTTCGGGGTACTTCTTGCTGCCGACGCTGAATGGCAGGCTGCGGCCGCCCTGGGTCAGCACGGCGGTGCCGGGCTTCTGGGTCAGCGGGATGCCGACGATGGCTAGCCAGTTGTCCTGCTCCTTGACCACCATCACCGGTTTGCCATCGAAGCGCGCGCTCGGCGCCGTGGCCGCCGGGCCGAGGTCGACCACCGCGACGCCACCCGGCACGGGCTTGTTCAGGGTGCGGGTGATGTAGCTGGCCTGGGCGCCTGCGGCCAGCAGCGTGAGGGAGAGGGCGAGCAAGGGCGCGAACAGGCGGGGCATGTGTCAGTCCAGTAAGGAGAGGGTGACCGGGGTCAGGTGATTGTCTTCGACGCGGACCTGCAACTCGCCTTCGTTCAGGCGGGCGGTCAGGCGCTGGCCGTTGCGCGTCTGCCCGGCGCTGCGGATGGCCTGGCCCTGCTCGTCGAGAAGGATGCTGTAGCCACGTGCCAGGGTCGCTAGCGGGCTGACCACCTGCAGCGTCTGCAGTTGGGCCTGGAAGCGCTGGCGGCGGTCCTTGAGCACCTCGCGCATGGCCCGTGGCAGGCGTTCGGCGAGGCTGTCCAGGCGTTGCTCCAGCAGTTTCAGGGTGCGCCCCGGGTGTTGCGCGGCCAGGCGCGTATCGAGCCGCGCCAGGCGCTCGCGGCGCTGGTTGAGGCTGAGCATGAAGGCGCGGCGCAGGCGCATGTCCAGGTCATCCAGGCGTTGCGCTTGCTGGCGCAGGCGTTCGCCGGGGTGGCGCAGGCGCCGGGTCAGTGCGTCCAGGCGCAGGCGGTCGTGGGCCAGGCGGTTCTGCATGCGCAGCAGCAGGCGCCGCTGCAGGCCGTCGAGGCGCTGCTGCAGGCCGCTGTTGTCGGGGGCCAGCAGTTCGGCGGCAGCCGAAGGCGTCGGCGCACGCACGTCGGCGACGAAGTCGCTGATCGACACATCGGTCTCGTGGCCGACGGCGCTGACGATGGGGGTTACGCAAGCGGCCACGGCGCGTGCCACGGCTTCTTCGTTGAAGCACCAGAGGTCTTCCAGCGAGCCGCCACCCCGGGCCAGGATCAGCGCGTCGAAGCCCAGCCGGTCGGCCTGCTGCAAGGCACGGACGATCTGGTTGATCGCCTCACGGCCCTGCACGGCGGTGGGAATCAGGTTCAGCTCGACCTGCGGCGCGCGGCGGCCGAACACGCTGATGATGTCGCGGATCACCGCGCCAGTGGGTGAAGTGATGATGCCGATGCGTTGCGGATGGGCCGGCAGCGGTTTCTTGCGCTCGGCACTGAACAGTCCTTCGGCGCCGAGCTTTTCCTTCAGCGCCTCGAAGGCCAGGCGCAGGGCGCCATCACCGGCCGGTTCGACGGTATCGAGGATCAACTGGTAGTCGCCACGCCCCTCGAACAGCGAAACCTTGCCGCGCACACGCACCGCCAGACCGTCACGCAGTGCCTGGCGCACGCGGGTAGCGTTCTGCCGGAACAGCGCACAGCGCACCTGGGCGCCGCTGTCCTTGAGGGTGAAGTACATGTGGCCGGAGGCCGGGCGGGCGAGGTTGGAAATCTCGCCTTCCACCCAGACGCTGCGGAACACGTCTTCAAGCAGCACGCGGGCGCGGCCGTTGAGCTGGCTGACGGTGAGGACCTCACGGTCCAGGCCGAGTCGTTCGAAAGGGTCTTTGATCATGTCGGGCATGATAAGGGGCGGGGTAGGGGGCGCCAAGTGCCTGTCGTAATATCTTCAGCGCCTGTGAGACCCAGCGCCGCCCGCGCGGCGCTTCGCGGGGCAAGCCCGCTCCCACAGTTTGTTTCGGGCCAATATGTCCTGTGCTAGTACCGGCGCCAGCCTTGGTGCATGACTGAAGACAGATGAAAAGCTACTGTGCCACCTTAGATATCAAAGGGGACAAACAGGGCGGGCAGTGGAGACCTCACAGGAGTGACTGGCCCGAAACAGACTGTGGGAGCGGGCTTGCCCCGCGAAGCGCCGCGCGGGCGGCGCTCGATCTCACAGACGCTATAACTTCCAAGGCATGCACCTGTTCGCCACAACCCGATCTCTCGAAATAACACCCCAAAAGCCCCAAGGACTCCGGCAAGATGCTCACCCAGCTTTCTCTGACCCCCTATGACTGGCTCCCCATCCTCCTCGCCATCGCCGCGGCCTACATCGTCTTCGGTATCGCCGGCTTCGGCACCGCGCTGGTGGCCGGCCCGGTACTGATCCATTTCATGCCCCTGTCGCGGATCATCCCGCTGCTGGTGCTGCTGGACTTCGTCGCCGCCTTCGGCAACCTGCTGCCGTCACGCCGCGACGTGGTGCGCGGCGAATTATTGCGCCTGCTGCCTTGCATGGCCGTGGGCTGCACCCTGGGCGTGGTGTTCCTGCTGCATCTGAAGTCCGACCTGCTGTTGCTGCTGATGGGCCTGTTCGTCACTGCCTATGCGATCTACGGCCTGGCGGTGAAGGTACGGCCGGCCAGCTTGTCGGGCTTCTGGGCGGTGCCCATGGGCACGGTTGGCGGCCTGTTCGGTGCCTTGTTCGGCAGTGGCGGCTTCCTCTATGCCATCTACCTGAGCGCCCGGCTGGAGATAAAAGAGCAGGTACGCGCGACCCAAAGCGCCCTGATCAGCTGCAGCACCCTCGTGCGCCTGTCGTTGTTCCTGATTGCCGGCGTCTACGCCGACACCAGCCTGTTACTGCTCGCGGTCTGCCTGTTGCCGGTCATGTTCATCGGCCTCTGGGCAGGCCGTCGATTGACCCTGAAGCTGTCCCGCGAAGCCTTCGTGCGCCTGGTCACCTGGCTGGTGCTGGCCAGCGGCCTGGCGCTGATCGGTCGCTACCTGAGCAGCTGAGCGGTAGAATTGCAGGATTACCGCAGTCCGCAGGCCCGCTTCGTTCATGAACACCCAGAGCATCATCGTCCCCAAGCTGTCCACCGTGCCCTCGCATGAAGCCCGTTCGCGGGCCATCCTGCGCTGGCTGGTGCGCGAGAAGATCGTCGAAGAACAACTGACCACCTGCGGGCGCACCGGCAACCGCATGGGCCATGCCTTGGCCGAGGGCGCGCGCAAGGTCGCCCTGCACCCTGACAAGCTGCCGTTCGGCGAGCAGGTCAATGGCCTGGAAGTGATGCTCAAGCGTTGCATCTATACCCCGACCGAGGGCTTTCTCGAGGAGGCCGGCTGCCCGGAGTGCCGGCGCGAGGTCGGCGAGCCACTGTTCGAGAGCCTGGAGGAGTGGATGCCGGCGGTAAGCGACAACTTCACCTGCCCGCTGTGCGGCCATGAAGACGACATCAATGGCTTCATTTACCTGCAGCCATGTGCCTTTTCCAACCTTGGGTTCATCTTCAACAACTGGGGCGAGGCCGGGTTTACCCAGGCCTTTCTCGACAGCTTCGCCGACTGGCTCGACCAGCCGGTGGCAGTGGTGCAGGTGAATCTGCCATCACGCTGACCGAAGGCCCTTATTTTGCATTGAGCGGCGCGCCGTGGATGAGTATAATGGCGCGCTTCCATTTTTCCCGCCCGGGAGCCCCCGCGATGCTGCGTATCAGCCAAGAAGCCCTGACCTTCGACGATATCCTCCTTGTACCTGGCTATTCCGAGGTACTGCCCAATGAAGTCAGTCTCAAGACCCGTTTGACCCGTGGCATCGAGCTGAACATTCCGCTGGTTTCCGCTGCCATGGATACCGTGACCGAAGCGCGCCTGGCCATCGCCATGGCCCAGGAAGGCGGCATCGGCATCATCCACAAGAACATGACCATCGAACAGCAGGCCGGCGAAGTGCGCAAGGTCAAGAAGTTCGAGGCTGGCGTGGTCAAGGACCCGATCACCATCGACGCCGACGCCACCGTCCGCGACCTGTTCGACCTGACCCGCCTGAACAACATCTCCGGCGTTCCGGTGCTGGCGAACGGTGACCTGGTCGGCATCGTCACCTCCCGTGACGTGCGCTTCGAAACCCGTCTGGACGCCAAGGTCCGCGAAGTGATGACGCCGAAAGAGCGTCTGGTCACCGTCCGCGAAGGCGCCGACAAGAACGAAGTCCGCGAGCTGCTGCACAAGCACCGCCTGGAAAAGGTCCTGATCGTTGACGACAAGTTCAACCTCAAGGGCATGATGACCGTCAAGGACATCGAAAAGGCCAAGGCCTACCCGCTGGCCAGCAAGGACGACCAGGGTCGCCTGCGCGTTGGCGCTGCGGTCGGCACCGGCAAGGACACCGGCGAGCGTGTTGCCGCCCTGGTAGCTGCCGGCGTTGACGTGGTGGTGGTCGACACCGCCCACGGGCACTCCAAAGGCGTGATCGACCGCGTGCGCTGGGTCAAGGAAAACTACCCGCAAGTACAGGTGATCGGCGGCAACATCGCCACCGGCGCTGCGGCCAAGGCCCTGGCTGAAGCCGGCGCTGATGCCGTGAAGGTCGGTATCGGCCCAGGCTCGATCTGCACCACCCGTATCGTTGCCGGTGTCGGCGTGCCGCAGATCAGCGCCATCGCCAACGTCGCCGCTGCGCTGGAAGGCACTGGCGTGCCACTGATCGCCGACGGTGGCATCCGCTTCTCCGGTGACCTGTCCAAGGCCATCGTGGCCGGTGCTTCCTGCGTAATGATGGGTTCGATGTTCGCCGGTACTGAAGAGGCACCGGGCGAAGTCGAGCTGTTCCAGGGCCGTTCCTACAAGGCCTACCGCGGCATGGGCTCGCTGGGCGCCATGGCACAGGCACAAGGCTCGTCCGACCGTTACTTCCAGGACTCCTCGGCCGGCGCCGAGAAGCTGGTACCGGAAGGCATCGAAGGCCGCGTTCCTTACAAGGGCGCCCTGGCCGCGATCATCCACCAGCTGATGGGCGGCCTGCGTTCGTCCATGGGCTACACCGGCAGCGCGACCATCGAAGAGATGCGTACCAAGCCGGAGTTCGTGCGCATCACCGGTGCCGGCATGGCCGAATCCCACGTGCACGACGTGCAGATCACCAAAGAAGCCCCTAACTACCGCGTAGGCTGAGGCTTCAAGCAATAACCGAACGGGGCTGTCACGAACAGCCCCGCGTCGTTTCCGATTTCCACTGACGAGATTGAGTCATGGCCCTCGACATTCACGCTCACCGTATCCTGATCCTCGATTTCGGTTCCCAGTACACCCAGCTGATCGCCCGCCGCGTGCGCGAAATCGGCGTGTACTGCGAGCTGCACCCGTTCGACATGGACGATGAAGCGATCCGCGAATTCAACCCACGCGGCATCATCCTCGCCGGCGGCCCCGAGTCGGTCCACGAAGCCAACAGCCCACGCGCCCCGCAGGCGGTGTTCGACCTGAACGTGCCGGTACTGGGCATTTGCTACGGCATGCAGACCATGGCCGAGCAGATGGGCGGCAAGGTCGAAGGTTCCGACCTGCGTGAGTTCGGTTATGCCCGCGTCGACGTGGTCGGCAAGAGCCGCCTGCTCGACGGTATCGAAGACCACGTCGACGATGACGGTGTGCTGGGCCTGGACGTGTGGATGAGCCACGGCGACAAGGTCACCCAGATGCCGGGCAACTTCCACGTGCTGGCCAGCACCCCGAGCTGCCCGATCGCCGGCATGTTCGACGACGCCCGTGGCTACTACGGCGTGCAGTTCCACCCGGAAGTGACCCACACCAAGCAGGGCGGTCGCATCCTGTCGCGCTTCGTGCAGGACATCTGCGGTTGTGAAGCCCTGTGGACTCCGTCCAACATCGTCGAAGACGCCATCGCCCAGGTGCGTGAGCAAGTCGGTTCGGCCAACGTCCTGCTGGGCCTGTCCGGCGGCGTTGACAGCTCGGTGGTTGCCGCGCTGCTGCACCGTGCCATCGGCGACCAGCTGACCTGCGTATTCGTCGACAACGGCCTGCTGCGCCTGCACGAAGGCGACCAGGTGATGGCCATGTTCAAGGAGAACATGGGCGTCAAGGTCATCCGCGCCGACGCTGAAAAGCAGTTCCTCGACAACCTGGAAGGCGAAGCCGACCCGGAGAAGAAGCGCAAGATCATCGGCCGCACCTTCATCGACGTGTTCGATGCCGAAGCCAGCAAGCTGGAGAACATTCAGTTCCTCGCCCAGGGCACCATCTACCCGGACGTGATCGAGTCGGCTGGCGCCAAGAGCGGCAAGGCCCACGTGATCAAGTCGCACCACAACGTCGGTGGCCTGCCGGAGGAAATGAACCTCAAGCTGGTCGAGCCGCTGCGTGAACTGTTCAAGGACGAAGTGCGCAAGATCGGCCTGGAGCTGGGCCTGCCGTACGACATGGTCTACCGCCACCCGTTCCCGGGCCCGGGCCTGGGCGTGCGTATCCTCGGTGAAGTGAAGAAGGAATACGCCGACATCCTGCGTCGCGCCGACCACATTTTCATCGAAGAACTGCGCAAGGCGGACTGGTACCACAAGACCAGCCAGGCGTTCGTCGTGTTCCAGCCGGTCAAGTCGGTCGGCGTCGTTGGCGACGGCCGTCGCTACGCCTGGGTCGTGGCACTGCGTGCCGTCGAGACCGTGGACTTCATGACCGCACGTTGGGCGCACCTGCCGTACGAGCTGCTGGAAACCGTCAGCGGCCGTATCATCAACGAAATCGACGGAATCTCCCGCGTCACCTACGACGTGTCGAGCAAGCCGCCAGCGACCATCGAGTGGGAATGATCCCTACCCGCCGCTGACCGAGAAGGGCCTGCATTGCAGGCCCTTTTCTTTTGCGCCGGGGAAGCTATTCACTGCCTGGAGGGTGGCCAAAATGGGCCTTGTAGGCATGGCAGAAGTTGGCGGGGTTGGCATAGCCGACCTGGTAGGCCACCTGCGAGACCTGCCAGCGCCGCTCCAGCAACAGGCTGCGGGCCAGTTCCAGGCGTTGTTGCCGCACATACTGCAGCATAGGCCGGCCAAATTCGTCGCGGAACGCCCGGCGCAAGGTGGTCTCGCCCACGCCCAGCTGGCGCGCAATGCTGGCAGCGGTGGGCGGGGCGCTTAGCTGCGCGTCGAGCAGGCGGCGCGCTTCGATCGCCAGGTCCCGTAGCCCACGATCCGGCTTGTGCGTGGCGTGCGCAGGGCCGATCAGGTAGCGGGCCAGTTCCAGCACGATGGCCAGGCTCAGGCTTTCGCAGTGCAGGCGCCGCAGCCCGCCAGTGTAAGGGGACAGATACAGCTGCTGCAGCAGGCGGCTGACTGCAGGGCAGTGTGGCAACTGATCGAACTGCATGCCCTCTGCCGTCAAGGCCAGCAGGGGCATCAGCTGTGCTTCGTCCCGGGCCAGTTCATGCAGGTAATCACCGGCAATACGCACGCCCGCCATGCGCGCATGGCTATCGGCAGGCAACTGGTCCTGCGCCTCCAGGCTCTCGCCGAGGCCCAACAGGTGCAATTGGCCGGGTGCGTAACGGTTCATAGTGCCATCGACCTTGTGCTGCCAGGCGCCATCGAACAGTTGCACGATGCACAGGCTCTGCGGCAGCACCTTGTCGATCTGCAACGGCTCCGGGAATTGCAGGTTGCAATCGAAGTATTGCAACCCGGCGTGCACCGTCTGCGCCCGATAGTGCCCGGTGGCGCTGCCCAGTATCTGCGCCTTGCGGCTGTCCAGGACACCGGCCTCGGCGAGCGACCCTGGGCTGTCGAAGCAGAAGTCGGTGTCCAGGTAGGGGCTGTTCGATGGCATGAGCGCTAAGCATCCTTGGTTGGCGGCGGCATGAGCGCAAATGGTAACGCGTGCACATTTTCGGCAACAACCGTTGTGCGCGGAGGGCCATCTTTTGTGCGAACCGGTCACGGGGGTTGGCAGTGCCGACGGTGCCGTTTTCAATGGTCGATCGTTTTCGCAACAGGATCGAAAAGATGTTCGCTTATCGCAAATGGGCTGCCCTGCTGGTGGCGTCGCTGGTTTTCTGCCTGGGCCAGGCCCATGCGGAACAACGGCCGGTGGTGGCCGAACAGGTTGTTGCCTACATGGGCACGGAGGGCGTCAAGGTGTGGACGCTGCGCATTGGCGAGCGCGCTGCCAATGAAGCACTGGTTCAGATCGAAGGCGCTGATCACGACTGGGACATGCGTATCCAGAAGATGCAGGTCGAGAAGACCGCAAAGGACACGCGTTACTCGACGACGGTGGATGGCAAGAAGTTCGTGGTACTGGTCGTTCAGGGCGGCTGGGGCGGCGAGCTGTACCTGCCTGGGGAGCCGCAACCGGTACAGGTTGGCTATTCCGAAGGGCTGTCGCGTCAAGGCAATGCCCAGGCATTCCTGACCGATTACCTGGCCAAGCAGCAGTGAACAGGGGGGAAGATTGATCATGGATAAACCTACCGATCCGCTCGCAGACCTCTCCGGCTCGCTCGGCGAAGACTATGAGCAATCCCGTGCTGCCCAGCGCGACCGGGTCATCGCCGAACTCAAGCAGGTGATCGAGCGCGTACCGCCGCAAAGCGAGTTCACCAATTCCCGCCGTTACAAGGTCTGGGGGCCGATATTCCTGGTGGGCGCCCTGATCCTTCTGGGCGTCACCTTCAATCTGCAACGCATGGGGGCGGTCGCCGCAGGTGTGTTCATCGTCTGCATTGCCGCCGCGGTGACCTGGCAGCACCGCAACGCCGGCACCCAGGTGTTCATGCGCCTGACTCGCCGGCAGCTGTTCGTCGATACGCTGGACGCCCCGGTCGATATGGCCGAAGTCGAGGACATCGCGGTCAAGGATGAAGGCCTGGTGATGGTGCAGACGCTGGAAATGAGCAGCGAAGCCGCGCTGCCGAAGCATCGTGTGGTCAAGCTGCAGTTCTTCGGCAATCAGGCGATGGCACTGAAAAAACCACGGCCGCAAATCCGTATCATGTCCGCTGGCCTGGCCTGTAATGGTCGCAAGCTGGACAACGAGGAAGTGCTCGCAATGCTGGCGGCCTACCGTGATGCGGCCCACGCGCAGCGGCAACTGGAGCTGATGCAGGCAGATGGATAACGCCGAGCGCGAAGCGCATCTGGCGTACCTGCAGGCACAGGCCGACGGCCCCCGCGACAGCTTCGATCTGCTGGAGCGTTCGCACGGCAAGGTGCTGGCGTGCGCCATGACCGCTCTGTTGCTTTGCGCCCTGGGCGCCTGGCTGGTCTGGCTGGCGTTGCTGTTTGGCCCTCAGGCCAGCGGTGGCGTGCTGTGGCTGCTTTCGGGCTGCGGCCTTGGCCTGGTCGCTGTGGGCCTGGCCGTTCTGGCCTGCGCCGCCGCGCTGTGCCGCCGGCAGGGCAAGCGGGTATTGAGCGTGACACCCGATACCCTGTGCTTTGCCAATGCCCAGGCACCGACACCTCTGCATGCGTTCGACGGCTTCGAGGTCGAGCAGGGTTATTTCAGCACCCGCCTGATTTTCACGATGGCGGCGTCCAGCCTCGCGCCCGCGCTGCTTCCGGCCAGTTTCAAAGGGCTGGCCTCGCCTGACGCAATCACCGTAGCCGGTGGCTTGCGCGTGCGTTTGTGGCTGTGCACACCCGTAGTGAACGGGCGTCGCCTTGACCTGCAGGCGCTGGTGGACCTGCTCTATGCGTACCTGCAGGCCGCGCAGGCCAGGCACACCCTGGCACAGCTGTTTCCGGGCGTGGCACGCGTGGGGGTAAAGGCTCCATGAAGCGCCTGGGTTGGGGGCTGGTCATGTTGCTCTTGCCGCTGGCGCTGTTCGGCTGGGCCACTGTGCAGCACTGGCGGGCCGAGACGGCGCAAGAGCAGGCGCGCATCACCCGGCAATGGCTGGCGGCACCCAGCGATACCCTGCTGCAGGCGCTGCCTTGGGCCGCACGCAAGCAGTTTGCCGGGCGCGTCGACACGCGCGAGGTGCTGCAGCGGCAGCTGGACGAACTCGACAACGACCGTCATTGGTTGAGCATGCGCAAGTGGATGGCCAGCTTCAGCGGCTGGCTGGCACTGGGCGCTCTGGTCGCCGGCGTTGGCGCCTGGCTCAGGCTCAGGGTCGACGCCTGGCGCGCGTTGCGCTCGGCGCATTACCTGCATCAGCGCATGACGGCCAGCTGGCGGGTGCTGGGGCGTTGGCTGAGCGCCTACATGGGCCTGCTCGCAGGCTCGCTGTGCCTTGTACTGCTCTATGAAACCAGCGCCGGCTTGAGCCACGCTGCGCAGGGTGGCTTGACCGTCCTGGTCGTGGTATTGCCGCTGGCGTCAGTCCTGGCCGTCTGCCTGCGTACCCTGTGGCGAATGCGCCAGCAGTGGCCGCGGATGGGGCTGTCGAGCGCGAGCTTTCTCGGCCGGGAGCTCGGGCGGCAGGGGGCTCCGGCGCTGTGGCAGTGGGTCGAAGGCCTGGCTGCGCAGTTGCACGCGCCAGTGCCGGACCATATCGTGGTCGGCATCGACCAGGGCTTTTTCGTCACCAGCGTGCCGATTGTGCTGCAGCCCGACCAGGCGATGCTCAGCGGGCGAACCTTGTACCTGTCATTGCCGTGTCTCAACGTCCTGAGCCAGCAAGAGGCTGCCGCGATCATCGGTCATGAGCTCGGCCATTTCCGTAGCCGCGACACGGAGCAGGGCAGCGAGATCAATGCATGCTTCAGCTTGATGTGCGCACAGTTCTCGGCCATGGTCGTCGCCGAGCGGGCCGTGGACTGGGTGGCCCGGCCAGTCGTGTGGATGGCCGGGCAGTTTCTCCATCACTTTCAGGTCGCAGTGCATCATTGGGGGCGCGCGCAGGAATTGTTGGCGGATCGAGCCGGGGCCGAGGTGCATGGCCCGAAGCTGTTCGTTCAGGCGCTGCTGCGGGCGATCGCCCTGGGCAGGGTGGTCGACGCCTTGTTGCTGGAACGCGGTGGCGAAGGGCTGCTTGCGGCGCTGACCCAGTCGCTGCAGCGCACGCCGTTGCACCTGGACGAGGACGTGCTCGGGCTGACCATGCCCCATCCCTTCGACACGCACCCGCCGATTGCCGCGCGCCTCGACAATCTGGACGTGATGCTTGACGCCGCGCTGCTGCAGGCTGCCATGCGCGCCCCTTCTGAGCACGACCGGCAATGGTTCAACTATCTCTGCGGCGCTCCTGGCATCAGGGTATAGAGAGACTTCACTTAATATTTCCCATTTGCAGGTGTATCGTATTCGCCCTTCATAGCCAGCCCCAGCCTGGCAGCTTGATTGCGCAGAACGCGAGGTACCCGCACCGATGTCCTTCACCCGTCGACAAATGCTCAAGGGCCTGACCGGCCTGGTTGTGGTTGGCCTGGGCGCCGGTGGCGCGGCGCGTTACTGGCTGGGCAAGGTCGAGGACGATAACGCCGGGCATGACTACGAACTGATCGCTGCGCCGCTGGACGTCGAGCTGGTGCCGGGGTACAAGACCGAGGCCTGGGCCTTCGGCCCTTCGGCGCCGGGCACCGAGCTGCGGGTGCGCCAGGGCACCTGGCTGCGGGTGCGCTTCATCAACCACCTGCCGGTGGAAACCACCATCCACTGGCACGGCATCCGCCTGCCGCTGGAAATGGACGGCGTGCCCTACGTTTCGCAGTTGCCGGTCAAGCCGGGCGAGTACTTCGACTACAAGTTCCGCGTGCCGGATGCCGGCAGCTTCTGGTACCACCCCCATGTCAGCAGTTCCGAAGAGCTTGGGCGGGGTCTGGTCGGTCCGCTGATCGTCGAGGAGCGCGAGCCGACCGGGTTCAGGCACGAACGCACCCTGAGCCTGAAGAACTGGCACGTCGACGAGCAGGGCGGCTGGCTGCCCTTCAGCATCCCCCGCGAGGCCGCACGCAACGGTACTGCCGGGCGGCTGATCACCATCAATGGCCAGGCCGACTCGATCACCGAGCTGCCAGCCGGGCAGGTGGTGCGCGTGCGCGTGCTGAACCTGGACAACACCTGGACCTACCGCCTCAACCTCAAGGGCAACTGCGAGGCGAAAATCTATGCCCTCGATGGCAACCCGGTGACCCCGCGGGCGCTGGATGAGGAATACTGGCTGGGCCCGGGCATGCGCATCTGCCTGGCCATCCGCATTCCCGAAGCGGGCGAGGAAGTTTCCCTGCGCGACGGTTTCGTGCGCCTGGGCACCTTGCGTTCGGTGGCCAGTACCGAAGCTCCCGGCGAATGGCCCAAGGCACTGCCGGCGAACCCGATCGCCGAGCCGGACCTGGAGAATGCCGAGAAGCTCAACTTCAATTTCGAATGGGCGGCGAGCGTCTCGGTTGACAGCAATCCAGACAAACCGTCGAGCATGTGGCAGATCAACGGCCAGGCCTGGGACATCACTGACAAAACCTGCGCTGACCGGCCGATCGCCACGCTGAAGAAGGGCCAGAGCTACATCTTCGAGCTGAAGAACATGACCCAGTACCAGCACCCGGTGCACCTGCACGGCATGAGTTTCAAGGTGATCGGCTCCAATCGCCGGCAAATCCCCGAGCCTTACTTCACCGACACCTATCTGCTGGGCAAGAACGAACGTGCCCAGGTCGCACTGGTGGCGGATAACCCGGGCACCTGGATGTTCCACTGCCATGTCATCGACCACATGGAAACCGGCCTGATGGCCGCGATCGCGGTGGTCTGATGCGCCCGCAGATCATCGACCGCAGCCGCGATCAGGAATTCATGCGCCTGGCCCTGGCCCTGGCCGCCGAGGGCGCGGCCATGGGCGAGGTGCCGGTTGGCGCGGTGCTGGTGCAGCATGGCCAGGTGATCGGCCAGGGCTTCAACCGGCCGATCGTCGACAGTGACCCCAGCGCCCATGCCGAAATGGTCGCCATTCGCGCCGCTGCCAAGGCGGCCTGCAACTACCGGCTGCCGGGCAGCACGCTGTACGTGACGCTGGAGCCGTGCAGCATGTGCGCGGGGCTGATCGTGCATTCGCGGGTGATGCGGGTGGTGTATGGCGCACTGGAGCCCAAGGCTGGCATCGTGCAGAGCCAGGGGCAGTTCTTCGGGCAGGGCTTTCTCAACCATCGGGTGATGGTGGAGGGCGGGGTGCTGGCAGAGGAGTGCGGGCAGATCCTGAGCGACTTCTTCAAGGCCCGCCGAGCCAAGGGCTAGCCTGTTCCGGCCTCTTGGCGGGTTTACTCGCGAAGAGGCCAGGACAGGCTTACATCGGCGGCGACTGGTCAGCCGGCTTGTCCTTGTTCACCCCTGGCACATGCAGGCTGCCTTCGGCCACCTGGCCTTCAAGCTGCGGTTGGGTCACCCAGGTGAGGATGTCGTAGTAACGGCGGATGTTGGCCACGAAGTGCACCGGCTCGCCACCGCGGGCATAACCGTACTTGGTCTGCCGGTACCACTGCTTCTGCGCCAGGCGCGGCAGCATCTTCTTCACATCCAGCCACTTGTTCGGGTTGAGCTTCTCACGCTTGGCCAGGGTGCGGGCGTCTTCCAGGTGGCCGGTGCCGACGTTGTAGGCGGCCAGGGCGAACCAGGTGCGGTCCGGTTCCTGGATGCTGTCGTCGAGTTCTTCCTTGATCTTCATGAAGTACTTGGCGCCACCCTGGATGCTCTGCTTCGGGTCCAGGCGGTTGGACACGCCCATGGCCTGGGCCGTGCGCTGGGTCAGCATCATCAGGCCGCGCACACCGGTCTTGGAGGTGACTTCAGGCTGCCACATCGATTCCTGGTAGCCGATCGCGGCCAGCAGGCGCCAATCGACCTGTTCGACCTTGGCGTAGCTCTTGAAGTGTTTCTCGTACTTGGGCAGGCGTTGCTGGAGGTGCTGGGCGAAGGTGTAGGCGCCGACGTAGCCGAGCACGTCGACATGGCCGTAATAACGGTCCTTCAGGCGCTGCAGGGTGCCGTTCTTCTGCGCCTTGTCGAGGAATTCGTTGATTTCGTTGAGCAGGCTGTTGTCATCACCCGCCGCCACCGCCCAGCGCTGGTCGCGGGTGTCGCCCAGGTCGAAGGCGACCCGCACGTTGGGGAAGTACACCTGGTTCATCGCCAGTTCATTGGAATCGACCAGGGTCAGGTCGATCTGCCCTTCGTCGACCATGCGCAGCAGGTCGACCACTTCAACGGCGTCGGATTCTTCGTATTCCAGGCCCGGATACTGTTTTTTCAGTTCGGCCAGCTGGTCGGCGTGGCTACTGCCCTTGAGCACCATGATCTTCTTGCCGGCCAGGCCCTTGGCGTCGGTGGGGCGCGGGCGGCCGTTGCGGTAGATGACCTGCGGGGTCACTTCCAGGTAAGGGTGCGAGTACTTGACCTGGGCCTTGCGCCGGTCGCTGCTGACCAGGCCGGCAGCCGCCAGCACCGGGCCGGAAGGTTTGCCGAGCGAATCGTACAGTTCGTCGAGGTTGTCGGCGGTCTCGATCTGCAGTTTGACGCCGAGGTCGTCGGCGAAATGCTGGACCAGCTCGTACTCGAAGCCGGTTTCGCCGTTGCGATCCTGGAAGTAGGTGGCCGGGCTGTTACGGGTAATGACGCGCAGCACGCCGTCCTCCTTCACGCGCTCGAGGGTGCTGGGTTTTTCAACGCAGGCACCGAGTAGCAGAAAGAGTCCGGTTGCGATTAGCCATCTGGCGCAACGCTGGCGCAAAGCAGTGTGGGCGAACATAGGTTGCAGTATACGCAAAGGACCGGCACAGCCATATCTCGACAACTGTTAGCTTGTCTGGTAGCGGGTTGTGTGGTTGGGGGCTGGCGTCAAGGCGGCCACGCTGCGAAAATTTGACCCCGAAGTCCGGTTCAGCCGCCCGGCAGCCATGGCTTAGAGCGGGTGCCGAAAGCCATCGAATTAGGCTAGAATGCACGGCCTCTA
This sequence comes from Pseudomonas sp. NPDC086566, assembly GCF_050280885.1. Lineage (NCBI taxonomy): Bacteria > Pseudomonadati > Pseudomonadota > Gammaproteobacteria > Pseudomonadales > Pseudomonadaceae > Pseudomonas > Pseudomonas sp. NPDC086566. The sequence goes on from NZ_JBNNWD010000003.1 coordinate 469,698, forward strand.
AGCACACCCCTTCCTGAGGCTGTCCCGACGATGTTGATCCTGCGCGGCGCTCCTGCCCTTTCTGCCTTTCGCCACGGTAAATTACTCGAGCAACTGAGCCAGAAAGTCCCCGCTGTTACTGGTTTGTATGCCGAATTCGCCCACTTCGCCGACGTTGACGGCGAGCTGACCGCCGACCAGCAGCAGGTGCTGGGCCGTCTGCTCAAATACGGCCCGAGCGTGCCGGTACAGGAGCCGACCGGCCGCCTGTTCCTGGTCGTGCCGCGCCTGGGCACCATCTCGCCGTGGGCCAGCAAGGCCAGCGACATCGCCCATAATTGCGGTCTGCAGTCGATTCAGCGCCTGGAGCGCGGCATCGCCTACTACGTGGCTGGCAACCTGAGCGAGGCCGACGCCGAGCTGATCGCCGCCGAACTGCACGACCGCATGACCCAGCGCGTGCTGGCCAAGCTGGAGCAGGCCGCCGACCTGTTCAGCCATGCCCAGCCCAAGCCGATGACGTCGGTCGACATCCTCGGCGGTGGCCGCGCCGCCCTGGCCCAGGCCAACATCGACCTGGGCCTGGCCCTGGCCGAAGACGAGATCGACTACCTGGTCAACGCCTTCCAGGGGCTAAAGCGCAACCCGAACGACATCGAACTGATGATGTTCGCCCAGGCCAACTCCGAGCACTGCCGCCACAAGATCTTCAACGCCAGTTGGGACATCGACGGCCAGGCTCAGGAAAAGAGCCTGTTCGGCATGATCAAGAACACCTATCAGATGCACAACGAGGGCGTGCTGTCGGCTTACAAGGACAACGCCTCGGTGATCGTCGGCAGCGTTGCCGGCCGCTTCTTCCCGAACCCGGAAACCCGCCAGTACGGCGCGGTGAAGGAGCCGGTGCACATCCTGATGAAGGTCGAGACGCACAACCACCCGACCGCCATCGCCCCGTTCTCCGGCGCCTCCACTGGTTCCGGTGGCGAGATCCGCGACGAAGGCGCGACCGGCCGTGGCGCCAAGCCAAAGGCCGGCCTGACCGGTTTCACCGTGTCCAACCTGCGCATCCCGGGCTTCGAACAGCCATGGGAGCAGGCCTACGGCAAGCCTGAGCGCATCGTCGACGCCCTCGACATCATGATCGAAGGCCCGCTGGGCGGCGCCGCGTTCAACAACGAATTCGGTCGCCCGGCCCTGACCGGCTACTTCCGTACCTTCGAGCAGGCCATCGACACCCCGCACGGTGAAGAAGTGCGCGGCTACCACAAGCCGATCATGCTTGCCGGCGGCATGGGCAACATCCGTGAAGGCCACGTACAGAAGGGCGAGATCACCGTCGGCGCCAAGCTGATCGTGCTCGGTGGCCCGGCCATGCTGATCGGCCTGGGTGGCGGCGCCGCCTCGTCGGTGGCCACCGGTGCCAGCTCGGCAGACCTGGACTTCGCCTCGGTGCAGCGCGAAAACCCTGAAATGGAGCGCCGTTGCCAGGAAGTCATCGACCGCTGCTGGCAGCTGGGCGACAAGAACCCGATCGCCTTCATCCACGACGTGGGTGCCGGTGGCATTTCCAACGCCTTCCCTGAACTGGTCAACGACGGTGGCCGTGGCGGCCGCTTCGAACTGCGCAACGTGCCCAACGACGAGCCGGGCATGGCCCCGCACGAAATCTGGAGCAACGAATCGCAAGAGCGTTATGTGCTGGCCGTCAGCGCCGTCGATTTCGAGCGCTTCCAGGCCATCTGCGAACGTGAGCGTTGCCCGTTCGCCGTGGTCGGTGAAGCGACTGAAGAGCCGCACCTGACCGTCAGCGACAGCCACTTCGGCAACACCCCGGTGGACATGCCGCTCGACGTGCTGTTGGGCAAGCCGCCACGCATGCACCGCTCGGTCACCCGCGAAGCCGAACTGGGCGATGATTTCGACCCGAGCCAGCTGGACCTGGACGCTGCCGTGCAGCGGGTGCTCAGCCACCCAGCCGTGGCCAGCAAGAGCTTCCTGATCACCATCGGCGACCGCACCATCACCGGCCTGGTAGCCCGCGACCAGATGGTCGGCCCTTGGCAGGTCCCGGTGGCCGACTGCGCCGTCACCGCCACCAGCTTCGACGTGTACACCGGCGAAGCCATGGCCATGGGCGAGCGCACGCCGCTGGCCCTGCTGGATGCCCCGGCTTCCGGCCGCATGGCAATCGGCGAGACCATCACCAACCTGGCTGCTGCGCGCATCGATAAGCTGTCCGACATCAAACTGTCGGCCAACTGGATGTCCGCCGCCGGCCACCCAGGTGAAGACGCGCGCCTGTACGACACCGTCAAGGCGGTCGGCATGGAGCTGTGCCCGGAGCTGGGCATCACCATTCCGGTCGGCAAAGACTCGATGTCGATGAAGACCAAGTGGAGCGAAGAGGGCGTCGAGAAGAGCGTTACCTCGCCGATGTCGCTGATCATCACCGGCTTTGCCCCGGTTACCGACATTCGCCAGACCCTGACCCCGCAACTGCGCATGGACAAGGGCGAGACCGACCTGATCCTGATCGACCTGGGCCGCGGCAAGAACCGCATGGGCGCCTCGATCCTGGCCCAGACCTACGGCAAGATCGCCGCCCAGGCACCGGACGTCGACGACGCCGAAGACCTCAAGGCGTTCTTCGCCGTGATCCAGGGCCTGAACGCCGATGGCCACCTGCTGGCCTACCACGACCGCTCCGACGGCGGCCTGCTGACCACCGTGCTGGAAATGGCCTTCGCCGGCCATTGCGGCCTCGACCTGCAACTCGACCCGCTGACCGACAGCAAGGCCGACGTGGCTGCCATCCTCTTCAACGAAGAGCTGGGTGCGGTCATCCAGGTTCGCCAGGATGCCACTCCGGACGTACTGGCACAGTTCAGCGCTGCTGGCCTGGGCGAAGAGTGCGTTGCGGTGATCGGCAAGCCGATCAACAACGGTGAAGTGTCCATCAGCCTCAATGGCGAAGTGCTGTTCGACGACGACCGTCGCATGCTGCAGCGCCAGTGGGCCGAAACCAGCTACCAGATCCAGCGCCTGCGCGACAACGCCGACTGCGCCGACCAGGAATTCGACCTGCTGCTGGAAGAAGACAACCCTGGCCTGTCGGTCAAGCTGGGCTACGACGTCAACGACGACGTTGCCGCGCCTTACATCAAGAAGGGCGTGCGCCCGCAAGTGGCGATCCTGCGCGAACAGGGCGTCAACGGCCAGGTCGAGATGGCTGCCGCCTTCGACCGCGCAGGCTTTGCCGCGATCGACGTACACATGAGCGACATCCTCGCCGGCCGCGTCGACTTCGAAGCCTTCAAGGGCCTGGTCGCCTGTGGTGGTTTCTCCTACGGTGACGTGCTCGGCGCGGGTGAGGGCTGGGCCAAGTCGGCGCTGTTCAACAGCCGCGCCCGCGATGCCTTCCAGGCCTTCTTCGCGCGTAGCGACAGCTTCGCCCTGGGCGTGTGCAACGGTTGCCAGATGATGTCCAACCTGCACGAGCTGATCCCGGGCACCGAGCACTGGCCGCATTTCGTGCGCAACCGCTCGGAGCAGTTCGAGGCGCGCGTGGCCATGGTCGAGGTGCAGAAGTCCAACTCGATCTTCCTGCAGGGCATGGCCGGTTCGCGCATGCCGATCGCCATCGCTCACGGTGAAGGCCATGCCGAGTTCGCCAGCGAAGAGGCACTGCTGGCAGCCGACGTTTCCGGCTGCGTGGCGCTGCGCTACGTCGACAACCACGGCAAGGTCACCGAGGCCTACCCGGCCAACCCGAACGGCTCGCCGCGTGGTATCACCGGCCTGACCAACCGCGACGGCCGCGTGACCATCATGATGCCGCACCCGGAGCGTATGTTCCGCGCCGTGCAGAACTCCTGGCGCCCGGATGAGTGGCAGGAAGACGCCGCGCTGATGCGTATGTTCCGCAATGCGCGCGTGTGGGTGAACTAAGGCGTGTACAAGCTCGCCTTCTTCGTCCCGGCCAGCCACGTTGAAGCGGTCAAGGCCGCCGTGTTCGCCGCCGGTGGCGGGCGTATCGGCGACTACGACCACTGTGCCTGGCAGACCTTGGGCCAGGGCCAGTTTCGGCCGTTGGACGGCAGCCAGCCGTTTCTCGGGCAAACCGGCCAGGTCGAGGTGGTCGAGGAGTGGAAGGTGGAGCTGGTGGTGGCTGACGACCTGATCCCTCAGGTTGTCACCGCCCTCAAGCAGAGCCACCCGTACGAAACGCCGGCCTATGAAGTCTGGCGGCTCGCCGAGTTCTAGACCGCATCGTGGCTCTTCGCGGGTTTACCCGCGAAGAGGCCCTATCAGCCAGCGACGATTTCCCGGGTCTGTTCAGGCCGCTTCAACCAGGCACACGCCAGCAACCCCACCTCGAACAGCACCCACATCGGCACCGCCAGCATGGTCTGCGAAAACACGTCCGGCGGCGTCAGAATCATCCCCACCACAAAGCAGCCTACGATCACGTAGGGCCTGCTGCGCCGTAACGTGGCCACATCGGCCAACCCCACCCAGACCACGATGAAGGTCGCCACCGGGATCTCGAAGGCCAGGCCGAACGCCAGGAACAGCGCCAGGATGAAGTCCAGGTACTGGCTGATGTCGGTCATCATCGCCACGCCGTCGGGTGTCACGCTGGCAAAGAAGCCGAACATCATCGGGAACACCAGGTAGAACGCGAAGGCCATGCCGGCATAGAACAGCACGATGCTCGACACCAGCAACGGCAGGGCGATGCGCCGCTCGCGGCGGTACAGGCCAGGGGCGAGAAACCCCCAGGCCTGATGCAGCAACAGCGGCATGGCGACGAACAGTGCGCACATCGCCGTCAGCTTGAAAGGTGTGAGAAACGGCGAGGTGACGCTGGTGGCGATCATGCTGGCGCCTTCCGGAAGAAAGCGGCGCAGGGGTTCCGAAATCAGCGTGTATAGCTGCTGGGCGAAGGGGAACAGCCCGGCAAACACCACGGCCAGCAGCAACAGGCAGCGCACCAGGCGCTTGCGCAGGTCGCGCAGGTGGTCAGTCAGTGGCATGCGTGCCGCCGGGTCCATGGCAAGGCTCATGGGGTGCTCTCCCGGGCGCTGGTACTGGGTAAGCTGCCATTCACCGGTTCTGCCGTGAGGCTGATGCCCTGGCGGATTTCCTGCTCCAGGCGCTGCAAGGGCGTGCTGTCCAGGTTGGGCATGTCGAGCTCGCGCTCCATCTGCGCGCGCAGACCGTTCATGGCCCGGCGCGCCTGGCCCAGGCCGCGGCCCAGGGCGCGCGCCGCAATCGGCAGGCGCTCCGGGCCCAGCACCAGCAGTGCGACGATCCCTACCAGCAAGAGCTCGCTGAAACCTACCTCGAACATCAGGCTTGGCGATCCGCTTGCGGCTGGTGTGCAGCCTGAGCGGTTACCGGTGGCTGTTGTTGCACTTGAGCGGCTCCCGGGGCGTTGACGTCATGATCGCCGCCCATGGACTTGCGAAAGCCCTGGATCGCTTCGCCGACATCGCTGCCCAGCCCCTTGAGGCGCTTGGTGCCAAATAGCAGGAACACAATCAGCAGTACGATCAGCAGTTGCCAGATACCGATGCCACCCATTTCGACCACTCCTGTAAGGTCATGAAAATGAAAGCCAATCCTGCCGCGCACAGATGACACCCAGATGACTGCAGGGCCGTTGCAACCTGACTGCAACAACTGGCGTGTTGACTGGCGCCCTCATCGACGAAAAGGATGCGCGCGGATGTACGGCAAGCGACAGCAGGGTGCGGCACTGCTGATGGTGATGGTGGTGCTGGCCATGCTCGCCGCCGGCATGGCCTGGCTGGTAGAAGATGGCCGCCGTCAGGTGGATGAGGTGCAGCTGTTGCGTCAGCGGGTGCAGGTGCGAGCCATGGAGCAGGCTGGCCTGGCCTATGCCGAACAGGCCCTGCGTGACCCGGCCTGGCGGCTCAGCCCGTTGTTCTGGCAGGCCCTGCGCGGGCAACCGTTGAAGTACGATTTTGGCGCCGGCCAGGCGCAGCTGCGGGTGCGGGACCAGCACACCTGCTTCAACGTGAATGCGCTGCTGGGGGCCGACGGCGAGCGCGCAGAGCGCCAACTGAAGCGCCTGCTGGGTGACGACATGGCCGCCGAACGTCTGGTCGATGCCTTGGCCGACTGGCTGGACAGTGACAGCGATGCCCGCCTGCAGGGTGCCGAAAGCGCCCAGTACCTGCGCCAGCAGCCTCCGCGTCTGGCGGCCAACCAGCCAATGCTCGATACCAGCGAGCTGAACCTGCTGCTGGAGCCGGACGCTTCCCGCCAGCGCCGCTATCCGATGCTGTGCGCCTTGCCGCAGACCACAGGCTGGCGCCTGAATGCGAATGCCTTGGGGCTGGAGCAGCTGCCGTTGCTCGATGCGCTGTATGAGGGGCGTTACCCGCGTGCGTTGCTAAGCCGGATCATCAGTGGCCGACCGGCCTCGGGGTATGAGGATGCCGCAGCGTTGCGCCAGGCGCTGGGGGCGGTGGATGACGAGACGTTCGAGCGGCTGAGCGAGGGGCTGCTGCTTAACAGTGGGCACTACCTGTTACAGCTGTCATTCGAGGAGCAGGGCAGGGTGATGCGCAGTGAGTTTCAGGTGGAGGCGTTAGGGGTGGTGCAGTGGCATGCACGGGTGCCGGCGCAGCAAGTTCGGGTTCGCAGTCGTGAGCCGATTGCCTGGTGAGGCTTGGGATTGCCGGGGCCGCAAAGCGGCCCCAGTGCACCGTTCGATCAGGCAGTACCGATCTCGCCCCCATCATCGCGTTGGATCACCACCGTCGTAGCCCGTGGCCTCACCTTGGTCCCTGCGGGTGTCGCATCGGTCGCCTTGTCGGTATACGGCCAGTTATCCGGGTGCTGGATGTTGATGAACAGGGTCTTGTTGTCCGGCGTGAAGCTGATGCCTGTTACCTCGCAACCGTTCGGCCCGACGAAGAAGCGCCGCAGGGCCGTCTGGTTCTGGGCATTGATCGGCACCTGCTTGCCGCTCGCATCGACCAGGTCGGTGGGGATTACCGCCAGCAGCTGGTCGTTGGTGTAGTCGGTGAGGGTGGTTTCGCCGTTGTCGGTCTCGAACCACAGTACCCCACGGCTATCGAAACTCATGCCGTCAGGGCTGGCGAACTGGTTCAGTTCGGTCAGGCCGGAGCGGTTGATGTCGGCGGTACCGGCAGCGTTGGCACCGAACACGAAGATGTCCCAGGTGAAGCTCAGCTGGTCGTCGCTGTCGTGCCAGCGGATGATGTGGCCGTGGCGGTTCGGGCCGCGCGGGTTCGCTGCATCGACCTTTTCCGGGGTGCGTGCGCTGTTGTTGGTCAGGGTCAGGTAGGCATCACCGTTGAGCGGGTTGACGGCGGTCCACTCCGGGCGGTCCATCGGCGTGGCGCCTACGGCATCACCGGCACCCCGGGTGTTGAGGATGATGCCAGCGAGGTCGCCGTACAGCGCACCGAGGGTGCTGCCGGCGGTGGTGGCAGTGTTCACGTCGAGCAGCAGCCACACGCCGGTGCCGTCGGCATTGAAGCGGGCAACGTACAGCTTGCCTTGGTCCAGGTACTTGGCCCCGGTGGCCAGGCGGTCGGCCGGGTTGGCGTCGGCGGCGTCCCAGACGGCCGTGGAAACCCACTTGTACAGGTACTCGTTGTTGGAGTCGTCACCCATGTACCAGACCAGCGGCTTGCCGACCACCGGCAGGCCCGGGCAGCAACCTTCGTGGCGGAAGCGGCCCAGCGCGGTGCGCTTGGTGGCCAGGGTGTTGCTGTTGTACGGGTCGATCTCGACGATGTAGCCATAGGTGCTGGCTTCGTTGCGGTAGTCGTCGGTGGCGCTGGCGCCTTTGACGGTGACATCGAAGCGGGCGAACTCATCGGCCACTTCGCTGCTGTCTCCGGCAGCGCTTTCCCACTTGTACTGGCCACTGGAGGTGCCCACGCCAATGCGGCGCTGGTCTTCGGGGCGGGTGCCCTTGTTGACGAAGATGCCCGGCCAGTTCTCTTCGCAGGTCAGGTAGGTGCCCCACGGGGTGTAGCCATTGCCGCAGTTGTTGTTGGTGCCGCGGCAGTGGGTGCCATCGACCGAGTACTTGGTCTTGACGTGGTCGGTACCCCGCAGCGGGCCGGTAAGCTCCATGCGCGAAGCGGTGGTGAAGCGGCGGTTGAGCGGGTCGTTGTCGACCACCTGCCAGCGGCCGTTGACCTTCTGCAGGCGCACCACACCGGCACCGTGGGCGTTGATTTCCTTGCGCACTTCTTCGACCGGGCGCTTGCCACTGGCATCGGTAGTCGGGCCGTTGGGGTGCAGGGCCGCGGTGTCGATGTACTCGAAGTTGATCGCCAGCAGGCCGTCTTCGGAGCTGCCGTTGATCGGGAAGAAATGCATGCCGTCATGGTGCATGCCCATGGCATTGGCCTGGTCGGTCGAGGTGTTGCTGCCGTCCGCTTTCCACGGGTTGGCGTTGCTGTTCAGCGGCGTGCCCCAAGGCGCCAGCACGTAGGCGCTGTAACCCGCCGCGACGACGCAGGCGTCGGTGCGCGACCCGGCGATGGACTGGAAGCCCAGGGCCAGTTTCGGGGCTTCCGGTTCAGTCGGCTCGGTTACCGGCGGTTGCGGAGCTGGATCATCATCGGAACCGCCACTACTGTCGAAACAGCCGGTCAGGCCGGTACCGGCAATCATGGCGATGGCGGCGCCCAGGCTGCCGCGCATCACGCTACGACGGCTCAGGTAGGCGTCCATCACGCTGGCCATCGGCAGGTTGCCGCTCTGGTTGCGGTCCAGGTTATCGCCGGTATCTCGACTCATCAGGGTGTCCTTGTAGTGGCTGAGTTAGAGGAAACCGCGACTTTAGGGCGCTACTGTGATGATTCATTGGCAGAAATATGAACGGGTTTTTAAAACTGTAAGTTCTTATTTCAAAAACAGACAGATCAATTTGGAATGTCTGTCGGATTTCTGACATCAAACTGTCATGCCAACGCCGCAACATCCGGGGCCCAACGAGAACTCGGATAAGGATGGCGGGCCCGATGGCAAGTAGTGTTAACAGGCGCGAATTGATCAGCTGGATGGGTGTCGGTGCGCTGGCACCGTTGCTCGGCGCCTGTTCTGCATTACCAGGCCAACGTGGTGGCAGCGCCACTGTGGACCTGTTGTACATCGCTGACACCCTCGATGCGCGCCAGCCCGGTTTGCCGGTCGTGCCAGCCACGCGCCTGGGCCCCGTCAGCCAGCTGGGCCGGGCACCGTGGATGACCGGTGCCAGTGCCAGCCTGGCTCACCCGCAATTGGCACCGTTGCTCGATGCGAACCAGACCGCGGGCGCAACCCTGGGCGGTTACGCCGTGTTGGGTGCGCTGCTGGAGCAATTGCGTAACGAAGCCGGGCCGGGCAACAGCCTGACCCTGGAGAACGGCCAAGGCTGGAACGGTAGCGGCCTGGCCTACCTCACCCAAGGCGAGAGTGGCGTGCAGGGCAGTCAGTTGTTGGGCAGCGAAGCGCGGGTCAGCAGCGATGAACGCGTGCTCTGGCCCCAGCGCAGCGCGGCGCTCTACCGCCAGTCTGGTGCTGTCACCCTGGCTGCCGGGTTGGCGCACGAGCAGCGCCAATCGTTGGGCCTGGAGCCGCTGCAGGTATTCGAGCGCGGCGGTGCCCGGATCGCCGTGGTCGGTGTCACTGACCCTTATGCGCAAGACCAGAAGGGCTCGCTCAAACAGTGGTACCAGTCACTGCTGCCGACCTTCGAGCAGGCGCGGCGCGAGGCCGACCTGGTCGTGGCGATGGCCGATGTCGGCACCGGGCCGGGCCTGTGGCTGGCCGAGCGACTGGTCGAAGCCGATGTGCTGCTCTGTGCTCGTGGTCAGGACCTGTGGCCGGTACCGGTTCAAGCCACCCAGGCCAGCGGCCGTCGGGTGCCTGTGCTGTTTGCCGGCTGCCGCGGCAGCGGCGCATTCCGTCTGCGTTGCCAGCAGGTCGCTGGGCAATGGCAGTTCGACGGGCAGTTCTTCCCGGCCTTTGCACGCTACCTGTCGCCTGCTGCACAGATGCGCGCCAGCCAACTGCAGGGTGAGCTGCGCGAGCAACGGGCCGGCCATGCGGCGTGGCTCGACCAGCCACTGGCGCGTGCGCCCCAGGCCTTGTGGCGGCGGGATACCCGTGGCGGTAGCTGGGACCGCCTGCTGCACCAGGCCTTGGCCGATGACAGCAGCCTGCCGGTGCTGCTGCCGGGCCTGCGCTACGACTACCCCTTGGCGGCAGGCGAGGCGATCACCCGCGAGCACTTGATCAGCCTGACCGGTGGCTACCCGGCCCCCGTCGTCGAGGCCCCGGCCCGGCAAGTTGAACAAGTGCTGGAGAACGCGGCCGAGCAACTGTTCGGCGACCCGTTGCTGCTCGACAACAGCCAGGACCTGCCGCGTTGGCAGGGCCTGGCCTGGCGTGTCAGCTACAGCCCGCAAGGCAAGCGTGTGAGCGGTATCGACGCGGTGCAGGGCTTGTGCCGCACCTTTGGCCTGCAATTCGAAGCCCCGGCGGGCGAGCCGCTGTGGCAGCGGGTCGAGGCCTGGCTGGCGCGGCAAAAGGCCGATTGGCAACTGGCGTCGTTGCCATTGCCCGAGGTGCGCTACGTGCAGGGGCACCCGGGATGGCACCCGCGGCAGGCCGTTTCGTGAGCCGGGCTTCACGCCTGATGACTGGCGGCCTGCTGACCCTGGCCGGCTGGCTGGCCGCCCAGTGCGTGTTGCAACTTGGGCGCCAGCCGCAACCGGCCAGCCCGGCGCAGGCCGCCACCACACCGCTACCTGGCCTGCTGATCGGGCACTGGCAGCCCGCGGTCGATGACGGCGCGATTGCCATCACCCGCCTGCCGTTGCAGTACCTCGGCGGCCTCAAGGCCCAGCCGTTGTCGGCCAGCGTGGTGGTGCTGCGCTATGGCCAGCAGGTTCGCACCCTCGGCCGTGGCCAACGCCTGGCGCCGGGTATCGTGTTGCAGGACATCGATGCCGATGGCCTGATTTTCGACAACCAGGGGCGGCGCGAACGCCTGCCCTGGCCGCCACGCCCTGCCGTGACCGGCTTCAAGCGGCAAGGATGAATGATGTTTGCCAGATACTGCGTGGCCACAGCCTTGAGCCTGAGCCTGTCTCTCGCCTGGGCGCAAGAGCCGGAAACCTTCGATGAAAACGGCACACCGCTTTACGAGGTGAACTTCGTCGACACCGAACTGGGCGAGTTCATCGACAGCGTGTCGCGCATCACTGGCACCACCTTCATCGTCGACCCGCGGGTCAAGGGCAAGGTCACCGTGCGCACCGTCGACCGCCACGACGCCGATGCCATCTACGACATCTTCCTCGCCCAGCTGCGTGCCCAGGGCTATGCGGCAGTCGACCTGCCCAACGGCAGCGTCAAGATCGTCCCCGACCAGGCCGCGCGCCTGGAGCCGGTGCCGGTCGAACCCGCTGGCAAACCGGGCGCAGGCAGCGATGGCGTGGCCACCCGGGTGTTCAATGTGCGTAATGCCGCCAGCGAGCAGATGCTTGGCATCCTCAAGCCGCTGATCGACCCCAGGGTCGGTGTGATCACGCCGTATCCGGCAGCCAACCTGTTGGTGGTCACCGACTGGCGCAGCAACCTTGAACGGATCGACAGCCTGCTGCGCCAGCTCGACCAGGTGAGCGACGAGCCGCTGCAGGTCATGCCCTTGCGCCATGCCAGCGCTGCCGACACCGCGCAGTTGCTCACCCGCCTGCTGGCCCGCGAACAGGGTGCGGACAGCACCCAGGTGGTCGCCGACCCGCGCAGCAATGCCTTGCTGGTCCGTGGCAGTACCGAGCGCGTGCGAGCATTGCTCGGCCAGCTCGACCGCCCCAGCGACAACCAGCACAGCAGCAACACCCAGGTCATGTACCTGCGCCATGCCAATGCCGCCGAAGTGGTCAAGGTGTTGCGCGGCCTCAGCCAGGAAGGCGCGGTACCCGGCGAAGCGGCTGGCGAAGGGGAGGGCAAGGAGCGGCCGGTGATGGCGGCTGCCAGCGACTCCGGCATCCGCCTGGAATACGAAGAGGGCACCAACGCCGTGGTCATGGTCGGCCCCGACAGCGAACTGGCGGCCTATCGCTCGATCGTCGAGCAGCTGGACATCCGCCGTGCCCAGGTGGTGGTCGAGGCGATCATCGCCGAGGTGTCCGATACCCAGGCCCAGGAACTGGGCGTGCAGTGGCTGTTCGCCGACGAGAAGTTCGGCGCCGGCATCGTCAACTTCGGCAGCAACGGCGTGAACATCGCCAACATCGCAGGTGCCGCCGCCAGTGGCGACAACGAGGCACTGGGCGATCTTTTGTCGTCCACCAGCGGTGCCACGGTCGGCCTTGGCCACATCGGCGGCGGCTTCAACTTTGCCATGCTGATCAACGCACTCAAGGGCAAGAGCGGTTTCAACCTGCTGTCGACGCCCACCCTGCTGACCCTGGACAACGCCGAAGCCTCGATCCTGGTGGGCCAGGAGGTGCCTTTCGTGACCGGCTCGGTGACCCAGAACAACGCCAACCCCTACCAGACCATCGAGCGCAAGGAAGTGGGGGTGAAGCTGCGCATCAAGCCACAGATCAACGTCGACAACAGCGTGCGCCTGGATATCGTCCAGGAGGTTTCGTCGATCGCCGACTCCAGTGCCGCCAGCGACGTGATCACCAACAAGCGCGAGATCAAGACCAAGGTCATGGTCGAGGATAACGGCCTGGTCATCCTCGGCGGCCTGATCAGCGACGAGCTCAGCACCAGCGACCAGCGGGTGCCGTTGCTCGGTGACATCCCCTACCTGGGCCGGCTGTTCCGGTCCGACGCCAGCAAGAACACCAAGCAGAACCTGATGGTGTTCATCCGCCCGCGCATCCTGCGCGACGGGCCGAGCCTGGCCGGCCTCAGCGAAGACAAGTACCGCACCCTGCAGCAGACCACGCCGTTGCAGTTGCCGGACCTGGCCGAAGGCACCCCGTTGCTGCAGGTGTTCCCCGCCAGCCGCGCGCGCCTCGAAGGTGGCAACTGGTGATGCTGCCTTATCGCCTGGCCCGCCAGGCCGGGCTGGCCATGGCACCGGCCGGGCAAGGCTGGCGCCTGTGGTTGCGCCGCGACGCCGACAGCGACCAGTTGCAGGAATTGCTGCGCGTGCACGGCCGGCCGGTGGTGCTCGAGTACCTGGAGCCTGCGGCGTTCGATGAGCGTCTCGGCCAGCTCTATGAGGCAGGTGCAGGTGCAACCGAAGCGCTGATCGAAGGCATTGGTGAACAGGTCGACCTGGACAGCCTGATGAGCGACATGCCGCGCATCGAAGACCTGCTCGAAAGCGATGACGAAGCCCCGGTGATCCGCCTGATCAACGGCCTGTTCGGCCAGGCGCTGCGCCTGCGTGCGTCGGACATCCATATCGAAACTTTCGAACAGAGCCTGGTGGTGCGCTTGCGCGTCGACGGCCACCTGCGCGAGGTGCTGCGCCCGCCGCGGGCGCTGTCGGCGATGCTGGTGTCGCGGATCAAGGTCATGGCGCGGCTGGATATCGCCGAAAAGCGCCAGCCCCAGGATGGCCGCATCACCTTGCGCGCAGCCGGCCGGGAAGTGGACGTGCGGGTGTCGACGTTGCCCGGCATTCATGGCGAGCGCGTGGTGATGCGGGTGCTCGACAAGCAGGCCAGCTTGCTGGCACTTGCCAACCTGGGCATGCCTGCCGCCGTGCTGCAGGGCCTGCGCAGCTGCCTGGCGCGGCCCAACGGCATCGTGCTGTCCACCGGCCCGACCGGCTCGGGCAAGACCACGACGCTGTACGCCAGCCTCAACAGCCTCAACGACGGCAGCCGCAACATCCTCACCGTCGAAGACCCGGTCGAATACGCCATTGCCGGCATTGGCCAGACCGCCATCAACCCGCGCGCCGGATTGACCTTCGCCAGCGGCCTGCGGGCCATTCTGCGCCAGGACCCGGACGTGATCATGCTCGGGGAGATCCGCGATCAGGAAACCGCGCAGATCGCCGTGCAGGCCAGCCTGACCGGCCACCTGGTACTGTCGACGCTGCACACCAACAGCGCGGTGGGCGCCGTCACGCGCCTGCGCGACATGGGCATCGAACCGTTCCTGATCGCCTCGTGCCTGCGCGGCGTACTGGCCCAGCGCCTGGTCAGGCGCCTGTGCCAGTGCGCCGTTGCGCAGCCATTGCAAGCGGCCGAACGCGCCCTGTGGCCAGAGCTGGCGTCGCTGCACAGCAGCTATCACGCGGTTGGCTGCGAGCAGTGCCAGGGCAGTGGCTATGTCGGGCGCCTTGGGCTATACGAATTCATCGAGCTGGACGCCGGCCTGGTCGGCCTGCTGTACGACGGCGCCAGCGAACTGGCCATGCAGGGCTACCTGGCCGAGCGCCGGCAAAGCCTGGTGGCGATGGCCAGCGACTGCCTGGCCCGCGGCGACACCAGCCTGGCCGAAGTGCTGCGCGTGGTACAGGGCTGACCGATGCCGACCTTCCGTTACCAGGCCGTCGACCTTGCCGGCAAGACCCACAAGGCCAGCCTGCAGGCCGACAGCGAACGCCATGCGCGCCAGTTGCTGCGCGAGCAGGGCCTGTTCCCGCGCCAGCTGCAGCGCCATGAGGCCGGTAGCCGGCAACCGCGCCGCCAGCGCCTGAGCCGTGCGCAGTTGTGCGAGCTGACGCGTCAGTTGGCGACGCTGACCGGCGCGGGTATCCCCTTGGTCGATGCCCTGGCCACGCTGGAACGGCAGCTGCGCGAACCGGCCCTGCATGCCGTGCTGGTGGCTTTGCGCGGCTCGCTCGCCGAGGGCCTCGGGCTGGCCCGCAGCCTCGCCCGGCAAGGCGCGCCGTTCACCGGTTTGTACTGCGCGCTGGTCGAGGCTGGCGAGCGCTCTGGCCGCCTGGCCCAGGTGCTGACCCGCCTGGCCGATCACCTCGAACAGGTGCAACGCCAACAACACAAGGCGCGCACCGCGCTGATCTACCCCTGCGTATTGATGGGCGTGTCGCTGGCGGTGGTGGTTGGCCTGATGACGTTCGTCGTGCCCAAACTCACCGAGCAGTTCGCCCACGCAGGGCAGAGCCTGCCGCTGATCACCTCGCTACTGATCGGGCTGAGCCAGGGCCTGGTACAGGCAGGGCCGTGGTTGCTGGGCGTGGCACTGGTATCCGCTGTGCTGGGCAGCTGGCTGCTGCGTAAGCCGCACTGGTGCCTGCGCCGCGATGAGCTGCTGCTGCGCCTGCCGCGTCTCGGCGTGCTGCTGCAGGTGCTGGAAAGCGCCCGCCTGGCGCGCAGCCTGGCGATCCTCTGCAGCAGTGGCGTGGCCCTGCTCGAAGCCCTGCAGGTGGCCACCGAGACCGTCGGCAACCGGCGCATTCGCCTGGCCATGGAGCAGGTGCGCCAGCAGGTGCAGGGCGGCACCAGCCTGCACCGGGCCCTGGATGTCAGCCAGCAATTTCCGCCGCTGCTGGTGAACATGGTCGCCAGCGGCGAGGCCAGCGGCACCCTGGCCGACATGCTCGAACGCGTGGCCGACGACCAGGAGCGCGGCTTCGCCCGCCAGGTGGACACCGCCATGGCGCTTTTCGAACCGCTGATGATCCTGGTGATGGGCGCCGTGGTGCTGTTCATCGTGCTGGCGGTGCTGTTACCGATCATGCAACTCAACCAGGGCCTGCAATTGTGAACACAAGGAGCACTTCGATGCAGCAACGACGCAACCGCCAGCGTGGCTTCACCTTGATGGAAATCATGGTGGTGATCTTCATCATCGGCCTGCTGATCGCCGTGGTCGCGCCCAGCGTGCTGGGCAACCAGGACAAGGCCATGAAACAGAAGGTCATGGCCGACCTGGCGACCCTGGAGCAAGCGCTGGACATGTATCGCCTGGACAACCTGCGCTTCCCCAGCAACGAACAGGGCCTGGCCGCCCTGGTAAAGAAGCCGACCCAGGAACCGCTGCCACGCAGCTGGCGTAGCGACGGCTACGTGCGCCGCCTGCCGGAAGACCCTTGGGGCACCCCGTATCAGTACCGCATGCCAGGTGAACACGGGCGGGTCGATGTGTATTCGCTGGGTGCCGATGGCGTGCCCGGTGGCGAAGGCCAGGATGCCGATCTGGGCAACTGGGCCCTCTGACATGCCAGGCCAGCGCGGCTTCAGCCTGCTCGAATTGCTCGTGGTACTGGCCATCGCCGGGCTCATGAGCGGTATGGCGGTGGCCTGGCTCGACAGCGGCAAGTCCAGCGTCGATCAGGCGCTGCAGCGCCTGGCCACGGAAACCCGCACCCAGGCCGCGCTGGCCCGGCACGCCGGGCAGCTGCGCGGATTGCGCTGGACTGGCCAGCGGCCTGAGTTCGTGCGCCGTGACGGCGAGGGCTGGGTGGTCGAGGCAGGCGCCCCGGCTGACTGGCCAAAAGGCCTGCGTCCGGACTGGCCGGCCAGCGCCCAGCCGCGTGTGCTGTTTACCCCGCATGGCTGGGCGCAGCCGGGCTCGGTGCGCTGGCGCTGGGCCGGCGGCAGCCAGCGTTGGGAGTGGGGCCGCGACGGCCAGCTGCGTGTGGCGATCGCACCATGAAACGCAGGCAGCGCGGGTTCACCTTGCTGGAAGTGACCGTGGCCCTGGCGATCGCCGCGGTGCTGGCGGTCATCACCAGCCAGGTGTTGCGCCAGCGCCTGGCGGTGCAGGACAACGTGCAGCAGCATCGTTTGGGCGTGCTGTGTGCTCGCGAGCTGCAGGCGCGCTTCACCGTCGAGCGATACTGGCCGGCCAATGACCAGGTCGAGGGTGTGCTCAGCCAGGGCGGCCAGGCCTGCCATTGGCAGATGCAGCTGCGCCGCACCGGTGTGCGCGGACTGCGCCGTGGCGAATTGCAGTTGTATGCCGACCGCGACCAGCGCCTGCCCCTAGGGCAGTACACGCTGTTTCTGGAGCGCCCATGAACCCTGCATTTTCCAAAGGCTGCTGCGGTTCCTGTGGGAGCGGGCTTGCCCCGCGAACACCGGCAAAGCCGGTGCCAGGCTCCGCGTCGCCTGCTTCGCGGGTCAAGCCCGCTCCCACAAGATTCCGCTCCCATATGAATGGGCGCCAGGCAGGTTTGACCCTGATCGAACTGATGGTGGCCATGGCCCTGACCGCGCTGCTCGGGGTCATGCTGTCTGCGTTGGTCAATGGCTGGCTCAAGGTACACGAGCGGCTGCAGGTGAACACCCAGCAAACCAGCGTGTTGGAGTTCTGCCTGGCCCTGGAGCGGCGTTTCGACAGCCCGGTGCTGCGCCAACTGTACGAGCAGCGCCTGCCCCTGACCAGTCGCTGGCTAGACTGGCAGGCCGACCGCCAGCAATTGCTTTGGGTGGCCGCCGCCGCCTTGCCCGAGGCCGAGGGCGGTTCGCGCCTGCAACGCCAGCGCCTGCGTTTCGATGCGCGTGGCCAACGCCTGCTGCTGGAAAGCTCGGCTGAACTCTACGCCGCCAGCGAGCCGCGCTGGGCATTGCGCGAGCAACTGCCGCAGGTCAGCGCGATCAATGTGCTTTACCACCAGGGTGGCCGCTGGCTGCCCTGGCCCTCCGACCAACCCGCGCACCCCGGCCGTGGCGTGCGCCTGGAATTGCAGCGTGATGGAGCCCCGTATGTTTGCACCTTTGTTCTACCCTGGGGGCGCTCATGAAATTTGACTGGCGTCGAGCGGCGGCGCGACCGTGGTTGTTGCTGCGCCCGGGTGAGGTCTGGGACTGGCTGCTCGTCGAAGCGGGTGGCGCCCATCGCCAAGGGCAGGGCAAGCCCCCGGCGGACCTGCAGGCACGGGTGGCACTGATCGTCCCGGGCGAAGGCTGCAGCCTGTTTCAGTCGGCGGCACCACCGGGTCTGAAGCGCGACGAGTGGCCGATATTGCTCGAGGACCGCTTGCTGCAGAGCCCGGATGAGATCCTGTGTGCCTGCCTGTCGCGTCAGGCGGGGCACTTGAGCTTGGTGGCGGTAGAGCGGCAGTTGCTGGAGCCGTGGCGCGAGCAATGTGCCGAATGGGGGCTGCAGGTTGAAAGCTGTTGGGCTGAGTTCCAGTTGCTGCCGACACCCGAGCCGGGCAGTGCATGGCAGTGGCAGCGCACGCCGGAAATGGTGCTGTGCAAAGGGCAGGAGGAGGGCGAACCGGAGCATTGGTTGGCCTGGCCCACTGCCTTGGGTGAGCTGCCCCGGCAACCTTGGTCGGGTTTGTCCCGGAGGGTGATGTCCGGCACTTGGCCAAGTGCCTTGGCACCGCTCGACAACCTGCCCAGCCTGCTCGATCACCCCCGTCAGCCGTCGCTGCCGGGTGTGTCGCGGCAGCAGCTGCGCTTGCTTGCGGCGTGCCTGGTGTTGGCCAGTGCATGGGGCGGCCTGTGGCTGACCCAGCAATGGCGCCAGGTGCAGACCTGGCGTGCGCAGGTAATGGCGGTCACCGGTGAACAGGCCAGCCCCCGGCATGCGGCGCAGGCACTCAGGGGCCTGCGGGAAAGCCAGCTGCAACAACAATTGCGCGAGCGGCAACTCGAAGACCTGCAGGCACGCTTGCAAGCCTGGCTGCGCCAGCATCCCGCCTGGCGGCTGCACGCCGTGCGTTTCGATGGGCAACGCTGGCACCTGCGCCTGGACGGCGATGGCGCCGCACCGCCATGGGCCGAAATGGCCAGAGCAGTTGGCGCCGCCGTGCAGGTACAGGATCGGCAGGTGGTGTTCGATTTGGGAGCGGCCTCATGAATCGGGACTGGATGCAGCGTCACCGGCTGTGGTCTGCATGGGGGCTGATTGGCTTGCTGCTGGCCTTCCTGGCCGTGCGCGAAGGCCTGGCGCAATGGCGAGAGCTCAGCCAGTGGCGTGAGCTGGCAGTGCAGGCCGCCAGCGTGCAAGGCGGCCCGGTCGTGAGCCTGGAGCGCCTGCGCCAGTCAGCCCAGTCGCGGCAAATCGAACTGGCTGATGTCGATGTGCAAGGGGAAAGCTGGCAACTGCGGGGGCAGGTAGCGGACGAGCGCGTGTTGCAGGGCTGGTTACAGAGCCTGCGTGCGGAAGGGGCGCAGCCATTGCAGTGGGGGCTGGAGCAGGATGCCAAGGGACTGCGCTTTGAGTTGGTGATGCAACCATGAGCCGTCGCGGGCTGCTGTGGTGCGGGTTGGTATTCACGCTGACCCTGTTGGTCGAGTTACCGGCTGCCTGGGTGATGCGCAGCGCTGGGCTGCCGGCACGTGATGTCAGCGGCAGCGTGTGGCAAGGCCAGGCCCGGCAACTGGGGCCGCTTGGGCCGCTGCGTTGGGTGGTGCAGCCATGGCGCATGCAGGCCAACGCACAGCTCGGTTTTCAGGGTCAAGGCTGGCAGGTGCGCGCCGAAGGCTGGCCATGGCGCTGGCGACTGGAAGCTTTGGCCTTGGCCTCGCAAGCGACGGTGCTGGCGGATTACCGCCTGGCCGGGCAGTGGCAAGGCGCGCTGCGCATGCAGGGTTCGGGGCGCAAGTGTCGAAGCAGCGAGGGGCGGGTGAGCGTGACGGATCTGGCCTTGAGTGAGCCGTGGTCGCTGGGGTTGGGGCAGGGCTGGGTGGAAATGGATTGCTCTGCTGGCTGGCGCTTGCGTGGGCTATTGGTGCAGCAGGGGCAGCATGAGTTGAAGTTGGAGGCCGACCTGGAGAGGCGCAGGGCGCAAGTGACGTTCAATTTGCACAATGAGTCGGCGCTGACGCCTTTGCTGCGTGGCGCACAGTGGCTGGGGCCGCAGGCGCTGGCGGGGCAACGGGAGGTGCGTTGGTAGGGCGGGGGATTGGGTCAGGACCTCTATGTGCCTGCCACGACATTTTCAGCGCCTATGAGATCGAGCGCCGCCCGCGCGGCGCATCGCGAGCTTTGCTCGCTCCTACGTTTGTTTCCGGCCAGTAACGCCTGTGACGGGCGCGCGCGACCGCCTTGTTGGTACGACGCGATATCGAGCCATGCGCCAAAGCGTACGCGCGCAAATCCCCGAGGAATAACTGGCCCGAAACAAACGTAGGAGCGAGCAAAGCTCGCGATGCGCCGCGCGGGCGGCGCTCGATCTCACTGGCGCTGAACATCCCAAGGCAGGCACATCCGCGCCTCGCCCCTTACTCCGCCTTACCACCCTGCAGGCTGGAAACCCACTGCTCACTGCGGCTATGCCCACTGGTCCTCAGCAACCCCAGGTCCAGCGCATTCTCGCCATCCGCCGCGCCTTTGCCCTTGGCCATCTCGGCAATCGCCGTGCCCAGGTCCACCGGCGAATTGGAGGCGTCGACCGACACATCCCGACGGTAATCGTTGCCACTCAGGGTTTCCCGGCTCACCGAGCTGGCATCGAGCGCGACCGGGCCCTTGGCTGACTGCAGCCGCGCGCCAACCAGCTGGGCATCACCGCCCACCTTCAGCTCGATACCGTCGCTGCCCTTGAGTACCGCCTGCTGCCCCACGCTGTCACGCTGCACGTGCGACACCTCAAGGCTGAAGGTCGGCGAGAAGCCAGGGTCTGCCTTGCTCAAGGCCGAGCCGGCTTTCTCCTTGACCTTGCCTCCCAGTGGCCCGGCCAGCGAGGTGGCGGCGTTGACGTAGCCCTGCGGGTTTTTCTCCTGGCTCAGGCGCGCATCGCCCTTCACCGTCAGGGTGTCGACGCTGTCCTTGTGGCTGGCGATGCGCAGGTCGCCATCGATCGCGCCGGTGATGCGCCCGGCTTCCAGGCTGGCGCCTTCGATGCGGGTATCACCCCGGCTTTGCAGGTCGAGGGTTTCGGCGCGCAGGTTGCTGGCGTTCCAGGTCTGGTTGTCGCGCTTGTCCAGCTCGACTTTGGCCCTGCCATGCAAACCACGGGTGTCGGTGGTGCCTGCGGTCATGTTGAAACCGGCGCCGGCAGTGATCTCGAGATTGTTGCGCTGCTCCTGATTGGAGGAGGCTTCGATCAGCATGCCGCCGCTGGACGCGTTGAGGTCGATTTGCCCGGCGGATGCCTGCAGGCCCTCCAGGTGCAGGGCAATGTCCTCACGAGCCGAGCTGCTGAGGGTCAGCTTGCCGGTACTGGCGAACTGGGCATCGACGGCCTGACGGGCCTTTTCGTCCTGCGTGCCATGGGTGAAATGGCCGCCGATGCCGCCGCCTTTGGTCTCGCCCATCTTGGCTGCCAGCTCCAGGCCACCGCCGAGTTTGCCGCCGTTGGCCTGCTGGGTGTCGCTGCCTGCCTTGACCTGCAGCAGGCCATCGCTGTGCAGGCGAATATCGCCCACCTTGGCTTCACGACTGCCGATACGGGTGCCCTCCAGCAGCAGATCACCCGCGCTGCTCAGGCGGACGTCCCCCTTGGCGTCGATCTGTGCCACTTGCGCCTTGGTTTGCACGGTTTGCAGCTGCGCGTGGTCAAGGTAGCCACGGGCATCGAAGCCGGTGCTGCCGGGGCGGTTGCCAACTTTGGCCCACGCATTGCCGTCCAGCTGGCGGGTCAACTCCTCGGTGCGGTCGTTGGCCTGGGTCAGCGACAGGTTGCCTTCACTGTGGATGACCACCTCACCTTCGCCACCCTCGATGCGTGTGCCCTCATATCGACCATCGCTACCCAGCTGGACCTGGATACCCTGTTGGCCATAAAGGCTGCCGGGTACTGCGGTGCTGGCCGTTGCCTGTTTGTCCAGCGACCCGCCCTTGCCCGCGCCGCGGGCGTTCAGGTCACTGCCGGAGCTGGTGTCGACGCGCAGGTCACCGCCAAAGGCCAGGCGCTCCACGCTGTCCTCCCGGGTGTTTTCGGCGGCGCGCATGCTGTGCTGTTGCGCATCGATCTTCAGTTGGCCGCTGTTGGCACGCCAAGCGGTACCCTGGTCATCGATGACCTCGGCCTTGACCTCGACCTGTGCCCCAGACAGCTCGCTGACCTGAGCAAAGCCTCGACGCTGGTTTTCCAGGCGCTTGAGGTGCTCCACGGTCATGTCGGCACCGATGCTGGGGGCCACCATGGCGTCTTCGGGCGATGCCTGCTGGAAGCGCGCGGCCTCCTCGCCCAGCACCAGCCGCTCGATCGGCCGGGTCAGGTCGCGATATTCGACGCTGGCGCCGAGGCTGCCGGACCACTCGCTGCGCAGTTCTTCGCGTTCATGGGTATCGAGCACAGCACGGTTGTCGATGTGCCTGGCGCTCACCTTGAGGGTATCCCCGGCAGTGACGCGTGCCGCTTCGGTCACCAGCGCGTCAGCATCGACGCTGACGTTGCCACTGGCCTGCAGTTCGCTGCGTTGGGCCTTGCTGTCGTGCTCGGTCACCACGGTGCGGTTGTGATGGCCTTCGAACAGGCTGCCCAGGCGATCGATGCCGCCGGTGACCGTCAAACCGCCGCCGCTCTGGCCAGTGCTGGTGGTCGATTCACGCTCATTGCGGGTGGCGCCGAGCGTCACTTGCCTGGCCTTCACATCGAGGTCGCCCGCAGCGGCCTGGACCTTGGAGCCGTTGACCTGCAGGTGCCCCTCGCTGCTCAGGCCAACCGTAGCCCCCTTCAGCTCGCTGGCGACTTGGGTGGTTTCGCGCACTTTTTCACTGCCGGTGACCACTTCATAGGCCACGCCCGCCGCATACTGGCGAGACTCCGGCTTGCCGTCTTCGGCTTGCTGGGTTTGCCGTGCACTGGCAGTCAAACCCCGTTGCTGATCGCGGCTTTCGCTTTCGTTGACCGCTTGTGTGCTGCCGATCAGCAGATCGCCCTTGGCTTCGACCTGCAAGTGCGCGCCGGCCTCGACCTTGGCGCCCTGGATGCGCAGCTCTTCGGCACTGGCCAGGCGCAGGTTGCTGGACGAACTGACATCGCTGACCAGCACTTGCTGTTCAGCTCTGGTGCTCTGCTGATCACTGCCGAACAGGCCGAACAGCTTGCTGTCGCTCTTGCGCTCGGTGAAACGGCTACTGCCATGGTCCGCTTCGATCGCCAGCGCGCCCTTTTCGCTGTAGAGCACGGCATCTTTTTGACCGTGCACGGTGCTGCCCTTGATGCTGACCTGGTCGGCATGGACATTCAGTTTGCCATCCGCAGTGACGCTGCTGCCGGCAACGCGCTGGCCCTCGGTGTCGTTGCCCTTGCGATTGCCAAAGAAGGTGCCGGAGACCAGGTCGCCCCGGTAGTTGCCGTCGTTGCTGCGGTGCTGCAGGGCGGTGGTGCCGACCTCGACCTGCCTGGCGTTGAGATCCATGTCGCCGCGGCTATGCAGGTTGCTGGCCTCGACCTTGAGTGTGTCTTTGGCCCTGACTGTCATGCGTTGGGCGCTCAGCGTGCCGGGCTGTGCGGTTTCGGTGTACTGGTCGGTATCGCTGTCGCCGCGCCACAGGTCCTTGCGGTGACGCACCTGTTGCTTGAATTGCTTGCTGTCGATGCCGGCCGCGAGGTCCAGGTTGGCACCGCTGTCGAGGGTCATGTCACCGCCTGCCTTCAGCTCGGCGGCGACCAGTCGCATGTCGGCACCGGACTGCAAGGCAATGCTGTCGCTGCCCTGCAAGTGCACACCCCGTTGCTGGCGCTCGGTGGTAGTGCTTTCTTCGCTATAGGTTTCGCGGGTGATGAACAGAAACTTCTTGTTCCAGCTGTCGCGGTCGTGGTTGATGGTTTCGCGGGTCTTGGCGTCCAGGGTGAGTTTCTTGCCGGCCTTGGCCTCGATACGCTCGGCCTTGCCATCGACGGCGCTCAATGCCAGGTCATCGGCGGCGGTCAGAAGCAGGGCACCGTGTTCACTGTGCAGTTTGGCCGGGGTGTCGGCGTCGCCGCGGATGTCCAATGAGCCGGCGGAGTGAATGGCGATGCCGTTGTCGGCCATAACCTTCGAGCCCATGCGCACGCCCGCACCTTCGGCAGTGCTCACCACGCGAATGCGCCCGGCGCGCATGGCACCGAACAGCTTGGCGTCGATGCTCGACGGGGTGCTCGGCAGGTGTTCGAGCACTTGGCCATCGGCCAGAGCGATGCGATTGCGGCCAACGGTCACGTTGAGGTCACCCTTGGCCATGAGCAAGCCGTGCTGGTCCACCTTGGGGGCAATCAGCTCGAGCGCGCCCTCGGCATTGCTCTGGCCACCCTTGAGCACCTGCAACGTGCCAGCGGCGTTGAGCGTGTTGAGTTGACGCAGCTGTTCATCCTGCAACTCGGGTGTGCCAACCACGAAGCCTGCGCGGGTGGTGTTGATGAAGCTGCCGCCATTGAGGGTGATGCCGTTGGGGTTGGCGAGGATGTAGTCGGCCGGGCGGCCGAAGATTTCCTGCGGGCCCTCGATCAGCGAGGCGTTGCGGCTGACCACCTCGTTGAGAATGGTGGACGCTGCCTGGCCCTGGAACTGCGGGTTGGCGGCCAATGCGCCGGCCAGTTGCGACTGACCTTGCTGCAGGGCGTTGTTCAATACCACACCGGGGCGGGCGACGTTGTAGTCGAGGAACTGGTTATGCGACAGGCCACTGGCATTGGGCGCAACGATGTCGATCACCGGCACGCCATGGTCGTTGTTGATGATCGGCGTGCCTGCCGGGCCGCTGGCGGCCTCCAGCCCACCCTGCGCGAAAGCGCTGGCGGGGCCGAGCAAGGCGAGGAAGATGGCCCAGCGCAAGGTATCCGGGCGGGTAGACGGTAACGGCGAGAGTGTCTGCATGTTCTCGTTCTCTTTGTTGTGGGTGAATCAGATGCTCAGGGTGCACTCCAGTACCCAGAAGCCAGGCTCCAGGCGGGAGCGGGGCAGGTCGCTGGTGTAGAGGGCGCGTTGGTAGTCAAGGCGCAGCCGGGCGTTTTTAAGGCTCAGTTCGATGCCGGCGGCTGTGCCGGCCAGGCGTTGCGAAGGCTTCCCAGTGGAGTGCCGGGTCCAGCCCACATCCAGGCCGAGGTAAGGGCGTATCTGCAGGGGATGGGCCCAGCTCGCCGGTAGCGGCTGGCTCAAGGTATTACGCCAGGTCGCGCCGCTGGCGCCGGAGTAGGTGCTCAGGCGAAAGCCCCTTACGGTCGAGTCGTCGCTGACCAGTAACTGCTCGATGGCGGGCAACGCATGTTCGCTGTACTGCAGGGCCAGCTCGCTTTGCCAGCGCCAAGGCCTGTCAGGCGGCCCCTGGCGCAGGTGCAGCAGGCTGGCGCGGTACTTGCGAAAATCCGGGCGCAGGCTTTCGGCGCCTAATGGCCCCTCGTCGGCAGCGAACCAGTCCAGGCCCTGGACAATGCCCAGGTACCCGTTCCATAGCCCGCCTTCCAGCCACAGTAGGTTGATGCCAGCCTCAACACTGGTGAGGGTCGGGCTCTGCTGGGTGATGACGGCGCCAGCGCTGCGGTTGACCAGTTGCTTGCGGTCCAGCCGCGTGCTGGCGCTGAGCAGGCCTTGCTGGTTGCGCCACAACACCCGCTCGACGCTCAGGCCTTGGTAGCTGCTGCTGCCGTCGCTGGTCTGCCGGCTGTGCGGCAGTGGCGCATCGTAGCTCAGTTGGCTGGCGTTGAGGGCAAAGGTCCAGGGGCCATAAGGGACGCTGTAGTACAGCGTGATGCCTTGCACCTTGCCGGGGGCGTGCAAGACACTGGAGAGCAATGACACGCGCAGGTCGTCATTGAGCCCCAGCGGGCTGTCCATGCCGAGGCCGAGGTTAAGGCGGTGGCGGCCGGTCAGTTCACTGCCACGGTTATCCAGGCGGCTATCCAGGTGCCAGCGTGAACCGATCTTGCGCGGTTGCAGCACAACCCGGGTACCGCCCTGCAGTTCGCCGGGCAGCAAATCCATGCTCACGTCATAGGCGCGCAGACGATTGAGTTGGTCCAGGCCTTGCTCGAGGGCGGGTAGGTAAAGGGGCTCGCCTAGTACGCCCGGGAAGGCGCCTGGCAAAAACAAAGGCAGCTCGGGGTCGTCGAACTCGATGGATTCGACGAAGCCTTCGACGATGACGATGTCCAGTGGTGCGTCATCGCCAGGCTGCCGGCGCAGGTAGGGACGGCTGGTCGGAAATCCAGCACTGACGTACAGCTGGGTGATGCCCCTGAGCAGGTTATTGATATCGTTGATGCCCATGCAGGGCAGCAGCCACTTGCGCAGCGCGGGCTCGAGCGCCTGGTCCGCAAGTTGGCGGTTGCCGACGATGCGCAGGCCGGAGACAGCCCAGCACTGATCGGCGACCGGCTGGGCGGCGGCCTGCTCATTGCGCTCGGGTGCCGGCGGCTGTTGCCAGCGCTTGAGCCGCTGTTGCTGTTCGAAATGGCGCAGGGATTGCTGCTGGTCGCGCAGTTGCAGGCTGGCGGGGTCGTCAGCCAGCACCGTGTGGGCGATCAGCATGCCAGCCAGGCAACCGGCGAGCGCCCTGCTGGCGGCATGAAGGGGTCGGCATTGCATTAAGCACCCTCGCAAATGGCGTACGGGTTACGTACTCGTTTGCATGGATGCTAAGAATTCAAGCCGTCGGCTGGATGCAGTCCCTGGCCTAAGCAAGATGTAGGGCAGGTGTGTATTTGAAGTATGAAACGTCCTACAAGCTCAATCTGAATGTAGGACTATCAAGGACGAATTTCGATCAGGGTGCCATCGCGGACCAGGTCCCAGACTTCCTGCATGTCGCGGTTGCGCATGGCGATGCAGCCGTCGGTCCAGTCGAGGGTGTGGAAGTACCACTCGGGGTAGTTCTCGTCGATAGGCGTGCCGTGGATCATGATCATGCTGCCAGCGCTCCAGCCTTCGCGGTTGGCGCGGGCGGCATCGCTGATGTTCGGGTAGGTGATGTGCATGGCCAGGTTGAAGCGGTCGCTTTCCTTGCGCCAGTCCAGCCAGTACAGGCCTTCAGGGGTCTTCTTGTCGCCCTCGCGTTCCTTTGCCCCCTTGGGCTGCTTGCCCAGGGAGATGCGGTAGGTCTTCAGCGGTTCGCCGCGGCTGATCAGCTGCAGGCGGCGCTCGGACTTTATCACCAGCACCTTGTCGATCAGCGGCTGCATGGCCGCCTGGGATTGCGACTGGGCCGGCACCGGCGGTTGCGGCTTGCGAATGATGACTTCGGTGAAGGCCGCCTGGGACACCGTGGTAACGCAAAGGCAGAAAAGGGCGAACAACCAACGCATGAAGCAGTACCTGCGAGCTTAAGTGGTGGGCGAAACATTCATCGGCGGCAGGTATTCATGGCCAATCGGGTAGTGCTGCCTGATGCGGTCGCGATAATAGCATTCTAGTGTGCGAGTGACGGTGCGGAAAGCCAGCTCGCCCCACGGGATTTCGTGATCCTCGAACAACCGCACCTCCAGGCTTTCGACGCCGACGGCAAAATCCAGGTCGGCCAGCTCGGCACGGAAGAACACATGCACCTGGTTGATGTGCGGCAGGTCGAACAGCTGGTACAGGGCCATGTCGCCGACCCGGGCGCAGGCTTCCTCGTCGGTTTCGCGACGGGCGGCCTGGTCGAGGGTCTCGCCGTTTTCCATGAAGCCCGCCGGTAGCGTCCAGAAGCCGCGGCGCGGCTCGATGGCGCGACGGCACAGCAGCACCTGGCTGCCCCAGGTGGGCAACACCCCGGCGACGATGTTGGGGTTCTGGTAGTGAATAGTCTGGCAAGATTCGCAGACGAACCGCAGGCGGCTGTCGCCCACGGGTATCTGCTGAATGACTGGCTGGCCGCACGCGCTGCAAAATTTCATGCTTTTCTTCCCTCTTGACGAAGTTATCTTGGCGCGTCAGGCGGGGCTGCCGCAAGCGCACGGGGCTTGGGTGCTTCGCGGCTTTGGTGCATCATGCAAGGCAGGCCTTGGAAACGAGAGTGCGCAATGCTGGACGAGCTACTTCGCCGTATGAGCAACCACCAACCCGCTTCACTGGAAACCGACCGACGGTTCCCCGAGGCGGCGGTACTTTTGCCCATCACCCGCAGCGAAGCGCCCGAGCTGGTCTTGACCCTGCGTGCCAAGGGGTTGTCGACCCACGGCGGTGAAGTCGCCTTTCCCGGGGGCCGACGCGACCCTGAAGACCCGGACCTGGTGTTTACCGCGCTGCGCGAAGCCGAAGAAGAAATCGGCCTGCCGCCCGGCCTGGTGGAAGTGGTCGGCCCGCTCAGCCCGCTGATCTCCCTGCACGGCCTGAAAGTGACCCCGTTCGTCGGCTTGATCCCGGATTTCGTCGAATATCGCGCCAATGATGCCGAAATCGCGGCAGTCTTCAGCGTGCCGCTGGAATTCTTCCGCCAGGACCCGCGTGACCACACCCACCGTATCGATTACCAGGGGCGCAGCTGGTACGTGCCCAGCTACCGCTACGGCGAGTACAAGATCTGGGGGTTGTCGGCGATCATGATCGTCGAGCTGGTCAACCTGTTGTATGACGCAGGGATCAGCCTGCATCAACCCCCCGAGCGCTACATCGAAATTTGAGCGGTACCCCCCGCCGTCTGCGTGAACCCCTGAGGAGCAAACATGAAATACCGCCTGGGCGACCATCGGGTCGAATGCCACCCCACCAGCTGGGCCGCACCCAACGCCACCCTGATCGGCAAAGTGCGCCTGCAGGCCCGTGCCAGCGTGTGGTTCAGTGCGGTGCTGCGGGGTGACAACGAACTGATCGACATCGGCCAGGACAGCAATGTCCAGGACGGTACGGTGATGCACACCGACATGGGCTCGCCGCTGACCCTGGGCAAGGGCGTGACCATCGGCCACAACGCCATGCTGCATGGCTGCTCGGTCGGCGACTACAGCCTGATCGGCATCAACGCCGTCATCCTCAACGGCGCGCGTATCGGCAAGCACTGCATCATCGGCGCCAACGCGCTGATCCCGGAAGGCAAGGAAATCCCCGACGGCTCGCTGGTGATGGGCTCGCCGGGCAAGGTGGTGCGCGAGCTGACCGAACAGCAGATGCGCATGCTCGAAGCCAGCGCCGCGCACTATGTACACAATGCCGAGCGTTATGCGCGGGAACTGGTGGCCGACGATGAGTGAAGTTGCAGCAGAGCGGCCGGTGGCTTCCCCGTGTGTGAGCATCTGCGCACTGGACGAGCAGGATATCTGTACCGGCTGCCAACGCACCGTGGCCGAGATCGGCCGCTGGGGGCGGATGGACAATACCGAGCGACGGGCGGTGCTCAAGCTGTGCCATGAGCGGGCAGTGGCTGCAGGATTGATTATCGGGGCCTGATCTTGCGCTGGCTTTACCCGCGAAGAAGCCAGCGGTAATCTGTCGGGCTTGCTCACAGACAACCTGCCCATGTTCTATCTCATCGCCTATATCAGTAGCGTAGTGCTGATCAACTACGCGTTCTCCAGCGCCCCGCACCTGGACGTCATCTGGTCCTGCTGGGGCGGCCTGGTGTTCATTCTGCGCGACATGGTGCAAACCCGTTTTGGCCACGGCGCGCTGATTGCCATGCTGCTGGCCCTGGTGCTTTCGTACGCCACCTCGGAGCCGGCCATTGCCTTGGCCAGCGCCACCGCGTTCTTCGTCTCCGAGCTGATCGACTGGCTGGTGTTCAGCATCACCCGCCGGCCGCTGCGTGACCGCCTGTGGCTGAGCTCGGCGCTGAGCATTCCGGTGGACACGTTCATCTTCTTCGGCATGATCGGTGCGCTCACGCCAGCGGTGATCGGCACCGCCATGGCGTCCAAGTTCGCCGGTGTCACGGCCGTCTGGCTGGCCATGGCATTTCGTGCACGGCGGGCCGCTGTCGCGGGCTGATGGTGTAGAATATCGGTCCTTTTTCAGCGGGCCGTGCCAAAGCCTGGCGCGGCCCCGGACGCCTTCGAGGACCTGAAATGACCCGTATCGGAACCCCATTGTCGCCAACCGCGACCCGTGTGCTGCTCTGCGGCTGTGGCGAGCTGGGCAAGGAAGTGGTGATCGAGCTGCAGCGCCTGGGCGTCGAGGTGATCGCCGTCGACCGCTACGCCAATGCCCCGGCGATGCAGGTGGCGCACCGCAGCCACGTGGTCAACATGCTCGATGGCGTTGCCCTGCGGGCGATCATCGAGGCGGAAAAGCCGCACTACATCGTTCCGGAAATCGAAGCCATCGCCACCGCCACGCTGGTCGAACTGGAGAACGAAGGCTTCAACGTGGTGCCGACCGCACGCGCCACCCAGCTGACCATGAACCGTGAAGGCATTCGCCGCCTGGCGGCCGAAGAGCTGGACCTGCCAACCTCGCCGTACCACTTCGCCGACACCTTCGAAGACTACGCCAAGGCCGTGGCCGACGTCGGCTACCCCTGCGTGGTCAAACCGGTCATGAGCTCCTCGGGCAAGGGCCAGAGCCTGCTGCGCAGCGATGCCGACCTGCAGAAGTCGTGGGACTACGCCCAGGAAGGCGGCCGTGCCGGCAAGGGCCGGGTGATCATCGAGGGCTTCATCGACTTCGAATACGAAATCACCTTGCTTACCGTGCGCCATGTCGGCGGTACCACCTTCCTCGAACCGGTGGGCCACCGTCAGGAGAAGGGTGACTACCAGGAGTCCTGGCAGCCGCAAGCCATGAGCGCGAAAGCTTTGGCTGAGTCGCAGCGCGTGGCCAAGGCAGTTACCGATGCACTGGGTGGCCGTGGTCTGTTCGGTGTGGAGCTGTTCGTCAAGGGCGACCAGGTGTGGTTCAGCGAAGTTTCGCCCCGCCCGCATGACACCGGCCTGGTGACCCTGATTTCCCAGGACTTGTCGCAGTTCGCCCTGCACGCCCGCGCCATTCTCGGCCTGCCGATCCCGGTGGTGCGCCAGTTCGGGCCGTCGGCGTCGGCGGTGATCCTGCCGGAAGGCCAGTCGCAGCAGACCAGCTTCGCCAACCTGGGCGCCGCCCTGAGCGAGCCTGACACCGCCATTCGCCTGTTCGGCAAGCCGGAAATCAACGGCACCCGTCGCATGGGTGTGTGCCTGGCGCGTGATGAATCGGTCGAAGCGGCGCGGGCCAAGGCGACCCGAGCTTCGCAGGCGGTCAAGGTCGAGTTCTGATCCGAGATTGCAGGGGGCCGCAAAGCGGCCCCAATTGCTTACAGTTCGGTATTGCGGGTTTCTTTCAGGCACAGCACGGCAATCAGGCTGATCACAGCCGCCGCCGACACGTAGCCACCCACCCAGCTCAACCCCCCCATGCTCACCAGTTTCTGGGCAAAGAACGGTGCTGCCGAGGCGCCGACGATACCGCCCAGGTTGTACGCCGCCGAGGCGCCGGTATAGCGCACGTGGGTCGGGAACAGCTCCGGCAGCAGCGCCCCCATCGGTGCAAAGGTCACCCCCATCAGGAACAGCTCGATGGCCAGGAACAGCGCCACCCCCGTGGTCGAACCCGAGGTCAGCAGTGGTTCCATGGTGAAGCCCGAAGCCACCGCCAGCAGGCCGCCGACGATCAACACCGGTTTGCGCCCGTAACGGTCGCTCAGCCAGGCCGAAAGCGGTGTGGCCAGGGCCATGAACACCACGGCAAAGCACAGCAGGCCGAGGAAGGTCTCGCGGCTGTAGCCCAGCGTGGTCACGCCATAGCTGAGCGAGAACACCGTCGAGATATAGAACAGCGCGTAGCACACCACCATGGCGGCTGCGCCCAGCAGGGTCGGCATCCAGTACTTGCCGAACAGGTCGACCACCGGCATTTTCACGCGTTCGTGGCGGGCGACTGCCTTGGCGAACACCGGGCTCTCTTCAAGCTTCAGGCGCACATACAGCCCCACCAGCACCAGCGCGGCACTGAGCAGGAACGGAATGCGCCAGCCCCAGTCACGGAACTGTTCGTCGCTGAGCAGCATTGCCAGCGACAGGAACAGGCCGTTGGCCGCCAGGAAGCCGATCGATGGGCCAAGTTGCGGGAACATGCCGAACCAGGCGCGCTTGCCCTCCGGCGCGTTCTCGGTGGCCAGCAGTGCGGCGCCGCCCCATTCGCCACCCAGGCCAAGGCCCTGGCCGAAGCGCAGCAGGCAGAGCAGGATCGGAGCCCACACACCGATGCTGTCATAGCCCGGCAGCACACCGATCAGCGTGGTCGATACACCCATCAGCAGCAGCGAAGCGACCAGGGTCGACTTGCGCCCGATGCGGTCGCCGAAATGGCCGAACAGCGCCGAGCCCAGCGGGCGGGCAAGGAAGGCGATGCCGAAAGTGATGAAGGCCGCGAGCATCTGCGCGGTGCCCGACCCGGAGGGGAAGAACACCGGGCCGATGACCAGCGCGGCGGCAGTGGCATAGACGTAGAAATCGTAGAACTCGATGGCGGTGCCGATGAAGCTGGCAGTTGCGACCCGCGCAGGCGAGTTGACCGGCGCGGCAGGCGCCTCGGCATAGGTGCTGGTTGTCATTGATAGGTCCCTGACAGTCTGTTCCGCTCCATGCCTTTGTCCGTGGCCTGTGCCGGCGTTGAGGGTGGGCACGGCTTGGCGGACGCCGGAGCGTATTGTTGTTGTGTTCGCGCATCTGACACCAGCCCAGGCGGGTAGGGATGGGAGCGGGCACTGTTCGGGGTGTTGAAGCAGGACCGCGGGGCGTGTCAGTACAGCGGACTGGCCGTGTGGCGCCGGGTGCGGGTAGCGGGCGGAACGGCGGGGCTGGGTAAGCGTGACCCGAGTATAGCTATCGGGTCACGGTCCATACCAGTACCTTGCTGGCACAATTGTCCTCTGTTTCGAGGATTTCCAGGCGATAGCGGCCGATCTTCAGGCAGACGGCGCTTTCCGGAATGCTTTCGAGGGCTTCGGTAACCAGCCCGTTGAGGGTTTTCGGGCCGCCGTCGCAAGGCAGGTGCCAGCCCAGGCTACGGTTGATTTCACGCAGCGAGGCGTTGCCTTCGATGACGAAAGTGCCATCGGGCTGCGGGTGCACATGCGGGTTGTCCAGGCTCTGCTCGTCTTCGAACTCGCCGACGATTTCTTCAAGGATGTCTTCAAGGGTGACGATACCCAGCACCTCGCCATACTCGTCCACCACCACGCCCAGGCGCCGCTGCTGCTTGTGGAAGTTCAGCAATTGCATCTGCAGCGGCGTGCTTTCTGGCACGAAGTAGGGCTCGTAGCAGGCGCCCAGCAGTTGCTCCAGGGTCAGCTCGGCCTTGGGCAGCAAGTGGCTGATGAGCTTGGTGTTGAGGATCGCTTCGACCTGGTTGATGTCGCTGTGATACACCGGCAGTCGAGTGTGCCGGCTGACGATCAACTGCTCGATGATCTGTGCGATGGGGTCGTCGAGGTTGATGCCATCGACTTCGTTGCGCGGTACCAGGATGTCGTTGACGGTGATCTTGTCCAGCGACTGCAAGCCGTCCAGCAGGCCGTAGCGCGGCGCCTCGTGCTCATCGTCTTCGTCGAAGACGTCGTCTTCCTGCGGATGCAAGGCCACTGCCGTGGGCTGCGCGCGGAACGGTCGCAGCATCAGCTTGGCGATGCCATCGAACAGGCAGGCCAACGGTTGCAGCAGGGCGAGCGGGAACGGGCGCAGGCTCAGGCCAAGGCTGATGAAGGCCTGCGGGTTGCGCCGGGCCAGGCGCCGCGGCAGGAATTCGGCAAACACCAGCAGCGCTGCCACCGCGCCCAGGCCCGCTAGCCAGAAGCCGTGTTCGCCGCTCTGGCGTTGACCGATCAGGCATGCCAGGCCCAGCACCAGCAGCTTGCCCAGGCTGGCGCACAGCACCAGGGCCTGGGCTGGCAGCGTCGGCGCGGCGTCATCGCCGTTGCGCAGCGCACCATTGAGCTGCAGGCGGGCAGCGTCGACGGCGGTGAACAGCGCCGACCACAGGAGCGCCAGTGTCAGAATGCCGAGTAGCGGTGCGTACGGCAGGGTGTCCATGGGCGGCCGTCAGATATGCAGGATGAATTCGCGGACCAGCTTGCTGCCGAAGTAGGCCAGCATCAGCAGGCAGAAACCCGCCAGGGTCCAGCGGATAGCCTTGTGCCCGCGCCAGCCCAGGCGCGTGCGGCCCCACAGCAGCACGCTGAACACCACCCAGGCCACACAGGCCAGCAGCGTCTTGTGCACCAGATGCTGGGCAAACAGGTTCTCGAGGAACAGCCAGCCGGAAATCAGCGACAGCGAGAGCAGGCACCAGCCCGCCCAGAGGAAGCCGAACAGCAGGCTTTCCATGGTTTGCAGCGGCGGGAAGTTGCGGATCAGGCCGGACGGGTGCTTGTTCTTCAGCTGGCGGTCCTGCAGCAGCAACAGCAGCGACTGGAACACCGCGATGGTGAACAGGCCATAGGCCAGGATCGACAACAGGATGTGCGCGAGGATGCCCGGTTCTTCATCGATCAGCGGCACCGTGCCGGGCGGGGCGAACTGGGCCAGCAGGGCGGTGACGGCGCCGAGCGGGAACAGCAGCACCAGCAGGTTTTCAACCGGGATACGCAGGCAGGCCAGCAGGGTCAAGGTGATGACCGCCACGGCGATCAGGCTGGCAGCGCTGAAGAAGTCCAGGCTCAGCCCCAGCGGGGTGATCAACTGGAAGAACAGTGCGCCACCCTGGGCGACCACGGCGAGGGCGCCGAGCAGGCCGAGCAGGCGTTTGTCGGCCTTGCGGCCCTGGGCCAGGTAGGTGCCCTGGTAGATGGCTGCAGCTATATATAGGCCGGCGGCGATCAGGTTGGGGATGAGGCTGGGTGAGGAAACCATAAGTCCTGGTTGCAGAGCCCTGAAAGACACGGAGTTTGGCATAGAACGCCACCGGCCATCCAGACCGATCGGCAGCGAGGTGTGCGCCGCCGCTGCACTTCGTTATAATCGCCGCCTTGCTGTGCCTGGCGGGTGTGCATTTCCCCCTCGGGCGCCTGACAAACCTCGGCTTTTACTGGGCCTGAAAGGATCACCATGTTCGAAAACCTGACCGACCGCCTGTCACAGACGCTGCGCCATGTCACCGGCAAGGCCAAGCTGACCGAAGACAACATCAAGGACACGTTGCGCGAAGTGCGCATGGCCCTGCTCGAGGCCGACGTTGCCCTGCCGGTGGTCAAGGATTTCGTCAACAGCGTCAAGGACCGTGCGGTCGGCACCGAGGTATCGCGCAGCCTGACTCCGGGCCAGGCGTTCGTGAAGATCGTCCAGGCCGAGCTGGAAAGCCTGATGGGCGCGGCCAACGAAGACCTGGCGTTGAACGCCGCACCGCCAGCCGTGGTACTGATGGCCGGCCTGCAGGGCGCCGGTAAGACCACCACCGCCGGCAAGCTGGCGCGCTTCCTCAAGGAGCGCAAGAAAAAAAGCGTGATGGTGGTTTCCGCCGACGTCTATCGCCCGGCGGCGATCAAGCAGCTGGAAACCCTGGCCAGCGACATCGGCGTGACCTTCTTCCCGTCCGATATCAGCCAGAAGCCGGTGGCCATCGCCGAAGCGGCGATTCGCGAAGCCAAGCTCAAGTTCATCGACGTGGTCATTGTCGACACCGCTGGTCGCCTGCACATCGACGCCGACATGATGGACGAGATCAAGGCCCTGCACGCAGCGGTCAAGCCGATCGAGACCCTGTTCGTGGTCGACGCCATGACCGGCCAGGACGCCGCCAACACCGCCAAGGCGTTCGGCGAGGCCCTGCCGTTGACCGGTGTGGTGCTGACCAAGGTCGACGGTGATGCCCGTGGCGGTGCCGCGCTGTCGGTGCGCGCCATCACTGGCAAGCCGATCAAGTTCATCGGTATGGGCGAGAAGACCGAAGCCCTCGAGCCCTTCCACCCGGACCGTGTCGCTTCGCGCATCCTCGGTATGGGTGACGTGCTCAGCCTGATCGAGCAGGCCGAGCAGACCATCGACAAGGCCAAGGCCGACAAACTGGCCAAGAAGCTGAAGAAGGGCAAGGGCTTCGACCTCGAAGACTTCCGCGACCAGCTGCAGCAAATGAAGAACATGGGCGGCCTGGGCGGCCTGATGGACAAGCTGCCGAGCATCGGCGGGGTCAACCTGTCGCAGATGGGCAACGCCCAGGGCGCGGCCGAGAAGCAGTTCAAGCAGATGGAAGCGATCATCAACTCGATGACCCCGGCCGAGCGACGCGACCCTGACCTGATCAGCGGTTCTCGCAAGCGCCGCATCGCCCTTGGCTCTGGCACCCAGGTGCAGGACATCGGCCGCCTGATCAAACAGCACAAGCAGATGCAGAAAATGATGAAGAAGTTTTCTGCCAAGGGCGGCATGGCCAAGATGATGCGCGGCCTGGGCGGGATGCTGCCGGGCGGCGGCATGCCGAAGCTGTAACCCCTATTTTGGGCGCCTGCTCCTGGATGAGCGGGCGCCCGGAACCCCCGCTCCGGCGGGGCAACGGCCACGGATTGCGTGGCTTAACCGGCAAATCTGGGCGGTAGGGCAGGGCTCTGCCGAAAAAGGCATTTGCAAATGTCCGTGTATTCCCCGAGAATATGCGGCCTTTTGGGCACCCGTGTGCCTATTTGGCATTCAGATTTGCAGTACCAGCTGCTGTATGAACTGCAGCACCGACTATAGGAACGATGTTCACATGGTAACCATTCGTCTGGCCCGTGGCGGCTCGAAAAAGCGCCCATTCTACCACCTGACCGTGACCAACTCGCGTAACGCCCGTGACGGCCGTTTCGTTGAGCGCGTAGGTTTCTTCAACCCGATCGCTGCTGGCGCCGAAGTCAAACTGTCGGTCAACCAAGAGCGCGTCAACTACTGGCTGAGCCAGGGTGCACAGCCGTCTGAGCGCGTTGCTCAGCTGCTGAAGGACGCTGCCAAGGCTGCTGCCTGAGAAGTATGAACGCGACGCCAGAAAAGGCTGACGACCTGATCGTCGTTGGCAAGATTTTTTCGGTTCACGGCGTTCGCGGCGAGGTGAAGGTGTATTCCTTTACCGATCCGATTGAAAACCTGTTGGATTATCCGCGCTGGACGCTTCGGCACGAAGGCAAGGTAAAGCAGGTCGAGCTGGTCAGCGGTCGTGGCTCCCAAAAGGGCCTGGTCGTAAAGCTGAAAGGCCTCGATGATCGTGATGAAGCCCGTCTTCTGAGTGGTCACGAAATCTGCATTGCGCGGAGCCTTTTGCCCAACCTGGCTGCCGACGAGTACTACTGGTACCAGTTGGTGGGTCTGAAGGTCATCAACCAGGACGAACAGCTGTTCGGCAAGGTCGATCACCTGTTGGAGACCGGTGCGAACGATGTAATGGTGGTCAAACCCTGCGCAGGCAGCCTGGATGATCGCGAGCGTCTGTTGCCCTACACGGCGCAATGCGTGCTCGACATCGACCTGGAAGCAGGCGTGATGCGGGTTGAGTGGGACGCGGACTTCTAACCGATGGGTAACCTTCGCGTAGACGTCATCACGCTGTTCCCCGAGATGTTCTCGGCCATCACAGAGTACGGCATTACCAGCCGCGCGGTGAAACAGGGGTTGCTTCAGGTGACTTGCTGGAACCCGCGGGACTACACCACAGATCGCCACCATACCGTGGATGATCGGCCGTTTGGCGGTGGTCCGGGCATGGTGATGAAAATCAAGCCTCTGGAAGACGCCCTGGTTAGCGCCAGGCAAGCGACCGGAGCAGCGGCGAAGGTAATCTACCTTTCGCCACAAGGCCGCAAGCTGACTCAGCAGGCGGTCAAAGGCCTGGCCGAACAGGAATCGTTGATCCTGATCGCCGGTCGTTATGAAGGCATCGACGAGCGCTTTATCGAGGCTCATGTCGATGAGGAGTGGTCGATTGGTGACTATGTGCTTTCCGGTGGCGAGCTGCCGGCCATGGTACTGATCGATGCGGTTACACGGCTGCTGCCCGGAGCTTTAGGGCATGTGGACTCGGCGGAGGAAGACTCTTTCACCGACGGTCTGCTGGATTGCCCGCACTACACCCGGCCTGAGGTGTATGCGGATCAGCGTGTTCCCGACGTGTTGCTAAGTGGCAACCATGCACATATCCGGCGATGGCGGATGAAGCAGTCCCTTGGTAGGACCTTCGAACGACGCGCCGATCTTCTGGAAAGTCGCTCGCTTTCTGGAGAAGAGAAGAAGCTGCTCGAGGAATATCTCCGCGAGCGGGACGATAGTTAAACGTATCGATGGTGGATCACGTATCCATCTTAGGAGCACAGCATGACCAACAAGATCATCCAGCAGCTCGAAGCCGAGCAGATGAACAAGGAAATCCCGACCTTCGCACCAGGCGACACCATCGTCGTCCAGGTTAAAGTGAAGGAAGGTGATCGTTCCCGTCTGCAGGCGTTCGAAGGCGTCGTTATCGCCAAGCGTAACCGCGGTCTGAACAGCGCCTTCACCGTGCGCAAGATCTCCAGCGGCGTAGGCGTTGAGCGTACCTTCCAGACCTACAGCCCGCAGATCGACAGCCTGGCCGTGAAACGTCGTGGTGACGTGCGTAAAGCCAAGCTGTACTACCTGCGCGACCTGTCCGGCAAAGCCGCTCGCATCAAGGAAAAACTGTCCTGAGTACAGTTTGCCCGGTGGCCAAGGCCGCCTAGCGAGAAAAAAGCAGCCTTCGGGCTGCTTTTTTGCGTTCTGAAACCTGTAAACGTGATGGATATGAGCAGCCGAGACCAGGAAATCCAGCGCCGCACCGAGTTGTCGGTGACCCGCGTGACCAAAGCGGTGTTCCCCAACACCACCAACCACCACAACACTCTGTTCGGCGGCACGGCGCTGGCCTGGATGGACGAAGTGTCGTTCATCGCCGCAACGCGGTTTTGCCGGCTGCCGCTGGTGACCGTGTCCACCGACCGCATCGACTTCAAGCACCCGATCCCGGCAGGTTCGATCGTCGAACTGGTGGGCACGGTGGTCAAGGTAGGGAATACCAGTTTGCAGGTGCAGGTGGATGTATTCGTTGAGAACATGTACCTGGATGGCCGCGAGCGGGCGATCCACGGGGTATTCAGCTTTGTCGCCATCGACGAGGACAAGCGCCCGGTGCCGGTCCTGCCCCAGGCCTGATTTTCGCCTGTACTGGCCTCTTCGCGGCTAAAGCCGCTCCCACAGGGATAGCACAGGTCCCGCAGGCGGTGATATCCCTGTGGGAGCGGCTTTAGCCGCGAGAGGCCAGTACAGACAACCCACAAGCGGCTGTGAAACACTAGACCGACTTCCAACTCCCAGCAGCCTCGCATGCCCGCCCTAGACCACCCCCTGATCGACCAGTTCCTCGACGCCCTGTGGCTCGAAAAAGGCCTTTCCGACAACACCCGCACCTCCTACCGCAGCGACCTTGCCCTGTTCAACGGCTGGCTCCAGGAGCATTCGGTAGCGCTGCCGGAAGCCGGTCGCGAACTGATCCTCGACCACCTGGCCTGGCGCTTCGACCAAGGCTACAAGCCACGCTCCACTGCGCGGTTTCTTTCAGGCCTGCGCGGCTTTTTCCGTTACCTGTTGCGGGAAAAGCTGGTGGCGGTCGACCCGACCCTGCAGGTCGACATGCCGCAACTCGGTCGGCCCTTGCCCAAATCTCTGTCGGAAGCCGACGTCGAAGCCCTGCTGCAGGCACCGGACCTGGGCGAAGCCATTGGTCAACGTGACCGCGCCATGCTCGAAGTCCTTTACGCCTGCGGCCTGCGCGTCAGCGAACTGGTCAGCCTGACCCTCGACCAGGTCAACCTGCGCCAGGGCGTGCTGCGGGTGATGGGCAAGGGCAGCAAGGAGCGCCTGGTGCCGATGGGCGAGGAGGCGGTGGTCTGGCTGGAGCGCTACCTGCGTGATGGCCGCGCCGAACTGCTCAACGGCCGCCCCAGCGATGTACTGTTCCCCAGTCAGCGCGGCGAGCAGATGACCCGCCAGACCTTCTGGCACCGCATCAAGCATCAGGCGCGCGTGGCCTGCATCGATAAGCCGCTATCGCCGCACACCCTGCGCCATGCTTTCGCCACCCACCTGCTCAACCACGGCGCCGACCTGCGCGTCGTGCAGATGCTGCTGGGCCACAGCGACCTCTCCACCACGCAGATCTACACCCATGTAGCCAAGGCACGGCTGCAGCAATTGCACGCCCAGCACCATCCGCGTGGATGAATGTTTTTCATGTTCCGCCGACCGGTCCTTGCAGGCCCCTTCATCAGCAGCGTGATGTGGTAGGCTTGGGCGGTTTGCATCAAGGGCCGCACGGTCGCCGCGATTTTTTTGCAGGTGACGCCCTCCGGCCCCTGTCCGCCTCCAGGAGTTCCCCATGCGCGTGACCCAGATTTTCGCCGCCGCCGTGTTGGCGCTGGCCAGTACCTTTGCCGTTGCCGCGGCTGACAGCAATGCCAGCGCCGAGCAGGCCATCCGCAAGTCGTTGCAGAATCTCGAACTCGAAGTGCCGGTGGAAAGCGTCGGCAGCAGCCCGCTCAATGGCCTTTATGAAGTCAAGCTGCAGGGCGGCCGTGTGCTGTATGCCAGTGCCGATGGCCAATACGTCATGCAGGGCTACCTGTATCAGCTGCAGGACGGCAAACCGGTCAACCTGACCGAAAAGACCGAGCGTCAGGGTGTTGCCAAGCTCATCAACGGCATTCCTGCCGCCGAGACCGTTGTCTACCCTGCCAAGGGCGAGACCAAGTCGCACATCACCGTCTTCACCGACACCACCTGCCCGTACTGCCACAAGCTGCACGCCGAAGTGCCCGAGCTCAACCGCCGCGGTATCGAAGTGCGCTATGTCGCCTTCCCGCGTCAGGGCCTCGGCTCGCCGGGTGACGAGCAGCTGCAGGCAGTCTGGTGTTCCAGCGACCGCCGTGCGGCGATGGACAAGATGGTCGAAGGCAAGGAAATCAAGGCTGCCAAGTGCGCCAACCCGGTCAGCAAGCAATTCCAGCTGGGCCAGCAGATCGGCGTCAACGGCACGCCGGCCATCGTGCTTGAAAACGGTCATGTGATTCCGGGATATCAGCCCGCACCACAAGTAGCCAAACTGGCTCTGGACGGCCAGCAGCAAGCGGCCAAGTAATCAATTCAATACGCCGTCGTCATGGGGTGACGGCATGTTTCACGGTCGGTGAAGGCGCCGGCCGTTCAATGGGGAGTTCACAGTGAAACCGGTCAAAGTAGGCATCTGTGGGTTGGGGACCGTCGGTGGCGGAACCTTCAATGTACTTCAGCGCAACGCCGAGGAGATTGCCCGCCGTGCCGGGCGCGGTATTGAAGTGGCACAGATTGCCATGCGCTCGCAGAACCCGAACTGCCAGATTACCGGTACCCCCATTACCGCTGATGTGTTCGACGTTGCGAGCAACCCGGAGATCGACATTGTCATCGAGCTGATCGGTGGCTACACCGTGGCCCGTGACCTGGTGCTCAAGGCCATCGAGAACGGCAAGCACGTGGTCACCGCCAACAAGGCGCTGATCGCCGTGCACGGTAACGAGATCTTTGCCAAGGCGCGCGAGAAGGGGGTCATCGTTGCCTTCGAAGCCGCCGTGGCCGGTGGCATCCCGGTGATCAAGGCGATCCGCGAAGGCCTGTCGGCCAACCGCATCAATTGGCTGGCCGGCATCATCAACGGCACCGGCAACTTCATCCTCACCGAAATGCGTGAGAAAGGCCGGGCCTTCCCCGACGTGCTGGCCGAAGCCCAGGCGCTGGGCTATGCCGAAGCCGACCCGACCTTCGATGTCGAAGGCATCGATGCCGCGCACAAGCTGACCATCCTGGCGTCCATCGCCTTTGGCATCCCGCTTCAGTTCGACAAGGCCTACACCGAAGGCATCACCCAGCTGACCACCGCTGACGTGAACTACGCCGAAGCGCTGGGCTACCGCATCAAGCACCTGGGCGTGGCCCGCCGCACCGCCGAAGGCATCGAGCTGCGCGTGCACCCGACGCTGATCCCGGCCGACCGCCTGATCGCCAACGTCAATGGCGTGATGAACGCGGTCATGGTCAACGGCGACGCCGCCGGTTCGACCCTGTACTACGGCGCTGGCGCCGGCATGGAGCCGACTGCGTCGTCGGTGGTGGGCGACCTGGTCGACGTGGTCCGCGCCATGACCTCCGACCCGGAAAACCGCGTGCCGCACCTGGCCTTCCAGCCAGACTCGCTGTCGGCCCACCCGATCCTGCCGATTGAAGCCTGCGAAAGCGCCTACTACCTGCGCATCCAGGCCAAGGACCATCCGGGCGTGCTGGCCCAGGTGGCGAGCATCCTCTCGGAGCGCGGCATCAACATCGAGTCGATCATGCAGAAGGAAGCCGAGGAGCAGGACGGCCTGGTGCCGATGATCCTGCTGACCCACGGTGTGGTCGAGCAGCGCATCAACGACGCCATCGTCGCGCTGGAAGCCCTGCAGGACGTGGTCGGCAAGGTCGTACGCATCCGCGTCGAACAGCTGAATTAATCTGC
Source organism: Pseudomonas sp. NPDC086566 (assembly GCF_050280885.1). Classification (NCBI taxonomy): domain Bacteria; kingdom Pseudomonadati; phylum Pseudomonadota; class Gammaproteobacteria; order Pseudomonadales; family Pseudomonadaceae; genus Pseudomonas; species Pseudomonas sp. NPDC086566. The sequence continues at coordinate 511,892 of NZ_JBNNWD010000003.1, forward strand.
CAATCGGGCCGCTCGGGCGGCCCTAGCATCGAAGGTTTGCACCCATGCGCTATATCAGTACCCGCGGCCAGGCTCCGGCCCTGAATTTCGAAGACGTGCTGCTGGCTGGCCTGGCCAGCGACGGCGGCCTGTACGTCCCTGAGAACCTGCCTCGCTTCACCCAGGAAGAAATCGCCTCCTGGGCCGGCCTGCCGTATCACGAGCTGGCCTTCCGGGTCATGCGCCCGTTCGTCGAGGGCAGCATCGCCGACGCCGACTTCAAGAAGATCCTCGAAGAAACCTACGGCGAGTTTGCCCACGCTGCGGTCGCCCCGCTGCGCCAGCTGAACAGCAACGAGTGGGTGCTGGAGCTGTTCCACGGCCCGACCCTGGCTTTCAAGGACTTCGCCCTGCAACTGCTCGGCCGCCTGCTCGACCACGTGCTGGCCAAGCGCAACGAGCGCGTGGTGATCATCGGCGCCACCAGCGGTGACACCGGTTCGGCCGCCATCGAAGGCTGCCGCAGCTGCGAAAACGTCGACATCTTCATCCTGCACCCGCACCAGCGTGTGTCGGAAGTGCAGCGTCGGCAGATGACCACCCTGTTCGGCGATAACGTGCACAATATCGCCATCGAAGGCAACTTCGACGACTGCCAGGAAATGGTCAAGGCCAGCTTCGCCGACCAGTCGTTCCTCAAGGGCACCCGCCTGGTCGCGGTCAACTCGATCAACTGGGCGCGGATCATGGCCCAGATCGTCTATTACTTCCATGCGGCCCTGCAGCTGGGCGGCCCGGCCCGTTCGGTGGCATTCTCGGTACCGACTGGCAACTTTGGCGATATCTTCGCCGGTTACCTGGCGCGCAACATGGGCCTGCCGGTCAGCCAGCTGATCGTCGCCACCAACCGCAACGATATCCTGCACCGCTTCATGAGCGGTAACCAGTACGTCAAGGAAACCCTGCACGCGACCCTGTCGCCGTCCATGGACATCATGGTTTCGTCCAACTTCGAGCGCCTGCTGTTCGACCTGCACGGCCGCAACGGCGCCGCACTGGCCGAGCTGATGGCCAGCTTCAAGCAGGGTGGCGGCTTCAGCGTCGAGCAAGACCGCTGGACCGAAGCACGCAAGCTGTTCGATTCGCTGGCAGTCAGCGATGAGCAGACCTGCGAGACCATCGCCGAGGTGTTTGCCGCCACGGGCGAGGTGCTCGACCCGCACACGGCAATCGGTGTCAAGGCTGCCCGCGAGTGCCGCCGCAGCCTGGATACGCCAATGGTGGTGCTGGGCACCGCGCACCCGGTCAAGTTCCCCGAAGCGGTGGAGAAGGCTGGTGTTGGCAAGGCGCTGGAGCTGCCGGCGCACCTGAGCGACCTGTTCAGCCGTGAAGAGCGCTGCACCGTCTTGGCCAATGACCTGAAGGCTGTTCAGGCCTTTGTCAGCCAGCATGGTAATCGCGGCAAGCCTTTGTAATCGCATTAATATCGGGGGCCGCAAAGCGGCCCCTAGATTTCAGATTTTCCTCAGCTCGTCGCGGAATTGTCCTATGTAAGGCCCTAGAAACCTTGCCTAGAGTGACCGGTCCTTCCCCAAGGAGCGGCATATGCGACAGCCTTTTGTGTTGATTCACCCGGCACGCCCATCCCACCAGATCCTCCTGCACCAGGCCTGCAATGCCCTGGGCCTGTTCAACGTGCGCGTCACCCACGACCTGGCCGACCTCGACAGCTGCCTGGCCCGTCAACCGCCCGCTGACCTGCTGATTCTCGAGCATGCGGTGGACGATGGCCTGGCCTTGCTCGAACGGGCCTGTCGCAGCCGCGCCGTGCTGTTTGTCGGGCATGCCAACGCGGGTTTCCCGAACCTCGCCCATGAAGCCCGACGCCAAGGCCTGTGGGTCCTCGCCGACCTCCCTTGGCCCCTGCCAGTGCGGCGCTGGCAACGAGCCCTGCAGCGTATTCAAACTGTCACGTCACCCACGCATCCTCATTGAAACAGCTGTGGCGTAACGAACTTTTCGCCACGCGTGCTGGTCAGTTCCTTCATGTCCCATTACATGCGAGTGATCCGGATGGAAAGAATCTGCAGACTGCTCAACGACGCACTGACGCCCTACCAGGCCATGCTGGGCGCCACGGATGCCAACGGCAACCGCCAATTGACCGTGTACGACAGCCTCGGCGGCACGGCCTTGCGGCGTACGGTCAGCCAACGCCAGCTGCAGGAGCAAAGCCTGCTGATCGATCTGGTGGATGGCTTGCACCGTGACTTGCAGATTGTCGAGGGGCGCTTGCAGCCCTGTGTGATCGCGGCCTTGCAACAGCGCCAGCAGCCACAGGGAACCTTTGCCTGAAAGGCCTATCCTAAACATCAAGGGCAGCCGGCCAGTGCACAGCTCCGGCACTGGCGGGTTGTCGTGGGAAGTCCATCAGGACTTTCGATTGGCCCCGGGCGTCCACCCCAGCGCCCGGGGTTTCTTTTTGCCTGCTTTTTCAGCGGTGTTCGAAAAAGTGCTTGCTCTCTTCCAGGTAGGCTGCGCGCAGCTCCGGGTCGAGCCAGTGTGCGTACAAGGCGGGCAGGGTATCCACGCGCAGGGCCGGTAGCAACTGGTCGATGTGGCTTATGGCGGTGCGCCCCAGTGGCGTGTCCGAGCAGCCTACATGCAGAAACTGATAGTGGCTCACACCCTGGATCGGATGGAACTGATAGTCCGCCGGCGAGCCGCCTTGTTGTTGAATCAGGTAGCGCAACTCAGGCCAGTAGCCCAGCACCAGTTGCAGGCGCCCGAGCTGCTGCATCTGCAACAGGTTGGCGGTGGCATCGTTGCCGTAGTGGCGGCTGAATGCCGAGTCGGGCAGTTGTCGCAGGATTTCGTCGACCTGGCTGCTGTAGCTGCGTTCGGCGACGATGCCCAGCTTCAGCCGGGTATTGCCGAGCAAGCCCTTGAGGTCGACCTGTTGGCCATCAAGGTAGGGGGCCAGCAGCGCCTGCCCGCTCTTGCGCACCACCACGCCGCTGCTCAGCACGCCGAGCATCGGTTGCGAGAAGCGTACGAACTTTGCCCGCTCCGCAGTCCATAGCAGCGTCGGGTCGCAGGTGAAGCTGGACGGGTCCTGGAGCATCTGAAGCCCACGCGCACGGTTTACCCGGATGACGCTGTGCTCGTATTCGGGCATCTGCTCGATCAGCAGCGGCAGCATCTGGTCGATCACCCCCTGGCCTTTCTCCGTGCCTTCGAACACGGTGAAGGGCGGCAGGTCGCGCACCAGCCACAACAGGCGCTCCTTGGCGTGTGCCGGCGTTACCAGCGGCGCAAGCAGCAGCGCGCAGCACAGGGCCAGTGAACGCATCAGCAGCCGCTTCAGACCGTGCCCGCCTGGCGCAGGCTGGCGATCGCCGCCTGGTCATAGCCCAGGGCAGCCAGCACGCTATCGGTGTGTTCACCCAGCGTCGGACCAACCCATTCGGCAGAGCCCGGGGTATCCGAAAGCTTGGGCACGATACCCGGCATCTTGAACGGCTTGCCGTCCGGCAGGCGCGCCTGCAGGAACATTTCACGGGCCAGGTACTGCGGGTCGTTGAACATGTCCTCGGCCGAGTAGATCCGGCTGGCCGGCACTTGCGCGTCGTTGAGTACCTGCATCAGCTGGTCCAGCGGCAGGCTGTTGGCCCAGCGGTCGATCACCCCGTACAGCTCGTCGCGCCGGGCATCGCGGCCGTCGTTGCTGGCCAGGCTCGGGTCGTCGGCCAGGTCGGCACGGCCTATTGCCTGCATGAAGCGCTTGAAGATGGCGTCACCGTTGGCGCCGATCTGCACATGCTTGCCGTCGGCGCTGGTGTGGATGGAAGAGGGCGTGATGCCGGGCATGATGTTGCCGGTACGCTCGCGGATGAAGCCGAACACGTCGAACTCCGGCACCATGCTTTCCATCATGGCGAAGATCGCCTCGTACAGGGCCACGTCCACCACCTGGCCCTGGCCGCCATTGACTTCACGATGACGCAGCGCCATCAGTGCGCCAATCACGCCCCACAGCGCAGCGATCGAATCACCGATGGAAATCCCGGTGCGTACGGGCGGGCGGTCGTCGAAGCCGGTGATGTAGCGCAACCCGCCCATCGATTCACCGACCGCACCGAAGCCCGGCTGATCCTTCATCGGCCCGGTCTGGCCGAAGCCGGACAGGCGCACCATGACCAGGCGCGGGTTGAGGGCGTTCAGCACGTCCCAGCCCAGGCCGAGTTTCTCCAGCACGCCTGGGCGGAAATTCTCGATCAGGATGTCGGCCTCGCCGAGCAGGCGCTTGAGTACTTCACGGCCTTCGGGGTGCTTGAGGTTGAGCGTCAGCGACTGTTTGTTGCGCGCCTGCACGAACCACCACAGTGATGTGCCCTCGTACAGCTTGCGCCACTTGCGCAGCGGGTCGCCGCCGTCCGGCGACTCTACCTTGATCACTTCAGCGCCGAATTCGGCGCAGATCCGCGAGGCGAACGGCCCGGCGATCAGGGTGCCGAGTTCGATGACTTTCAGGCCGGCGAGGGGTTTGCTGGGCGTAGACATTAGGCATCCGTGGCAACTGGTCAGAGCCGTGGTTTTAGCATAGGTCCGAAGCGGCCGATACTGCTCCGGCGCAAGCGCAGGCAGGATCGGTTAGACTAGCGGCCATTTCTTTACGCACGAAGCCCATTCGACCATGGCCCAGCCGTCCACCACCTATAAATTCGAACTGAACCTGACCGACCTCGATCGCGGCGTGTATGAAAACGTCCGCCAGACCATCGCCCGTCACCCATCGGAAACCGAAGAGCGCATGGCCGTGCGCCTGCTGGCCTATGCGCTGTGGTACAACGAGAATCTGTCGTTCGGCCGTGGCCTGTCCGATGTCGATGAAGCGGCGCTGTGGGAAAAGAGCCTGGACGACCGCATCCTGCACTGGATCGAAGTCGGCCAGCCGGATGCCGACCGCCTGACCTGGTGCTCGCGCCGCACCGAACGCACCAGCCTGCTGGCCTACGGCAGCCTGCGGGTGTGGGAAGGCAAGGTGGTGGGCGCGGTCAAGGGCCTGAAAAACCTGAGCATTGCCGCCGTGCCGCAGGAAGTGCTGGAGGTCCTGGCTACCGACATGCCGCGCACCATCAAGTGGGATGTGATGATCAGCGAAGGCACGGTGTTCGTCACCGATGACCGTGGCCAGCACGAAGTGCAACTGCAATGGCTGCTCGGTGAGCGTGGCTGAACCGACTGACACCTGACTGCCGAAGACACCATGCGTATCGAACCCCGCCCGCTGCCCCCGACCCTGCCATTCCTGGGTAATCTGCCACCCCTGCTGACTCGCCTGTACGCCGCCCGTGGCGTGCAGTCCGAGGCCGAACTGGACAAGAGCCTGGCGCGGCTGGTGCCGTATCAGCAGCTCAAGGGCATCGAGGCCGCGGTGGACTTGCTGGTCGAAGCCCTCGACCAGCGCCAGCGTATCCTGATTGTCGGTGACTTCGACGCCGACGGCGCCACAGCCAGCACCGTCGGCGTGCTTGGCCTGCGTCTGCTGGGCGCGGCCCACGTCGACTACCTGGTGCCCAACCGTTTCGAATACGGCTACGGCCTGACCCCGGAGATCGTCAAGGTCGCGCTCGAGCGCCAGCCGGACTTGCTGGTTACCGTCGACAACGGTATCTCCAGCGTCGAGGGTGTTGCCGCCGCCAAGGCGGCCGGGCTCAAGGTGCTGGTCACCGACCATCACCTGCCGGGCCAGCAGTTGCCCGATGCCGATGCCATCGTCAACCCGAACCAGCCTGGCTGCGACTTCCCGAGCAAGTCGCTGGCCGGCGTCGGGGTGATCTTCTACGTGCTCATGGCCTTGCGCGCCCGCTTGCGCAGCTTGGGGCGTTACGAAACGCGGCCGCAGCCGAACATCGGCGAGCTGCTCGACCTGGTCGCTTTGGGCAGTGTGGCCGACGTGGTGCCGCTGGATGCCAACAACCGCATCCTCGTCCACCAGGGCCTGGAGCGCATTCGCGCCGGCCGCGCGCGGCCTGGCCTGAAGGCCATCCTGGAAGTGGCGCGACGCGACCATCGGCGCATCACTTCCACCGACCTTGGTTTCATCCTTGGCCCACGGCTCAATGCTGCCGGGCGCCTGGACGACATGAGCCTGGGCATTGAATGCCTGCTGTGCGAAGACGCAGCCCTGGCCCAGGACATGGCCCAGCAGCTGGATGACCTGAACCAGGACCGCAAGTCGATCGAGCAGGGCATGCAGCGTGAGGCCCTGGCCCAGCTCAAGGACCTGCCGGTCGAGTCCATGCCTTATGGCCTGTGCCTGTTCGATGCCGATTGGCACCAAGGCGTGATCGGGATTCTCGCCTCGCGCCTGAAGGAGCGTTACCACCGGCCGACCATCGCCTTCGCCGATGCTGGCGACGGCATGCTCAAGGGCTCGGCGCGTTCGGTGCCGGGCTTCCACATTCGCGACGCGCTGGATGCAGTAGCAGCGCGCCATCCGCAGTTGATCAGCAAGTTCGGCGGGCATGCCATGGCGGCGGGCTTGTCCCTGCCGGAAAGCAACTTCCCGGCGTTTGCCGAAGCCTTCGATGAGGAGGTCCGGCGCCAGCTGCGTGAAGAGGACCTGACCGGTCGTCTGCTCTCGGACGGCAGCCTGGCCGTGGAGGAGTTCCACCTCGACCTGGCCAAGGCCCTGCGCAATGCCGGGCCTTGGGGGCAGCACTTCCCCGAGCCGCTGTTCCATGGGGTGTTCCAGTTGGTGGAGCAGCGCGTGGTCGGCGAGCGGCACTTGAAGGTGGTGCTCAAGAGCGAGTGCGGGTCGGTGCGGCTGGATGGTATTGCCTTCGGCATCGACCGTGATGTGTGGCCGAACCCGACGGTGCGTTGGGTGGAGCTGGCGTACAAGCTGGATGTGAACGAGTTTCGTGGGAATGAGAGTGTGCAGTTGATGATTGCGCATATGGAGCCGCGCTGATCTTGTCGCCGGGTGCCTGCCTTGATCTTTGCAGGGAGGCATAAATCGAGCGCCGCCCGCGCGGCGCTCAATCTCCCAGGTGCTGCTCAGGTTAAGTTGCACTCCTTTCTGGGGAGGAAGTAGATCACCGCTGTCGCAATCAAGATGCTGATGCCGCTAAATGAGAAAATGATAACTGCTAGTGTGGTCTCCCGGTTTCTTACATGGGTGACATGTGCCGCCATTGCAGGATCATAAAGAACCATTCCATTAGGGGCGATTAAACGCTGGACTGTTGCAGCGCTTTTAGAGGTTGCTATGTCAACAAAAAGTGGCGCATTTCGGTCCAGGTTCGCTGCGTCATAGTAAATTTTTTCTGCATAAAGATGTGGGTTGTAGCGCTTTCCATTTGAAGTTTTAAACCTGATGCTGAATGTGTAGAGCGATCTGTCGCTATCCCAGGTTTCAGGTTTAGATGTGAGAGATGCCGGAACTCGTAACCATGACTCTTCGCTGGTTTTTTCGTGTTCGTGCCACATAAGTGTAAAGCCAGCACTTAAGATGAGATTAAGAATACCGCCGAGCAGCAAGGCTTTTGCTTGTTTGCGAGGCGGAAGTTCTCGCATGAGTTTTAGCGAGTATTGCCAGATATTCATGTTGGGGTCGGTGCGTTGTTGGGTTGTTAACAGATCGGTTAGTGATACTGGTCATGTTGTGCGCCGCTGCAACATATACGATTGTCTTGATTGCCTTGTATAAGTACAGCGATTGATGGCTAAGTCGGGGATTACACTGCCTATGCTTTCTATGCTTATAGGAAGGGTGGCAGTTGTACGCAATGTGGAATTCAGGCTACGAGTAAACCCGGCAGGCTTTGCAGCCTCCCACGCACAACTGCCATGACGACAACCTCTTAGTAATTGACCAGGGTTCCACACCCGGACGCTAAACATCAGCGACTCGCAAAAGCCTAAAGGGCGGTGTTTCTAGGGACAATCAGACGCGAGTCGACAGGGGTTGTAGGATATTTTCCTTAGCAATGCACCGCCAGTTCACATGTGTAGGGAGCATCTGATGCGCGCGCCGGACTAGTCAGAAATGCAAGTAAGCGGCGCTTGATTTAACAAGCGCTGCAAACCTTTCGGCGAACACCTGGTGGCCCTGACACTTTAGCTAGCGTGTCATACCTAACTCGGCATCATCCATCAGTGCCTTCGCCATGGCACTGAGGTAATGGGATGCCCAGATCATCATCGGTTTATCATCCATCAGGCCGATGATGGTCAGCTCTCTTACATAGCCCATCAACTCCGAGGCCTGCTCGCGGGCATCCCGGCAGGGAATGCCTGGCTCGATGCGAAACAGGGGATGGGTCTGGTGTTCGCCCTGGAAGAAGGTGGTTTTGCCGACGGTGAATTGGGTGTCGTCTGTGCTCATCGAATGCCCTCCTGATATTTCTCGATTGCCTGTTTTGGCCTCTTCGCGGGTAAACCCGCTCCCACAGGTGATGTGCAAATCTTGAGATCTGTGATGACCCTGTGGGAGCGGGTTTACCCGCGAAGAGGCCCGCAAATCCAACCTCAATGCAGATTGCTACTCCGCTCCAGGGCCAGTGACAGCGCATCCGCCTGGCCCCAGGCAATCTGCATGGCGCGCAACCCATTCACCAGCGATTCCCGGGTGCGGTCATCTTCGATGGCATCTAGGATTCGGTGGCAATGGTTGTAGGCAAGCATCAGGTAATGGGTGACGTTCATCACCACGTGATCGATGGGCACGATGCCGTCGCTGACGGCGTTGGTGAGAGTCTTGTCGGAGGGAAGGTCGAAATGATGGGGTGGGTCGGGGACAATCTTTTTCATAGCAATTCCTTGAAGATTAAAGGAGTTGCCTCCGCCGTTTCCACACGAAGGGCGGCAACTGTACACGGGGTGGAAAACCGGTCTTCAAGGAACCCCGGTAGGCCATACGGCCTCCCGTGTACAGCTGCCATAACGACAGGCACTTGAAGATTGACCGGGTTTCCACACCCGCATCGCTGATGCTTTCAGCGACACGAAAAGCCTAAAGGGCGGTGTTTCCAGGAACAATCAGACGCGAGTCGACAGGGGTTGTAGGATATTTTCCTCAGCTAGGCACCGCCAGTTCATATGCGTAGGAAACGTCCGATACATGCGTCAGACCAGTCAGCAATGCCAGTGAACCTTCCCCCCCACCAATCTGGTCTAGTCTGATTAATGACCGGCACCGGGCCAGGGATGTGCATTTGAGTGTCCGGGCCGGATCACCATTGGAGTCCTTGGGAGGTGCCCTCATGAGCCTGCTGCTCGAGCCTTACACCCTGCGTCAGCTGACGCTGCCCAACCGCATCGCGGTTTCGCCGATGTGCCAGTATTCCGCCGTCGATGGCCTGGCCAACGATTGGCATCTTGTTCATTTGGGCAGTCGCGCCGTGGGTGGCGCCGGCCTGGTCATCAGCGAAGCAGTCGCGGTGACTGCCGATGGTCGCATTACCGCCGAAGACCTCGGCCTGTGGAACGACGCCCAGATTGCCCCCTTGCAGCGCATCACCCGTTTCATTACCGCGCAAGGTGCCGTGCCCGGCATCCAGCTGGCCCATGCCGGGCGCAAGGCCAGTACCTATCGGCCCTGGCTGGGCAAGCAGGGCAGTGTGAAGCTCGAAGACGGCGGCTGGCAGCCCGTGGGGCCGTCGAAGATTGCCTTCGACCCGCAACACACACCGCCACGCGAGTTGAGCAAGGACGAGATCCAGGATGTGATCAGCGCCTTCGTCGCCTCGACCGAGCGGGCGCTCCAAGCCGGCTTCAAGGTGGTCGAGATCCACGCTGCCCATGGTTATCTGCTGCACCAGTTCCTCTCACCGCTAAGCAACCAGCGCCGCGACGAATACGGCAGCTGCTTCGAAAACCGCATCCGCCTGACCCTGGAGGTGGTGAAAGCGGTACGCGAGGTCTGGCCGGCTGAATTGCCGCTGTTCGTGCGGGTATCGGCGACCGACTGGGTGGAGGATGGCTGGAACCCGGATGAAACCGTCGAACTGGCTCGTCGGCTGCGGGTGTTGGGCGTTGACCTGATCGATGTGTCCTCTGGCGGCACTTCGGTCAACGCCGAAATTCCCACCGGCCCTGGTTACCAGACTCGCTTTGCAGAGCGCGTGCGCAAGGAGGCGGAGATCGCTACTGGCACGGTCGGCATGATCACCGAACCGGCCCAGGCCGAGCACATTCTGCGCACCGGGCAGGCTGACGTGATCTTCCTGGCGCGGGAGCTGCTGCGCGATCCTTACTGGCCGTTGCATGCCGATGATGATCTTGGCGGTAACAAAGCCACCTGGCCGGCGCAGTATCAACGGGCAACCAGCCGCGCCAATCCGATTCACGAGTCCGATTTGCGCGATTAGAAAAGTTGAGGGCATGGCGACAGCCGTGCGGTGTGGCGGAGATCGAGCGCCGCCCGCGCGGCGCATCGCGAGCTGCGCTCGCTCCTACGTTTGTTTCGGGCCAATAACGCAAGTGACAGGTGCGCGCGACCGTTTTGTTCATACCACGCAACATCAAGCCATGCGCCAAGGCGTTCGCGCGCAGATTCCGTAGGAAAAACTGGCCCGAAATAAACGTAGGAGCGAGCGCAGCTCGCGATGCGCCGCGCGGGCGGCGCTCGATCTCACAGGCGCTAGACAACTAAAGGCATACCCACCCGCCCCACCTCAATGCTTGATCATCACATGCCGCACACAGGTGTAATCCTCCAGCCCATACATCGACATGTCCTTCCCATACCCCGAATGCTTCTGCCCGCCATGGGGCATTTCGCTGACCAGCATGAAGTGGGTATTCACCCAGGTGCAGCCATACTGCAACCGCGCCGCCAGGCGGTGGGCGCGGCCGGTGTCGCGGGTCCACACCGATGATGCCAGGCCGTAGTCGGAGTCGTTGGCCCATTCCAGCGCCTGCTCCTCGGTGCTGAAGCGGGTCACTGACACCACCGGGCCGAATACCTCGTTGCGAACGATCTCGTCATCCTGCAAGGCGTCGGCCAGTACGGTCGGTTCGAAGAAGAAGCCGTCCCCCGCAATCACCTTGCCGCCCGTCACCAGGCGGATGTGCGGCTGGGCAATGGCGCGCTGGACCAGGCCGGCCACCTTGTCGCGGTGCTGTGCGCTGATCAGCGGGCCGAGCTCGGTGTCCTCGGCATCCTGCAGGCCGGCCTTGAGGCTGGAGACGGCCGTGCCCAGGCGCTCGACGAAGCGGTCATAGATACCCGCCTGCACATACAGGCGGCAGGCCGCCGTGCAGTCCTGGCCGGCGTTGTAGAAGCCGAACGTGCGAATGCCATCGATGGCGGCGTCGATATCGGCATCATCGAACACCAGCACCGGCGCCTTGCCGCCCAGCTCCATGTGCATGCGTTTCACACTGCTGGCGGTAGCGCCAATGATGTGCGCGCCGGTGGGAATGGAGCCGGTCAGCGACACCATGCGCACTTTGGGGTGGGTGACCAGCGGGTTGCCGACCGTCTGCCCACGGCCGAACAGGATATTGAGCACGCCGGGTGGCAACAGGTCCTTGGCCAGCTCGCCCAGGCGCAGGGCGGTCAGCGGGGTCAGCTCGGAAGGCTTGATGACCACCGTGTTGCCTGCAGCCAGGGCGGGAGCGATCTTCCACGCCAGCATCATCAACGGGTAGTTCCACGGCGCAATTGAAGCCACCACTCCCAGCGGGTCGCGGCGGATCATCGAGGTATGGCCCGGCAGGTATTCACCCGCTGCCGATCCACCGAGGCAGCGGGCGGCGCCGGCAAAATAGCGGAATACGTCGGCGATGGCCGGGATTTCATCATTCAGGGCCGCGGCAAACGGCTTGCCGCAGTTCTGCGATTCGAGCCGGGCCAGTTCATCGCCATGGGCCTCAATGGTGTCGGCCAGGGCCAGCAGCACCAGCGAGCGCTCCTTGGGGCTGGTCTGTGACCAGCTGTCGAACGCCAGGTCGGCGGCGCGCACGGCAGTATCGACCTGGGCCTCGGTGGCTTCGTTGATCTGCGCCAGGGCGCTGCCTTCGGCCGGGTTGAGCACGGTCCAGGTCGGGCCATCGCCTGCGAGCAGCTTACCGTTGATCAGCATTCGGGTTTGCATTGAGGGACTCCTTGAGGGTCATTTGCCGCTGCCCGCGACGCTTTCGCCGCCACGGGTCAGGTAGTAGGCGCCGAGGATCGGCAACATGGTCACCAGCATCACCAGCATGGCGACCACGTTGGTCACCGGCACGTCGCGGGGACGACTGAGCTGGTTGAGCAGCCAGATCGGCAAGGTGCGCTCGTGGCCGGCGGTGAAGGTGGTGACGATGATCTCGTCGAACGACAGGGCGAACGCCAGCATGCCCCCGGCCAGCAGGGCAGAGCCGAGGTTGGGCAGGATGATGTAGCGGAAGGTCTGCCAGCCGTCGGCCCCCAGGTCCATGGACGCCTCGATCAGGCTCTGCGAGGTGCGCCGCAGGCGGGCTATGACGTTGTTATAGACGATCACCACGCAAAACGTGGCGTGGCCTATCACGATGGTCAACACGCCGGGCTCTATCCCCAGGCTCTTGAACGCCGAGAGCAGGGCGATGCCGGTGATGATGCCGGGCAGGGCGATGGGCAGGATCAGCATCAGCGAGATGCTCTCCTTGCCGAAGAAGCTGCGCCGGTACAGCGCCGCCGAGGCCAGGGTGCCGAGCACCAGCGCGATCAGCGTGGCCAGGCAGGCCACCTGCAGCGACAGCTTGATGGCTTCGAGCACGTCGGGGCGGGCGAGGGCCACGCTGAACCAGTTGAGGGTGAAGCCCTTGGGCGGGAAGCTGAACGCCGCATCTTCGGTGTTGAAGGCGTACAGGAAGATGATCAGGATCGGGAAGTGCAGGAACAGCAACCCGCCCCAGGCCGCCAGACGCAAGCCGACAGACGCTTTTTCAGAGTGCATCGAAGGCCCCCAACCGCTTGACCATGGACAGGTACACCGCGATCAGCACGATCGGCACCAGGGTGAAGGCTGCCGCCATCGGCATGTTGCCGATCGCCCCTTGCTGGGCATAGACCATGCTGCCGATGAAGTAACCCGGCGGGCCGACCAGCTGTGGCACGATGAAGTCGCCCAACGTCAGCGAGAAGGTGAAGATCGAGCCGGCGGCGATGCCGGGGATCGACAGCGGCAGGATCACTTGCCAGAACGTTTGCCCGGGCCTGGCCCCGAGGTCTGCCGAAGCCTGCAGCAACGAGGGCGGCAGGCGCTCCAACGAGGCCTGGATGGGCAGGATCATGAACGGCAGCCAGATGTACACGAAGACCATGAAGCGCCCCAGGTGCGAGGTCGACAACGTGCTGCCGCCAACCCCGGGTACGGCCAGCACAGCCTCTAGCAGCGCACCCAGGTGCAGCTGCTGGATGAACCACTGGGCCACCCCACCCTTGGCCAACAGCAGGGTCCAGGCGTAGGTCTTGACGATGTAGCTGGCCCACATCGGCATCATGACCGCAATGTAGAAGAACGCCTTGGTCTTGCCGCGGGTGTAGCGCGCCATGTAGTAGGCGATGGGGAAGGCCAGCACCGCACTGGCCAGCGAGACCGCCACGGCCATGGCCAGCGTGCGCAGGATGATGTCGAAGTTCGACGGGTTGAACAGCGCGGCGAAGTTGCCCAGGGTCAGTTCCGGGGTAACCGCCATGGTGAAGTCGTCGAAGGTGTAGAACCCTTGCCACAGCAGGCTGAGCAGCGAGCCCAGGTAGATGGCGCCGAACCAGGTGAGCGGCGGGATCAGCAACAGTGCCAGGTAGAGATTGGGGCGCCGGTACAGCAGGTCGGACAGAGGGCGCATGTCAGCGGGCCTCAGCCAGGACAGTTTCCTGCAGCGCGGTCATCGCCTCGCGCGGCCAGCGCACCTGCACCTGCTGGCCGGCCTGCCAGGGCTGCGGTTGCGCCTGCCAGCGGTCATTGGCGTGGCTCACAGCCAGCAGCTGGCCGTTGTCCAGCTGCACCTCATAGCGCGTGGCGCTGCCCTGGTACTGAATATCGCGCAGCAGGCCACTGAGCTGGACATCTTGCGCCTGGCCGGTCTGCTCCACCAGGCGGATGTGCTCTGGGCGAATGGAAAACGGCGAGCGGCTGCCATTGAGTTGTTCCGCGAGGTCGCCCCGGATGACATTGGAGGTGCCGACGAATTCGGCGACGAAGGTGGTCGCGGGTTTCATGTACAGGTTACGCGGCGTGTCGACCTGCTCGATGCGCCCACGGTTGAACACCGCCACCCGGTCCGACATCGACAGCGCTTCGGTCTGGTCGTGGGTGACGAAAATGAAGGTGATGCCCAGCTGACGCTGCAGCTTCTTCAATTCGCCCTGCATCTGTTCGCGCAGCTTCAAGTCGAGCGCGCCCAGCGGCTCGTCGAGCAGCAGTACCCGTGGCCGGTTGACCAGTGCGCGGGCCAGGGCCACGCGCTGGCGCTGGCCGCCGGAGAGTTGCGCCGGTTTGCGTTCGCCGTAGCCGGCCAGGGCAACCATGGCCAGCGCTTCTTCGGCGCGGGCATGGCGCTCGGCCTTGGCCACGCCCTTGACCTTGAGGCCATAGGCGATGTTGTCGCGCACGTTCATGTGCGGAAACAGGGCGTAGTCCTGGAACACGGTATTGACGTCGCGCTGGTAGGGCGGCACGCCAGCGGCCTCGACCCCATGGATGCGGATCGAGCCGCTGTTCGGTTGCTCGAAGCCGGCGATCAGGCGCAGGCAGGTGGTCTTGCCCGAGCCGGAAGGGCCGAGCATGGAGAAGAATTCGCCGTCATCGATGTCGATGCTGACCTGGTCGACGGCCTTGACCTCGCCGAAGGTGCGGGAAACCTGGGTGAACTGGACGGCTGGGGGCATTGCATTGGCTCCGTTCGATTCCTGTCTCCTGTACTGGCCTCTTCGCGGGGCAAGCCCGCTCCCACAAGATCATCACTGGCTTGAAAGTTGTGAGCGTCCTGGGGGAGCGGGCTTGTCCCGCGAAGAGGCCGGTACAGGTTTCAACCGGCTTTAGCGCCCGCCCATAATCGCAATGTAATCCTGCGTCCAGCGACTGTACGGCACGAACTTGCCGCCCTGGGCCTGCGGGGTTTTCCAGAAGGCGATCTTGTCGAAGTTGTCGAAACCGTTGGTCTTGCACCCTTCGGCCCCCAGCAGTTCATTGCCGGTACAGGCTGCCGGTACGGCCGGCAAGGAGCCGAACCAGGCCGCGACATCGCCCTGGACCTTGGGTTGCAGCGACCAGTCCATCCACTTGTAGGCACAGTTGGGGTGCTTGGCCTCGCTGTGCAGCATGGTGGTGTCGGCCCAGCCGGTGGCGCCTTCCTTCGGGATGGTCGAGGCCACTGGCTGGTTCTCGGCCTTCAGGCCGTTGACCATGTAACCCCACGAACTGGAGGCGACCACGCCTTCGTTCTTCACGTCGCTCATCTGCACTGTGGCGTCGTGCCAGTAACGGTGGATCAGCGGTTGCTGTTGGCGCAGCAGTTCGAGCACGGCCTTGTACTGCGCCTCATTGAGCTCGTACGGGTCGTTGATGCCCAGCTCGGGTTTGGCCGATTTCAGGTAAAGCGCCGCGTCGGCGATGTAGATCGGCCCGTCATACGCCTGCACCCGACCTTTGTTCGGCTTGCCATCGGGCAGGTCCTGCGGCTCGAACACCACGCCCCAGCTGGTCGGTGCCTGCTTGAAAGTGTTGGTGTTGTACAGCAGCACGTTCGGGCCCCACTGGTACGGCGTGCCGTACACCTGCTTGTCGACCACGTACCAGCCACCGTTCTGCAGGCGCGGGTCGATGTTCTTCCAGTTGGGGATCAGTGCAGTGTTGATGGGCTGCACGCGCTTGCCGGCGATCAGCCGCAGCGAGGCGTCGCCTGACGCGGTGACCAGGTCGTAGCCACCCTTGGTCATCAGGCTGACCATTTCATCGGAAGTGGCCGCGGTCTTGACGCTGACCTTGCAGCCGGTTTCCTTTTCGAAACCGGTGACCCAGTCATAGGCCTTGTCGCTTTCGCCGCGCTCGATGTAGCCGGGCCAGGCGACGATATCCAGCCGGCCTTCACCGGCGCCCAGGGCCTTGGGCATCTCGGCGGCCTGCAGGCTGGCGCTGGCCAGCAGCGCGCCGGTCGCGGCGCCGAGCAATGCGGTCTTGTGCACTGACATGGTGTTCCCTCTTTTTGGAGATTCTGGTCGGGGCAGTCGTCAAGAAAGCAGTGAAGCAACGGTTATAAGCGTAGTCGCCTGTGCAAGGGGTTGGCGATGACGAGTCTAGTTGGCTTTTTGCCAGCTAATGCAACATCCGGAAGCAAATCCCTGGGTGGCGTGCCGGGTGGCAAGCCTTACTCTGGGCGTTCCTTCTAGTACCGTGGAGACGCGCGCATGAACACCCGGGGCCTGCTCGACCAACTGCTCAAATCCGGTCAGGAACTGCTCAACAAGCAATCTGCTGCGGGCAAACCGTCGGCTGGCGCTGGTGGGTTGGGCAGCTTGCTATCCGGGGCCGGAGGAGGTGCCTTGGGGGCGGGGGCGCTGGGCCTGCTGCTGGGCAGCAAGAAGGCCCGCAAGTATGGCGGCAAGGTGCTCACCTATGGTGGCCTGGCCGCACTTGGCGTGCTGGCCTACAAGGCCTATGGCAACTGGCAGGCGCGCCAGGGCGCAGGCCAGGGCGCCGAGCCGCAGACCCTCGACCGCCTGCCGCCGGCCCAGGCCGAGCAGCACAGCCAGGCGGTGCTGCGTGCCCTGGTGGCGGCGGCCAAGTCCGATGGCCATATCGACGACCGCGAGCGGGCCTTGATCGAAGGCGAGTTCACCCGCCTGGACAGCGACCGCGACCTGCAGCACTGGCTGCACGATGAGCTGAACAAGCCGCTGGACCCGGCCGAAGTGGCCCGCGCGGCGCAAACACCGGAGATGGCGGCCGAGATGTACCTGGCCAGCGTGATGATGGTCGATCAGGAAAACTTCATGGAGCGCGCCTACCTCGACGAACTGGCCCGTCAGCTGCGCCTCGACCCGGCCCTGCGCCAGGAACTGGAGAACCAGATACGGCTGGCCGCAGGCCAATGAGCGGGCAAATGGCCTGTCCGCCAGGGCTGGAGGCCTGAATACCGCGCATTCAGCCGCAATAGTGTAGGAAGCCTGGGCTATACTTCGGCGATTTTTCCCGCTCGTTGTGAATTCCTGAGGGCTGAATGTGAAGAACTGGACCTTGCGCCAACGGATCCTGGCAAGTTTCGCCGTGATCATCGCCATCATGCTGCTGATGATCGTAGCCGCCTACTCGCGGCTGGTGACGATCGAAAGTGCCGAGGAGGCAGTGGGGACAGACAGCATTCCTGGGCTCTACTACAGCTCGATGATCCGCAGCGCCTGGGTCGACAGCTACGTCACCAGCCAGCAGTTGGTGGGGCTGTCCAGCCACCGCGAAATCACCACGGCCGACATGGAGCTGTTCAAGAGCTTCGAAGATCGCCTAAAGCAATCCATGGCGAACTACCAAGGCACCATTCAGGACACCGATGACCAGGAACGCTTCGACACCTTCATCAAACTTGAAGAGAACTACCTCAAGATCGTCGGCCAAGTGCTTGAGGCTTACCGCCAGCAGAACTACGTCGAAGCCGAGCGGCTGATCAGGGATGTGCTCACCCCGGCCTGGGTCGAAGGGCGCAAGCACCTCAACACGGTAATCGAGCACAATCGCGAGTCTGCAGATGCTGCGACCCGTGAAATCGTCACGGCGGTGAGCACCGCCAAAGGCAGCATGATGGTCTCGCTGCTGCTGGCGATCGTGGCCGCCGGTATCTGCGGCCTGCTGTTGATGCGTGCCATCACTGCACCGGTACAACGCATTGTGCATGCCCTCGACAAACTGCGTTCGGGCGACCTCAGCATGCGCCTGAGCCTGGACCGCAAGGATGAGTTCGGCGCCATCGAAAGCGGCTTCAACGAAATGGCCGAAGCCCTGGCCAACCTGGTGGCCCAGGCGCAGCGCTCGTCGGTGCAGGTGACCACATCGGTCACCGAGATCGCCGCCACCTCCAAGCAGCAGCAGGCCACCGCCACCGAAACGGCCGCCACCACCACCGAAATCGGCGCCACTTCGCGTGAAATCGCTGCCACTTCGCGCGACCTGGTGCGCACCATGACCGAGGTGACCTCTGCCGCCGACCAGGCCTCGAGCCTGGCCGGTTCCGGCCAGCAGGGCCTGGCGCGCATGGAAGAAACCATGCACCAGGTGATGGGCGCCGCCGACCTGGTCAACGCCAAGCTGGGCATCCTCAATGAAAAGGCCAGCAACATCACGCAGATGGTGGTGACCATCGTCAAGGTGGCCGACCAGACCAACCTGCTCTCGCTCAATGCCGCCATCGAGGCGGAAAAGGCCGGTGAATATGGCCGCGGTTTTGCCGTGGTCGCCACCGAGGTACGGCGCCTGGCCGACCAGACTGCGGTGGCCACCTACGACATCGAACAGATGGTGCGCGAGATCCAGTCGGCGGTATCGGCCGGGGTGATGGGCATGGACAAGTTCTCCGAAGAAGTGCGCCGTGGCATGTTCGAAGTGCAGCAGGTGGGCGAGCAACTGAGCCAGATCATCCACCAGGTCCAGGCCTTGGCGCCGCGGGTACTGATGGTCAATGAAGGCATGCAGGCCCAGGCCACTGGCGCCGAGCAGATCAACCAGGCCCTGGCCCAGCTCAGTGATGCCAGCACTCAGACGGTGGAATCGCTGCGCCAGGCGAGCTTTGCCATCGATGAGTTGAGCCAGGTGGCCGCCGGCCTGCGCGGTGGTGTATCGCGCTTCAAAGTCTGACCGCCATGACCGGTTTGCATTCCTCCCCGGCAGCGGCGGCCAGCGCCAAGGGCACCCTGTACCTGCAGTTTTGCCTCAACCAGCAGCGCTTTGCCCTGGATGTGCACGATGTGATCGAGGTGCTGCCACGACGGCCGCTCAAGCCGATTGCCCAGGCGCCGGCTTGGGTGGCTGGCATCCTGGGGCATCGCGGTGTGCTGGTGCCGGTGGTCGACCTCGGCGCGCTGAGCTTTGGCCAGCCGGCAGCCGAGCGCACCAGCACGCGCCTGGTGCTGGTGCGCTACCGTGACGACCAGGTGCTGGGCCTGATCCTTGAACAAGCGACCGAAACCCTGCGCTGCATGCCGGACGAGTTCCAGCCCTATGGCCTGGACAACGGCGAAGCGCGCTATCTGGGCCCGGTCCGCCAGGACGCCCAAGGCTTGCTGCAACGGATAGAAGTCGATGACCTGCTGACAGCGCGCGTGCGCGAACTGTTGTTCCCGCAGGCTCCAGAACAGGTGACACCATGAGCGAGCAACGTTTCTTCCGCTTCCTGCAGGAACGTATCGGCCTGGATGTCGAGTCGGTTGGCGTGCCGATGGTGGAGCGGGCCTTGCGCCAGCGCTGTGTCGCCCTGAACGCCGCCGATCTGGATGACTACTGGGTTCGCCTGCAGCAATCGCCGGATGAACAACTGGCGCTGATCGAGGCGGTGATCGTCCCGGAAACCTGGTTCTTCCGTTATCCGGACTCGTTCACCGCGCTGGTCGGGCTGGCCCAGAAACGCCTGGCCGAGTTGGCCGGCGAGCGGCCTTTGCGCCTGCTCAGCCTGCCTTGCTCCACCGGGGAGGAGCCGTATTCGCTGGCCATGGCCTTGCTCGATGCGGGTATGAGCCCGGCCGATTTCCGCATCGACGGTATCGATATCAGCCCCATCTCGGTGGCCAAAGGCATACAGGGCGTCTATGGGCGCAACTCGTTCCGCGGCACTGAACTTGGGTTTCGCGAGCGGCATTTCCGCGAGGTTGATGACGGCCACAAGCTGAATGAGCGGGTACTGCAGCAGGTGAACCTGGAAGTTGGCAACGTGCTCGACCCAGCGCTGGCCGGCCGCTATGGGCAGTATGATTTCGTGTTCTGCCGCAACCTGCTGATCTATTTCGACGTCCCGACCCAGCAGCGGGTGTTCGAAGTGCTCAAGCGCCTGGCGCAGCCGCAAGGCGTGCTGTTCATCGGCCCTGCCGAAGGCAGCTTGCTGGCGCGGTTGGGCATGCGCCCGCTGGGCATCGCCCAGTCGTTTGCCTACGTTCGTCAGCCTGCCGATGTGCCGGCTGCACCCGCCCAGCCACCACGGCCACTGCCCGCTGCGGCAGCACCGGGCCGCCCGCGCCCGGTAACGGTGCCACCGGCTCGGCCCCTGCGCGTGGTGCCACCGGCCGCCCAGGCAGCCGAACCGCGGGAGAGCGAAAGCGAGTTGCTGGCCAACATCGCGCGCCAGGCCAATGCCGGCGACAGCGCCCAGGCCCGCGCCAGTTGCCAGCGCTACCTGCGCCTGTTCGCCCCAAAAGCCCAGGTCTACTACTGGTTGGGGCTGCTGAGCGATACCGAAGGTGATGCACAGCAGGCGTTGAGCCTTTACCGCAAGGCCCTTTACCTGGAGCCGCAGCATCCCGAGGCGTTGTTGCACCTGGCCACGCTGCTGGCTGCCCAAGGGGACGAAGCCGGTGCCCGCCGCTTGCAGGAACGTGCTGCACGTGCCGGCCGGGAGTCTGAACGATGAAAGCCGAACACGCGGTCGAGCTGCTGGCCAATGACGATGAACGCATCGACGACTGCTGGAACCGTATCGGTGTCCACGGCAGCAAGGACTGCCCGTTGCTGGAGCGGCATATCCATTGTCGCAATTGCGAAGTCTACGCGGCGGCGGCCACGCGCCTGCTTGACCGCTACGCGTTGATCGAAACGGACCTGGCGCACGAGGCGGCCCCGGTCGAAACCTCGGCCGGGCGTTCGCTGCTTCTGTTCCGCCTGGGCGAGGAGTGGCTGGCCCTGGCCACAGCCTGCCTGGCCGAGATCGCTCCCTTGCAACCGGTGCATTCGTTGCCCCATCAACGCTCGCGGGTACTGCAAGGGGTCGCCAATGTGCGCGGCGCGCTGGTGCCGTGCCTGTCACTGGCCGACCTGCTGGGTGTGGAGCGATCGTCCGAGCAGCCGCGCAGCGGTCGGGCGATGCCGCGCATGCTGATCCTGGCAGCGCCGGGCGGGCCGGTGGTGATGGCGGTGGACGAGATCGACGGCATTCATCGCCTCGATGCCGCTTTGCATGAGGCCAGCGAGGATGCCGCGCCGTTTACCGCGGCGGTGTTGCAGTGGCGGGGGCGCAGTGTGCGGGTGCTGGACGATCAACATTTACTGTCTGCCGTGCAGCGGAGCCTGTCATGACCCCAGAGCAAATGCGCGACGCATCGCTGCTCGAACTGTTCAGCCTGGAGGCCGAGGCACAGACTCAGGTGCTCAGTACCGGGCTGATGGCACTGGAACACAACCCGACCCAGGCCGACCAGCTGGAAGCCTGCATGCGGGCGGCGCATTCGTTGAAGGGCGCCGCCCGCATCGTCGGCATCGATGCTGGCGTCAGCGTCGCCCATGTCATGGAAGACTGCCTGGTAGCTGCGCAGGAAGGCCGGCTGCTGTTGCGCGCCGAACACATCGATGCACTGCTGCGCGGCACCGACTTGCTGATGCACATCGCCACCCCCGGCGATCCGCATGGCGAAGCCTTGGTGCCGGCGTTCCTGGTGCAGATGGCCGGCCTGCTCGACCCCACTGGCTCGCTACCGGCAGCGGCTGCGCTCGAACCGGCGCTTGCCGTGGCCCCGCCGTCCTCGCCCGAGCCCAAGCCTGAGCCGATGGCGCCGGCCGTCGTGGCCGAAGTCGAACCCGCCATGCCGCGCAAGGCCGGCAAGCGCGCAGTTGAGGGCAGCGAGCGGGTCTTGCGGGTCACCGCCGATCGCCTGAACAGCCTGCTCGACCTGTCCAGCAAGTCATTGGTCGAGACCCAACGCCTGAAGCCCTACCTGGCCACCTTGCAGCGCCTCAAACGCATGCATGGCCAGGGCATGCGAGCCCTCGACGGCTTGAAGACCCAGCTTGAAGACAGCGGCCAGAGCCCCGAGGTGCTGGATGCCCTTGCGCAGACCCAGCGCCTGTTGCTGGAAACCCAGCAGATCCTGCAGCAGCAAGCCGCCGACCTCGACGAGTTTGGCTGGCAGGCCAGCCAGCGAGCCCAGTTGCTGTACGACACGGCATTGGCCTGTCGCATGCGCCCGTTCGCCGACGTTCTCACCGGCCAGACCCGCATGGTTCGCGACCTCGGGCGTTCGCTCGGCAAGCAGGTGCATCTGCAGATCGAAGGCGAGAAAACCCAGGTCGATCGGGATGTGCTGGAAAAACTCGAAGCGCCGTTGACCCATTTGCTGCGCAATGCCGTCGACCATGGCATTGAGCTGCCCGAGCGGCGCCTGCTGGCGGGCAAGCCGGAGGGAGGTACGATCCGCCTGCGCGCCTCGCACCAGGCCGGGCTGCTGATCCTCGAACTGAGCGATGACGGCGCGGGCATCGACCTTGAGCGCCTCAAGCGCAACATCGTCGAGCGCGGCCTGTCGCCGGCCGACACCGTGGCACAGATGAGCGAGGCCGAGCTGCTGACCTTCCTGTTCCTGCCGGGCTTCAGCCTGCGCGACAAGGTCACCGAAGTGTCTGGCCGTGGTGTCGGCCTGGATGCGGTGCAGCACATGGTCCGCGACCTGCGTGGTTCGATCGAGCTGACGCAGCTGCCCGGCCAGGGCTGTCGTTTCCACCTGGAGGTGCCACTGACCCTGTCGGTGGTGCGCAGTCTGGTGGTGGAAGTCGGTGGCGAGGCTTATGCGTTCCCGCTGGCGCATATCGAGCGCACCCTTGAAGTGGCAACCGAAGACATCGTGCAGATCGAGGGCCGCCAGCACTTCTGGCACGAAGGCCGGCATATCGGCCTGGTGGCTGCCAGCCAGTTGCTCAACCGGCCGGCAGGGCAGGGTGAGGCCAGCAGCCTGCGGGTAGTGGTGATCCGTGAGCGTGAGCAGCTTTACGGGGTAGCCGTGGAGCGCCTGGTCGGTGAGCGGGTGCTGGTGGTGATGCCGCTCGACCCGCGCCTGGGCAAGGTCCAGGACATCTCGGCAGGGGCATTGCTGGATGATGGTTCGGTGGTGCTGATCATCGATGTCGAAGACTTGCTGCGCTCGGTCGAGAAGCTGCTCAGCACGGGCCGGCTGGAGCGCATCGAACGCGGCGCGCAAGGGGCGCGAGGCGCCAGCCGCAAGCGTGTCCTGGTGGTCGATGACTCGCTCACCGTGCGCGAGCTGCAGCGCAAGCTGCTGAGTAATCGTGGCTATGACGTTGCGGTGGCGGTGGACGGCATGGACGGCTGGAATGCCCTGCGCAGCGAAGACTTCGACCTGCTGATCACCGATATCGACATGCCGCGCATGGATGGCATCGAACTGGTCACCCTGGTGCGCCGCGACCAACGGTTGCAGTCACTGCCGGTGATGGTGGTGTCGTACAAGGACCGTGAAGAAGATCGCCGGCGTGGCCTTGATGCGGGGGCCGACTACTATTTGGCAAAAGCCAGCTTCCACGATGATGCGTTGCTGGATGCCGTGGGGGAACTGATCGGAGGTGCTCAGGGATGAAGATCGCCATCGTCAACGATATGCCCATGGCGGTAGAGGCGTTGCGCCGGGCCCTGGCCTTCGAGCCGGCGCACCAGGTGATCTGGGTGGCCAGCGATGGCGCCGATGCCGTGCGCAAGTGCGCCGAATACACCCCCGACCTGATTCTCATGGACCTAATCATGCCGGTGATGGATGGCGTCGAGGCGACCCGGCGGATCATGGCCGAATCGCCCTGCGCCATCGTCATTGTCACGGTCGACCGCAAGCAGAACGTGCACCGAGTGTTCGAGGCCATGGGCCATGGTGCCCTGGACGTGGTCGACACCCCCGCACTGGGCGCCGGTGACGCACGCGAGGCTGCGGCGCCGCTGCTGCGCAAGATCCTCAATATTGGCTGGTTGATCGGCCAGCAGCGGCCCGGCGCGAGCAAGTCGGTCGCTGCCCCCCTGCGCGAGGCTTCCCAGCGCAGTGGCCTGGTGGCGATTGGCTCCTCCGCAGGCGGCCCGGCCGCCCTCGAAGTGCTGCTTAAAGGCCTGCCGCGCGGTTTTGGAGCCTCGATCGTACTGGTCCAGCATGTCGACCAGGTGTTCGCTGCCGGCATGGCCGAATGGCTCGCCAGTGCCAGCGGCTTGCCGGTGCGCCTGGCCCGGGAGGGCGAACCGCCCCAGCCCGGGCAGGTGCTGCTGGCCGGCACCAACCACCATATCCGCCTGCTCCAGGGCGGCCAGCTGGCCTACACTGCCGAGCCCGTCAACGAAATCTACCGGCCCTCGATCGACGTGTTCTTCGAGAGCGTGGCGCGCTACTGGAGCGGCGATGCGGTGGGCGTGCTGCTTACCGGCATGGGGCGTGATGGCGCCCAGGGCCTGAAACTGATGCGCCAACGGGGCTTTCTGACGATTGCCCAGGACCAGTCCAGCAGTGCGGTGTACGGCATGCCCAAGGCCGCTGCGGCGATTGATGCCGCAATGGAAATCCGCCCGTTGGAACGCATCGCCGGGCGCTTGATGGAACTCTTCGCAAAATGACGACTTGTATTGAATCGCGCCGCTTGAGCGGACGTGGTCAGGTGAATTCGAATGACTGATCTACCGATCGAAGGGTTCACGACCCCCAATGAAAACATGGCGATGGTCCTGCTGGTCGATGACCAGGCGATGATCGGTGAAGCGGTGCGTCGTGGCCTGGCAGTGGAAGAGAACATCGATTTTCACTTCTGCGCCGACCCGCATCAGGCGGTAGCCCAGGCCGTGCGCATCAAACCCACGGTGATCCTTCAGGACCTGATCATGCCCGGCCTGGACGGCCTGACCCTGGTACGCGAGTACCGCAACAACCCGGCCACCCGGGACATCCCGATCATCGTCCTGTCGACCAAGGAAGACCCGCTGGTCAAGAGCGCCGCCTTCGCCGCCGGTGCCAACGATTATCTGGTCAAGTTGCCAGACAACATCGAGCTGGTGGCGCGCATCCGTTACCACTCGCGCTCCTACATGACCCTGTTGCAACGCGACGAGGCCTACCGCGCCTTGCGTGTCAGCCAGCAGCAGCTGCTCGACACCAACCTGATGCTGCAGCGGCTGATGAATTCCGACGGCCTGACCGGGCTGTCCAACCGCCGCCACTTCGACGAATACCTGGAGCTGGAATGGCGCCGGGCCATGCGCGAGCAGCAGCAATTGTCGTTGCTGATGATCGATGTCGATTACTTCAAGGCGTTCAACGACAGCTTCGGTCACCTGGCCGGCGACGAGGCGCTGCGCCAGGTGGCCGAGGCCATTCGCGGCTCCTGCTCGCGGCCGACCGACCTGCCGGCGCGCTACGGCGGCGAGGAGTTCGCCCTGGTGTTGCCCAACACCTCGCCTGGCGGTGCACGCCTGATCGCCGAAAAGCTGCGCCAGACCGTGCTTGGCCTGAACATTGCGCACAGTGTGCCGACGGCAGGCTCGCTGCTGACCGTGAGCATCGGCCTGGCGACCCAGACGCCTGCCATTGGCAGCCATTGCCGGCAGCTGATTTCGGCGGCGGACAAGGGGCTGTACCAGGCCAAGAACAACGGGCGCAACCAGGTCGGCATTGCCTGACGCCGATGCGGCTGCCCAACGGGCTGCCGCCGCTCTTTGGATGGGTTATACTCGCGGGCTTTTCACCGAATTCGCACGAGAGCCAGCCGCCCATGGAAATCCAACCAATCCTGAACACCATCAAGGACCTCACCGAGCGTTCCCTGTCCATTCGGGGGTATCTTTGACTACGATCACAAGCATGACCGCC
The DNA here is from genome assembly GCF_050280885.1 of Pseudomonas sp. NPDC086566. Lineage (NCBI taxonomy): Bacteria > Pseudomonadati > Pseudomonadota > Gammaproteobacteria > Pseudomonadales > Pseudomonadaceae > Pseudomonas > Pseudomonas sp. NPDC086566. The sequence continues at coordinate 537,663 of NZ_JBNNWD010000003.1, forward strand.
TGATCGAAGTCAACCGCGAGCTGGAAGACGCTGCCGTCTGGAACAAGCCCGAGTACGCACAGGCCCTGGGCCGCGAGCGTGCCATGCTGGCGCAGGTCGTCGAGACCCTGGACAAGATGGCCAACGGCCTGGCCGACTGCAAGGACCTGCTCGACATGGCTGTCGAGGAAGGTGATGAAGGGGCCGTCAGCGACGTCGAGGCCGAGCTGCAGGCCCTGGAAGAATCCCTCGCCCAGCTTGAGTTCCGTCGCATGTTCAGCGGCGAGATGGACATGAACAACGCCTACCTGGACATCCAGGCCGGCTCTGGCGGCACCGAGGCGCAGGACTGGGCCAACATCCTGCTGCGCATGTACCTGCGCTGGGCCGACAAGCGTGGCTTCGACGCCACCATCATCGAGCTGTCCGAAGGTGAAGTCGCCGGCATCAAGGGCGCCACCGTGCACATCAAGGGCGAGTACGCCTTCGGCTGGCTGCGCACCGAGATCGGCGTGCACCGCCTGGTGCGCAAGAGCCCGTTCGACTCTGGCGCGCGTCGCCACACCTCGTTCTCGGCGGTGTTCGTGTCCCCCGAGATCGACGACAAGGTCGAGATCGAGATCAACCCGTCCGACCTGCGCATCGACACCTACCGCTCCTCCGGTGCCGGTGGTCAGCACGTCAACACCACCGACTCGGCGGTGCGTATCACCCACGTACCGACCAACACCGTGGTGGCTTGCCAGAACGAACGTTCCCAGCACGCCAACAAGGACACCGCCATGAAAATGCTGCGGGCCAAGTTGTACGAGCTGGAAATGCAAAAGCGCAACGCCGCCTCGCAGGCGCTGGAAGACAGCAAGTCGGACATCGGCTGGGGCCACCAGATCCGCTCCTACGTGCTGGATGACTCGCGCATCAAGGACCTGCGTACCGGCGTCGAGCGCAGCGACTGCCAGAAGGTCCTGGACGGCGACCTCGACCAGTATCTGGAAGCGAGCCTCAAGCAGGGGCTGTAAGCCGTACACCACTGCCGCGCTGCCAGGCCATTTGCCGGTGGCGCGTGCCCTGCCCGGAAAGGGCAACGAATACCTGATGGAAAGAATGACGACATGAGCGACCTCAAGACCGAATCGCAAGACCTGCAACAGGAAGAAAACGCCCTGATCGCCCTGCGCAAGGAAAAACTTGCCGCCGAGCGTGCCAAGGGCAATGCCTTCCCCAACGACTTCCGCCGCGACAGCTACTGCAACGACCTGCAGAAACAGTACGCGGACAAGACCAAGGAAGAGCTGGAAGCAGCCGCGATCCCGGTAAAGGTTGCCGGTCGCATCATGCTCAACCGTGGCTCGTTCATGGTCATCCAGGACATGACCGGCCGCATCCAGGTCTACGTCAACCGCAAGACCCTGCCGGAAGAAACCCTGGCCGCCGTCAAGACCTGGGACCTGGGCGACATCATCAGCGCCGAAGGCACCCTGGCCCGTTCCGGCAAGGGCGACCTGTACGTCGAGATGACCAACGTGCGCCTGCTGACCAAGTCGCTGCGCCCGCTGCCGGACAAGCACCACGGCCTGACCGACACTGAGCAGCGCTATCGCCAGCGTTACGTCGACCTGATGGTCAACGAAGAAACCCGCCACACCTTCCGGGTGCGTTCGCAGGTGATCTCGCACATCCGCAAGTTCCTCATCGAGCGAGACTTCCTCGAAGTCGAGACGCCGATGCTGCAAACCATCCCCGGCGGTGCAGCGGCCAAGCCGTTCGAAACCCACCACAATGCCCTGGACATGGCCATGTTCCTGCGTATCGCGCCGGAGCTGTACCTCAAGCGCCTGGTGGTTGGCGGCTTTGAGAAAGTGTTCGAGATCAACCGCAACTTCCGCAACGAAGGCGTTTCGACTCGTCACAACCCTGAATTCACCATGCTCGAGTTCTACCAGGCCTACGCCGACTACCGCGACAACATGGACCTCACCGAGGAGCTGTTCCGTGAGCTGGCGCAACTGGTGCTGGGCACCACCGACGTACCGTACGGCGACAAGGTGTTCCACTTCGGCGAGCCGTTCGCTCGCCTGTCGGTATTCGACTCGATCCTCAAGTACAACCCCGAGCTGACCGCTGCCGACCTGCAGGATGTCGACCGTGCCCGCGACATCGCCAGGAAGGCCGGCGCCAAGGTGCTGGGCCACGAAGGCCTGGGCAAGCTGCAGGTAATGATTTTCGAAGAGCTGGTCGAGCACAAGCTGGAGCAGCCGCACTTCATCACCGAATACCCGTTCGAAGTGTCGCCACTGGCCCGTCGCAACGACGACAACCCGGCCGTGACCGACCGCTTCGAGCTGTTCATCGGTGGCCGCGAAATCGCCAACGCCTATTCCGAGCTCAACGATGCCGAAGACCAGGCCGAGCGCTTCCTGGCCCAGGTAGCAGAGAAGGACGCCGGTGACGACGAAGCCATGCACTACGACGCCGACTTCGTTCGGGCCCTGGAGTACGGCATGCCACCGACTGCCGGTGAAGGCATTGGTATCGACCGCCTGGTGATGCTGCTGACCAACTCGCCGTCGATTCGCGACGTGATCCTGTTCCCGCACATGCGCCCACAGGCCTGAACGAACTGAACAAGCCGCCTTTCGGGGCGGCTTTTTCATGCCTGAAGCTTTATGTTGTCTGTACCGGCCCTATCGCGGCTGAAGCCGCTCCTACAGGTATGCGCGGTCCTGTAGGAGCGGCTTCAGCCGCGATAGGGCCGGTACAGGCAGCAGATGACTCGAACCATGAGGTAACCACTGTGACACCCGCAATGGCCCAACAAGGCGCCGCCGGCATCGCCACCGCCGTCGCCGAAAGCGTGCAATACCAGGGTCGTAAGACCGCCCGTCAAGGCAGCGAACAGCGCCGCCAGCTGATCCTTGACGCCGCCATGCGCATTGTCGTGCGCGATGGCGTGCGAGGCGTGCGCCACCGGGCGGTGGCCGCCGAGGCGGGTGTGCCGCTATCGGCCACTACGTACTACTTCAAGGACATCGAAGACCTGCTCACCGACACCTTCGCCCAGTATGTCGAGCGCAGCGCCGCCTACATGGCCAAGCTCTGGGCCAACACCGAGGTAGTCCTGCGCCAGTTGCTGGCCCAGGGGGATGGCAGTGTGCATTCGCGGGCGCGGCTGGCTGATGAAATCGCCCGCATGACCGCCGACTATGTGCAGCGTCAACTGCTCAGCCGCCGTGACTTCATGATGGCCGAGCAGGCCTTCCGCCAGGAGGCCTTGCTGTGCCCGCGCCTGGCGCAACTGGTGTGCGCGCACGAGCAGATCCTGCTGCACGGCGCCCGCCAGCTGCTGCAGGTGGTCGGCTCGCAGCAACCGGAACAGGACGCCCAAATGTTGACGGCGATTATCGAGCAGATGGAATATCAGGGCCTGCTCAAGGATGCCGATGCGCAAGCCGATGGGCAGATGCTCGCTATGCTTACCCGTTACCTGCACCTGGTGTTGGCCTCGGCCTGAGCAGTGACCGAACTTTCAAGGAGAACCTGATGAAAGCCTGGCGTGTGGTGTTGTTGACGTTGTCATTCCTCCTGCTGGGCGGTTGCCTTGTGAGCTTTCATGAGCCGCTGCCGAGCAACCAGGCTGCGCCCAAGGCCTTGCTCGGCAAGTGGAGCAGCAAGGATGCCTGGGGCGAGCCGCTGAAGCTGACCATCAGCCGCAGCGGCGCAGATGCGTACAAGGCGGTGGCCACGGCCAAAGGCAAGGCACCGGAGGAATACACCTTCACCGTCTCGCGCCACGGCAACCGCTGGTACTTGTCGGCTGGCGTGCCCAAGCGCCTGGGCGGCAACTTCCTGATTGGCGGTTTCGACATCGTCGATGGCAAGGAACTGGTGGTCTACAACCTTGATGTCGAGCAAGTGCAGCAGGCGGTCGAGAAGAAGGAACTGAGCGGGCGCAGCACCGAGGTTGCCGAAGAAAACGAACAGGGCGTGCTGATCGACAGCCCGTCGCCACGTGTGCTGGCGTACCTCGATGATCCTGCCAATTCCGACTTGTTCGTCGAAGTGGCGCGGTTCCAGCGCTCCGGCAAGTAGTCAGGACAGACCAAGGAGTCCTCCGTGGACGAGTACCAGCAAACCATCCGCGCCCTGTCGGACCGCATCGTCGCGGCGCAGACCCCGATCCGGGTCCTGGACGCGGTGAAATGGGACGACAACATTCGCCAGGGCTTCCTCAAGGCCAAGGGCAAGGAGCCGCCCGCCGTTGATCGCCAGTACTACCTCGCCCGCCCGTTGGCCTTCGACTCCAGCGCGGTGAAGGCCGAGTTCCAGGCCATCGAGCGCGACATCATTCGCCAGCTCGGCCAGTTCAACCCGGTCGGGCAGATCATGAAGCGCATGTGCCGCGAGTACCGCATGGTCGTGCGCATGCTCGAAGCGCGTGGTACCGAAGACTTCGGGCTGATCTCCCAGGAGCTGTACGGCGCGGCCTCCGACGCTTTTCACGCGGGTGACCCGACCCTGGCCGACCTGGGGCTGATGCTTTCGGACTACCTGAACAATATCGATGGGCGTGGCGACCTCAAGGACGAGCCGAAGAACCTGACTGCCAAGGAGGCCGTGGACATCCTCCAGCGCCGCCTGAACAAGGTGTTCGGCGAGGCCGAGGAGACCATCCGCGTGTTCGAGTCGGACGGTATCGTCGCCGATGCCGCGGCCGGTGCCGACTACATCAAGGTGCGCGCCGATGCCATGTTCAACAACCGTGACGTGCGGGCGCTGGAGGTGCATGAAGGCCTGGTGCACGTGGGGACCACCCTCAACGGTCTGAACCAGCCGATCTGCACCTTCCTGGCCAAGGGCCCGCCCTCGTCGACGGTGACCCAGGAAGGCCTGGCCATCCTCATGGAGGTGATTGCCTTCGCTTCCTACCCCAGCCGCCTGCGCAAGCTGACCAACCGCACCCGCGCCATCCACATGGTCGAAGAGGGGGCCGATTTCCTGCAAGTGTTCGAGTTCTTCCGCGAGCAGGGCTTCGAGATGGGACAGAGCTACAGCAACGCCAGCCGGGTGTTCCGGGGTTCGGTGCCCAATGGCCTGCCATTCACCAAGGACTTGTCCTACCTCAAGGGCTTCATCATGGTTTACAACTACATTCAGTTGGCCGTGAAGAAGGGCAAGCTCGAGCAGATACCGTTGCTGTTCTGCGGCAAGACCACCCTGGAAGACATGCGCACCTTGCGCCAACTGGTCGAGGAGGGGCTGGTCGAGCCGCCCAAGTACTTGCCGGAGCAGTTCCGCGACCTCAACGCGCTGTCGGCCTGGATGTGCTTCTCCAACTTCCTCAACCACTTGAGCCTGGATCGTATTGAAGCCGACTACGCGAACATTCTCTGAACGCTGCCGCCTGCTGACGCTGGGCATGCTCCTGCTGGGGCTGTGCGGCTGCAGCAGCCTGTTGTTCTATCCCGAACCCGGCGAACCGTTCACTCCGCAACGCGCCAGGCTGGAGTACCGCGATATCAGCATCACCACCGCCGATGGGCTGCGCCTGCATGGTTGGTGGCTGCCGGCCAAGGCGGGGGTGGAGCTCAAGGGGACGGTGCTGCATCTGCACGGCAACGGTGGCAATCTGCCGGGCCACCTTGGCGGCAGCTATTGGCTACCGGAGCAGGGCTACCAGGTGCTGATGATCGATTACCGTGGCTATGGCCTGTCCGAGGGCTCGCCAAGCCTGCCTGAGGTCTATCTGGACATCGACGCGGCAATGGCATGGCTGGCCCAGGCCCCCGAGGTCAAGGGCAAGCCGCTGGTACTGCTCGGTCAGAGCCTTGGCGGGGCGATGGCGATCCACTACCTGGCGCAGCACCCTGAGCAGCGCCAGCGCTTCAGTGCCCTGGTGTTCGACGGCGTGCCGGCCAGCTACCGTGGGGTAGGGCGTTACGCCCTGGGCACCTCGTGGATGACCTGGCCGCTGCAGGTGCCGCTGTCCTGGCTGGTACCGGATGGTGACAGTGCAATCCATTCGATCGGGCAGCTGAACAGCCCGCCAAAGCTGTTCTTCCACAGCATCGACGACACCTTGGTGCCGATGGACAACGGCATCCGCCTGTACCAGCACGCACCGGCGCCACGCGTGCTGCAGCTGACCCGTGGCGGCCACGTGCAGACCTTCGCCGACCCGGTGTGGCGCCAGGTGATGCTGCGCTTCCTCGATGACCCCAGCCATTTCAACGGCCTGCGGCGGCTTGCCGAAGTGCCCAACTACCCTGACGAGAAGAACACCCAATGAGTGAAGAACGCAACGCCATCCCGCTGATCCTGACCGGTGTCGGCAGCATCATCGTGACGGTGGGAGCCCTCTGGTACTACGGCTACCTGCATTTCGCCAAACCTGAGGATGCGCTGCTGCTGCAGGACTTCACCATGCTCAAGACAATTCCTGGCGAGGATTACAAGGTCTCGCTGGACCCGGCACCCCAGGTGGCCCAGTGCGTGGACGGTGTGCTGGTGCTGTTCGATACCGGGCAGAAAGGCCTGACCGGTGTGCTGGTGGACAACCGCAAGCGAGCGGTGCGCTGCATGGGGCAGGAAACGCCGCAGCAGGTGCAATGACCAAGCATTTACAGTGGCTGTCCCGGCCCTTTCGCGGCTAAAGCCGCTCCCACAGGTACTCCCTGTAGGAGCGGCTTTAGCCGCGAAAGGGCCAGCAAGGCAAAAGAAAAGCCCCGCGTAGAACGCGGGGCTTTGTCATTTCAGTCAACCGTTGTTACTGGCTGACTTGGCTGACCGAACGCGGTGCCACCGGCTGGTTGTCGTTGGAAATGGTCACTTCCACGCGACGGTTCTGCGCACGGCCCGAGTTGCTACCGTTGTCCGCCACCGGGTATTCCTTGCCATAACCCTGGGCGACGATACGTGCAGGGTCTACACCTGCGCGTACCAGCGCCGCGCGCACGCTGGCGGCGCGGCGTTCGGACAGGCCCTGGTTGTAGCTGGCCGAGCCGACGCTGTCGGTGTAGCCCTCGACGATCACCTTGCGCTCCGGGTTCTCCTGAAGGAACTGGGCCAGCTTGGTGATGTTCGGGTAGGCGTTGCTCTTCAGGGTGGCCTTGTTGAAGTCGAACAGCACATCACCAAAGGTCACCAGGGTGCCGCGGTCGGTCTGCTTGGCGTTGAGGCTTTCCTGCAGCTTGGCGATCTGTGCGTCGCGGGCATCGAGCTTGGCCTGGGCGCGCTGGGCCGAGGCGTTCTTCAGCTCGTTCTCGGCGGTGCGCAGGGCGATGGTCTGCTTGGCCACCTCGATCCGCTGGTTGGTCAGGTAGGCGAGCTGGTCCACCTTCTGGGTGTCTTCACGGTCCATGAAGGCCTTGTCGGACTTGTTCAGCCAGTCCTGGGCATCCTTGGTCTCGAGCGCGGCGACCTTGCTTGCCTGCGGGTCACTCTGCAGTGCAGAGAAGTTGGTGCGGGCCGACTCCAGGTTGGGGTTCGGGTCGTGGGAACAGGCGGCAAGGCCGACGCTCAGTGCCAGCAGGGCGGGAATCATGACGTAGTTGCGCATAGTGTTCATCCTTTGATCAGTTGCGAAGGCTAGGGTTGGCGTGGCGGCGCTCATTCAGCGCTGCGCAGGCCTTCCTGACGTACGTCCTGAACGCCCTGGCGGGCATCCTGCACGGCCTTCTGGGCCTTGGCTGCCTGGGCCTTGCGCTCGGCGACGCGGGCATCCCATTCGGCCTGCTCGGCCAGGCGCTTGGCTTCATCGTACTTTTTGTCGTGCATGGCGATTTCGGCTTGCTTGAACTTGTCCTGGGCCGATTTCATTTCCACGGCGGCGAACTCGGTGCCACCGGCACTGACGGCCGAATTGACCGCGGACTCGGTGACAGCGTACTGCTCGGTCGGCGGGTTGCCTGCACAGCCGGCCAGGACCAGGCTACTGCCCAGGGCCAGCGCGGCCAGCTTCAATCCGCGCACGTGAGTAGATGAGAGTTTCGGGGTGCGGGTCTTGATGGTGGTCAGTTCCATTGGATCACTCCTGATTACGACGATGTCCGTAGCAGTCCATCGCTCAATCCCTGACAGTGCCTGCGCTTGCGCTCAACGATGCACATGGCAGGAGTGCAGGGTTTTAGCGTGATGGCTATTGGCTGGGACTTGACCGTTTTTTGAATGGTTCCGAAAAAAATGCGCAGTTTTGCCATTTATTTCTGACTGATCGGTCAGTGAGGTTTGCCCGGAACTTTTCATCGCTGGAGTGGTTTCCGGGCCCGTTGCAGGCCCGGATCGTGGTGCTGCACGCTCAGTTCCCGGTGTCGTCGCCGGTATTGCTGAGGTCGTGCAGATGGCGCCGTGACAGGGCCAGAAAACGCGGCGTCGGGCCGATATCTTCGAACAGCGGGTCTCCTTCCTCATCAGTGGCGATGACCTTCTGGCCCTGCACGTAGGGGAAGCTGGCTTCCAACTCTTCCAGCGCGGCGGCGACCAGTTCGCCGAGCAGTTCCTCGGCGGTGCGCTTGGGGTACATGTCGATCAGGGCGGCCAAGCGTGCCTCGGACTCCAGGTCCAGGTGCAAGGCGTGGCCGGTGGGGCTCAGGGTGCCGGCGGCATTCTGTTCCCAGTGCTGGGCGAGTTCGCGGATTTTCATGATGACCTCTGTGAACGCCAGAAAAGGCTGCATTGCATCGGACTGCGCTACCTTGACTTTAGTTTGCTTTGCGCGATCGCGGCTTGCCATCGCGCCCCGGCAGTGGGCACTCTTGGGCCAGTGCTGTTTCCTGAGCAGAGTGTGGCGAGCCGCGCCGAAGAGAGGGCCAATGACTGATATCGATGTGCGCCTGCGTGAAGATGTCCATGTGTTGGGGGAGTTGCTCGGCGAGACCATCCGCCAGCAGCACGGTGATGCGTTCCTGCAGAAGATCGAGGACATCCGCCACAGCGCCAAGGCCGACCGCCGCGGTGCTGGCGAGCAATTGAGCTCGACCTTGGCCGACCTTGCCGAAGAAGACCTGCTGCCCGTGGCGCGAGCCTTCAACCAGTTCCTCAACCTGGCCAACATGGCCGAGCAGTATCAGCTGATCCGCCGTCGCGATGACGGTCAGCCAGAGCCGTTCGAGGCGCGGGTCTTGCCCGAACTGCTGGCTCGCCTGAAGCAGGCCGGGCACAAGGATGACGCCCTGGCCCGGCAGCTCGCCAAGCTCGATATCCAGCTGGTGCTGACCGCACACCCGACCGAAGTGGCGCGGCGCACGTTGATCCAGAAATACGATGCCATCGCCGGCCAGCTGGCCGTCCAGGACCACCGCGACCTGACCGCCGCCGAGCGTGAGCAGGTGCGTGAGCGCCTGCGCAGGCTGATCGCCGAGGCCTGGCACACCGAAGAGATCCGGCGCACCCGGCCGACCCCGGTAGACGAGGCCAAATGGGGCTTCGCGGTGATCGAACATTCGCTGTGGCAGGCCATCCCAAACCACTTGCGCAAGGTCGACAAGGCCCTGTTCGACGCTACCGGCCTGCACCTGCCGCTGGAAGCTGCGCCCATTCGCTTTGCCTCGTGGATGGGCGGTGACCGCGACGGCAACCCCAATGTCACGGCCGCCGTGACCCGTGAGGTATTACTGCTGGCCCGCTGGATGGCCGCCGACCTGTTCCTGCGCGATATCGATGCGCTGGCGGCCGAGCTGTCCATGCAGCAAGCCAGTGAGGCCTTGCGTGGACGTGTGGGCGACAGTGCCGAGCCGTACCGGGCAGTGCTCAAACAGTTGCGCGAACGGCTGCGAGCGACCCGCGCCTGGGCCCAACTCGCATTGACCAGCAACCAGCCGGCCAGCGCCGAGGTGCTGGTGGATAACCGCGACCTGATCGCACCGCTGGAGCTGTGCTATCAGTCGCTGCATGAATGCGGCATGGGGGTGATCGCCGATGGCCCGCTGCTCGACAGCTTGCGCCGGGCGGTGACCTTCGGCCTGTTCCTCGGCCGCCTGGATGTGCGCCAGGATGCCGCCCGGCACCGTGATGCGCTGGCGGAAATTACCGATTACCTTGGCCTGGGCAGCTATGCCGACTGGGACGAAGAACAGCGCATCGCATTCCTCCAGGCCGAACTGAAGAATCGGCGGCCGTTGCTGCCCGCGCACTTCAAGCCTCAGGCAGAGACCGCTGAGGTGTTGGCCACCTGCCGCGAAATTGCCGCTGCGCCTGGCGCTTCGCTGGGCTCCTACGTGATCTCGATGGCGGGCGCGGCCTCTGATGTGCTGGCCGTACAGCTGCTGCTCAAGGAAGCCGGCCTTACCCGGCCGATGCGCGTGGTGCCGCTGTTCGAAACCCTCGCGGACCTGGACAACGCCGGGCCGGTGATGCAGCGCCTGCTTGGCCTGCCGGGCTACCGTGCCAGCCTGCGCGGGCCGCAGGAAGTGATGATTGGCTATTCCGACTCGGCCAAGGACGCGGGCACCACGGCAGCGGCCTGGGCTCAGTACCGTGCCCAGGAAAACCTGGTGCGCATCTGCCGCGAGCATCAGGTCGAACTGCTGCTGTTCCACGGCCGTGGTGGTACGGTCGGGCGTGGCGGCGGCCCGGCCCATGCGGCGATTCTGTCGCAGCCTCCGGGTTCGGTGGCAGGTCGGTTCCGCACCACCGAACAGGGCGAGATGATTCGCTTCAAGTTCGGTTTGCCGGCCATCGCCGAGCAAAACCTCAACCTGTACCTGGCTGCTGTGCTCGAAGCCACCTTGTTGCCACCGCCGCCGCCAGAACCCGCCTGGCGGGCATTGATGGACCAGCTGGCAGCCGATGGCCTGAAGGCCTACCGCGGCGTGGTGCGGGAAAACCCTGATTTCGTCGAATACTTCCGCCAGTCCACCCCCGAACAGGAACTGGGCCGCCTGCCGCTGGGCAGCCGCCCGGCCAAGCGCCGTGCTGGTGGCATCGAGAGCCTGCGGGCGATCCCGTGGATCTTCGGCTGGACCCAGACACGCCTGATGCTGCCTGCCTGGCTGGGGTGGGAAACCGCCTTGAGCAATGCCCTGGCGCGAGGCCAGGGCGAACTGCTGGCGCAGATGCGCGAGCAGTGGCCCTTCTTCCGTACCCGCATCGACATGCTGGAAATGGTCCTGGCAAAGGCCGATGCACAAATCGCCGAGGCCTACGACCAACGTCTGGTGCAACCGGGCTTGCTTCCTTTAGGTGCGCACCTGCGCGACCTATTGTCGCAGTCGTGCCAGGTGGTGCTGGGCCTGACCGGCCAGCCGGTGCTACTGGCGCACAGCCCCGAGACCCTGGAATTCATCAGCTTGCGCAACACCTACCTGGACCCGCTGCACCGTCTGCAGGCCGAGTTGCTGGCCCGTTCACGCAGCCGCGAAGCCGCTCTGGACAGCCCGTTGGAGCAGGCCCTGCTGGTGACCGTGGCAGGTATTGCCGCAGGCCTGCGCAACACCGGGTAAGGCCTGCCGTCGCGGCCCTTGCCGGTTGACCGGCAGGCGGCCACGACAGGGCGAGGTGGGTGGTTGCGCCGGGCGCAACCACCCACCGTTCTGGTTACAAACGACGCAATGCTGCAACTTTGGGACGCTTGTCTGGCTGCCGGGCGCTGTGTATCTTGAGCAGCCTTTTGACCGATTTATGGTCATACCCGATTTTCCGGACTTGGCCTCGATTGCCGAATCCATTGAATTTCATAAAAAAATTTGAGGAGCACGAGATGCGCGTAATTCTGCTGGGAGCTCCCGGGGCCGGTAAAGGTACTCAGGCAAAGTTCATCACCGAGAAGTTCGGTATTCCACAGATCTCCACCGGTGACATGCTGCGTGCCGCCGTCAAGGCCGGCACCCCACTGGGCCTGGAACTGAAGAAAGTCATGGATGCCGGCCAGCTGGTGTCCGACGAGCTGATCATCAGCCTGGTCAAGGAGCGCATCGCCCAGCCGGATTGCGCCAATGGCTGCCTGTTCGACGGCTTCCCGCGCACCATTCCGCAGGCTGAAGCGATGGTTGCCGCCGGCGTGGATATCGACGCCGTGGTCGAAATCGCCGTCGACGACGAAGAAATCGTCGGCCGCATGGCTGGCCGCCGTGTGCACCTGGCCTCGGGCCGCACATACCACATTCAGTACAACCCGCCGAAAGTGGAAGGCAAGGACGATGTCACCGGCGAAGACCTGATCCAGCGCGACGACGACAAGGAAGAAACCGTGCGTCACCGCCTGTCGGTCTACCACAGCCAGACCAAGCCGCTGGTGGACTTCTACCAGAAGCTGTCGGCCGCCAACGCCGGCAAGCCGAAGTACAGCCACATCGAAGGTGTCGGCTCGGTCGAGTCGATCACCGCCAAGGTGCTGGCAGCCCTGAGCTGATCCACACACCTTGTGTCACGACGGCCCGCTTGCGGGCCGTCGTCGTTTATACTGCTGCTCTTTCCCCTAGCACCTGGATACCCGTTCGATGACCACCCTGCTGGCCCTGGATACCGCCACCGAAGCCTGTTCCGTCGCGCTGCTGCATGACGGCAAGGTAACCAGTCACTATGAGGTGATCCCGCGCATGCATGCGCAGAAGCTGCTGCCGATGATCAAGCAGCTGCTGGCGGACTCCGGTGTGGCACTGAATGCACTGGATGCCATCGCCTTTGGCCGTGGCCCTGGCGCGTTCACCGGGGTGCGCATCGCCATCGGTGTGGTGCAGGGCCTGGCTTTTGCGTTGGAGCGCCCGGTGCTGCCGGTGTCCAACCTGGCCGCGCTGGCTCAGGGCGCGTTGCGCGAGCATGGCGTGCAGCAGGTGGCTGCTGCCATCGACGCGCGCATGGATGAAGTGTATTGGGGTTGCTACAAGGCCGAAGCCGGCGAGATGCGCCTGCAAGGCCTGGAAGCCGTGCTCCCGCCCGAGCGCGTGGCCCTGCCTGTAGGCAGCAGCGGTGACTGGTTCGGTGCCGGTACCGGCTGGAGCTATGCCGAGCGCCTGGCGGTGCAGGCCAGCGCCACGAACGCTTCAGCATTGCCAAGCGCCCTGGATATCCTCAGCCTGGCCAGCTTCGCCTGGGGCCGTGGTGAGGCAATCGCCGCCGAACAGGCGCAACCGGTTTACCTGCGCGATAATGTAGCCACGCCCAAGGCGCGCTGAGTGCTGTTCGTCGGTTATCGCGGTTGGCGATAAAACCTTTAGGCGCAAACTGTGGTCCAGTTATCACTCGAGCATTAGCGACGCAATCCTGATGCTGCTAGATTGCCATCATTGGTCCTGAGTGCTCACGCCATGCGTATCGACGGTTTTTCATCGCAGTCCTACCCGATCAAGCGCACGCCGCGCAAAGCAGCGGTGCGTGACGAGAGTGTCGATGATGCCGAGCTGATCGAGGACAGCGAAGTCACTCAGGAGGCTGCTGCGCGTCGTCCTCCTGCGGGCCTGCCGGCTCGTCAGCAGGACATGGTTTTCCCCCGCGCCCGTGACCGGCGCACTGCTACCGCGTTGGCCAGCTACCTCAGCACGGCCGGTTTTACCGACTGGGACATGGAAGTACTGGGGCTCGACCTGTACATTTGACGGATGAGTCCGTCACCCTTGCCTTATTTCGTAGGTTGCCCGTCCTGGAGCGAGAACGCCTGGCGCGAGTACCTGTATCCCGCCGACGCCACCACCCATGAAATGCTTGGCTACTACAGCCGGGTATTCAACGCCGTCGAGGGCAACACCACGTTCTATGCCCGCCCGGCACCCGGCACCGTCGCCCGCTGGGCGCAGGTCATGCCCGCACACTTCCGTTTCACCGCCAAGTTCCCTGGAGATATCAGCCACGCAGGTGACCTGCGTGATCAGCTGGAGTCTGCCTTCGACTTCACCCGCCTGATGGCGCCATTGGGCCAGCGGGTATCGCCGTACTGGCTGCAGTTGCCGCCTCAGTTCAGCCCCGCACGGCTGGGCGAGCTGTGCCATTTCCTCGACGAGATCGCGGTGCCGGTGGCGGTGGAAGTGCGACACCCGGCGTTTTTCGCCAAGGGCGAGGAAGAACGACTGCTCAACCGCCTGCTCCACGAACGCGGCGTGGAGCGCATCTGCCTTGACCCCCGCGCCCTGTTCAGCTCTACCTCACGCGACCCGGCAGTGCTGCATGCACAGTCGAAAAAGCCCAAGGTGCCACCGCGTCCCGCAGCCTTCAGCCAGCACCCGCAAGTGCGCTTCATCGGCCTTCCGCAGCTTGAGGCCAACGACACGTTCCTCACGCCCTGGGTAGACAAGGTCGCCGCCTGGATCGAGGAGGGGCGCAGTCCTTATATGTTCCTGCATACGTCCGACAACCGTCTGGCTGCCGCGCTGGCCCAGCGTTTTCACCAACAGCTGATGGCGCGTCTGCCAGGCTTGCCCGCATTACCTGAATTGCCACGCGCCCCTGAGGTCGAACAACTGGGGCTACTCTGACCCTTCCCTGACCCCGGAGGTTGTGATCATGGATGTACAGACCCTGCGAGCCGAAGCCTTCAAGGCACTGCACGAGCGTGATGGCGCCTTCGTCATGCCCAACCCCTGGGACGCCGGCTCCGCCAAGCTGTTGGCAAGCCTCGGTTTCGAAGCATTGGCCACAACCAGTGCCGGCCTGGCCTTCAGCCTCGGCCGGCCGGATGCCGAGGGTGCCTTGAGCCTGGATGAGACGTTGGCTAACGCCGGAGTGATCGTCGATGCCACGCCCTTGCCGGTGGCCGCCGATCTGGAAAACGGCTTCGGTGACCTGCCGGAAGACTGCGCCCAGACCATTCTGCGTGCTGCTGAAACAGGACTGGTCGGCGGTTCGATCGAAGATGCCAGCGGCCGTGCCGAGGCGCCGATCTACGACTTCGAACTGGCCGTGGCGAGGGTCCGAGCTGCGGTACAGGCCGCCCGCAGCCTGCCATTCCCGTTTACCCTCTGTGCCCGTGCGGAAAACCTGCTGCACGGGCGCATGGACCTGGACGACACCATCCTGCGGTTGCAGGCCTTTGCCGAGGCCGGTGCCGATGTGCTCTACGCGCCGGGGCTGCGCAGTGTCGATGAGGTGCGGGCGGTGGTGCAGGCCGTGGCGCCGAAACCGGTCAACGTGCTGATGGGGCTGGCGGGCGTGCCATTGAGCGTCAACCAGCTGCAGGACCTGGGCGTGCGCCGTATCAGTGTCGGTTCATCGTTGGCCCGGGCAGCACTCGGCGCTTTCCAGCGTGCGGCCCTGGAGATTCGGGATCAGGGCACATTCAGTTACGGCGAGCAGGCCATGCCATTCGCCCAGCTCAACGACTTGTTCCGCCGCTGAGGCGCCATGCGCGCTGTGATGATGCTATGCAGCCTGATGTTGGTGATGGCAGGCCTGGCCTGGCAATTCGGCTGGCGCCTGCCGGACGCCTGGAACCCGTGGGCCGTGCTGGATGTGCGTCAGCCACCGAATTGGCTGACGGCCTACAAGCTGTCGCGGCTGCGCAACGACCCAGCCTTGTGCCGCCAGGCGCTGGAGACTTCCGGGCTGCGCTACCGTGCGCAGGCCGACAGCCGCGCGTCGGCGAACTGCCCGCTGCAGAACGTGTGGCGTATCGAGCAAGGGGAAGTTCGCTTGAGCAGCAGCTTTCTGGCCAGCTGCCCCTTGGCGGTCGCCTATGCGTTGTTCGAGCGGCATGGGCTACAGCCTGCTGCGCAGCGGGTATTCGGCCAGCCTGTGGTGCAGGTGGATCACCTGGGCAGCTTTGCCTGCCGTAATGTCTACAACCGCAAGCAAGGGCGCCTGAGCCAGCACGCTACCGCCAACGCGCTGGATATCAGTGGCTTTCGCCTGCAAGACGGTCAGCGCGTGGTGCTGGCGCGAGACTGGCAGGCGGGCGGGCAGAAGGGTGAATTTCTAAGGGAGGTACGGCAAGCGGCGTGCGACAGTTTCAGCACGGTGCTGGGGCCGGACTACAACGCCGCCCACCACAATCACTTTCATCTGGACATGGGGCGCTGGCAGGTCTGTCGCTGATCTCAGGCGTGCACGCGAACGTTGTTCAGCACTACCGGACGCGCCCAGTGCATGTCGAACTCAAGGTCGTGCTGCTGCTTGGCCAGGGTCGCCTCGTCAAACGGCTCCGGCGCGGGGTCGAGCAGGTTCATCTCGAGTTCGGCGATCGGCAAGTGCAGCGGACGCGGGGAGGGGCCTGGGCCTGGCTCCGGGAGCGGGTGGCCCTGGCTCATCACCACCGGGCGCAGCCAGGTGTTGCTGAGGTCGAGCTGGCGCTGTTGCTGGATCATCTCGGCGACGCTGAACGGCTCGGGCGCTGGCGCCAGCAGGTTGGCCTCAAGTTCCGCCTTGGGCAGGAACAGGGGCTCGGGCGGTGCGACGATGGTCTCCTGCACCGGGCAAGCGCGCTGGGTTTCGATCAGGGCCAGGGCCTTGGCCCCGCCGATCGGTTCGCCGCTGGCCTGGTCGTACTGCACCATGGCCTGGCTGACGCTGTCGGGTTCTTCCGCTTGCTGCTCGGCCATGGCACGGGCAAAGAAATCCTGCCACAGGTGGCTGACGCCCCCGAGTGCCTGGGTATTCTGCCGACCGTAGTTGCCGACAGGCGACAAGTAGGTCAAGCCGATGGGAAGAGTATCTGTCATGGCAGTCGTGCGCGCTGTGCTCTGGCAGAATAGCGGAATATTGCCTGTATCGGCCGTGGCGGCCGATACATGAGGGGCAGGGTTCAATTTCTAGGTGTGAATGATGGAAGAGCAGGGCACAGGTATCCGGGTCGAGGCGCTGACGGCGGAGTTCGAGGCGCAAGCCGCGCTATGGGCCGAGCGCCTGGCGCTGCCTCTGCAGGATGATACGGCCGCGTTTGCTGTGCAGGTGGGCATGGATGGCTTGCAGATCCAGCAGTTGGGGCCGCAGGCCCCGGGGCCGGTGCGGGTGGACTTCGTCGAAGGCCAGGCCGCGCACCGGCGCCAGTTTGGTGGTGGCAACGGGCAGATGATTGCCAAGGCGGTGGGCATCGCCCAGGGTGTGCGGCCGCTGGTGCTGGATGCCACGGCGGGGCTGGGCAAGGATGCGTTCGTGCTGGCCAGCCTGGGTTGCCAGATGACGTTGATCGAACGCCAGCCGCTGATTGCCGCATTGCTGGAAGACGGCTTGGCGCGGGCCCGCCTGGATGAAGAGGTGGGGCCGATTGTCGGGCGCATGCGCCTGCTGACCGGCAACGCCATCGAGCGCATGCGCAGTTGGGAGGGCGAGGCGCCGCAGGTGATCTACCTCGACCCGATGTTCCCGCACCGTGACAAAAGCGCGCTGGTGAAAAAGGAAATGCGCGTGTTCCGGCCCTTGGTCGGTGATGACCTGGATGCGCCTGCATTGCTTGAGGCGGCACTGGCATTGGCCAGCCACCGGGTGGTGGTGAAGCGGCCGCGCAAGGCGCCGATCATCGATGGGCCGAAGCCGAGTCATAGCCTGGAAGGCAAGTCGAGCCGGTATGACATTTATCCGAAGAAAGCACTGAAGGCGTAAGTTAGGTGAATTCAGGGAACTGTTGAGCCAATATGAGGTTAGTTCTAACAAATCGGGACTTATTCTGTAATGTCCAGTGTGAGTCTTGTGTGTCGAATATGATGGGGTCGTTGCTTCTAAAAGGTAGGATTGTGGATTTCATAGGCCTAAATTGAGGGGGTTCGACCGCTGGTGATTCTGCTGCTCCAGTACTCGAAGAGAGTGATATATTATCTCGTAATGAAGGGCTGAGGTCCTGCTTCGAAATGGAATATCCTGATTTGGGACCTTCATTCTTCTGCAAGGCGTGGAACTTGGCGCTCAATTCATCTAGTTCGATGGCGGAGCTGCGTTTTGGCTTGGCAAATGACTTTTCTAGTGCTTTGTATTCTTTGGGTGAGAAGAAGGGGTCTTTAGTTTTAAGTTTCCTCGAAAGAGTATTGAATGAGTATTTCTTACTCCACAGTCCTTCCTTGAAGCTGAAAGTTTTGCCAGTTGGATCGTGACGGTTTACGGGGTCGTTGCCACAATAAGCGTAGCAGTTAATACCCCCTTTACTAAAAGGCGACAGCTGGTCTGCGCTATGAAAACGCATGAACACTGGATTGAAAAGCCGGTGGCCATTCCCCAGCAAATATCCGATTGTAGATAGTCGACATTGACCCGTGAACCGGGTGCATAGTATGTTGGCTGCTGTAAGAGTGTCATGGCCGTAGGGCGAAAAGATGACGGGAAATGTGCGCGCAGATTGAGCGAAAATAGTTGAATTTAGTTCATCTGTGGCCAGCAGTTGCGTCAGTTTATTTGGGGTGGAGGTTTCGCAAAGCCTTCTGTGACTAGCGCTGATGATGGAGCGATGAGCATTGTTTGAGAGCATTGTCGATAAGTGGTTCTTGTTGTAAAAGTGCTTCGTGTGTGTTGTTGGCACGGCGATTGAGCTCATGAACTGGAGTCGGTACAAGCATGCTATATGAACCACGAACTTCATACTGGTAATATTGCTAGGTGGACGTGCTAAAAGGTATTAGAGCGCGGCCCTTATGCGACAGCACTTCGCTCAAGAGGCCGCGTCATTGATGCGACAGGCATCTAGTGCCCTCAGGGCTGGAACGCCCGTATAAATACGCCCACTACCTCGCACACGTGCGCCTCGGCCTCATCTTCCCGCAATGGCCCAGCACAACCCAGCAGCAAGCGGTAGTCCGGCGCGCCCTTGACTAGGCAAAAGAAGTGCTCGGCCGCCTGCAACGGATTGTCGATACGCAGCAATCCACGCTCGTCGATCCCGCGCAGCAACGCTTCCATCTCCGCCAGCACCCGCTTGGGCCCGGCCTCGTAGAAGTACTCGCCAAAGCTTGGGTCCAGGCTGCCCTGTGCCATGATCAGCCGGCTCAGTTTGACCGCCTCGTCACTGCTGACCAGTGCCTGGAAGTTGCGCGCGATATTCAGCAGCACCTCTTCCACCGCCGCCCCTTCGGGGTACTCGAAAAGCAAGTCAGGCAGCTGGTTCTGGCAGGTCGCCATGACTGCGGAGCCGAACAGTGTCTGTTTGTCGGTGAAGTGGCTGTAGACCGTGAGTTTTGAAACACCTGCCGCCGCAGCGACCGCATCCATGCTGGTGTTGGCATAGCCAAGGCTGAGGAACAGGGCCTTGGCGGCTTCGAGGATGGCCTCGCGCTTGGCCAGGTCCTTGGGCCGGCCTGGGCCGTTGGGTGCGTCGTTGGACATTGGAATCCGCATTCGTTTGAGGGGGCGCCCATCTTACCGGCTCGGACGGCTTCCGGCTGCAGGTCGCGGCCCCTGTTAATGTTGATTTTCTTCCGATGCTGGCTTCCCGGCCTCGGTTCCCTGATTTAATATACTCGCCAGTATAAATATTCGATGTGCACTTCGCGAAAGGATTCATCATGCTGCGTCCTGCCTTTTCCCTCGTTCTGCCCGTCGCTGCCGCGCTGATGCTGGCCGCCTGCGGTCAGGAAGCCGCTCCACCTGCCGTGCCGCGCCCGGCCCTGGTGGTGCAGCCGCAGCCGGCCGAAGCCGCTGCCGACAGTTACCCCGGCGAAGTGCGCGCGCGCTTCGAGCCGGAGCTGGCCTTCCGCATCGGCGGCAAGGTCAGCAAGCGCCTGGTGGAGGAAGGGCAGCGGGTCAGGGCCGAGCAGCCGCTGGCCGAACTCGACCCACAGGACGTGCGCCTGCAGCTCGAAGCCAACCGTGCCCAGCTGGCGGCGGCCGAGGCCAACCTGGCGCTGGTGCGCACCGAGCGCGACCGCTACCAGAAGCTGCTCGACCGGCAAATGGTCAGCCATTCCCAGTACGACAACGCAGAAAATCTCTACCGCGCAGGCCTGGCCCGCCTGAAGCAGGCCAAGGCCGAATTCGAAGTGGCCGGCAACCAGGCGGATTACGCCGTGTTGCGTGCCCCGCAGGCGGGCGTCATCGCCAAGCGTCAGGTTGAAGTCGGCCAGGTGGTGGCGGCTGGGCAGACCGTGTTCACACTCGCCGCCGACGGTGAGCGTGAAGTTGCCATCGGCCTGCCGGAACAGCAGTTCTCCCGTTTTGCCGTCGGCCAGGCTGTCAGCGTCGAGTTGTGGTCGCACCCCAACGAACGCTTCCAGGGGCGCATTCGCGAGCTGTCACCTGCCGCCGACCCGCGCTCACGTACCTTCGCCGCACGGATTGCCTTCACCTCGGCCAAGGTGCCGGCCGAACTCGGCCAGAGTGCGCGGGTCTTCATTGCCCATGACGGGGTGATTCCGCTTGCAGTGCCGTTGTCGGCCGTCACCGCCGAGAACGGCCAGGCGTATGTCTGGCGCGTCAACAAGGAAAGCCGCCTGGAGCGCGCTGTGGTGCGCCTGGGCGCGTATGGCAGTGAAACCGTGCCGGTGCTCGAAGGCCTGGCGCCAGGCGACTGGGTGGTCGCTGCAGGTGGCCACGTGTTGCGCGAAGGGCAGGAGGTGCGGCCGGTGGACCGCACCAACCGCGTGGTGAACCTGGCGGCCAAGGAGTAAGTCCCGATGGGTTTCAACCTTTCCGCATGGGCGTTGCGTAACCGCCAGATCGTGCTGTTCCTGATGATTCTACTGGCCGCCATTGGCGCCATGTCCTACACCAAGCTGGGGCAGAGTGAAGACCCGCCGTTCACCTTCAAGGCCATGGTGATTCGTACCCTGTGGCCCGGGGCCACGGCCGAGGAAGTGTCGCGCCAGGTGACCGAGCGCATCGAGAAGAAGCTGATGGAGACCGGTGAGTACGAGAAGATCGTCTCGTTCTCGCGTCCGGGTGAATCGCAGGTCACTTTCATGGCCCGCGACTCGCTGCATTCCAAAGACATTCCCGAGCTGTGGTACCAGATTCGCAAGAAGGTGGCTGACATCCGCCACACCTTGCCGCCGGAGATCCAGGGCCCGTTCTTCAACGACGAGTTCGGCACCACCTTCGGCAATATCTACGCGCTGACCGGCGCCGGCTTCGACTATGCGGTGCTCAAGGACTACGCCGACCGCATCCAGATCCAGTTGCAGCGGGTCAAGGACGTGGGCAAGGTCGAGCTGATCGGCCTGCAGGACGAGAAGGTCTGGATCGAGCTGTCCAACCTCAAGCTGGCTACCCTGGGCGTGTCACTGGAGGCAGTGCAGCAAGCTTTGCGCGAGCAGAACGCGGTCAGTACCGCGGGCTTCTTCGAGACCTCCAGTGAACGCCTGCAATTGCGAGTGAGCGGGCGTTTCGACAGCGTTGACCAGATCCGCCAGTTCCCCATCCGGGTCGGCGACCGCACCTTCCGCATTGGTGATGTGGCCGACGTGCACCGTGGCTTCAACGACCCGCCCGCACCGCGCATGCGCTTCATGGGCGAGGATGCCATTGGCCTGGCGGTGTCGATGAAGGACGGTGGCGACATCCTGGTGCTGGGCAAGGCATTGGAAGGCGAGTTCGAGCGCCTGGCACGCAACCTCCCGGCCGGCATGGAGCTGCGCAAGGTCTCCGACCAGCCGGCGGCAGTCAAGGCCGGGGTCGGCGAGTTCGTCCAGGTGCTGGTCGAGGCGCTGGTGATCGTGCTGCTGGTGAGCTTCTTCTCCCTTGGCCTGCGCACCGGCCTGGTGGTGGCTTTGGCCATTCCGCTGGTACTGGCCATGACGTTCGCCAGCATGCACTACTTCGGCATCGGCCTGCACAAGATCTCGCTTGGCGCGCTGGTGCTGGCGCTGGGCCTGCTGGTGGACGACGCGATCATTGCCGTGGAGATGATGGCGATCAAGATGGAACAGGGCTATGACCGCCTCAAGGCCGCCAGCTACGCCTGGACCAGCACGGCGTTCCCGATGCTCACCGGTACGCTGATCACGGCTGCGGGCTTCTTGCCGATCGCTACGGCAGCGTCGAGCACTGGCGAATACACCCGCTCGATCTTCCAGGTGGTGACCATCGCGCTGTTGACCTCGTGGGTCGCGGCGGTGGTCTTCGTGCCTTACCTGGGCGAACGGCTGCTGCCGGACCTGGCCAAGCTGCATGCTGCCCGCCATGGCAAGGACGGGCACGCGCCGGACCCTTACGGTACGCCGTTCTACCAGCGCGTACGGCGTGTGGTTGAGTGGTGCGTGCGGCGGCGCAAGACGGTGATCGTGCTGACCATCGCCGCCTTTGTCGGCAGCATTCTGCTGTTCCGTTTCGTGCCGCAGCAGTTCTTCCCGGCATCAGGGCGACCGGAGCTGATGGTCGACCTGAAACTCGCCGAAGGCGCCTCGCTGGCCAATACCGCCGAGCGGGTCAAGCAACTGGAAGCGCTGCTCAAGCAGCAGGACGGCATCGACAACTACGTCGCCTACGTGGGCACCGGTTCGCCACGCTTCTACCTGCCGTTGGACCAGCAGTTGCCAGCCGCCAGCTTCGCCCAGTTCGTGGTGCTGGCAAAGTCGATGGAGGACCGCGAGCGCCTGCGCAGCTGGTTGATCAGCACCGTCGACCAGCAGTTCCCCGACCTTCGTGCACGCGTCACGCGCCTGGAGAACGGCCCGCCCGTGGGCTACCCGGTGCAGTTCCGGGTCACCGGCGAGCATATCGAGAAGGCCCGTGCCCTGGCCCGCGAAGTGGCGGACAAGGTGCGCGAGAACCCGCATGTGGTCAACGTGCACCTGGACTGGGAAGAACCGAGCAAGGCGGTGTTTCTGGAGATCGACCAGGACCGCGCCCGCGCCCTCGGCGTCAGTACTGCGCAGCTGTCGAGCTTCTTGCAGAGCTCGCTGACCGGCACCACGGTCAGCCAGTACCGCGAGGACAACGAACTGATCGAGATCCTCTTGCGCGGCACCCCGCAGGAGCGTGGCGAACTGGGCAGCCTCGGCAGCCTGGCGCTGCCCACCAGCAACGGCCAGAGCGTGGCGCTGTCGCAGGTGGCGACCCTGGAATATGGTTTCGAGGAAGGCATCATCTGGCACCGCAACCGCCTGCCGACGGTGACCGTGCGTGCCGATATCTATGACAAGGAGCAGCCGGCGACGCTGGTGAAACAGATCCTGCCGACCTTGCAGGAGGTCAAGGCCAAGCTGCCGGATGGCTACCTGCTGGAGGTGGGTGGCACGGTAGAGGACTCGGAGCGAGGGCAGAAGTCGGTGAATGCCGGCATGCCGCTGTTCATCGTGGTGGTGCTGAGCTTGCTGATGATCCAGCTGCGCAGCTTCTCGCGCACGGTGATGGTGTTCCTCACCGCACCGTTGGGGCTGATTGGCGTGACGCTGTTCCTGCTGGCGTTCCGCCAGCCGTTCGGCTTCGTCGCCATGCTTGGCACCATTGCCCTGGCGGGGATGATCATGCGCAACTCGGTGATCCTGGTGGACCAGATCGAGCAGGATATCGCATCCGGGCTGGACCGGTGGCAGGCGATCATCGAGGCCACGGTGCGACGCTTCCGACCGATCGTGCTGACCGCGCTGGCGGCGGTGCTGGCAATGATTCCGTTGTCGCGGAGTGTGTTCTACGGGCCGATGGCGGTGGCGATCATGGGCGGGCTGATCGTCGCCACGGCATTGACCTTGCTGTTCCTGCCGGCGTTGTATGCGGCTTGGTTCAGGGTCAAGAAAGGCTGAGGATTGCAGGGGAGGGCAAAGCCCTCCCCATGGGCATCAGAGCGCGCCGAAGACTTTCTTGGCCAGGCTGGTAGCCGCCTGTGCCGGGTTCTGGCGAATGCTCTGTTCCTGCTTGGCAATCATCTCGAACAGGCCATCCAGCGCCTTCTCGGTCACGTAGTTTTCGATATTGGCGTCATCCTTGATCAGCCCCAGGCCTTTGGCCTGGCCAGCAAAGGCGTTGTACTGCTGGGCGACGCCGACCTTGTCGGTGGCCTGCTTGACGATCGGCAGGAACTTGGCGCGGATCTGCTCGCGGCTGCTCTTGTTCAGGTATTGGGTGGCCGAATCCTGACCACCGCTGAGGATGCCCTTGGCATCGGTCACGGTCATCTTCTTCACCGCATCCACCAGAATCGCCTGGGCCTGCGGCACGGCGGCTTCGGCGGCCTTGTTCATGCTGGCTTCCAAGGCATCGACCTGGTCGCCCTTGCCGAACATCTTCATGGCCTTGGCAGCCTTGCCAAGGTTGCCTGGCAGCTCGATGCGCACATCAGGGTTGTTGCTGAAGCCACCTGGCGTGCTCAACTGCTTGACGGCAATCTGCGCGCCCTGGGTGAGGGCATCCTTCAGGCCGCCAGTGGCGTCGGACTGGCTCAGGTCGCCAAGCGACAGGGCCAGGGCGCTGGCCGACAGCAGCAGGCCGGCGCACAGGGTAGTGAAGCGCAGGAAGGCGCGAATCATGGGTATTTCCTTATCGATGAAGGGGGGCGGGCTCAGCGCACCGGGTCGACTTTGACCCGCAGCGGCTGCGGGTCGCTGCCGTCGAGTGCGACGCCGTGGTGTTCGGTGTTGATGAACAGCAGCTTGCCGTCCAGCTCAATCCGGGCGCTGACCGCGTAGCGGTGGCCGGGCTTGACCTGGGTCGGGTCGTAAGTGAGGTGGAACGGCAGCGGCACGTTGCCTTTGACCGGGCCGGCCTGGCGGGCCAGGGTCACGGCGGGGGCGTCCATCAGCGAGACATCCTGCAACTCGACGCTCAAGGTGGCGGCAGGCGGCAGGGCGATGCGCTGCAGGTAGAAGACTTCACCCTCCAGGCTGGCCTGGCTGGGCGGGGTGTGGCTGGAACAGGCTGCGAGCAGGGATGCGCAACACAGCATAAAGAGCTTTTTCATGGAGTCTCCGGTGTCCTTGGGGCTGGCTTGTGGCCAACCCCTGGGACTTTAGCGGATTTTCCCGGCAGATGTGACCTCAGATGGCCGCTGTGGCCAGCGAGTCCTCACGGTGCAACGCTACCTGGCGGATCGACAGTCGCAGCTCCGCCGACAGCACACGCTTGGCCACACCCTCGGCCAGCTCGCTGAGCTTGTCGTGGTAACCCAGCTTGCCGTTGCCATCCGGACGCAGCACACCCTGCAGGATCAGTGTCTGGATGAAGTGGCGGAACAGGGCCTTGTCGAAAAACTCGGGGGCATTCAGGCCATGCAGGATCGACAGGCGCTGGGCCATCATCACGCACAAGTCTTCCAGCTCTTCGGCGCTCAGGGTGTTCTGCCCGCTGTTGAGCAGCAGCGAAGTGGCCATGTAGAAGCGCTGCAAGGTCTGGGTGATGGTGCGGGCCATCAAGGTCAGCAGCACGAACTGGCGTGAGCTTGGCGCCGGGCGCATGTACAGGTCGTTTTCGTGGCGCAGCAGGCCGTGTTCGACCAGCGCTGCCAGCCAGTGGTCGATCACCTCGTCCAGTTGCTCCGGCGCCCAGCGCAGGAACAGTTCGGCCTGCAGGTACGGATACAGCGCATGCACGTACTGGCCCAGCAGTTCGCGGCTCATGCGCGAGCTGCTGAGGAAGAAGCTCGCCAGCAGGGCCGGCAGGGCAAAGATGTGCAGGACGTTGTTGCGGTAATAGGTCATCAATACCGCGTTGGCTTCATCCAGGTAGAGAATGCGGCCCAGCGCGTCCTTCTGTTCGGCCAGCAGGTCCATGCTGCGCACGTGCTCGATCAGTGCTTGGCCGTCGCCTTCGGGCAAGGTGGTGTGTTCGGAGTACGGTACCTGGCGCAGCAAGGCCAGGTACAGGTCGAGCACCCGGGTCAGGGCGCGCTCGTCCAGCGCCAAGCGGCTGGTGGAGAGCAGCGCCAGGGCCACCAGG
Organism: Pseudomonas sp. NPDC086566; assembly: GCF_050280885.1. Lineage (NCBI taxonomy): Bacteria > Pseudomonadati > Pseudomonadota > Gammaproteobacteria > Pseudomonadales > Pseudomonadaceae > Pseudomonas > Pseudomonas sp. NPDC086566. The sequence continues at coordinate 563,286 of NZ_JBNNWD010000003.1, forward strand.
TTGACCGGGTTTACCGCTGCCGCCTCATTGAGGTGGCGGGCAACGGTTTCGCCCAGCCGGGTGGTGGTATCGTTCAGCCAGGCTGGGCGGAACTGTGGCCCCAGCTCCTGCTCGCGCCAGCCGGGTTGCTGCTCGTCGAGGAATGCGGCCAGGCGGATCGGCTCGCCGAAGTTGACGTAGACTTGGCCGAAGCGCTGCTTGAGTGCCCCGAAGACCTTGAAGATATCGAGGATCGACTCTTTCTTCTTGCTCGCACCGCGCAGTTCGCCGAGGTAGGTGCGGCCCTCCAGTACGCGTTCATAACCGATATACACCGGTACGAAGACGATCGGCGTGCGTGAGGAGCGCAGGAAACTGCGCAGGGTGATCGCCAGCATCCCGGTACGCGGCTGCAGCATGCGCCCGGTGCGCGAGCGGCCCCCTTCGACGAAGTACTCTACAGGGAAACCCTTGGTGAACAGGGTGTGCAGGTACTCGTTGAATACCGCCGTGTACAGCGGGTTGCCCTTGAACGTGCGGCGCATGAAGAAGGCACCGCCCCGGCGCAGCAGGCCACCGATCACGGGCATGTTGAGGTTGATGCCAGCGGCGATGTGCGGCGGCGTCAGGCCATTGCGGAACAGCAGGTACGACAGCAGCAGGTAGTCGATGTGGCTGCGGTGACAGGGCACGTAGATCACTTCGTGGCCCGGCGCGATGCCTTGCACCTGCTCGATGTGGTTGACCTTGATGCCGTCGTAGATCTTGTTCCAGAACCAGCTCAGCACCACTTCCAGGAAGCGGATCGCGGTATAGGTATAGTCCGAGGCGATCTCGTTGCCGTAGCGCAGCGCCTGGGCTTCGGCCTTAGCCACGGGCATGTTCTCGCGCTGGGCTTCGTCGGCGATGGCCTGGCGGACCAGGGGCGCATGCACCAGGCCCTTGACCAGGTTGCGGCGGTGCGAGAGGTCGGGGCCGATCACGGCGGTCTTGAGGTTGCGAAAGTGCACGCGCATCAGGCGCTGGGCCATGCGCACGGTGCGCTCGTGACCCTTGTTGTGCTGCACCAGTTCGCGCAGGTGGATCGGCGCGGAGAACTGCACGCGGGTCTTGCGCCCCAGGATCAGCACGGTCAGCAGCCGACGCAGGCGCCCGGTCACGGCCCAACTGTCGGCGAACAGCAATTTCCACGGGCTGTTCTCACTGGCCGGCGTCTGCCCCCAGAACACGCTGACCGGAATGATCTGCGCGTCTTCCTCGGCGTGCTGGCTGATGGCGGCGACCAGGCGTTCCAGGGTCGGCGGGGCGCCGCGCTTGTCGTGGCGGCCGAGCCAGTCCGGGTCCGGCGTCAGGTAGAAGAACGCGGCAGGTTCCTGCAGCGTGCCGACGGCCACCGGCAGCACCGGGCGCGGCAGCCCCGCTTTGGTGCACTCACGGTCGAGCACCACCAGGTCGGTGAGCGATGGTGACGGCAGGGCGTAGAACACCGGGCGGCTGCGGTCGAGCTTGAGGGTCAGGGACGACTGGTTGATGGTCTCGGAGCGCACCCACAGGTACATCAGGCGACGCAGGGCGCCGAAGATCAGGCGGCGCAGGGGGGAACGGGTCATGGGGTGAGTGCCCTGGGAATGAATTTCAGAGAATAGACAGCTATTTAGTCTGCCGTATCGGCGCAAGTTCAGCAAAATTCGGTAAATAGCGCGACGGTCATGAAAATTTTTTGTTCTGTGTCATATACTCGGCCTGCCACTTGCAGGATATTTCGGCAAGCGGCGTCGACATAGGGAGGACACCCTGTGTCTACAAGGCGATCTTCACAATAAAAATCCGGAGTAGTTCAGATGTCGTCTCGTGAGACTGGGAATGTTAAGTGGTTCAACGATGCCAAAGGTTATGGCTTCATTCAGCGCGAAGGTGGTGCGGATGTGTTCGTCCACTATCGGGCGATCCGCGGTGAGGGGCATCGTACCCTGGTCGAAGGGCAGCGGGTGGAATACGCCTGCGTGCAGGGCCAGAAAGGCCTGCAAGCCGAAGACGTAGTCGGGCTCTGAGCCTCTAGCTGTAGGCTTGTAGGAGCGGGCTTGCCCCGCGAACACCGGCGCAGCCGGTGCCAGTCACCGCGGTGCCTGCTTCGCGGGACAAGCCCGCTCCTACAGAGAAAACCATGTCGTCAAGTACGCCAGGTGATTTCCTCTTCACCGTCGGCGCTGATGCGGATCCAGCGATCGGCATCGTCTTCACCGTCCTCCTCGACCCAGCCACCCGGCGCGCAACGCACCTCGACGTTTAGCGCGGCGAACGCGGCGCGGGCGCAGGCGACGTCATCGGCCCATGGGGTCTGGTCGCTTTCCAGGTAGAGGCTGTTCCATTTCCCTACAGCCTTGGGTAACCAGGTGACCGGAATGTTACTGGCCTGGCATTTGAAGGTCTGACCTTTCTGTTTCCATTCGCTGCACGGGCCGATTGCCTGGCTGAGCCACTCGGCAATCTGCTTGTGGTCGACGTCGGCGTCCTTCAGGTAGATCTCGATATCGGGTTGGCGCATAAAGGCTCCGGTTGTGCTCAGTGTTGGCGCACGAAATAGTCATAACGCATGGAAACCGTCACCTCGAACGGCTCGGGCTGGTCGATCACCCGGGCGCGCTTCTCGGCGCTGGCGCGCCAGCCGTGCGGGGTCATCGCCAGCAGGTCGGCACGGGCCTTGGGTTCGGCCAGGCTCAGGCGAAACTCGAGGGTTTCGCTGTGGGCGTGGGCCATGCCTTCGGGCACCAGGGCCAGGTGCTTGTCGTCGGCGTACGGGCGCACTTCATCGTAGAGCACTTCGCGCAGCTCCATCAGGTGGCCGCTGGTCGGGCCCACGCGCATCAGGCCGCCACCGGGGCTGAGCAGGCGTTTGGCCTCGTCCCAGTCCAGCGGGCTGAACACGCTGGCGATGAACTGGCAGCTGGCATCGGCCAACGGCACGCGGGCCATGCTGGCGACCATCCAGGTCACCTCGGGCGCACGGCGGCAGGCACGCTTGACCGCCTCGCGGGAGATGTCCAGGGCATAGCCGTCGGCGCTCGGCAGGGCCTGGGCGATCTGCGCGGTGTAGTAACCTTCGCCGCAACCGATGTCCAGCCATGCGCCGGGTTGGCGCTCGGCGGCAAGCTCGGCCAGGCGGCGGGCCACAGGGGCATAATGGCCGGCGTCGAGGAAGTCGCGGCGGGCTTCGACCATGGCCTGGTTGTCGCCCGGGTCACGGCTGTTCTTGTGCTGTACCGGCAGCAGGTTCAGGTAACCCTGGCGGGCACGGTCGAAGCGGTGGCCGGCCGGGCACACCACGCCGTTGTCGAGCCGCGACAGGGCGGCCTGGCAGAGGGGGCAGGCGAGCATCAGGCGAGCAACCGGACCAGGGTCTGGTAGTAGATTTCGGTCAGCAGGTCGAGGTCGCTGGCCAGGATCCGCTCGTCGACCTGGTGGATGGTGGCGTTCACCGGGCCGAGTTCGACCACCTGGGTGCCCATGGTGGCAATGAAGCGGCCATCGGAAGTGCCGCCGCTGGTCGACGGCTGGGTGTCGCGGCCGGTGACGCCCTTGATGCTGGCCGCCACCGCGTCGAGCAGGTCGCCCGGCTCGGTGAGGAACGGCAGGCCCGACAGCGCCCAGTCTACCGTCCAGTCCAGCTCGTGCTTGTCGAGGATCGCCGAAACCCGCGCCTGCAGGCCTTCGACGGTCGACTCGGTGGAGAAGCGGAAGTTGAACAGCGCGGTCAGCTCGCCGGGGACCACGTTGGTGGCGCCGGTGCCGGCGTTGAGGTTGGAGATCTGGAAGCTGGTCGGGGGGAAGAACGCGTTGCCTTCGTCCCAGTGCTCGGCTGCCAGTTCAGCCAATGCCGGGGCGGCCAGATGGATCGGGTTGCGGGCCAGGTGCGGGTAGGCCACATGGCCTTGCTTGCCGCGCACGGTCAGCTTGGCGCCAAGTGAGCCGCGACGGCCGTTCTTGACCACATCACCGAGCAGGGTGGTGCTCGACGGCTCGCCGACGATGCACCAGTCCAGGCGCTCGTTACGTGCCTTCAGGCGCTCGACCACGGCCTTGGTGCCATGGTGGGCCGGGCCTTCCTCGTCGCTGGTGATCAGGAAGGCGACCTTGCCGCGGTGGTTCGGGTAGTCCTGCACGAAGCGCTCGCTGGCGATCACCATCGAGGCCAGGCTGCCTTTCATGTCGGCGGCGCCGCGGCCGCAGAGCATGCCGTCGGCGTCGATCAGCGCCTCGAACGGCTCGTGTTGCCACTGCTGCACCGGGCCGGTGGGGACCACGTCGGTGTGGCCGGCGAAGCACAGTACCGGACCATCCTGGGTACCGTGGGTAGCCCAGAAGTTGTCGACGTCTTCAAAACGCATCGGCTCCAGCTGGAAGCCCACGGCGCCCAGGCGGTTCATCATCTGCGCCTGGCAGTCGGCATCGACGGGGGTGACCGAAGGGCGACGGATCAGGTCGCAGGCCAGTTGAAGGGTGGGCGAGAGCTCGGCAGGGGCCGTCATGGGGAACTCCGGGGCAAGGCGAGGCGGGGAAATCTGAGGGGCGTTATCTTATATCAAACAGAGGGGGGTTGGGGGCGCAAAGCGCCCCCGCCATCTCAAACCTGTTGTGCTTCGGCGGCCTTCTCGACCGGCTTGGGCAGCGACGATAGAAACGCCATCACCAGTGCAGCCACATAGGGCAACGACTGCACCAGCAACATCGCCACCCAGAAGCGCATGTCCGAACTCGGCAGGCCTTGCACCAGGAAGATACCCAGTGCCGCGCCCCACAGCAGCAACATGATGAACAGCTCTTCCCGTGCTTCGGAAATCGCCACCAGCAAGCCATGGCTGTCGGCGTTCTTCGGTGTGCGGAAGAACGGCATGCTGCTGGTGAAGAAGCCGTAAAGCACCGCCTTGGCAATGGTATGCGACAGCGCCAGCCCTGCCAGTGCCGCGGCAAAGGCATCCTTGAGGTTTACCCCCACCGCACGGCGGTAGAGGAAGATGATCTTGCCGACCTTGAAGAAGAACAGCGCCAGCGGCGGAATGGCAAAGATCATCAGCGGCGGGTCGACCCGGTGCGGGACGATGATCATCGCCGCCGACCACAGCAGCGCGCCGACCGTGAAGAAGATGTTCATGCCGTCGGCGACCCACGGCAGCCAGCCGGCCAGGAAGTGATAACGCTGGCCACGGGTCAGCTCGCTGCCCTTGCCGCGCAGCAGGGCGCTGGCGTGGTGCTTGATGATCTGGATGGCGCCATAGGCCCAGCGGAAACGCTGCTTCTTGAAGTCGATGAAGGTGTCGGGCATCAGGCCCTTGCCATAGCTATTGTGCGAATAGGCCGCCGACAGGCCTTTCTCGAACACCCGCAGGCCCAGTTCGGCGTCTTCGCAGATGCACCACTCGGCCCAGCCCAGCTCTTGTAGCACGCTGCGTCGGGTCATGGTCATGGTGCCGTGTTGAATGATCGCATCACGGTCGTTGCGGGTGACCATGCCAATGTGGAAAAAGCCTTTGTATTCGCTGTAGCAGAGCTTCTTGAAGGTGCTTTCGTGCTGGTCACGGTAGTCCTGCGGCGACTGCACCACGGCGATCTTCGGGTCGGCGAAGTGCGGCACCATGTGCTTGAGCCAGTTGCGGTCGACGCAGTAGTCCGAGTCGATTACCGCGATCACCTCAGCGTCCCTGGCTGTATGCGGGATCAGGTAGTTCAGGGCGCCGCCCTTGAAGCCGGCCAGTGGGGCGACATGGAAGAACTTGAAACGCTCGCCAAGCTTCTCGCAGTGAGCCTTGAGGGGCTCCCACACGGCCGGGTCCTTGGTGTTGTTGTCGATCACCAACACTTCATAGTCCGGGTAATCCAGCGCGGCCAAGGCGTCGAGGGTCTGCTTGACCATCTCCGGTGGCTCGTTGTAGCACGGCACATGCACCGACACCTTGGGCCGGTAGGCACTGTCGCCCTGCACCGGCAGGAATTCGCGGCGGCGCTTGTGGATCCACACGGCCTCGGCCAGTTCGTGGGCCTCGGTCATCAACACGATGAACACGCCCAGCGCGCCGAGCGCCAGCAACACACCGACGGTCAGGCTGAACCAGGTGCTGTATTGCTGGCTGTAGTCATAAGCGATCCACACCAGCACCGACCCGCACAGGAAGGTGATGAACGTGAGGAAGGTGCGGCCGCGCTGGCGCAAGGCCGAGCCGTCGATCAGCAGCACGGCCAGGGCGATCATCGCCAGGACCACCGAAGCGACCGCCAGGGCCCGCCACTGCGGGATTGCCACCACCGGCCCCTCGAAGTTGAACTTTTGCTGGCGCTCGGCGTTGTACACGCCCCAGTAGGCGCCTACCGAACCTTCGTCGTTGGCCTTCCACGGCTGGTCGTAGGCCTCGATCACGAAGTAGTTGTAGCCCCGTCGGTTCAGGGTGTTGACCAGGGTGCGCAGGTAGATGGCCTGGTCGGCCTGGGTGGCGTCGGCGCCGCCGCGCATGCGGCCGTTGCTCGGCCAGCCGACTTCCGACAGCAGCAGCGGCTTGTGCGAGAACTGGTGGCGTAGCTCGCGGGCGCGGTCGAGGACGAACTGCACCGAGTCTTTCATCGGCACGAACTCCCAGTACGGCAGGATGTGCGCGGCGATCAGGTCGACGTGCCTGGCCAGTTCCGGGTGCTCCTTCCAGATGTGCCACTGCTCGCTGGTGGTGACCGGTACCTTGACGGCGGCGCGCACGCGATCGAGGTACTGGATCAGCTCTTCGGGCGTCACTTCTTCGCGGAACAGCGCTTCGTTGCCGACCACCACCCGCACCACACTGCGCGAGTGGTTGGCCAGTTCGATGCCTTTTTCGATCTCGCGTTCGTTGCGTTCCAGGTCCTTGCTGATCCAGATGCCCAGGGTCACTCGCAGGCCGAACTCTTCTGCCAGCCGCGGGATTTCGGCCTGGGTGCCCTCGACGGTATAGATGCGGATGTTGTCGGTCAGCTTGTTCAGTTGTTCCAGGTCCTGGCGCATCTCGTCATCGCTGGGGTACTGGCCTTTTTGCGGGCTCTCCCCAAGGCGGAAGGGCGAGTACGAGAAGCCGGAGATCTGTTCCGGCCAGGCAGGCGCGGAGACCGGGCGATTGATCAGTGCCCAGAACCCGGTGAACAGCGCGGCGATGGCCAGGACCACCACCAGGTTGAGGCCGAATTTGCGAGATGACATTGTGATCCGATTCTGTCCAAGTGATAGGACATTAAAGCAGTAATGGTAGGGTGTTTCCTAACGATGGAGGTCAAAGCGGCCGCTGGCCTATAATGCGCGCCGCATTTTCGGGTACGAGCGTTGAGGTAGGAACATGAGCACTGAAGATCCACGCTTCGCCGGCGTTGCCCGGCTGTATGGCGACGAGGGCCTGCAGCGCCTGGGCAATGCCCATGTGGCAGTCGTCGGCATCGGTGGGGTCGGCTCGTGGGCGGCCGAGGCCCTGGCGCGCAGTGGCGTCGGCGAAATCACCCTGTTCGACCTGGACGATGTCTGCGTCAGCAATACCAACCGCCAGGCCCATGCGCTGGAAGGCCAGGTCGGGCGGCCGAAGGTAGAGGTGATGGCCGAGCGCCTGCGGGCGATCAATCCGAAGATTACCGTGCACGCGGTGGCGGATTTCGTCACCCGCGAGACCATGGCCGAGTACATCACCGAAGAGATGGATGCAGTGATCGACTGCATCGACAGTGTGATGGCCAAGGCCGCGCTGATTGCCTGGTGCCGACGCCGCAAGATCGCCATCGTCACCACCGGTGGCGCGGGCGGGCAGATCGACCCGACCCAGATCCAGGTCGGCGACCTCAACAAGACCTTCAACGACCCGCTGGCTTCGCGGGTGCGTTCGACCCTGCGCCGTGACTACAACTTCTCGCGCAATACCAGCCGCAACTATGGCGTGCCGTGCGTGTTTTCCAGCGAGCAGCTGCGTTATCCGAAGGGGGATGGCAGTGTTTGTCTGCAGAAGAGCTTCGTCGGCGAAGGCGTGCGCCTGGACTGCGCGGGGGGATTTGGTGCGGTGATGATGGTGACTGCGACCTTTGGCATGGTGGCGGCGAGCAAGGCGATCGAAAAACTGGTAGCCGGCGCGCGGCGGCCTTCGGAGCGGGTCAAGCCTGGATAATGGCGCTGGCTGCTTCGCGGGTGAACCCGCTCCCACCGGTACAGCACAGCTTTCACCGGCGATGATTATCCTGTAGGAGCGGGTTTACCCGCGAAGCAGGCGCCGCCGATTCAGCGAGTGGACGCCAACTCCGCCATCCGCAGCAAGACCGCATGCAGCCCATTGCTGCGCGATGGTGAGAGTTGCCGTTCCAGCCCCAGCTGGGTGAACCACTCGCGCAGATCCAGCCCCGCCAGCTCAGCACTGTCCAAGCCCTGAACCCGCACTAGCAACAGCGCCAGTAACCCACGCAACAAACGCGCATCGCTGCCCGCCTTGAACCGCCACTGACCGTCGACCTGCTCGGCCACCAGCCACACCAGGCTTTCGCAGCCATGTACGCGGTTGGCCTCGGTCTTTTCGGCGTCATTCAGTGGCTCCAGGCGGTCGCCCCACTGCATCAGCAGCCGCGCGCGCTGTTCCCAGCCCTTGCTCTGCTCAAACGCTTCCAGCGCCTGGCATGCTTGCTCCGGCAGCGTCATCGCAACAACTCCAGGCCCTGGTCCAGCGCAGCGAAGAACCGTTGCAGGTCGTCACTGTCGTTGTACAGCCCCAGCGACACCCGAATGGCCCCCTCCAGCCCCAGCCCCTTGAGCAGCGGCATCGCGCAGTGATGCCCGGCGCGCACGGCAATGCCTTGCTCGGTCAGCAGGTGGGCGATGTCGGCGTTGTGTACGCCTTCGATGACGAAGCTGGCCAGGGCCGCCTGTGGCGTACCAAGCACCCGCACACCGTCCCGGTCCGCCAGGCCGCGCAGCAGGTGCTGGTGCAGGCTGGTTTCGTGGGCTTCGACGGCATGGCTGTCGAGGCTGGCCAGGTAATCCAGCGTCGCGCCCAGCCCGATGACCCCGGCGATCGGCGGCGTGCCTGCCTCGAAACCCAATGGCGCGGGGCGAAAGCTGGCGCTCTGGTAGTCGGCCATTTGCACCATTTCACCGCCAAACTGCCAGTGGCGCAGCAGCTCAAGTGCCTGGGTGCGGCCGTACAGGACGCCCACCCCCTCCGGCCCATAAAGCTTGTGGCTTGAAAATACGTAGAAATCGCAGCCCAACTGCTGCACATCATGGCGGCCATGCACGACGCCCTGGGCGCCATCGACCACGGTCAGCGCACCCTGGGCGCGGGCATGGGCCAGCAGCGCAGGCAGTGGTTGCCAGGTGCCCAGCACGTTGGACAACTGGCTGACGGCGAGCACACGGGTGCGCGGGCCGATCAGCTGCAGCGCCTGCTCCAGGTCGATGCGGCCATGCTCGTCCAGCGGCAACACCACCAGGCGCAGGTCGCGCCGCCGGGCCAGTTGTTGCCAGGGCAGCAGGTTGGCGTGGTGCTCCAGGGCGCTGATGGCAATCTCGTCGCCCGCTTCGAAGCGGTGTTCCAGGCCATAGGCCAGCAGGTTCAGCGCCGAGGTGGCGCCGTGGGTGAAGACGATCTGCCGTGAGTCCGCGGCATTGAGCCAGGTCGCCACCTTGTCGCGGCTGGTCTCGAAAGCCTGGGTTGCCAGCGCGCCGGGCAGGTGCTGGGCGCGGTGCACGTTGGCAGCGCCATGGCCGTAGTAATGGCTCAGGGCATCGAGCAGCGCCTGGGGCTTCTGGGTGGTGGCGGCGCTGTCCAGGTAGGTCTGGTGCTGCCGTTGCAGGGCGGCGATGGCGGGGAAATCGGCGCGCCAGGGGGAGGGCTGGAACATGTTCGCGGGGCCTGGAATGAAAATCGGGTCTGGCGCATGCACGCCAGACCCGATCTTAACACTTCAAACCGCCAAGGGTTCTCAGTTGTGGGCGTGCAGCGCCTCGTTCAGCTCGATGGCCGACTTGTGGGTCTTGCACTCTACGGCGCCGTTCAGCGAGTTGCGGCGGAACAGCAGGTCGGTCTGGCCGGCCAGGTCGCGGGCCTTGACCACTTTCACCAGCTCGTTGTTCTCATCCAGCAGGTTCACCTTGGTGCCAGCGGTGATGTAGAGGCCGGCTTCGACGGTGTTGCGGTCGCCCAGCGGAATGCCGATACCGGCGTTGGCGCCGATCAGGCAGCCTTCGCCGACCTTGATGACGATGTTGCCGCCACCGGACAGGGTGCCCATGGTCGAGCAGCCGCCGCCCAGGTCCGAACCCTTGCCGACGAATACGCCAGCGGAAACGCGGCCTTCGATCATGCCCGGGCCTTCGGTGCCCGCGTTAAAGTTGACGAAGCCTTCGTGCATGATGGTGGTGCCTTCGCCGATGTAGGCGCCCAGGCGCACGCGGGCGGTGTCGGCGATGCGCACACCGGCCGGGACCACGTAGTCGGTCATTTTCGGGAACTTGTCCACCGAGAACACTTCCAGCAGCTCGCCCTTCAGGCGTGCTTCCAGTTGCAGTTCGGCCAGCTCGCTCAGGTCGACGGCACCCTGGTTGGTCCAGGCAACGTTCGGCAGCAGCGGGAAGATGCCGGCCAGGCTCAGGCCGTGCGGCTTGACCAGGCGGTGCGACAGCAGGTGCAGCTTGAGGTAGGCTTCCGGGGTCGACGCCAGCGCCGCATCTTCGGCCAGCAGGGTGGCGACCAGTGGCTTGTGGCTTTCGGCCAGGCGGGTCAGCAGGGCTGCCTGGGCGGCATCGACGCCTTTCAGTGCTTCGGCGAGCTGGGCGGCCTGGGCGTTGCTGAAGGCGATGGCCTGGTTGCCGCCTTCATAGCCGAGGATCGGCGCTACCGCGGCAACCAGCTCGGCGCTCGGGTTGAGCAGGGGTTGTGCGTAGAACACTTCCAGCCAGGTGCCCTGGCGGTTCTGGGAGCCGACACCGAAGGCCAGGCTGAACAGGGTATTGGACATGTGATTACCTCGTGCGAAATAGGGTAGGGGCTCAGGCCAGCGCGGCGGCGTACAGGTCGGGCTTGAAGCCGACCAAGGTGCGCTCGCCAAGGTCGAGTACCGGGCGCTTGATCATCGACGGCTGGGCGTGCATCAGTTCGACGGCCTTGGCCTGGTCGAGGTCGGCCTTGCTGGCGTCGTCGAGCTTGCGGAAGGTGGTGCCGGCACGGTTGAGGATGACTTCCCAGCCGTGTTCGTCACACCAGCGGTTGAGGCTGTCGCGGTCGATGCCTTGAGTCTTGTAGTCGTGGAATTCGTAGGCGATGGCTTTGTCTTCCAGCCAGGTGCGCGCCTTTTTCATGGTGTCACAGGCTTTGATGCCGTAGAGCGTGTAGGTCATTGTGTACATTGAGGCCACAGGCTGCCTCAATTTCTCCCTTTCCGAATGTCAGTCGCGGGATTATGCGGGAACGATCCTTGCGGCGCCACGCCCGTGGCGCCCCTGATTGACGATCAGGCGGCGACCAGCCGTTGTACCGATCCGATGATCTCATCGCCATGTTGCTGTTCGGCCGTGCGCAGGTCGAAGGCGCTCTGCAGGTTGAGCCAGAACTCGGGGGTGGTGTCCAGGCAGATGGACAGGCGCAGTGCCATGTCGGCGGACACACCGCCCCGTTCGCGCAGGATGTTGTTGACGGTTGGCGTGGCGACGCCGAGCGCCCTGGCCAGTGCAGCGGCACTGAAGCCCATTTCTTTCTGGAAGTCCTCGCGCAGGACTTCACCGGGATGTACTGGACGCATGCCGTTCTTGAGCATGATGCACCTCATGGTAATCGACAATTTCAACGTTTATACGATCAGCCGGCAGTATTACAAGCCCGCAGGTGGCGGGTGAGCACCGGTAACGATAGCTTGGTATCATCAAGTTACATATTCATCCGCCACCTGCGACTATCGTGCAGCGGCCTCGTTTCGCCATACCCCGCTAACATATTGTTTCAATGGCGATCTCTCGCCCCCGCTGTCGTTTTTGGTTCACAAAGGAAGCCTTCACGGATGCAGTCCGCCTACACCGTCCTCATCCTGCTGACGCTGGTAAGCGTGTCGAAACTGGTCGGGCGCATGATCCCGCTGCCGCTGCCATTGGTGCAAATTGCAGCAGGCGCATTGCTGGCCTGGCCGACCCTGGGCCTGCACGTGGCTCTGGACCCCGAATTGTTCCTGTTCCTGTTCCTGCCACCGTTGCTTTTCGCCGACGGCTGGCGTATCCCCAAGCGTGAGCTGTGGCGCATCCGCGGCCCGGTGGTGGCGCTGGCCGTGGGGCTGGTGCTGTTTACCGTGGTCGGCGCCGGCTATTTCATCCACATGTTGCTGCCGAGCATTCCACTGCCGGTGGCCTTCGCCCTGGCCGCGGTGCTGTCGCCCACCGACGCCGTGGCCGTTTCGGCCATCACCCAGGATCGCCTGCCGACTCCGCTGATGCACATGCTGCAAGGCGAGGCATTGATGAACGATGCTTCGGGCCTGGTGACCTTCAAGTTCGCCCTGGCCGCCGCAATTACCGGGGCGTTCTCGCTGGCCGATGCCAGTTTCAGCTTCGTGCTGGTGGCCCTCGGCGGCCTGGCAGTGGGTGTTGCCCTGAGCTGGCTGATCGGGCGCCTGCGCGCCTGGATGATCGCTCGCGGCTGGGATGACCCGGCCACCCACGTGGTATTCATGCTGCTGTTACCTTTTGCCGCTTATGTGCTGGCAGAACGCCTCGGCGTGTCGGGCATCCTCTCTGCGGTGGCGGCCGGCATGATGCAAAGCTGGCTCGACCTGCTGCCCCGCCAGACCAGCACGCGCCTGCTCAACCGCAGCGTCTGGTCGCTGCTGGAGTTCGCTTTCAACGGCCTGATCTTCCTCCTGCTGGGCTTGCAGTTGCCGGACATCATCAAGGCCGTGGTCAGCCATGAGACCACCGTCTGGCCGACCCTGGCCTGGCGTTGCCTGGATGTGCTGGCGATCTTCGCTGCATTGATCCTGCTGCGTTTCGTCTGGGTGCAGAGCATCTGGCGGGCAATCGGTGTGGTTCGTCGCTGGCGCGGCAGGCCGGCGCTGGTCCTGATGCCAACCATGCGCTCTTGCTGGTTGCTGACCTTGGGCGGTGTGCGTGGTGCGGTGACCCTGGCCGGTGTCATGTCGGTGCCGCTGTTGATGGGCGCGGGCCAGGCGTTCCCCGAACGAGACCTGCTGATCTTCATCGCCGCCGGGGTGATCCTGCTGTCGCTGATCAGCGCCTGCATAGCCTTGCCGCTGCTCCTGCGGGGTATCACCAAGAGCCCGGACGAGCGGCTGCACCAGGAAGTCCGAGAAGCCTGGCGGCGTACCGCCGAGGCGGCGATCCATGCGCTGGAGGCGGAAGAGGTGATCGATGCCAGCGCGCCACAGGATGCGGCACAGGCGACCCTGGCCACGGAGCTCAAGGCGCGATTGATGGCCGAGTACCGGGATGAGCTGGACAGCTACAACGATACGGCAGAAGCACGGGCACTGGCCGAACAGATGGACTTGCTGGAGCGGCGTTTGCGCTTGCGCGCGCTGCGGGCACAGCGGCTGGAGCTCTATAACCTGCACCGCCAGCATCTGGTGGGCGATGAGGTGGTCAGGCAGGTGTTGGGTGAGCTGGACTTGAGTGAGGCCAACCTGGGGCAGGTCAGGTAGATCTGTGTTTGGCCATTCGCGGGGCAAGTCGGATCGCCGCACCGCCGCTCCCACAGGGACCTCACAGCTCTTGAGGCCTGTGCAATACCTGTGTGAGCGGCGGTGCGGCGATCCGACTTGACCCGCGCATGGGGCGCAAAGCGCCCCCGGGCCAATCAGCGGTTCTGCAGGAAAGCGCGAATGCGTTCTGCCGCCTCGATGCACTCGGCCAGCGGCGCAACCAGTGCCATGCGCACCCGGCCGGCACCCGGATTGACGCCATCCACTTCACGCGACAGGTACGACCCCGGTACCACAGTCACATGCTGGGCCTCGAACAGGTCACGGGTAAATTCGGCATCACCGCCTGGCACCTTGGCCCACAGGTAGAAACTGCCGTCCGGGCGCTGTACGTCCATCACCGGTTGCAGGATGTCGAGCACGGCATCGTACTTGGCACGGTACTGGTCACGGTTTTCACGTACATGCGCCTCGTCCTGCCAGGCGGCGATGCTGGCCAGCTGGGTCTGCACCGGCATGGCGCAGCCGTGGTAGGTGCGGTACAGCAGGAACGGCTTGATGATCGACGCGTCACCGGCGACGAAGCCCGAACGCAGGCCTGGCAGGTTGGAGCGCTTGGACAGGCTGTGGAACACCACGCAGCGTTTGAAGTCGCTGCGGCCGAGTTCGGCGCAAGCGCTCAGCAGGCCTGGCGGCGGCGCGTCTTCGTCGAAGTACAGCTCGCTGTAGCACTCGTCGGCGGCGATCACGAAGTCGTGCTCGTCAGCCAGGGCGATCAGCTTCTTCAGGGTCGCCATCGGCACCAGCGCACCGGTCGGGTTGCCCGGCGAGCACAGGAACAGGATCTGGCAGCGCTTCCACACTTCGGCCGGCACGGCGTCGAAGTCCGGGTTGAAACCTTTGTCTTCCAGGCAGGGCAGGTAATGGGGGGTGGCGCCGGCCAGCAGCGCCGCGCCTTCGTAGATCTGGTAGAACGGGTTGGGGCTGACCACCAGGCCGTCATCGGCACGGTTGACCACGGCCTGGGTGAAGGCAAACAGCGCCTCACGGGTGCCATTGACCGGCAGGATGTGGCGGTCGGCGTCGAGCCAGCCGGCCGGCACGCCGAAGCGGCGCTCGCACCAGTGGCCGATGGCCTGACGCAACGCCGGCAGGCCGAGGGTGCTCGGGTACACCGCCAGCTTGTCGAGGTTGTCGGCCATGGCCTGGGCGACGAACGCCGGCGATTCATGCTTCGGTTCACCGATCGACAGGGCAATGGCGCGTTTGTCTGCAGCCGGCTTCACAGTGCCCAGCAGGGCGCGCAGTTTCTCGAACGGGTAAGGCTGAAGCTGGGTCAAGGCATGGTTCATCGGCAGGAGGCCTCGTCAATCGTCTAATCGTTAAAAGGTCACGCGGGTCGGGTTGGCATCGCTGGCCTGGCCGGCCTGCAGCTGCTGCACGATGGCTTCCTGCAGGCGGCTGCACAGCTGCGGGTCGGACAGCGGCTGGTTGTCGGCATCGGTGATGAAGAACACGTCTTCCACCCGTTCGCCGAGGGTGGCGATCTTGGCGTTCTGCAGCGACAGGTCGAACTCCAGGAAGATCCGCCCGAGCCGTGCCAGCAGGCCGGGGCGGTCTGGCGCGGTGATCTCGAGGATGGTCACCGGGCGTTGCGCGTCGTTGAGGATGGTCACCTGCGGCGGGAAGTTGAAGTGCTTGAGCTGGCGCGGCACCCGGCGCTGGATGATGGTCGGGTAGTCCTCGGGGTTGCGCAGCGCTTCGGTCAGGCCGTCGCGGATCTGCTTGACCCGTTGCGGGTTGTCGCCGATCGAGCCGCCGTCGTTGTCGAGCACGATGTAGGTGTCGAGGGTGAACTGGCTGCTCGACGTGATGATCCGCGCATCATGGATGTTCAGGTTCAGCTGCGACATGGCGGCCACGGTCACGGCGAAGAAGTCGTGCTGGTCGGGCGCGTAGATGAAGATCTGCGTACCGCCTTCGAACTCGCGCTGGGTGGTTTCCTTGATCAGCACCAGCGGCCCGCCATCGGCCGGTTGTTGCAGGATGGCGTCACTGTGCCAGGCCACATCGGCGGCGTTGTGCTTGAGGAAGTAGTCATCGCCCAGCTGCGACCACAGCTGCTCGACGTCGTCCGGGTCGGTACCCTCGCGCACCAGGATGTCCAGCGCCGCCGACTGGGTCTGGCGGATCTGTTCCTCGCGGTCCAGCGGGTTTTCCAGGCCACGGCGCAGGGCGCGCTTGGTCTCGGTATAGAGCTGGCGCAGCAGGCTGGCGCGCCAGGAGTTCCACAGGCTGGGGTTGGTGGCGTTGATGTCGGCCACGGTCAGCACATACAGGTAGTCCAGGCGCGTCTCGTCGCCCACATGCAAGGCGAAATCGTTGATCACCTGCGGGTCGGACAGGTCCTTGCGCTGGGCGGTGGTCGACATCACCAGGTGGTTCTGTACCAGCCAAACGATCAGCCGGCTGTCCCAGGCCGGCAGCTGGTGACGTTCGCAGAACTTCTTCGCATCCACCGCACCGATCTCGGAGTGATCGCCCTGGCGACCCTTGCCGATGTCGTGGTACAGGCCCGCCAGGTAGATCAGCTCGGGCTTGGGCAGGCGGCCCATGAGTTTGCTGGCCAGCGGGAATTTCTCGGATACCGGCGTGTACTGCAGCTTGCGCAGGTGCTTGATGAGGTTGAGGGTGTGCGCATCGACCGTGTAGATGTGGAACAGGTCGTGCTGCATCTGCCCGACGATCAGGCCGAACTCCGGCAGGTAGCGGCCGAGGATGCCGTAGCGGTTCATCCGCCGCAGGTTGCGGTGGATGCCGATTTCGCACTTGAACAGCTCGATGAACAGGCTGGTATTGCGGATATCGTTGCGGAAGGTGTCGTCGATCAGGTGCCGGTGTTCGCGCAGCAGGCGCACGGTATCGGCACGCACGCCCTTGATCTCCGGGTGCTGGGCCATCAGCACGAAGATCTCCATCATGGCGAACGGGGTGCGCCTGAACACGTTCGGCCCGACCGCTTCGATGTAACCGTCATGCAGGCGGAAGCGCGCGTTCAGCGGCTGGGTGGTGCCGCTGCCATCATCGGCGAGGATGACTTCCTCGAAGTGCTGGATGATCAGGTCGCACAGCTGGCTGATGCTCATCACCACCCGGTAGTACTGCTGCATGAACTGTTCGATGGCGCGCTTGGGGTTGTCGTCGCTGTAGCCGAGCAGTGCAGCGATGCTGCGCTGGTGGTCGAACAGCAGGCGGTCCTCGGCGCGGCCGGCGAGCATGTGCAGGGCATAGCGCACTTTCCACAGGAAGTCCTGGGACGAGGCCAGCAGTTCGTTCTCGCTTTCCAGCAGGAAGCCTTCGCCGGCCAGGGCATGCAGGTTCAGCGTGCCGTACTGGCGGCGGGCGACCCAGAGCACCGTCTGAATGTCGCGCAAGCCGCCAGGCGAGCCTTTGACGTTGGGCTCGAGGTTGTACTCGGTGTCGTTGTACTTGTGGTGGCGGGCCTTGAGTTCGGCACGCTTGGCCAGGAAGAAATCCTTGCTCGGCCACATGTAGCCGGTGCTGGTCACCTCGAGCATGCGCTGGCGCAAGTCTTCGGGGCCGGCGATGGTCCGGCTTTCCATCAGGTTGGTGATGACCGTCAGGTCGGCGCGGGCCTGTTCGGCGCATTCGTCGACGGTGCGCACGCTCTGGCCGACTTCCAGGCCGATGTCCCACAGCAGGGTGAGGAAGCGCTCGATGGCCTCGCGGTACCGTTCATGCTCGGCGGCGCCGAGCAGAATCAGCAGGTCGATGTCCGAGTGCGGATGCAGCTCGCCGCGGCCATAGCCGCCGACCGCCACCAGCGCGATACCGCTCGGGTCGCCCCAGTCGAACTGGTTCCAGGCCTGTTGCAGGATGTTGTCCACGAGCCAGGCGCGGGCTTCGATCAGCGGGCGGATTTCGCAGCCCGAACGAAAGCGCTTGTCGAGCACCTCGCCGGCCTGGCGGATGGCTTTCTTGAAGGCGGCGATGGGGCTCGCCTTGAGGGCCAGTTCCGCCTGGAACTGGCCACGGTCGAACAGCTCGGGATCCACCTGGGGCATCGCGTCGCGTTCCTGTCTTTAGGTTGCCTTGGGTATCAGGCCGAGGTGCGCGGGATGGTGTCGTCCTTGCGCAGGGTGAAGATCTCGTAACCGGTAGCCGTCACCACCAGGGTATGTTCCCACTGGGCCGAGAGCTTGCGGTCCTTGGTGATGGCGGTCCAGCCGTCGCCCAGCACCTTGGTGTCGGCCTTGCCCTGGTTGATCATCGGCTCGATGGTGAAGGTCATGCCTTCCTTGAGTTCCATGCCGGTGCCAGCGCGGCCGTAGTGGAGGATCTGCGGCTCTTCGTGGAACACCTTGCCGATGCCGTGGCCACAGAACTCGCGTACCACCGAGAAACCGTTCTTCTCGGCGTGCTTCTGGATCACCTCACCGATGTCACCCAGGCGGCAGCCCGGCTTGACCAGTTCGATGGCCTTGTACATGCATTCCTGGGTGACCTTGGACAGGCGCTCGGCCCAGACCGGTACGGTACCGACGTGGAACATGCGGCTGGTGTCGCCGTGGTAGCCGTCCTTGATCACGGTGACGTCAATGTTGAGCGTGTCCCCGTCCTTGAGCGGCTTGTCGTTGGGGATGCCGTGGCAGACCACATGGTTGATCGAGGTGCAGATCGACTTCGGGTAGCCCTTGTAGTTGAGGGGCGCCGGGATGGCCTGCTGGACGTTGACGATGTAGTCGTGGCACAGGCGGTCGAGCGTTTCGGTGGTGACACCGGGCTTGACGTGTTCTTCGATCATTTCCAGCACTTCGGCGGCCAGGCGGCCGGCGATGCGCATCTTCTCGATGTCTTCTGCAGTCTTGATGGTGACGGTCATTACAGGCTCTCTACGGCGCCGCAGACGGCGCGAACAAACGGGAAAGGCCGGATTCTAGCAGAGCAGGGCGGCATTCTGTCGGGATAAAGGCGGTCATGCTGCTGTCTATAAGGAGGCATTCTGGCCTGTTTGGCAGGGTGCTGCAAAAACTGCTGACGGACGCAACCTGATCCGGGTTCCGTTCGCTCGCGGTCTGTGGTATAAAATGCGCCGCTTTCGGGGACGACCCCGTCAGCTCCAAACCCACACACGTGTCGACACGATGGCCTGGGTGCCCCGATTCTCCGGAAGCGTGGGTTGGTCATTGGGATACGTGGAGGCCCAACCCGACTTATCAAGGAACTATCATGTCCCAAGTCAACATGCGCGATATGCTGAAGGCCGGTGTGCACTTCGGCCACCAGACCCGTTACTGGAACCCGAAAATGGGCAAGTACATTTTCGGCGCGCGTAACAAGATTCACATCATCAACCTGGAAAAAACCCTGCCGATGTTCAACGACGCTCTGTCGTTCGTAGAGCGCCTGGCCCAGGGCAAGAACAAGATCCTGTTCGTCGGCACCAAGCGTTCCGCCGGCAAGATCGTTGCCGAGCAGGCTGCTCGCGCAGGTTCGCCATACGTTGATCACCGTTGGTTGGGCGGCATGCTGACCAACTACAAGACCATCCGTGCTTCGATCAAGCGTCTGCGCGACCTGGAAACCCAGGCCGAAGATGGCACCTTCGCCAAGCTGACCAAGAAAGAAGCCCTGATGCGTTCGCGCGATCTGGAAAAGCTGGACCGCAGCCTGGGTGGTATCAAGGACATGGGCGGTCTGCCTGATGCCCTGTTCGTGATCGACGTTGACCACGAGCGCATTGCTATCACCGAAGCCAACAAGCTGGGCATCCCGGTTATCGGCGTTGTCGATACCAACAGCAGCCCAGAAGGCGTTGACTTCGTCATCCCAGGTAACGATGACGCCATCCGCGCTATCGAGCTGTACATGACTTCGATGGCTGACGCCGTCATCCGCGGCCGCAACAACGTTGCCGGCGGCACTGAAGTCTACGCTGAAGAAGCGGCTGCACCTGCTGCTGAGTAATAGGCGCTAGCGTCTACTTGGCACGCAAAAAGGGGGCTCTGCCCCCTTTTTGCCACCTTGAAATCCTGCTGTCAGCAACAGCCCCGCATCATGGGCGAGCTGATATAAAGGCAGCGATTTGCAGAATTTAACGCCCGTGACGAGCGGGTGGAATGGTTGAAAAACTTTCCAAGAGGATTTTGAAATGGCAGCAATTACTGCAGCGCTGGTCAAAGAACTGCGCGAGCGTACCGGCGAAGGCATGATGGATTGCAAGAAGGCCCTGGAAAAGGCTGGCGGCGACATCGAAAAAGCCATTGACGACATGCGTGCCTCGGGCGCCATCAAGGCCGCCAAGAAGGCTGGCAACGTCGCTGCTGAAGGCGCTATCGCCGTCAAGACCGACGGCAAAGCCGCCGTCCTGCTGGAAGTGAACTCGCAGACCGACTTCCTGGCCCTGCAAGACGACTTCAAGAACTTCGTGGCCGAAAGCCTGGAAGAAGCGTTCGCTCAGAAGCTGACCGACGCCGCTCCCCTGGTTGCCTCGCGTGAAGCAGCTCGTGAAGCCCTGGTCGCCAAGTGCGGCGAGAACGTCAACATCCGTCGCCTGGTGCGCGTTGAGGGTGACGTTGTCGGTGCCTACCTGCACGGCAACAAGATCGGCGCTGCCGTTGTTCTGAAAGGCGGCGACGTCGAGCTGGCCAAGAACATCGCCATGCACGTTGCCGCTTCGAACCCGGAGTTCCTGGATTCGTCGGAAATCTCCGCCGAAGCCATCGAGCGCGAGAAGAACGTCTTCCTGCAGCTGAACGCCGACAAGATCGCTGGCAAGCCGGAAAACATCGTTGAGAACATGATCAACGGTCGTATCACCAAGTTCAAGGCCGAAGCCTCGCTGAAAGAGCAGGCTTTCGTCATGAACCCGGAAGTCAAAGTTGGCGAGCTGGCCAAGAAAGCCGGTGCTGAAATCGTTTCCTTCACCTACTTCAAGGTTGGCGAAGGCATCGAGAAGCCAGTCGACAACTTCGCTGAAGAAGTTGCCGCTCAGGTAGCTGCTGCCAAGCAGTAAGACAGCCCCGTCTGTCGCCCCAAAGAGGCTGCCCGCTCACGCGCGCAGCCTCTTTGTCAAAACGGCGAAGGGTTTATAAGGCCCGGCGCCGCTGGCACCAAAACGGTGCCACGCTACAGTTAGCAAGCCGAAACGGCTCGCACGAATTTTCTAAAAGTACGCCGCAGGAGAGACTCGCAATGGCTCAGCAGGTGAGTGGTCGCCAACCTCGCTATAAACGCATTTTGCTCAAACTTAGCGGCGAGGCCCTGATGGGCTCGGAAGACTTCGGCATTGATCCGAAGGTGCTGGATCGCATGGCCCTTGAAGTCGGCCAGCTGGTAGGGATCGGTGTCCAGGTCGGCCTGGTGATCGGTGGTGGCAACCTGTTCCGCGGCGCAGCGCTCAGCGCAGCAGGCATGGACCGTGTCACCGGCGACCACATGGGGATGCTGGCCACTGTCATGAACGGCCTGGCCATGCGCGATGCGCTGGAGCGTTCGAACATCCCGGCCCTGGTCATGTCGGCCATTTCCATGGTTGGCGTCACCGATCACTATGATCGTCGCAAAGCTATTCGCCACCTCAACTCCGGGGATGTGGTAATTTTCTCCGCCGGTACTGGCAACCCGTTCTTCACTACCGACTCCGCCGCCTGCCTGCGCGGCATCGAAATCGATGCTGACGTGGTTTTGAAGGCGACCAAGGTCGATGGTGTGTACACTGCCGATCCATTCAAGGATCCGCACGCTGAGAAATTCGATCACCTGACCTATGACGAGGTCCTGGATCGCAAGCTGGGTGTGATGGACCTGACCGCAATCTGCCTGTGCCGTGACCACAAGATGCCATTGCGGGTATTCAACATGAACAAGCCTGGCGCCCTGCTGAACATCGTGGTCGGTGGCGGTGAAGGTACTTTGATCGAGGAAGTCCAAGCATGATCAACGACATCAAGAAAGACGCGCAGGAGCGCATGACCAAGTCCCTGGAGGCCCTGGGCCGCAACCTGGCGGCAATCCGCACGGGCCGTGCTCACCCAAGCATCCTCGATTCCGTCAAGGTCACTGCCTGGGGCAGCGAGATGCCGCTGAACCAGGTGGCTGCGATCACCGTCGAGGATGCCCGCACCCTGAAGATCGTCGCTCACGACAAGAACCTCAGCGCTGCCATCGAGAAGGCCATCCTGACCTCCGACCTGGGCCTGAACCCGTCCAGCGCCGGTACCACCATCCGCGTGCCGATGCCGGCCCTGACCGAAGAAACCCGCAAGGGCTACACCAAGCAGGCCAGCGGCGTTGCCGAAGACGCCAAGGTGGCTGTGCGTAACGTGCGCCGCGATGCCCTGGGTGATCTGAAGAAGCTGACCAAGGACAAGGAAATCAGCGAGGACGAAGAACGTCGCGCCGCTGACGAGATCCAGAAGCTGACCGACAAGTTCATTGCTGAAGTCGATGCCGCTTACAAAGCCAAGGAAAAGGACCTGTTGGCCGTTTAAGGCCGAGGTTTTTTAATGGAAAAGTCCAAGTTGGCGGCGCCGTCTTCGGTGCCGCGTCACGTCGCGATCATCATGGATGGCAACAACCGCTGGGCGAAGAAGCGCCTGCTGCCCGGCGTTGCCGGGCACAAGGCTGGCGTCGACGCGGTACGCGCAGTCATCGAGGTGTGCGCCGAATCCGGGGTCGAAGTGCTGACCCTGTTTGCGTTCTCCAGTGAAAACTGGCAGCGCCCTGCCGAAGAGGTCGGTGCGTTGATGGAGTTGTTCTTCTCGGCCTTGCGCCGTGAGGCCCGGCGCCTCAACGAGAACAACATCAGCCTGCGCATCATCGGTGACCGTACGCGATTCCACCCCGAGCTGCAGGCCGCCATGCGTGAAGCCGAGGCGCTGACAGCGGGCAGTAACCGCTTCATTCTGCAGATCGCCGCCAACTACGGCGGCCAGTGGGATATCGCTCAGGCCGCCCAACGCCTGGCGCGCGAGGTTCAAGCCGGCCATCTGCGCCCGGACGACATCACCCCTGGCTTGCTGCAGACCTGCCTGGCCACAGGCGAGCTGCCATTGCCCGACCTGTGCATCCGTACCGGTGGCGAGCATCGCATCAGCAACTTCCTGCTGTGGCAACTGGCCTATGCCGAACTGTACTTCTCCGACCTCTACTGGCCGGATTTCAAACACGAGGCCATGCGCAAAGCCCTGGCCGATTTCGCTTCGCGCCAGCGCCGCTTCGGTAAGACCAGCGAGCAGGTCGAGGCTGGAGCTCGTGCTTAATGCTTAAACAACGCATCATTACCGCGCTGATCCTGTTGCCGGTCGCGCTGGGTGGTTTCTTCCTGCTCAACGGCGGGGACTTCGCCCTGTTCATCGGCTTCGTGGTGACCCTCGGTGCCTGGGAGTGGGCGCGTCTGGCCGGGCTGGTGGCTCAGCCATTGCGCATCGCCTACGCCACTGTGGTCGCCGGAGCGCTGATGCTGCTCCATCTCATGCCGGACCTGGCACCGTGGGTGCTTGGCGCTTCGGTCATCTGGTGGGCGCTGGCCACCTGGTTGGTGCTGACCTATCCCCGCAGCAGCGAGCTGTGGGCCAGTGCGGCCTGCAAGCTGCTGATCGGCTTGCTGATCTTGTTACCGGCATGGCAAGGGCTGATCCTGCTCAAGCATTGGCAGCTCGGCAACTGGCTGATCCTGTCGGTCATGGTGCTGGTCTGGGCAGCTGATATCGGTGCCTATTTCTCCGGTCGTGCCTTTGGCAAGCGCAAGCTGGCGCCGCAGGTGAGCCCGGGCAAGAGCTGGGAAGGCGTCTATGGCGGCCTGGCGGTCAGCCTGGTGATCACCTTGGTGGTGGGCATCAGCCGTGGCTGGGGCTTCGGCCAGCTTCTGCTGGGCCTGCTGGGTGCTGCGCTGGTGGTCATGTCGTCGGTGATCGGTGACCTGACCGAGAGCATGTTCAAGCGTCGGGCCGGCATCAAGGACAGCAGCAACCTGCTGCCTGGCCATGGTGGGGTGCTGGATCGCATCGACAGCCTGACCGCAGCGATCCCGATCTTCGCCGTGCTGCTGTGGGCTGCCGAATGGGGTGTGATGTGAGTCGCATGCAGCGCATTACCGTCCTGGGTGCGACCGGCTCGATCGGTCTCAATACCCTCGATGTGATCGCGCGGCACCCCGAACGCTATCAGGTCTTCGCGCTCAGCGGCTACTCGCGCATCGACGAGCTGCTTGCCCTGTGCGTTCGGCACCACCCGGTCTATGCCGTGGTGCCCGATGACCAAGCCGCTACCCGCTTGCGTGATGGTCTGCTGGGTGCCGGCTCCGCTACCCAGGTGCTGGTGGGGGAGGCGGGTCTCTGCGAGGTCGCCGCAGCCCCTGACGTGGATGCGGTGATGGCCGCCATCGTGGGTGCCGCTGGCCTGCGTCCGACCCTGGCCGCCGTGGAAGCGGGCAAGAAGGTGTTGCTGGCCAACAAGGAAGCGCTGGTGATGTCCGGCGCGCTGTTCATGGACGCGGTGCGGCGCAGTGGTGCGGTGCTGCTGCCGATCGACAGTGAGCACAATGCGATCTTCCAGTGCTTGCCGGGCGATTATGCTCGCGGCCTGGGCCAGGTCGGCGTGCGCCGTATCCTGCTGACCGCCTCGGGCGGGCCGTTCCGCGAGACGCCGCAGGCAGCCTTGGTCGATGTCACGCCGGAACAGGCCTGTGCTCATCCCAACTGGTCGATGGGGCGGAAGATTTCCGTGGACTCGGCCAGCATGATGAACAAGGGCCTGGAGCTGATCGAAGCCTGCTGGTTGTTCGATGCGGCGCCGGCCAAAATCGAGGTGGTCGTGCATCCGCAAAGCGTGATCCATTCGCTGGTCGACTACATCGACGGTTCGGTGCTGGCCCAGTTGGGCAATCCGGACATGCGCACCCCCATCGCCAATGCCTTGGCCTGGCCAGAACGGATCGAGTCCGGGGTCGCCCCGCTGGACCTGTTCCGCATCGCCCGCCTGGACTTCCAGGCGCCGGACGAACAGCGCTTCCCTTGCCTGCGCCTGGCACGCGAGGCGGCCGAAGCCGGTCACAGCGCGCCTGCGGTGCTCAATGCGGCCAACGAGGTCGCGGTCGAGGCATTTCTCCAGCGGCGTATCCGCTTCCCTGAGATCGCGGGTATGATCGAACAGGTGCTTGATCAGGAACCTGTGGTGCCGCTGCCATCGCTGGAGGCTGTGTTTGCTTCCGACCAGCGCGCCCGTGAGCTGGCCCGTGAGTGGCTGAGGCGTCACGGTCGTTGAGGCCTGGCGCGCTACCAGGGTTCTGCTGAACGTCATTCGGAGATAGATATGACTGCGCTCTACATGATTGTCGGCACCCTGGTGGCCCTGGGTGTACTGGTCACATTCCACGAATTTGGCCACTTCTGGGTTGCCCGGCGTTGCGGGGTCAAGGTGCTGCGCTTCTCCGTCGGCTTCGGCATGCCGTTGCTGCGCTGGCATGACCGCCAGGGCACCGAGTTCGTGGTGGCGGCGATCCCGCTGGGTGGCTACGTCAAGATGCTCGACGAGCGTGAGGGCGAAGTGCCCTCGGCGCTCGCCGATCAAGCGTTCAACCGCAAGTCGGTGCGTCAGCGCATCGCCATCGTAGCCGCAGGCCCGATCGCCAATTTCCTCCTGGCCATCGTCTTCTTCTGGTTGCTGGCCATGCTCGGTACCCAGCAGGTCCGACCGGTGATCGGTGCGGTCGAGCCGGGGAGCCTGGCAGCATCGGCTGGCCTGGCCGCTGGTCAGGAAATTGTATCTATCGATGGCAAGGCGACCAGCGGTTGGTCGGCAGTCAATTTGCAACTGGTTCGCCGCCTGGGTGAGAGTGGCACCCTGCAGGTTGGGGTGCGCGATGATGGCGCCACCGCCGAGCGCCAGCTGCAGGTGAAGCTGGATCATTGGCTCAAGGGGGCCGACGAGCCGGACCCCATTCAGTCCCTGGGCCTGCGCCCATGGCGGCCGGCGGTATCGCCCGTGCTGGCCGAGATCGATCCGAAAGGCCCGGCTGCTGCCGCTGGCCTGAAAGCCGGCGACACTTTGCTCGCCCTCGACGGCACGGCGCTCAGTGATTGGCAGCAGGTGGTAGACAGTGTGCGTGCTCGCCCTGATTCCCGGGTGGTGCTGCGAGTCGAGCGCGACGGCGCGACACTCGATGTGCCGGTCACGCTGGCTCACAAAGGCGAAGGCAAAGCCGCCGGGGGCTACCTTGGCGCGGGCGTGAAGGGCGCCGAATGGCCTGCCAGCATGCTCCGCGAAGTCAGCTATGGCCCACTGGATGCCGTGGGCGAGGGGCTCTCGCGGACCTGGAACATGAGCGTCCTGACCCTCGAGTCGCTGAAGAAAATGCTGTTCGGTGAGCTCTCGGTAAAAAACTTGAGCGGACCGATAACCATTGCTAAAGTGGCGGGCGCTTCAGCCCAGTCCGGCGTGGGGGATTTCCTGAATTTCCTGGCCTACCTGAGCATAAGCCTGGGGGTTCTTAACCTGCTGCCCATTCCAGTACTGGATGGGGGGCATTTGCTGTTTTACCTGGTCGAGTGGGCGCGCGGTCGTCCATTGTCAGAACGGGTGCAAGGTTGGGGGGTCCAGATCGGTATCAGTTTGGTCGTAGGGGTGATGTTGCTCGCCCTGATCAACGATCTGGGTCGACTTTAAAAGCTTCGCTCAATTGCGAACCGGCCGTCACCATGCGGCGGGTTGTTTATTGCCAGTTGGAATAAAAGGACTTCATGAAACGTCTGCTGCTAACTGCGGTCATGTCCGCACTGATGATCGCTGAAGTTCACGCCGAGTCCTTCACTATCTCCGATATTCGTGTCAACGGCCTGCAGCGGGTGTCCGCCGGCAGCGTGTTCGGCGCCCTGCCACTCAACGTTGGCGATCAGGCTGACGACCGCCGCCTGGTGGATTCCACCCGTTCGCTGTTCAAGACCGGCTTCTTCCAGGACATCCAGCTG